>NZ_JBIEKF010000002.1:49381-622991 GCF_043496975.1 Halomonas sp. B23F22_10 | reverse complement strand
TTTTCGCCTGACGACCATAGCGTGCGGGAACCACCTGATCCCTTGCCGAACTCAGCAGTGAAACCGCTCAGCGCCGATGGTAGTGTGGGAGTTCCCATGCGAGAGTAGGTCATCGTCAGGCACTTATTCCGAGAAAACCCCGAGCCCGAAAGGCTCGGGGTTTTTCTCATTACCCCCCGTTCCCTTCGGTGAGCGCTTCCCGCCATTTCTCCGCTCTGCCATGCGCATGTTGGCGCCGAGGTATTGCCTCGTTTCCAGAAAGGGCGTCGACGTCTCGATTCATCTCGATATGACATCAACGCCTTCGCAGGCGGCGATCCCGTTATCCACAGCCCTCCGGTCCAGACGGGGCCAACGTTTCCACAAGCCCGTTTCGATGCATGTCCTTCACTGTGAAGACGTCCATCGGGCTTTCGGCACACTGCCGACACATCCTGTTTCGACACACCATAGAGGAGAGAGCGGCCCACTTCGGCCGACAGCATTGCATGAGTGAATCTCAAGCCTACGCTACGAGTTCCACGCCTTCTGCCGCCAAGCAGCGGCTGGGAGATCCGGTCGTGCTCGGCGTCAGCATCGGCTTCATCCTGGGCTTCATTGCCCTGTCGCTGTATGACGTCAACATGGTGGCCGATAGCATTGCCGCCGGCTTCGCCTGGACCGCCAGCACCTTGGGCAGCTATTTCCAGTGGCTACTGCTGCTGACCTTCCTGGTGGCGATGGGGCTGGTGGTCTCACCGGCGGCCAGCGCCAAGGTCGGTAACCTGGACGCACCCGAGATGAGCACCTTCAAGTGGCTGTCGATCATCATGTGCACGCTGCTGGCCGGGGGAGGGGTGTTCTTCGCCGCCGGCGAGCCGGTCTATCACTTCGTGGTCACGCCGCCGTCCTTCGACACCAAAGCCGGCACCGCCGAGGCGATCGCCGGTGCCCTGGCGCAGTCCTTCATGCACTGGGGCTTTCTGGCCTGGGCGGTGCTGGGTTCGCTGACCGCCGTGGTCCTGGCTCATGCCCACTACGTACGCGGCCTGCCCCTGCAGCCACGCACCCTGCTGACCCCGGTGCTCGGCGAGCGCGTCATGCACGGCTGGTTCGGCGGCGTGGTGGATGGCCTGTGCGTGATCGCCGTGGTGGCGGGCACCGTGGGGCCGATCGGCTTCCTGGCGACTCAGGTGAGCTATGGCCTGCACGAGCTGTTCGGACTGCCGGAAGGCTATGGCACCCAGCTGGTGATCCTGATCGGCCTGGGGGTGGTCTACGTGAGCTCGGCCATGACGGGCGTCCATCGCGGCATTCAGTGGCTGAGCCGGTTCAACGTGATCCTGGCGCTGGTCATCGCGGCGGTCATCTTCCTGTTCGGCCCGACCCAGTTCCTGGTCAATGCCTTCACCCAGGGCTTCGGCGAGTATCTGAACTCGTTCTTCCCCATGGCCACCATGACGTCCCAGACCGCGCCGGCCTGGTGGATGCAGTGGTGGACGGTGTTCTTCTTCGCCTGGTTCATCGGCTACGGTCCGCTGATGGCGATCTTCGTGGCGCGTATCTCGCGCGGCCGCACCATCCGGCAGATGATCCTGGCCGTGGCCGTGATGGCCCCCATCGCCACCACGATCTGGTTCACCCTGCTGGGCGGCTCGGGCATTCACTACCAGCTGACCGGAGTCATTGATCTGACGTCGGCGCTCAACGACTTCCAGTTCGACGTCGCCACCCTGACCGTGGCCCAGGCGTTGCCGGGCGGTCCGCTGATGGCGTTGGCGATCCTGGTGCTGACGACCATCTTCGTGGCCACCACCGGCGATTCCATGAGCTATGCGATCTCGGTGGTCGGCGCCGGTCATGACGCGCCGAACGTGTTCGTGCGGGCCTTCTGGGGCATCGCCATGGCGCTGATGGCGGCTATCCTGCTGTACATGGGCGCCGGCCAGATCAGCGCGTTGCAGCAGTTCATCGTCATTACCGCGATTCCGGTCTCGCTGGTGCTGCTGCCTTCGCTGTGGACGGGCCCGCGGGCCGCCATGGCCATGGCCCGGGAGCAGGGCATCGTCGCCGAGCCGCGGCGCAGCTGACACCCGTCGCGCTGCTGCCGCCCGACCCACCGGCCCCCGAATGATGCATTCGGGGGCCGGTGCGCTTTCAGGGGTCGGCCGGGCGCCCTGACTGGCGTATAATGCGACTAAAGTCTAATAATGATGGAGCCTGTCCCTTGACGCTGACCACACCGGCCCTGCTGTTCCCGGCCATTTCCCTGCTGCTGCTGGCTTATACCAATCGCTTCCTGACCCTGGCCCAGCTGATCCGCAAGCTGGCCGAGGAGAATCGAGATACCCATCACGAGGTGGCGGCCCGGCAGATCATGCTGCTGCGCAAGCGGATCACCCTGACCAAGCGCATGCAGATGGCGGGGGTATCGAGCTTCCTGCTGTGCACACTGTCGATGTTCGCGCTGTTCCTGTCGCTCAAGCTGCTGGGCATGGTGCTGTTCGGCATCAGCCTGATCAGCCTCTCGGTCTCGCTGTTCTTCTCCCTGTGGGAGGTGAAGATCTCGACCAATGCCTTGAACGTCCAGCTCCAGGACCTGGAAATGCTGAACCGGCATCGCGCCTGCGGCACGGCCGACAAGGGGGGCGATGCCGACGAGACGCCGCGCGACTTGTGAGCCCGGTGCGGGCCCGGCTAGACTGTCCGGCCTTCACAGGAGGCACCATGATCCCCCAGCAGTTGCTGTTCTATTGCCGCGCCGGCTTCGAGTCCGATCTGGCCGCCGAGATTGCCACCAAGGCGGCCGCCCTCGGCTGGCAGGGCTACCCCGTGGGCCAGCCGCAATCCGGTCATGTCAGCTTCGTGCTGACCGATGAGCGTCCCGCCAATGCCCTGCATCGCGACCTGCCGCTCGCGTCGCTGGTCTTTGCCCGACAGAGCCTGGTGGCGCTGGAGCCGCTGGCGGGGCTTTCCCGGGAGGATCGCCTCTCGCCGATCATCGAGCAGGTGGTGGCCAGCGGCTGGAACTTCGAGTCGCTGTGGCAGGAAACGCCGGACACCAACGATGCCAAGGCGCTGGCCGGCCTGATCAAGGCACTCCAGCGCCCGCTCGAGTCGATCCTCAAGAAGCGTGGCGCCCTGCGTCGCAAGGCGGGCGGCCGACGCCTGCATCTGCTGTGGACCGAGGGTGACCGGGTGCAGCTGGGCATGAGCTTTCCCG
Source organism: Halomonas sp. B23F22_10 (assembly GCF_043496975.1). NCBI lineage: Bacteria > Pseudomonadati > Pseudomonadota > Gammaproteobacteria > Oceanospirillales > Halomonadaceae > Halomonas > Halomonas sp. B23F22_10. The sequence goes on along the minus strand of NZ_JBIEKF010000002.1, from coordinate 619,789 downwards.
GCAATCGCAGCGAGCAGCCCGGCGGCATTCGCCGACTGCGCTTTCCTCATGATGCGCCCAGCCGTTCGACCCTCAAGCTCGAGGAGGCCTGGCACGAGTTCGTGCCGCGGGATCAGTGGGAGACGCGCCTGGCCGAGGGCATGCAGGCGGCGGACCTGGGGGCGGCGCCGGGTGGCTGGACCTGGCAGCTGGTGCAGCGTGGCATGCAGGTCTATGCCATCGACAACGGGCCCATGGACCGCGGGCTGATGGCGACCGGGCTGGTCGAGCACCTGCGCGAGGACGGCTTCGTGTGGGCGCCGCCGATGCGGCTGGACTGGCTGGTGTGCGACATCGTCGACAAGCCGGCCCGGGTGATCGACATGGTCGAGCGCTGGTTGGTGAAGCGCTGGTGTCGCGAGGCGGTGTTCAACCTGAAGCTGCCCATGAAGCGGCGCTGGGAGGCGGTGTCGGAGGGGCTGGCGCGGCTCGATCGCTCCCTGGCGGAAGCGGGGGTGCGCGCCGAGATCGGCTGCCGTCACCTCTACCACGACCGTGAAGAGGTGACGGTCCACGTCAGGCTGCTGAACTGAGGCGTCAGAAGCTGAGGGTGTAGAGGCGGATGCGTTCCTGTTCGGTGAGCAGGGGGTAGAGGTCCTGCATCACCCGGGCACGCTGCTCGCTGTCGTGCCACGCCTGCCAGGCGCGCAGGTCCCGCCACTTGGTGATCACCACGCGCCGGTCCTCATGGCCCATCTCGACCAGGCTCTCGCCGCCGCCGAAGCCGGGGGCGCCGAGGACCTGGCGCATGGCCTCCCGGGCGACCTGCTCGTATTCTTCCTCCAGCCCGGGCATGATACGGCGCTCGATAATGATCTTGATCATCCCGCTAGTCTCCACTTCATTCCATTCCGTGTTACGAGGCGAGGTCATCGATGGTTGATTCCACGGACTCCCTGCCGGCCTGTCACGCCGAGCTGGACACCACCGGGCTCTACTGCCCCGAGCCCATCATGCTGATGCACAACAAGGTGCGTGACATGGCGTCGGGCGAGATCCTCAAGGTCGTGGCCAGCGATCCGGCGACCACCCGCGACGTGCCCAAGTTCTGCAGCTTCCTGGGCCACGAGCTGCTGGCCCAGGAAGAGCGCGACGGCCACTACCTCTACTTCATTCGCCTGGGCTGATCGCCCGGAACGAGCCCGGCGGAGGCGGAAGTCTCACGCCCCGTCGTCGCGCTCCGGCGTGTCGGGCATCACCATCAGCGCCAGGGCCTCGAGGGTCTCGGGATCCTCGCGGCGGATGCGATTGGCGATCTGGCGCTGGAAGAAGTAGACCACCTGGTGCCGGCTGTGGCCGGGATAGAGGCAGGCGTCACCCGGCAGGATCGGCGTCGATTCGACCTGACGCTCGTCGGCCAGCAGCGCTTCCACGGCGCCGTCGCTGTAGAGTCGCCAGCCGAACACCTGCTTGAGCTGCCAGGGGGTGTCGCCCTCGTCCATGCACAGGGCGTGGGTGCCCTGGGTCTCGGGCAGCTGTTGGATCAGCGTCGGTGATTCGGTCTCTTCGTAGTCGAAGTAGGCGGCGGCCTGCTCGAGCTCCAGCACCTTGTGCTCCGGCGGCAGCTCGAACAGCTCTTCGGTTTCCGGATCCCGGTAGCCGATGAAGTGGCCATGTTCGGGGTCGTCCAGCGCCTGGCAGGGCGTCAGGCGTTCCATCCAGGGCACGAGGCCGACGACTTCTCCGTCCTCACGCATTCCCCAGGCGAGCAGGGGCATGCCGTAGTAGGACTCGGACTCGTCGGGCAGTTGATACACCATTTCCAGGCCATCGAGCTCGGGCGCGAGGCGAATCAGGCGCCTGCGAGCCTGCTGGCGTTGGCGCATGGTTTCCAGGTCGATGACCCGGGCGGGGCGAGATGACAGCGGGATACCCATGAAGTCCCTCCAGCGGCGGCTTGATCACGGCATTGGCCCTTGGGGCGGTCGGCAGCGCACACGTCACTGTCATCCCATCAATAGCACAGACCGATGACCGAGGTTAAGCCCCGACGGTCAGCGGCAGCGTCGTGCCAGCTCGGTACGCAGCGCATGATGCGACAGGCGTGCCGCCTGCAGGGCGGGCCAGGGCGCGCCGGGCGTTTCCCGCGATAGCCAGCGCTGCCGGTAGCGTTCGACGGCCGGCCGCGGGGCGACCTTGTGGGCCTCGATCAGGCGTTGAATGGCCGTGAACCAGCGTTGGGAAGCGAGGGTCAGGTCATCGAGCCAGGTCGCCAGCGGGTGCGACATCGCGAGCGCGTCGCCGGCCGCCGGCGAGGCGGGACAGTGCCCGTCGACCAGCGCGGCCTCCAGCAACCGCGAGCGCTCCGAGAGGCGTCGCTCGGCCAGCATCAGGGCGCGCAGCAGCTCGGCGGTCAGCGGCCGGTCGCGCAGCGTCTTGAGATGCCCCTCCAGGGTGGCGGAATCGGGGACCCAGTCGCGATCGAACTGATGCAGGGCGGCCTCGCGCAGGTAGGCCAGCGCCGGCAGCTGGGCATCCACCTCGTCCAGGGCATCCGGCGGCAGCGGCGAGCTGGCCCGGGAGAAACTGTCGAGCCATTCGTCCGAGGCAAACAGCGCGTTCCAGCTGGCCCGGGGTAGCTGTCCGGTCTTGAGCCGGGTCAGCCGCTCCAGACGCGCCCGGTGGTCGTCGCCGAGCGTCTGCGGCACCTCGGTGTTCCAGCAGCCGCTCAGGCGGCGCCACAGGTCCAGTTCGTAGAGCCAGCGCTGGCTGGGCGCGGCCACCTTGCCCAGCTGGTTGTTGCGCGCCGCCACCAGATTGGCGATATGGCAGCCGCGCAGGGCGAAGACGTCGAGCATCCCCTCGCGGGTCTCGGGAATCTCGAACAGCCGGGCATCGGGACCGGGGAAGTCGCCGATGTTCTCGGGCGTCGTGCGCGCCGGCGCGGGCAGGTCGAGGCGCTCGGCCAGGCGCCGCTGGTCGTCGGCGAGCAGCGTCTCGGCGGGGCCGTCGCCGCAGCCGGCGAGCGGCAGCACCGCGACCAGTGCCGCCGCGAGCCGGGCGCCGAGCCTATGAGGCCCGAGGCGTGGAATCCGCATCGATGACCGCCTTGCTCCGTCGTCTCAGTCGTTCACCCAGCAGCAGGGCGGCCACGGTCAGCCCCGCCACCAGACCGATCCAGTAACCATAGACCCCGAGCGGTGCGACGAGCCCGAACAGGCCGTGATCGCCGAGCCAGTGGCCGCCGCCCAGCCCGACCAGCCAGAAGGCGACCAGGGTGATCAGCATGATCACGCGGGTGTCCTTGTAGCCGCGCAGCGCGCCGGCCAGGTTGGCCTGCAGCGAGTCCGAGATCTGGTAGATCATCGCTAGCCCCACCAGCGAAAGCGTCAGTCGGGCGACGGCCGGGTCGTTGGTGTAGAGGCCGATCACCGGCTCGGCGGTGAGCCACAGCAGCAGGCAGTTGATCACCGCCACCGCCAGGGCGATCAGCATGCCGTGGCAGGCCACCAGGCGCGCGGCCTCGGGACGCCCCTGGCCCAGCACGTTGCCGACCCGCACCGTCAGCGCCATGCTCAGCGACAGCGGCAGCATGAACAGCAGGCTGGTGTAGTTCAGGGCCACCTGGTGGGCGGCCACCACGACCTCGCCGAGGCTGGCGATGAACAGCGCGATCAGCGTGAACAGCGTCACTTCCATGAAGATCGCCACGCCGATCGGCACGCCCACGTAGAGCAGCTCGAGGATCGGCCGCCACCGCGGAGGCGTCGGCGAGTGCCACAGTGCGACGTCGCCGTAGGCCCGGCTGCGTCGGGTATAGACGATCATGGCCAGGCACATCACCCACATCGACAGCGCGGTGGCGATGCCGCAGCCGACGGCCCCGAGTGCCGGCAATGCCGTGATCGGCGCCGGTAGCCAGCCTCCCAGCAGCGCCTCGAGCCCCGCACCGCCGTAGATCAGCAGATAGTTGCTGGGGACGTTGACGGCCAGCCCCAGCAGGCTGATCCACAGCGCCGGGCGGGTATGGTTCATGCCGTCGGAGAAGGCCCGCAGCGCCATGAACAGCCCGACCGCCGGCAGCCCCAGGGCCACGGCCCCCAGATAGCCCGCGGCGCGCTCTGCTACCGCCTCGGGCACCGACATCAGCCGGAACACCGGCATCACCGCCGTCCACAAGAGCGCCGCCGCGATCACACCCAGCACCGCGCCGATCCACAGTGCCTGGTGCACCTGCAGGCGGATGCCGTCCCGGCGTCCGGCGCCGAGCAGCTGCGCCACCACCGGGGTCAGCCCCATCAGGGTGCCGGTCATCAGCAGCATCAGCGGCATCCACAGGCTCGAGCCCACCGAGACGGCGGCCAGGTCGGTGGCGCTGAGCCGCCCGGTCATCATCACGTCCACCGTGCTCATGGCGGCCTGGGCGAGCTGGGCGCCGCAGATGGGCAGCGCCAGGCGGATCAGCGGGCGGGTTTCCTGTCGCGTGGTGGCGATCAGCTGAGAAATGAACTGGGCCAAGGATCTTGCTCCGTGAAAGGGGCTCCCCCGTGCTCCGTGCGGCCGGGGGGAGCGCGCCAGTCTAGCAGGCCCGCCAGCGTTTCGTGGCATCTCCGGAGCCTATGATCGGGGCGGTCGGTCTCGCTATACTGTGCCGCCCATTCATGACCCCGCCGGAGCCCGCGTGAGCCACCGCCTCGAGGATGTCATCGCCCTGTTCGACGGCCTCTTCCTGCCCGCCTGCAACACTCGCCTGATTCGCGGCGGCGACGAGCCGCTGTACCTGCCCGCCGACGCCGAGACGCCCTGGCATCGGGTGATCTTCGCCCGCGGCTTCTACGCCAGCGCGCTGCACGAGATCAGCCATTGGTGCATCGCCGGCGCGCGGCGTCGCGAGCTCGAGGACTACGGCTACTGGTACCTGCCCGACGGCCGCGACGCCGTCCAGCAGCGCGACTTCGAGGCGGTGGAGGTGGCGCCCCAGGCGCTGGAGTCGTTGTTCGCCGCCGCCTGCGGGCATCGTTTCCAGGTCAGCGTGGACAACCTGGGCGAGGTGGAGGTCGACCGGGAAGGCTTCGCCGAGCGGGTTGCGGCGCGGGCGGCGCGCTACCAGCGGGAGGGCCTGCCGGCTAGGGCCGAGGCCTTTCGCACCGCGCTGTCGGTCTTCTACGGCCAGGGCCGGGAGGAAGGCGAGGGCGCGCCGCTCGAGGCGGCGCTGGCGGCGGGCCGGGCGTGTCTCGAACGCCGCGAGGCGCCCGCCGCCGAGCCCGCCTGACGGTCTCGTCGCTGTCTCAGAGCTCGGCGTTGCCGAGTCGCTGATGCAGCGTCAGCATCACCTGGATCTCCTCCTCGGGGCGCAGCGGTTCGAGCCCCAGCTCGCCGAACAGCTCGCCGCGGGCCCGGGACCAGTCGCCGGGCGCCAGATCGGCATAGAGGCTCTCGGCAGGGGCCAGCTCGACGAACGGGTCCAGCCCGTAGGTCTCGAACAGCCGCGAGAGCGCCGCCTCGTCGTCGCCGACGCCGGCGGTGTAGAGGGTGGCGTTGAAGTGGTCGGTCTCCAGCTCGCGGATCACGTCCAGCGGGCTCACGCCCATGCTTGAGAGCTCTTCCAGGCTGTAGGCGCCCAGCGAGACCAGCTCGTCGTCCAGCCACTCGTCGTCGGGCTGGATCAGGGTGTGCTTGACGCGGCCATCGGGCAGGGTCCAGGCGATGGACAGCGGCAGGTCGCCGTCGTCACCGGTCTCGATGGCGATGAACGCAGGCAGATCATCCATTCTGTTGCCCCTCCTCGCGGGCAGGCTCGTCGAGGCCGAAGAAGGCCCGTGCGGTGGCGGTGGTGGTGCGGGCCAGGTCGGCTTCCGTGTCGCCGCGCCAGTGGGCGATCTCGCGCACGATCCAGGGCAGCAGCGCCGGCTCGTGGCGTCTGCCCTTGAGTTTGGCAGGTAAATTGCGCGGCAGCAGGTAGGGGCAGTCGGTTTCCACCATCAGCCGCTCGGCGGGAATCGCCCCCACCAGCTCGCGCAGGTGATGGCCACGGCGCTCGTCGCACAGCCAGCCGGTCAGGCCGATGTGCAGGTCGAGGTCCAGGTAGCCGTAGAGGGTGTCGCGCTCGGCGGTGAAGCAGTGCACCACCGCCTTCGAGATGTCGTCGCGCCAGGCGTGCAGCATCTCGCGCATGCGCGGCCCGGCGTCGCGCTCGTGGAGGAACAGCGGCAGGCCGCTCTCGGCGGCGAGCGCGAGCTGTGCCTCGAAGGCATGCTGCTGCTCGGCCGGCGTCGAGAAGTTGCGGTTGAAGTCCAGGCCGCATTCGCCCACCGACACGACCTCCGGCTGGCGGTGGAGCTCGCGCATCGCGGCCTCGAGCTCGGCGTTCCACCGGCTGGCGTCATGGGGATGCACGCCGGCGGTGGCATACAGGCCCGGGTAGCGGCGGGCCAGGGTCACGGCCTGCTCGGCGTGCTCGCGGTCGGTGCCGGTGAGGATCAGCGTGTCGACGCCGGCGGCGCGGGCGCGCTGGATCGTCGCCTCGAGATCGCGGGCGAAGCTCTCGTGGGTCAGGTTGGCGCCGATGTCCACCAGCGGGCCCGGCGAACGGAATCTCAGCGCTTCGGGCAGCACGTCGTCGAAGGGGGGCGTGGCGTCGGCCAAGGCGAAGCTCTCCTCTGGGCGGTTCGTCTAGCGCGCGGGAAACGGGCGCGCATTGTACCCGGGTCGGGCGGGGTGGGGCCACGTCGGGGCGGGCATGCGTTACACTGGCGGCTTGATCGAACGATGAGGTGAATGCGTGACCCTGCTACGTCTGGAACAGCTGCAACTGGCCTACGGCACCCATGTGCTTCTCGACGGCGCCGATCTGGTGCTGGAGAAGGGCGAGCGTCTGGCGCTGGTGGGCCGCAACGGAACCGGCAAGTCGACCCTGCTCAAGCTGGTGTCGGGCGAGAACCTGCCCGACGGCGGCACCATCTGGCGCGCGCCCGGCCTCAAGATCGGCGTGCTCGCCCAGGACCTTCCCGCCGCCTCCGGCGAGACCATCTTCGACGTGGTCGCCCAGGGCCTGCCCGAGGCCGGCGAGCTGCTGTCCGAGTATCACCACCTGGTGCAGCAGGCCGAGCCCGACATGACGCGCATGGCCCAGCTGCAGACCCGCCTCGAGGCCATCGACGGCTGGTCCTTCCACCAGCGCATCGACGTGGTGCTGACTCGCCTGGGGCTGCCGGCGGATGCCGCCATGGCGGACCTCTCCGGCGGCTGGCGGCGGCGTGTGGCGCTGGCCCGGGCGCTGGTGGTCGAGCCCGACCTGCTGCTGCTCGACGAGCCCACCAACCACCTGGACCTGGACACCATCGCCTGGCTGGAGGAGCAGCTGTCCGCCTTCAACGGCGCGGTGCTGTTCATCACCCACGACCGTGCCTTCCTGTCGCGGCTGGCTACCCACATCCTCGAGCTCGATCGCGGCCGCCTGGGGCGCTATCCCGGCGACTACGCCCGATATCAGGAGCAGAAGACCCATGAGCTCGAGGTCGAGGCCCGCGAGAACGCCGAGTTCGACAAGAAGCTGGCCCAGGAAGAGGCGTGGATCCGCCAGGGCATCAAGGCCCGCCGAACCCGCAACGAGGGCCGCGTGCGCGCCCTCGAGCAGATGCGTCGCGACCGCGGCGAGCGCCGCGAGCGCCAGGGCCGCGCCAGCCTCTCGGTGGACACTGGCGAGCGCAGCGGCAAGCGGGTGGTGGAGCTGTCCCACGTCACCCAGTACTACGACGGCGAGGCGGTCATTCGCGACCTCAACCTCGAGGTGCAGCGCGGCGATCGCATCGGCCTCATCGGCCGCAACGGCGCCGGCAAGACGACCCTGCTCAAGATCCTGCTCGGCGAGCTCGAGCCCAGCGAGGGGCAGGTGCGCATGGGCACCAAGCTGCAGGTGGCCTATTTCGACCAGCTGCGCGCCGGCCTCGAGCCGGAGAAGACCGTCTACGACAACGTCGCCCAGGGCAGCGATCGGCTCACCGTGGGCGGCCGCGATCGTCACGTGATGAGCTACCTGCAGGACTTCCTGTTCACGCCGGAGCGCGTGCGCCAGCCGGTCAAGGCGCTGTCCGGTGGCGAGTCCAACCGCCTGTTGCTGGCCAAGCTGTTCACCCAGCCGGCCAACGTGCTGGTGCTCGACGAGCCGACCAACGACCTGGACGTGGAGACCCTGGAGCTGCTCGAGGAGCTGCTGCTCGACTTCGACGGCACCCTGCTGCTGGTGTCCCACGACCGCGCCTTCATGGACAACGTGGTGACCAGCGTGCTGGCCTTCGAGGGCCAGGGCTGCGTGCGCGAGTACGTCGGCGGCTACCGCGACTGGGTGCGGCAGGGCGGCAAACTGCCGCCGGCGCCCTGGGAGGGCGCGGCGCGTCAGGCGGCCGAGCCGGTCGCCGAGGCCCCGGCCGAGGCCGCGCCGGCCAAGGAAAACGCGGCACCGGCGGCCAAGGCGGCGCCCAGGCGCGCCAAGCTGTCCTACAAGCTGCAGCGCGAGCTCGACGGCCTGCCGGCGGAGATCGAGCGCCTGGAAGCGGCGGTGGCCGACTTCGAGCAGCAGGTCGGCGATCCGGCCTTCTATCAGCAGGACAACGACACGGTGACCGCGACCCTGCAGGCCCTCGGCGACCGCCAGGCCGAGCTGGAGACCGCCATGGAGCGGTGGATGGAGTTGGAAGCGATGGCGGCCGGCGAAGCCTAGGCCGCCGGCGAAGGCCCGACGCGAAAGGCGCCCCGAGGGGCGCCTTTCGCATGCATCGTGCGGGGTGGGTTATTCCTCCGCTTCGCCGTCCTTGCCGACCCGCACCGCCAGCACGTCGCACTGGGCGCCGTGCAGCACGCCGGTGGAGGTGGAGCCCAGCAGCAGCGCGAAGCCGTGGCGGCCGTGGGAGCCGACCACGATCAGGTCGACATTCCGCTCCTCGGCGAAGCGGTGAATCTCGGTGTCGGGCATGCCCACGACCACGTGCTGATTCTCCTTGGCCACGTTGGCATCGGCGATCTCGGCCAGGCGCTGCTTGGCGTGCTCGTCGAGCTGGTCCTGGATGCTGGTGAGGTCCATGGGAATGTCGCCACCGTAGGCGAAGCCGAGGGGCTCGAGGGTATGCATGATGGAGAGCTTGGCCTCGTTGCGGTCGGCGATCTGCATCGCCCGCTCCAGCACCTTGTGGGAATCCTTGGTCAGGTCGACGGCGACCAGGACGTGACGATACTCGTTGCTCATGGCATTGCCTCCGGCAGAGGATCAGGGTCAGTGGCTGCCTTCCACTCTAGGACGCACGATGAGACAAGACAACGACTTGCATCAAGACAGGAACGGAAAACGCTTATGATCTGGTTGATCATCGCCGTGGTCGTCGGGCTGATCTTCGCCCCGGCCATGTGGCTTCGCCCGAGCCCCCGGGAGCAGCGCGCCACGACGCTGCGCGAGGCGGCCAGACAGGCCGGGATCCAGGTGCGTCTCGACCCGTCGCCGCTCCACCAGGACGACCGGCGTCGTCCCGCCTATCGTTGGGCCTATCCGCCGCGGCGGCCGGGGCCCGATTTCATGCTGATGCGCGATGCCGTGGCCAGCGACGCCCTGAAGCCCTTCGTGGAGGGCTGGCGCTGGCGCAAGGAGCCGCTGCATGGGCTGCCGACGGCGGTGCGGTGTCACTTCGAGGCGCTGCTGGCGCGGCTGCCCGCCGACGCACTGGCGGTGGAGTCGAGCACCGAGGCGCTGGTCCTGTGGTGGGATGAATCGCTGGAGAGAGAGGCCTTCCAGCCGGTGGCCGCCGACATGGACGAGCTGCGCGATCGACTCGCGGGGCGGCCGGATCGACCCGAGCGGCACAGGGATCCCCGGGCACCCCGCGCCTAGCGCGGTGCCTTGGCATCGTTCGTCTGCCAGGGAAAAGCCGCCCGGGGCGAGCGGTCGGGCGGCGCCTAGCCCTCTTCCCGGGCCTGGATCGCCAGGCCGTTGGCCTCGATGCGTCCCAGCAGCTCGGCGAGCTGGTCGACCTCTTCCGCGGACAGGCCGGCCAGCATCTCTTCCCGGGCCTGGCTGACCACGGCATCGATGCGCTCGAGCAGCGGCATGGCCGCGTCGGTGAGCATGATGCGCTTGGTGCGCCGGTCCTTGTCGCAGGGGCAGCGCTGTATCAGCCCCTGTTCGGCGAGCTGATCGAGGGTGCGTACCAGCGAGGGCGCCTCGACGCCGATGGTTCGGGCGAGGTCGCACTGCGGCTGGTCATCCCCCATCTTCCAGAGATGGTAGAGCGTGACCCAGCGGGTCTGGGTCAGCCCTTCGGGGGCCAGCCGGCGATCGATGACCGCGCGCCATAAGCGCGGTAAACGAGAAAGCGTAAAACCGATGTTCTGTTGCATTAGTGTCTGCACAAACGATGAATCCTAAGGGATTGTCCGGAGCTGCGGAGTGTAATGCAAGTCGTTAGCGCTCTACGGTGCTTCCGTCGGCCGAGCGATGAGGCGCCGCAGATCCAGCCCGGGCAGCCCGGCCGGCAGGCGTATACGACCATCGGCTAGGGTCGCCTGCTCCGGCGTGTCGCTGACCCGGAAGCGCAGCGCGCCGATCCGCTGGCCGCTGGCGGTCATCACGTCGACTCGCCAGTTGCCCGACGGCTCCTCCGGGAAGTGGCGCTTGTGGGTCCAGGCCCGGTAGCCGGCCTCGCGTCCGCCCTGGATCTGCAGCGGAATGCGATCCACCAGCCGGCCGTCCTGACGCCACTCGTGCACGACCTTCTCCTCGAGGCCCCGCGGGGCGTGGATCGCCGTGTAGGCGTAGAGACCGTGGCCGGTCAGCGCCTCGGGCGTGAGGCGCAGCTCGCCCTTCGGGCGCCGGGCCGGCTCGTCGAAGGACGGCGACAGCGCATGGCCCGAGAGCCACAGGCTGGCCGGCGGCACCCAGGCGCGTCCCAGCCAGCCGAGGCCGGCCAGCAGCGGCAGCAGCACCATCATGGCCAGCCAGCGGGCGGTGTTCATCGGCCGCAGCAGCTGCATCAGGCTCGGCAGGCTGAATACCATCATCGCGACCAGCGCGATGACCAGGCTCTCACCGGTGGTCAGGTGCAGCACCGTCGGCAGCGTCACCAGCACCACCAGGAACACGCACTGGGCGTGGAAGGCGAAGTAGAGCCAGCGGTGCCGGGCGGCCAGGCGGTAGTAGAGCGGGTCGAGGATCGACAGCAGCGCGAGCCCCACCATCAGCGCCGTGAACAGCCCCTGGGCGCTGGTCCAGACGGTCGTCGCCAGCAGGAACGGCAGGGCGAAGAACAGTGTCTCCTGGTGGACCATCTGGGCGATGAAGGTGGTGATGCCGCGCGGCGGGGCGGGATAGCCGCGATGGGTCAGCCAGCGGGCGATCAGGCTCTCGGACAGCAGCAGCACCCAGGCCACCAGCATGCCCAGCGCCAGGGCGGCGCCCAGCCACTGCTGGCGCTCTACCAGGAAGAAGCTCGCCGCGCCGGCGAGGAAGGCCACCGGCGGCCACAGCCAGTGCCAGCGACGGGCGCGTTCCGCCACGCGGGTGAGACGATGCTGCCAGCCCTCGAGGCGGGAGGCACGGGAATCGGGGGGCGGTGGCAAGCGGTCGGCAGTCATGGGCGCATCCTAGCAGGGCGCCGCGCGGCGCGGGAGTCGCCGCGAAGCGACGGCCCCGGCGGAGAGGTGCCATGCCGCGATGACTCAGGAGGGTGTATCGACCATGGCAGGGCTTGACGCTCCTCGGGGACTGGCCCAAGCTGGTGGAATCAAACGGCCGTATGAATTTCTGCACGGAGATTCGTGGATGATCTACCAAGGCAATGCCATCACCGTGGCGCGCGACGATGACGCCGTCGCCACCCTGACCCTCGACCACCGCGACGAGTCGGTCAACACCCTGTCGTCGGCGGTGGTCGGCGAGCTCGCCGAGGCGGTGGAGGCGCTCGGCGTCGACTCCGGCCTTCGGGGGCTGATCCTGACCAGCGCCAAGGAGGCCTTCGTCGTCGGCGCCGACATCACCGAGTTCCATGGCATGTTCGAGCGTGGCGAGGAGGAGATCCAGGCCATGCTCGAGCGGGTGCACGCCCTCTTCAACGCCATCGAGGACCTGCCGTTTCCCACCGTCACCGCGCTCAACGGCCTGGCCCTGGGCGGCGGCTGCGAGCTGGCGCTGACCACCGACTTCCGGGTGATGAGCGACTCGGCCCAGCTCGGCCTGCCGGAAACCAAGCTCGGCATCCTGCCGGGCTGGGGCGGCTGCGTGCGCCTGCCGCGGCTGATCGGCGCCGACAACGCCATCGAGTGGATCGCCGGCGGCACCCAGAACAAGGCCGACGAGGCGCTCCGGATGGGCGCCGTGGACGCCGTGGTGCCCGATGAGGCGCTGATGGAAGCGGCCCGCGATCTGCTCGACCGCGCCCGCCGCGGCGAGCTCGACCACGAGGCCCGGCGCGCCGAGAAGCGCTCGCCCCTCAGGCTCGACGCCATCGAGCAGATGATGGTGTTCGAGACCGCCAAGGGCTACGTGGCCGGCAAGGCCGGGCCGCACTATCCGGCGCCGATCGAGGCGATCAAGGTGATCCAGAAGGGCGCCGGCGAGACCCGCGAGCGCGCCCAGGCGATCGAGGCCGCGTCCTTCGCCAAACTGGCGAAGACCGACGTCTGCTACAACCTGGTGGGGCTGTTCCTCAACGACCAGGCGGTCAAGAAGGCCGGCGCTCGCTACGCGAAGCAGGCGCGCCCCGTCGCGCAGGCCGCGGTGCTGGGCGCCGGCATCATGGGGGGCGGCATCGCCTACCAGAGCGCCTCCAAGGGCACCCCGATCCTGATGAAGGACATCAAGGCCGAGGCCATCGACCTCGGCCTCAAGGAGGCCCGCAAGCTGTTCACCAAGCAGGTCGAGCGCAAGAAATTCACCACCGAGCAGATGGCCGAGCGGCTGACCCATATCCGCCCGACACTGTCCTACGGCGACTTCGGCGGGGTCGATCTGGTGGTCGAGGCCGTGGTGGAGAATCCCAAGGTCAAGGGCGCGGTGCTGGCCGAGGCCGAGGCCGCGGTAGGCGAGGACACGGTGCTGGCCACCAACACCTCGACCATTTCCATCACCCGGCTGGCCGAGCATCTGAAGCGGCCCGAGAACTTCTGCGGCATGCACTTCTTCAATCCGGTGCACCGCATGCCGCTGGTCGAGGTGATCCGCGGCGAGAAGACCGGTGACGCCGCCGTGGCGGCCACCGTCGCCTACGCCCGCCAGATGGGCAAGACGCCGATCGTGGTCAACGACTGCCCGGGCTTCCTGGTCAACCGCATCCTGTTCCCCTACTTCGGCGGCTTCAGCGCCCTGGTGGCCCAGGGCGCTGACTTCCGCCGGGTCGACAAGGTGATGGAGCGCTTCGGCTGGCCGATGGGGCCGGCCTACCTGCTCGACGTGGTGGGCATGGATACCGCGCTGCACGCCGGCGAGGTGATGGCCGAAGGCTTCCCCGATCGCATGGGCGACATGAGTGGCGGCGTGATTCCGCGGATGGTCGAGCACGAGCGTCTCGGCCAGAAGAACGGCAAGGGCTTCTACGCCTACGAGGAAGACCGGAAGGGCAAGCCGCAGAAGCTCGAGGACGACGAGGCCCTGGCGCTGGTGCGGCAGGTGGCCGAAGGCGAGCAGGACTTCTCCGACGAGGCGATCATCGCGCGGATGATGGTGCCGCTGTGCCTGGAGGCGGTGCGCTGCCTCGAGGACGGCATCGTCGGCAGCGCCGCCGAGGCCGACATGGCGCTGATCTACGGCATCGGCTTCCCGCCGTTCCGCGGCGGGGCGCTGCGCTACATCGACGCCATGGGGGCGGAGGCCTTCGTCGCCCAGGCGGACGAACTGGCCGCCGAGCTGGGGCCGCTCTACGCGCCCACCGACGGGCTGCGCGAGATGGCGCGCAGCGGCCAGCGCTTCCACCGCGACGCCGACCCGGCCTGATTCACAGGGAGACAGTATCGATGAGTTTGCATCCGAGAGACATCGTGGTGGTCGACGGCGTGCGCACCGCCATGGCCAAGGCCAGGAACGGCGCCTTCCGCCACGTGCGCGCCGAGAACCTGTCCGCCGCCGTCATGCAGGCGCTGTTCGACCGCAACCCGGGGCTCGATCCGAAAGAGGTCGACGACGTCATCTGGGGCTGTGTGAACCAGACCCTGGAGCAGGCCATGAACATCGCCCGCAACGCGGCGATCATGACCGGCATTCCGCGCAGCGTGCCCGCCCAGACCGTCAACCGGCTGTGTGGCTCCTCGATGAGCGCGCTGCACATCGCCGCCGCCAACATCCGCGCCGGCATGGGCGACGTCTACGTGATCGGCGGCGTCGAGCACATGGAACACGTGCCCATGACCCACGGCATCGACGTCAATCCGGCGGCCAGCAAGCACGCCGCCAAGGCGGCGATGATGATGGGCCTGACCGCCGAGCTGCTGGGCAAGATGCACGGCATCTCGCGGGAGGATCAGGACGCCTTCGGCGTGCGCTCCCACCGGCTGGCCAGGGAGGCCCGGGACGGCGGCGGCTTCGATCGCGAGATCGTCGGCGTCGAGGGCCACGACGCGCGCGGCTACCGGGTACGGGTCGACCGTGACGAGGTGATCCGCGACGACGCCAGCCTCGAGGCGATGGCCGAGCTCAGGCCGGCCTTCGACCCCAAGGGCGGCACCGTCACCGCCGGCACCTCCTCGGCGCTGTCGGTGGGCGCCAGCGGCATGGCGGTGATGAGCGCCGAGCGCGCCGAGGCGCTGGGCCTCGAGCCCATCGCCCGGGTGCTCTCCACCGGGGTGGCGGGCTGCGACGCCTCGATCATGGGCTACGGCCCGGTGCCGGCCTCGAAGAAGGCGCTGAAGGCGGCGGGGCTGACCATGGACGATATCCAGACCGTGGAGCTCAACGAGGCCTTCGCCGCCCAGTCGCTGCCGGTGCTCAAGGACCTGGGCCTGCGCGACCGCATGGACGAGGCGGTCAACCTGCACGGCGGCGCCATCGCCCTGGGCCATCCGCTGGGCTGCTCCGGGGCGCGCATCTGCACCACCCTGCTCAACGTGATGCGCGAGCAGGACACCAGCCTGGGCCTGGCGACCATGTGCATCGGCATGGGGCAGGGCGTGGCCACGGTATTCGAGCGCCTCCGCTGACGGCGACTGCGCCCCTCGCGCTCCACGACGACGGCACCCCTCGGGGTGCCGTCGTCTTTTGTGCTCGGCCCTTGATGCTCGGCCCTTGATGCTCAGTCGTTGCCGGTCTGCTGGAGCTGCTGCACCGAGGCGACCAGGTCGTTGAAGCGTTCGCCCTGCACCTGGACGTGGGACTCGATCTCGGCCTCGGCGCGCCGCTCGTCGCCGGCGGCGATGGCGTCCAGCACCGCCTCGTGCTCCGCCAGCGAGCGCTCGGGGCGGTGGCGCAGGTGCAGCTGCATGCGCCGGTAGGGCTGCAGCACCGCGTGCAGCCGCGTGGCTTCCTGGGCCAGGAAGGCGTTGTGGCTGGCCTCGTAGATGCGCTGGTGGAAGACGCTGTTCTCGTAGTAGTAGCCGTTGGCGTCGCCGGTCTCGGCCATGCGCCGGCAGGCCTCGTGGGCCTCGCGCAGCGCCTCCAGCTCCTCGGCACCGATGCGCCGCGCCGCCAGGCGCGCGCACATGCCTTCCAGTTCGGCCATCACCTCGAAGCGTTCCACCAGCTCGGCCACGCTGAGCCGGGTCACGAAGGTGCCGCGCTTCGGCACCACCTTCACCATGCCCGACATGGCCAGCTGCTGGATCGCCTCGCGGACCGGCGTGCGCGAGCAGTCGTACTCCCGCTCCAGGGCCTCCGGGTCGAGGCGCGCGCCGGGCGGGTAGCGCCCCTTGATGATGGCGTCTTCCAGCAGGTCGCGCAGTCGCTGCGCCTGGGAAACCTTGCTCATGTGCTGTCCTCCCGCTTGACACAACTATATCTTGGACCTACCTGTTATATATAACAACTCGGCGTCATGTATTCCATGTGCCGAATCAACGCCAGCGCGAGGGCGACTCTGGCCTCTGGAGGACACGGCATGAAGATGAACATGGATTTCCTGGAAGGCCTGCTGTCGAGCCTGGCCCGTCGGGCCCGTCAGCGCCAGGGCGGCGAACGCTCCCACCGCCGCGGGCGAGCGTCGGCGCCCTGCGGCGCCGGTGAGATCATCTCGGCCTGCGACGCCCTGCTGGCCGGAGGCGGCGGGGAAGCCTCGCAGATCCTGGTCGCCCAGCGGGTGCTCAGCGGCTATGCCGCCCTGGAGCCCGAGGCGCGCCGTGACGTCCTGACCCGGCTCGCCGAGCGCCACGGCGCGCGCCCCGAGGCGATCCATGCCGCCTATGAGGCCTATCGCGAGGGGGGGGGCGAGGCCGGCCTGCGGGGGCTGATCGAGGCCTGCGAGCCGCCACGCCAGGAGCTGCTGCGCCGGCTCAACCTGTGCCCCGGCGGCACCTTCGAGCTGGTCAAGATGCGCGCCGACCTGCTGGGGCACCTCGACGAGGCGCCGGCGCTGGCCGGCCTCGACCAGGACTTCGCGCACCTGTTCGCGTCCTGGTTCAACCGCGGCTTCCTGGTGCTCCGAAGCATCGACTGGAACACCCCGGCGGCGGTGCTCGAGAAGCTGATCCGCTACGAGGCGGTACATGAGATTCAGGACTGGTACGCGCTGCGCCGGCGCCTCGATCCCGAGGACCGGCGCTGCTACGCCTTCTTCCACCCGGCCATCGGCGACGAGCCGCTGATCTTCGTCGAGGTGGCGCTGTGTCGCGGCATCCCCGGCAATATCCAGACGCTGCTGGCCGGCGGCGACGAGGTGGCGCCCCAGGACGCCGACACCGCGGCGTTCTACAGCATCAGCAACTGCCAGGCCGGCCTGAAGGGCATTTCCTTCGGCAACTTCCTGATCAAGCAGGTGGTGCAGGAGCTCCGGCGCGAGCTGCCCGAGCTCGCCAACTTCGTGACCCTGTCGCCGGTGCCGGGCTTCGCCAAATGGCTGTCGGAGCGGCGGGAGGCCGGCGAATGCCGTCTGTCGCCCGAGGCCGCCGAGGCCCTCGACGCCACCGCCTGGCGCGATGATCCGGCGGCCCGGGAGGCGCTCGAGCCCGAGCTCACGGCGCTGGCCGCCCACTATCTCACCGAGGCCAAGCAGCGCCACGGCCTGCCCCGCGACCCGGTGGCGCGCTTTCACCTGGGCAACGGGGCGAGCCTGCATCGCCTGAACTGGCCCGCCGACGCCTCTGCCAAGGGCTGCCGTCAGGCCCATGGCCTGATGGTCAACTACCGCTACGAGCCGGATCGCATCGAGCAGAACCACGAGGCCTACAGCCGCGAGGGCAGCGTGGTCTGCGCCGGCGATATCCCGCGCCAGGCCAGGCGCGCCCAGTCGCTGCTGGCCGCGCCGGCCGATGCCTGATGCCCCGATTTCCCCACGATCACGAGGACGACTGCCATGCACAATCACAATCTGTTCCTGCAGTTCGAGGCCCACTTTCGCCAGACGCCGGACAAGACGCTGATCGATACCCCCGAGGGGCGGCGCTACGCGTATGCCGAGATGCTCGAGACCTCGCAGCGCCTGGCTGGGGTGCTGCAGTCCCTCGACGTGCAGCCCGGCGACCGGGTGGCGGTGCAGGTCGACAAGAGCCCCGAGGCGATCATGCTCTACCTGGCCTGCCTGCAGGCCGGCGCGGTCTATCTGCCGCTCAACACCGGCTATACCGGTGCCGAGATCGAGTACTTCCTGGGCGACGCCTCGCCGCAGCTCTACGTGTGCCCGCCGGCACGGGCGTCGGACGCCAACCGCTTCTACCAGGAGGGGCGGGTGGTCCACGTGGAGAGCCTGGGCACGGCCGGCGACGGCAGCCTGATGGAGCGCGCCGCCGACGCCGAGCCGATGACCGAGATCGCCTGCCTCGAGGCCGATGACCTGGCGGCGATCCTCTACACCTCCGGCACCACCGGGCGTTCCAAGGGGGCGATGCTCAGCCACGCCAACCTGGCCTCCAACAGCCGGGCGCTGGCCGAGGCCTGGCGCTTCACCGCCGACGACCACCTGCTGCATGCGCTGCCGATCTTCCATACCCACGGGCTGTTCGTGGCCTGCAACATCGTGCTGACGGTGGGCGCCTCGATGACCTTCCTGCCCAGGCTCGACGTCGAGCAGCTGCTCGACCTGATGCCCGGGGCCACGGTGCTGATGGGCGTGCCGACCTTCTACACCCGGCTGCTGCAGTCGCCGCGGCTGGATCGCGATGCTGTGGCCAACATGCGGCTTTTCGTCTCCGGCTCGGCGCCGCTGCTGGCCGAGACTCATGATCAATTCCGAGAGCGCACCGGCCATGTCATCCTCGAACGCTACGGCATGACCGAGACCAACATGAACACCTCCAATCCCTACGCGGGCGAGCGGCGCCCCGGCACGGTCGGCTTCCCGCTGCCGGGCAGCGAGGTGCGCATCACCGACCGCGACAGCGGCGACGAGCTGCCTCGCGGCGAGACCGGGCTGGTGGAGGTGCGCGGCGACAACGTCTTCCGGGGCTACTGGCAGATGCCGGAGAAGACCCGCAGCGAGTTCCGCGACGACGGCTTCTTCATCACCGGCGACCTGGGGCGGATCGACGACGACGGCTACCTGCACATCGTCGGCCGCGACAAGGACCTGGTGATCTCCGGCGGCTACAACGTCTATCCGAAGGAGGTCGAGCAGCTGATCGACGAGCTGCCGGGCGTCGCCGAGTCCGCGGTGTTCGGGGTACGGCATCCGGACCTCGGCGAGGGCGTCACCGCGGTGATCGTGGCCCGCGAGGGCGAGACGGCGCCCGACGAGGCGGCCGTTCAGGCGGCGCTCGCCGACCGGCTGGCGCGCTACAAGCAGCCCAAGCGGGTGTTCCCCATCGAGGCGCTGCCGCGCAACGTGATGGGCAAAGTGCAGAAGAACCAGCTGCGCGACGCCTACGCCGATCTCTACGCCGTGAAGGAGGCGGCCGCCACGGCAGGATGAAGGAGCACCATGCCCGGCCTCATGGCCGGGCCCCAGGCGGCGCGGAGACGCGGCCGGGAGCACGCTGACGCTCGGGATGTCCCGAGGCTCGAATAACGACAATCACAAGAAGGACCTGACCCATGGTGATCTACGGAGTGGCCCTGCTGGCGGGCTGCATGATGCTGGGCCTGGCAACGGGCGATGTGCTGGGCCATCTGCTCGGCATCGAGGCCAATCTCGGCGGGGTGGGCATCGCGATGCTGCTGCTGATCTTCGCGACGGGCTATCTCAAGGCCCGCGGCAAGCTGCCGGAGGCGACGGTCAGCGGCATCAAGTTCTGGAATGCGATGTATATCCCCATCGTGGTGGCCATGGCGGCCAGCCAGAACGTCGCCGCGGCCCTGAGCGGCGGGGCGGTGGCGCTGCTGGCCGGTGCGCTGGCGGTGGTGCTGGGGCTGGCCATGGTGCCGGTGTTCGCCGGCAAGCCGTCGCGGGAGGGGGCCGAGCGCGGCGCCTCATCGTCCAGCGCTTCGCACGCCCGGGCCCAGCCGGCTCGTGCGGTCCATCGCTAAGGAGGGCGTCCCATGCTGCAGTCACTCTATGACCTCGTCGACAAGTATCACCTGGTGGCGGCTTTTGCCGTCATCGGGCTCACCATGTATTTCGCCTACTGGATCAGCGAGCGCTTCACCCGCGGCAAGCTGCACGGATCGGCGATCGCCATCATGCTCGGCCTGGCGCTGGCCTATGCGGGCGGCAAGATCACTGGCGGCGCCGACGGGCTCGCCGACATCACGCTGTTCTCCGGCCTGGGGCTGATGGGCGGCGGCATGCTGCGCGACCTGGCGATCATCGCCACCGCCTACGGCGTGCGCTTCGACGAGGTGCGCGAGGCCGGGGTACGCGGCGTGATAGCGCTGTTCGCGGGGGTGGTGGTGTCCTTCGTGGCCGGCGGGCTGGTGGCGGTCGGCTTCGGCTACACCGATCCGGTGGCGATCACCACCATCGGGGCGGGGGCCGTGACCTACATCGTCGGGCCCGTCACCGGGGCGACGCTGGGCGCGAGCTCCGAGGTGATCGCGCTGTCGATCGCCGCCGGGCTGGTCAAGTCGATCCTGACCATGATCACCACGCCCATGGCCGCGCACTGGATCGGGCTCGACAACCCGCGCTCGGCGATGATCTTCGGCGGCATGATCGGCACCACCAGCGGCGTCGCCGCCGGGCTCGCCGCCACCGACGCCCGGCTGGTGCCCTACGGCGCCATGACCGCGACCTTCTACACCGGCCTCGGCATCCTGCTGGCACCCACGGTACTGTTTCTGGTGGTGCGCGGGCTGGTGTAGATCCCCGTGCCGACGTCCATCGAGGCGGGCGGGGCCTACAGCACGCCCGCCTCGAGCCCTGCCGCCATCGCCATGCCGAGCTCCTCCACCCGGGCCTCGAAGTCATCCTGCCACTCGCCGCGCAGCGTCAGCGGGGCCTGTGCCCACTTCCAGCCGAGCCCGGTGACGATGCCTTCCACGGCGCGCCGGGTGCCGGTGCCGTCGTGGCCGGCACGGATGTAGAGCGCGCAGGGCAGGCCGCGGGTGTCGTCCAGCACGGCATAGTAGCTGCGGTCGAAGAAGTCCTTCAGCGCGCCGCTCATATAGCCCAGGTTCTCGGGCGTGCCGAGCAGGATGGCGTCGCAGGCGCGCACGTCGTCGGGGCCGGCCTCCAGCGGCGGCCTGACGACCACCTCGATCGCTTCGATATCGGGATGACGGGCCCCTCGCTCGGCGGCCTCGCGCAGCCGGCGGGTGTTGGGGGAGGGCGCATGGGCCACGATCAACAGTCGCTTCATGGGAGCCTGCCGGGTTGAAGAGTGTCCGGCCCGCCATCATACAGGGCATAGCGGCGTTGACAGGCGCCAACGCCTTGTCGACGCTGAATCCGGTATTCACGACCCCATCAGGGAGGACGTCTCATGGCCTTTGCCCTTTCGACAATGCAGGTGACCAGCTCCGCCTTCGAGAACTTTCAAGCGATGCCCGGCCGACATGCGACGGAGGGTGACGATCTGTCGCCGCCCCTGGCCTGGGAAAACCCGCCGGAGGGCACCAAGGGCTATGCGGTGATCTGCCACGACCCGGATGCGCCGCTGGTGCAGCACGGCCAGCAGGGCTTCGTGCACTGGCTGCTCTACAACCTGCCGGGCTCCGTCACCTCATTGGAGGAGGCCACCACCGTTGGCACCCGCGGGCACAACGACTTCCAGCGCAACGGCTACGGTGGCCCCATGCCGCCGGAAGGCCACGGCACGCATCTGTACTACTTCTGGGTGCTGGCGCTGGACAAGCCCACGGCGCTGCCGGAAGGGCTCTCCATGACCGAGCTGCTCAAGCAGCTGGAGCCGCACCTGCTGGGCATGAATCGGCTGATCGGGACGTATCAACGCGGCTGATCGGCAGCTTTTATCCGACCCGCGGGGCTGAAGCGAGCCGGCTGATCGCCCCAGCGAGCCCCACTCCCGGCGGGGCTCGGTCGTTGTCGGCCTCGCCGCTCGCTTAGCCCGACAGGGGGGCGGCGATGTCATCGTTTGCGGTGACGATGCGCTCGAGCTCCTCGCAGAAGGCGTCCAGCGCCTCGCGGGTGTGGCCAGGGCGACGATGCAGCTCGATCTCGACCTGCCCCAGCGCCGGCAGGCCCTCCGCCTCGCCGACGATCCGGCAGCCCGCCGGCACGCTGCGCGGCGTCTTCACCGTCATTGCCAGGCCCGCCTGGACCGGCAGGTTGATGCCGGTGGGCGAGGTGCTGGCGTAGCGGATCTCCCAGCGCCGCTCGTCGCGGCCCAGCGCCGACAGCGCATGGGCGCGGAAGGTGCAGCCCTCCGGGTTGAACGCCAGCGGCAGCACCTCCCAGTCCTCCAGCCGGCAGTCCTCGGCGACTACCCACACCATCGGCTCCCAGCCCAGCAGCTGCCCCGATTGCGTCGGCACGTGCCGGATCGACAGTACCGCGTCCAGCAGGCCTTCCTGAAACTGGCCGACCAGCGCCGCGCTCATGTCGCAGGTGATGTTGAGGCGCGTGTCCGGAAAGCGCCGGGCGTAGCGCTCGAGCAGCTCGGGCAGGTAGGCGCTGGCCTGTTCCTCTGAGGTGGCGAAACGAATCAGCTCGCCGCGCTGGCGCTCGCCCAGGGCCTCCCGGGCCTCGTCCTCCAGGGTCAGCATGTGCCGGGCATAGGGCAGCAGCCGCTCGCCGTGGCGGGTCAGCAGCACGCTGCGGCTGGTGCGCTCGAACAGCGACTGCCCCATCTGATCCTCGAGGCGCTTGATCTGCAGGCTCACCGCCGACTGGGTGCGATGCAGCACCTTGCCGGCGGCGCTGAACCCCTGGCACTCGGCCACGGTGACGAAGGCGCGGAGCAGGTCCGTATCCATAAATTAATGAGCCTTTGAAATTGGTTGTATCTCAATGATTCATTTTTATTATGGAGATGCCGTCACTAGGCTGTCCAGCATGCACAAGACAGCGGAGACAACCATGCCTGTGGAACCCTCGGTCGATACCCCCGCCAATGCCCTCGATGGCCTGATCGATCTGCAATGCTATCCCCTCGACGATCTCGACGGCGACACCGGGCGCGCGCTGATCGACCGCTGCCGCCGCCAGCTGGCGGACGACGGCTGCGTGGTGCTCAAGAACTTCGTGCCCGACGAGGCCCTCGAGCGCCTGGAGCGCGAGACCGAGCGCCTGTCCCCCGAGGCCCACTACAACCAGACCGAGACCAATCCCTACAACAGCGACGCCGATCCCTCCAAGCCGGCCAGCCATCCGCTGAACCGCTTCGGCGACCGCACCAACGGCTTCGTCGCCGGCGACCGCATCGACGGCGACACCATCATCCGCCAGGTCTACCAGAACGCCGACTTCCAGCGTTTCATCGCCACCGTGGTCGGCATGGAGGAGATCCACCAGTACGCCGACCCGCTGGCCGATCTGGTGGTCAACGTGCTGCGCGAGGGCTGCCAGCATCCGTGGCACTACGACACCAACGAGTTCATCGTCACCATGATGACCCGCCAGTCCCACGGCGGCGGCCGCTTCGAGTATGCCCCGGGCATTCGCAGCCCCGAGGGCGAGAACTTCGACGAGGTCGAGGAGGTCATCGACGGCGACCGCTCGCGGCTCGAGTCGCTGGATCTCCAGCCCGGCGATCTGCAGATCTTCTTTGGCCGCTACTCCCTGCACCGGGTCACCCCGGTCGAGGGCGCCAAGGAGCGCCACACGGTGATCTTCGCCTACGCCAAGGAGCCGGGCTTCATCGGCCGCCCCGAGCGCGCCCGCCGCATCTTCGGCCGCATGGCGCCGGTCCACGAGCGGCTGCTCGAAGAGGGCATGCAGCGCAGCGACGCCCTGGCCGACTGATCGCGCCTGCCGATCGCCATGCCCTTGGCGTCGGTCCGTCCGGCGCCCTCCAGACCGACACTCCATAACGACCCTCCGAGAGACCTGACATGAGCATCGTGGATTTCGAGAAGCTGACCGACAACGAGCCGGAACAGATCCCGGTGATTCCCTCGGCTCCCATGGCCAACGGCGACAGCATCCCCACCGCCTTCGATCCGAAGCAGCTGCGCGCCGGCCGCCTCGAGCGCCTGCGTGCCATGATGGCCGAGCAGGGCTATGCCGCCGTGGTGCTGTTCGACCCGTACAACCAGCGCTATGCCACCGGCTCGCGCAACATGTTCGGCTACTTCCTGCGCAACTCGACCCGCTACGTCTACGTGCCGCTCGACGGCCCGGTGATCCTGTTCGAGTACCCGGGCAGCGCCCACGTCTCCACCTGGCTGGAGACCATCGACGAGTCGCGCACCTCCAAGGTGGTGTGGTCGGCGGTCAACCAGCGCGACAATCTGTCCTCCGACCCCTTCGGCGTCGAGATCGCCGAGCTGATCGAGGCGCACGGCCGCGGCAACAAGAAGATCGGCCTGGATCGCTGCGCCCTGAATCTGGCGCGCTCGCTGGAGGCCCAGGGGCTGGAGGTCTTCGACTGCATGCAGGACACCCTGCACTGTCGTCGCATCAAGACCCCGGAGGAAATCGCCTGCCTGGCCCAGTCCATGGCCGGCAGCGAGGCCGCCGTGGCCGAGGTCGAGGCCGCCATCAAGCCCGGTGTCACCGAGAACGAGCTGTTCGCCATCATGTACGGCGACGTCATCCGCCAGGGCGGCGAGTTCATCGAGACGCGCCTGCTCAACTCCGGGCCGCGCACCAACCCCTGGTTCAACGAGGCAAGCGACAGGGTGATCCGCCCCGGCGAGCTGGTGGCGCTCGACACCGATACCATCGGCTGCCACGGCTACTACTCCGACTTCTCGCGTACCTTCCACGTCGGCCCGGGCAAGCCCAGCGCCTACCAGAAGAGCCTCTATCGCATGGCCTATGACCAGGTGCACCACAACATGGGCATCCTCAAGCCGGGCATGAGCTACCGCGAGCTCGCCGAGCAGGCGTGGAAGATTCCCGAGCGCTTCCTCGACCGCCGCTATCCCTCGATCATCCATGGCGTCGGCATGCACGGCGAGACGCCTCTGGTCGCCCACCACATGGACTTCGACCGCTTCTCCAAGGACGGCGTCCTGGAGCCCGGCATGGTCGTCTCGGTGGAGAGCTACATCGGCGAGGTCGGCGCCGCCGACGGCGTCAAGCTGGAGGAGGAGGTGCTGGTCACCGAGACCGGCATCGAAAAGCTCTCGCGCTACCCCTTCGACGAGGCGCTGCTCGACCGGGAGGTCTAACGGCTGCCGCCTGATAGACGAGCGCCGGGGACAAGGCGAAGCGAGGGTCTTTTGCCATGGATGACAAAAGTAGCGCCCAGGGAAGGGTTTACAGCGCCCTCGCGCAGGCTTGTTGCCGGCACAGCTCAGCGGGCCGATGGAAAAAGTCTATCCCGGAAGACACCGCGACGACGTGTCTTCCTAATCAATTCAAGAGAGACCCCATGACAGACGTGAACCACTGGATCGCCGGCGACCGCGTGGCCGGCGAGCGCAGCATCGACGTGTTCAACCCGGCGACCGGCGAGGCGATCCGCCGCGTCGCCCTGGGCGATGCGGCCACCGTGGAGCGGGCCATCGCCGCCGCCCGCGAGGCGCAGCCGGCGTGGCGCGATCTGCCGCCGGCCAAGCGCGCCCAGGTGATGTTTCGCTTCAAGATGCTGCTCGAGCGCGACGCCGACGAGATCTGCCGGCTGGTCGCCGAGGAGCACGGCAAGGTGCTCGAGGATGCCATGGGCGAGCTCAAGCGCGGCATCGAGAACGTCGAGTACGCCTGCGGCGTGCCGGAGCTCTTGAAGGGCGAGTACTCCCACAACGCCGGGCCGGGCATCGATACCTGGTCCAATCACCAGCCGCTGGGCATCGTGGCCGGCATCACGCCGTTCAACTTCCCGGCCATGGTGCCGCTGTGGATGTACCCGATGGCCATCGCCTGCGGCAACGCCTTCATCTTGAAGCCGTCCGAGCAGGTGCCCTCGACCGCGATCAAGATGGCCGAGCTGCTCGACGAGGCCGGCCTGCCGCGAGGCATCTTCAGCGTGGTCCACGGCGACCGCGAGGCCGTGGAGGCGCTGATCGACGCCCCCGACGTCAAGGCACTCTCCTTCGTCGGCTCCACGCCGGTGGCCAAGTCGATCTATCGCCGCGGCGCCGAGAACGGCAAGCGCGTCCAGGCCCTGGGCGGCGCCAAGAACCACGCCGTGGTGCTGCCCGACGCCGACCTGGACAACGCCGCCAGCACGCTGATCGGCGCCGCCTTCGGCAGCGCCGGCGAGCGCTGCATGGCGATCTCCGTGGCCGTCTGCGTCGGCGACGACACCGCCGACGCCCTGGTCGGCAAGCTCGCCGACCAGGCCCGCACCCTGAAGATCGGCCCCGGCACCGAGAAGGGGCTGGACATGGGCGCGCTGGTCAACGCCGGCCATCGCGACAGGGTCGCCGGCTACATCGAGCGTGGCGAGCAGGCCGGCGCGGAGCTGGTGGTCGATGGCCGCGAGCATCCGCTGGTCGAGGAATCAAAGGGCTACTTCCTGGGCGCAACCCTGTTCGACCGGGTGACGCCGGCGATGGACATCTACCGCGACGAGATCTTCGGTCCGGTGCTGTGCGTGGTGCGCGTCGAGACCTTCGAGGAAGCCATCGCGCTGATCAACGCCCACCAGTACGGCAACGGCACCTGCGTGTTCACCCGTGACGGCGAGGCCGGTCGCCGCTTCAGTGATGCCATCGAGGTCGGCATGGTCGGCATCAACGTGCCGCTGCCGGTGCCGGTGGCCTTCCACAGCTTCGGCGGCTGGAAGGAATCGCTGTTCGGTGACCTGCACGCCTACGGCCCCGACGCGGTGCGCTTCTATACCCGCCGCAAGGCCGTGTCCCAGCGCTGGCCGCAGCGCTCCCAGCAGGAGAGCGCCCAGTTCAACTTCCCGTCGAACTGACCGTGTCGAACTGACCGTCTCTCACCGAGCGTGCCGAACCGACTGTCCTGAACCGAGTCTCCTCGGTGACACCATCGCGCCCGCCCGTTGCCACAACGGGGCGGGCGCGCGAGGTTCTGCCGGCCTCGATCTGGCGGTGCGCATCGGCGACACGGTGAGCATCCGGTGGTCGACGGCGTCTCCATCCTGGTGCATTTTCGCAACAAGCGGCGGGTCGCCCACGGCCCGACGCGCCGATCGACGTCACCCGCTCGGTGGCCGCGCTGGGCGGCTGGAGGTCGGCGACGAGGCGTTCGAGCGGCTGCGACGCGCCGCTCCCCGAGTCATTCCCCATCGTCCAAGGAGATGCGCATGGCGCTATTCGATCGAGACCGGCGGGAGCAAAACCCGCGTACCCGCCGGCTCTACGCCCTCTGGGAACTGATCTACACCTTCGTCGACTTCGGCGCCGCGGCCGCCTTCCTGGTCGGCTCGGTGCTGTTCCTCTACGAGAGCCAGCAGACGCTGGCGACCTGGTGCTTCATCGTCGGCTCGGCGCTGTTCGCCTTCAAGCCCACCATTCGCACCGTGCGTGACCTCAAGCTGGCGTCCATGGGCGACGTCGAGGACCTGGAGCGGGAAGGCCGCCGGGACTGAGCCGGCGGCTTCTCTCAGTGCCAGCGGTGCCCGCCACGACGCCGGGTCGGGATCGGGCGCCGCACCGGCATGGCCTCGTCGGTCTCGCCGAACGGCGCATGTGGGGCGTCATCGAACTCGGCCAGTCGGCGGATGCGCGCCTCGGTGGACGGATGGGTGCGCAGCCAGGCGATCTCCACCGGCGGGCGACGCCCGAACAGGCTCGCAAGCCAGCCGCGGCGCCGGCGCTCCAGCACCACCAGCGCCGAGGCGAGCCCCGCCGGATCACCGGTGAGTGCCACGGCCTCCATGTCGGCGGTGAATTCGCGGTTGCGCGACAGCGCCAGTGACAGCAGCACGCTGAGCGTCGGTGCCACGGCGATCACCAGCAGGGTGAGCCAGGGCAGGGGGCGCTCGCCGGACAGCATCATCGGCAGGCTGACCAGGATCGCCAGCTGCACGGCGGTGGTCAGCCACAGCGTCATGCGGGTCATGGCCGTGGCGATCGACAACACCCGGGTGTCGCCGCGCCGCAGATGGCTCACTTCATGGGCCAGTACCCCGCCCAGCTCGCGCATCGTCAGCGAGCTCAGCAGGCCGTCGGTGACCGCGATGCCGCCGTCGTGGGGGCCGCCCACGGCGAAGGCGTTGATCTCCGGCGAGGGCGCGTGGTAGAGCTGCGGCGCGATCGTCAGGCCGGCGCCGGCGTAGAGGTGCCGGAGCAGCGCATGCACCTCCGGCGCCCGGGACGCCGGCAGCCGCTCGGCGCCGGCCCGGTCCAGGATCATCCGGGCCGGCATCCAGCTCATCATCACGGCCGTCACGATCACCGCCGAGAGGCTCATCAGCACGCCGCTCGGCCCCGCCAGCAGGTAGCCGGGCAGGGACAGCGTCAGCGTCAGGCCGCCCAGGATCAGCACCGTCTGCAGCCCGTTGAACAGGCGATGCCGGCCGAGTTCGTGTTCCAGCACCATGCCGCGTCCCCCGTCGTTGGCCCTTTCTCCTAAGGCTAGCCGCCTCGCCCGCGATCGCGGCACGACAACCGACACAAACATTGATCGGCGTCATCGTCGTGAGTGGTCGCTCGCCTGCGCAGGATCATGCGCCCGCCAAGCGCGGTCGTCTTGCTGCCGGCGCGGACGACGAACGAGGGACCGACGGAACCCTGGACGCCTGGAACGTGTCAGATGACACTCGATCCTGACCGGCCTGCGCCGGAACCGTCCTCAACCGTGTGATTCGAAGGAGAGAACATGCACAAGCGTCTGACCCGGGCCCTGCTGCCCGTCTTGAGCGCCGGCCTGCTGTCCGGCACCGCCCTGGCCAGTGATGCCGATGCGCCGGAAGTCTACGGCTGGGTGGAGAAGGCCCTGATCGATCCGAGCTGGGGCGTGGAAGTGAAGGCCAAGCTGGACAGCGGCGCCCTGACGTCTTCCATGCAGGCGGACAACATCGAGCAGTTCGAGCGCGAAGGCGAAGACTGGGTGCGCTTCGAGGTCGAGGTCGAGGACGAGGAGAGCGGCGAGATCGTCAGCCACGAATTCGAGCGTCAGCTCTATCGCGACCTCACCGTGGTCGGCGCCGGCGGCCGGGATCATCGCCCGGTGGTGCTGATGACGATCTGCATGGGCGACGAACGCTTCGAGGAGCAGTTCAGCCTCGAGGACCGCAGCGACATGAACTATCCGGTGCTGCTGGGTCGCCGTACCATCCAGAGCCTCGGCTATCTCGACGTCACCGAGACCTTCCTGCAGTCGCCGAGCTGCGATGACGACTCGACCCTGCATCGTCATGCCGACAAGGAATACGAGGACAAGATCGGCGTCTGAGGGCCGCCACCCGCGAGCGCGACGACCGAGAGACGAAATGCCAGAGGACATGGCCATGGAACACGCCACGCCCTTCGGGGCCCTGCTGGCCGAGCTGGAGAGTCTCGGCGAGCACCACGACCGGAACGTCACGGCGCCGGACGAGGGGCTGCGCAACATCACCCGCGATACCGGCGAGTTCCTCTCCGTGCTGGTCAGGGCGACCGGGGCGCGTCGCATCCTCGAGATCGGCACCTCCAACGGCTATTCCACCCTGTGGCTGGCCGAGGCGGCCCGGGCGCTCGGCGGCCGGGTCACCACGGTGGAGTGGGCCGCCGGACGCTGGGGCATGGCCGGCGAGCACTTCGCCCGAGCCGGGCTGGCGGACGTGATCGAATCGCTTCATGCCGAGGCCGGCCGGGTGCTCGACCGCGAGGCCCCGGCCTCGCGGGACCTGGTGTTCCTCGATGCCGACCGCGCGCGCTACGTCGACTGGTGGCCCGTGGTGCGCGAGATCCTGGCGCCGGGCGGGTTGCTGGTGGTGGTCAACGCCACCTCCCATGCCGACGAGCTGGCGCCCTTCATCGACCTGGTGGAGGCGGACGACGACTTCACCACCAGCCTGGTGCCGGTGGGCAAGGGCGAGTTCCTGGCCACCCGGACGCCGGCGGCCGCGTCCGCCTGATTCCTGCGATGCGGCGCCGCCACGAGGTCGCCATGGCCGACGCCCCGACCCTTCGGGTCTACTACGATGCCGTCTGCCCGAAATGCCGCCGCGATCGGCGCCGCTACGAGCGGATGGCCGACGAGGCGTCGGCGGTGGAATGGGTCGACGTCACCGCCAACCAGGCGCGCCTGCGCGAACGCGGCATCGATCCGAATGATGCCCTGCCTTCCCTTCACGTCGGGGGACGAGCACGGCCGGCTGTTTGACGGCCTCGACGCCTACCTCCTGCTGATGCGTCGGGTGCCGCTGCCGCCTCCTTCCTCCACGTCCTCGAACCGTGGCACCGGGCATCCCGCGGCGATGTGCGGGGCAGGCGTCGTGGACACAGCGTTCGAGACGGCGCTGGTCGAGCAGGCAGAGGAGAGCATAGGCTGGTGGTCACCGACCGGCGCCGGGCCGTCGGGCATCGCGACACTGGGGGCATTGGACATGGAGCATTTCATGAGGGCGGCGCTGGAGGCCGCGCAGACCAGCCGAGACGAAGGCGGCATTCCGATCGGATCGGTGCTGGTGCATCGCGGGGTGATCCTCGGCAGCGGCCACAACCAGCGGGTGCAGCTCGGCAGCACCGTGCTGCACGGCGAGATGGACGCCCTGGAGAACGCCGGGCGGCAGTCGGCCGATATCTATCGCGAGTCGACTCTCTATACCACGCTGTCGCCCTGCGCGATGTGCACCGGGGCGATCCTGCTCTACGGCATCCCGCGGGTGGTGATCGGCGAGAACCGCACCTTCCTCGGCGAGGAGGCGCTGCTGCGCGAGCGCGGCGTCGAGGTCGAGGTGCTGCAGGACCCCGACTGCATCGCCCTGATGGAGGGCTTCATCGCCGAGAACCCCGGGCTCTGGCACGAGGACATCGGCGAGTAACGGATCGGGCCAGCGGGGGCTGGGTGGCGGCGGGTTCCAGCAGTGAGGTGACCTGCCGCGGCTGGGTGTCGAGGGCTTCCTTGAACACCTGCATCCGGGCCTGCCGGGCGGTCTGGTCGTGCGCCAGCCTCTGCGACCGGGCGACGACGTTGTTGACGGATGAGTCCATCGCTCTTTTCTGCATGAGAGAAGGTCGGTCTCACCCTGGCAGGCCTCCTGACCGAGGGCAACAGCGACATGGAGTTCGCGCGTCCCAGGGTGTAGGCTTTCGCGCTCTCCGAATCCCCCCGAGGTCTTTTCATGAGCGATATGCCCCAGTGCCCACAGTGCGCCTCCGAGTTTACCTATCACGACGGCCTGCAGTACGTGTGCCCCGAGTGCGCTCATGAGTGGACCGATGCGGCCCCGGACGCGGAAGATGATGCCCCGGTGGTTCGCGATGCCAATGGCAACGCGCTGGCCGATGGCGATACCGTCACCGTGATCAAGGACCTCAAGGTCAAGGGCTCGTCCTCGGTGGTGAAGGTGGGCACCAAGGTAAAGGGCATTCGCCTGGTCGACGGCGACCACGACATCGACTGCAAGGTCGAGGGCATCGGCCCGATGAAGCTGAAGTCGGCGTTCGTCAAGAAGGCCTGAGCCTCGCCCGCCGCGCCTGATCGAGCGGGCCTCAGCGGGCTGGCGACGCCAGGCTGTCCGGCAGGCCCTCGCGCAGCGAGCGCGGCCTGAGCCCCAGGTCGTCGAAGGTACCGACGCCGTCGGTGACCACGTTGTCGTGCTGCATGAGGATGACCTGGTCGCGGGTCAGCGGCGGGTCCGGCAGCCGCGAGAGCGCGCCGGCCAGGGTTCGCCACAGCCAGAAGGGCACCGGCACCAGCGGGCGTTCCCGGCCGAGCCGGGCCATCACCAGCTCGACGATCTCCCGATACCGCAGCACGTCGCCGCCGCCCAGCTCGAACAGCCGCCGTGCCGGCGCCTCGGGGCCGGTCAGGCGGGCGAGGGCGCGCGCCGCGTCGATGACGTGTACCGGCTGCAGGCGGGTCTCGCCGCGGCCGAACAGCGGGATCAGTGGTAGTCGAAAGAGCCGCGCCAGGCCGCCGAGAAAGGCATCATCCGGGCCGAACAGCACGCTCGGCCGCACGATGATCGCCTTGGGCATGGCCGCCAGCACCGCGCGCTCACCCCGTGCTCGGGCGCGCACGTAGGCCGAGGGCGAGCTGTCCTCGACGCCGATCCCCGACAGCTGCACCAGCCGGTCGATGCCGGCCTCCCGCGCCAGCCGCGCCAGCCGGCCGGCCCCTTCCACATGAATCGCCTCGAAGCCGAGATCCCGAGTCTCCACGTAGAGGCTGACCGCATTGACCACCGCCGCCGCGCCCTTCAGCGCCGCGGCCACTTCTTCCTCATGGCGGATATCGGCCGCGACCAGCGCCAGCGGATCGTCGCTCTCGGCCCAGCTCGGCCAGGCCGGGTGGCGGGCCACCAGCCGCGTGGGCCGACCGGCTTCCACCAGTTCACGCACCAGGGCATCGCCGAGAAAGCCGCTGCCGCCGAAGACGACGATCGGTCGCGTCATATCGTTCCTTGCCGCTGCTCCGGTTTCATGAAGGCATTGTGCCTGATGTCCGCGGGGTCGCAAGCGTCGGGGCGCGATGCGCTCGGCCCTCGAAAAGAAGACCAAAGTCTAAAGGCATAAAGTCCGTTTTTATCCGAGTCTATGTCCGACATAACGAGAATGGAGTCCGACAGGGCTCAGTAACAGCGGAACGCCGATCATGTCCCACGCCGCCGACCCTACGCGCCGCTCCGCGCGGCCCGACATCGCCGATGTCCTCGCCGAGGACATCTTCAGCGGCCATTACGGGCCGGGCGACTTCGTGCCCAAGGAGCTGGACCTCTGCGAGCGCTTCGGCGTCAGTCGCAGCACCGTGCGCAGCGCCCTGCAGACGCTGGTCACGGCGGGCCTGCTGACGCGCATCTCCGGCCAGGGCACCCGGGTGCGGGCGCTGACCGAGTGGCATCTGCTCGATCCCCGGGTGAGCGGCTGGATGGCGCGCTTCGCCCAGCCCAATTCGCGCATCCAGCGCGAGATCTTCGCCTTCCGGGTCGCCGTGGAGCCCTTCGTCGCGCGCCTGGCCGCGGAGCATGCCACCGCCGCCGACCTGCTGGCCATCGAGTCCGCCTACGAGGGCATGATCCGCGCGCTGGAACACGACGATCTGCACTGGGAGGGCGTCTCCCACAACGACTACGACGTGGCCTTTCACGAGGCCATCTTCGCGGCGTCGCACAATCTGGTCTGGGCCCAGATCAGCCACGTGCTGAAGCCGGCCATCGCGCTGCTGGTAGAGCGCTCGAACCATAGTGCCGACGAGCTCCATGACAGCATGGAACGCCATCGCCGGATGATGGAGGCGATTCGCCTGCGTCAGCCGGAACAGGCCGCCGCGGCGGCCCTCAAGGTGCTGGAACGCACCGGCCGGGACCTGGGCCTCGAGGCCCTGCTGCCGGCCCTTCCCACCCTCGATGTTTCGACAACAAGCAGCGATAAGGAAGCCTCATGATCACACGCATGCCTCTCAAGACTCTGACCGCCGCCGTGCTCGGCGCCATGGCCGTCAACGCCCAGGCCGCCGACTACGAGTGGACCTTCCAGACCTCCGAGACCTCCGGCGAGCCGCAGTTCGAGATGAAGAAGGCCTGGGCCGATAACGTCGAGCAGATGTCCGATGGCCGCATCAGCATCGAGATCCTGCCGGTGAACGCGGTCGTCCAGGCCAACCAGACCCTGCAGGCGGTGCAGTCCGGCATCCTCCAGGGCCACCTGACCGATCCGAGCTACTTCACCGGCCAGAACCCGGCCTTCGGCATGATCGGCAACCTGGTCGGCGCCTGGAGCGATCCCTACGACTTCCTCGACTACATGAACAACGCCGGCGGCGAGGCGCTCTACAACGAGCTGGTCGAGCCCTACGGCCTGCACCTGATCGGCGCCGCCGCCACCGGGCTCGAGTCGCTGCCGTCCACCAAGCCGGTGCGCTCCATCGAGGACATGCAGGGCCTCAAGCTGCGCGCCCCCGAGGGCATGGTCTACAACATCTTCGAGGCCGCCGGCGCGACCCCGGTCAACCTGCCGGGCTCCGAGGTCTACACCGGCCTGGAGAAGGGCGTGATCGACGCTGCCGACTACACGGTGTTCGCCACCAACCAGGCTCAGGGCCTCCACGAGTTCGCCCCGTATCCGCTGTACCCGGGCTTCCACTCCCTGCCGATGGTGTCCGTGTCGCTGAACAAGGAGATCTGGGACAGCCTGCCGGCGGACCTCCAGGCGATCCTCGAGACCTCCGTGGATGACCTGGCCTACGAGATGGTCGCCGAGCTCAAGACCCGTGACCTCGAGGCCGTGCGCGAGGCGCGCCAGAACCCGGACATCGAGATCATCGACCTGCCGGCCGAGGAGCGCGTCAAGTTCCGCAACATCGCCAAGGAAGAGTGGGCCAACTGGGCAGAGAAGAACGAGATCACCCAGGAGTTCTACGACTCCGTGGTCGGCTACCTGGAAAACCACAACCTGATGTGATTCACCCGCCGGCATCGGACGGTGCCGGCCATCATGACGGCGGGCCACTCTGGGTGGCCCGCTCCTGTATCGAGGAAGTTCCATGACACAAGCGTCTCGTCGTCCGGAGGGCGAACCGGCCGCCGCCGAGGCGAGCCCGCCCGATCCGGCTCGCAACGCCTTCGATCGCGCCATCATGGCCGGCGGTCGTGTGGCGGCCTGGCTGGTGCTGGTCGCCATGGCGATCAGCGTCTATGAGGTCATCATGCGCTACGCCTTCAATTCCCCCACCTCCTGGGTCCACGAGAGCGTGGTGATGCTGGTGGCGGTGAGCTTCGCCCTGGGCGGCCCCGCGACGCTGGCCTGTAACCGCCACATCCGGGTGCGCGTGATCTACGACAGCGCCGGGCCGCGCCTGAAGCTATGGCTCGACCGCTTCAACGACCTGGTGACCTTCGGCTTCTGCCTGGCCATGACCTACGCCGCCTTCGTGATGTTCTGGGGCGCCTCTCACAATCCGCTGGGCGAATGGCAGCTGGAGCGTTCCGGCACCTCCTGGAACCCGCCGTTTCCGGCCCTGGTGAAGGGCATGATCCTGCTGGCACTGGCGATCATGTGCCTTCAGGCCCTGCTGCACGTGGTGCAGTCACTGCGCGGCAAGCCCGCTCCCACCCCGGATGACACGGAGGGCACCGCCTGATGGATATCGCAACCGGAACCATGTTGATGGTGGGGCTGATCTTCGCCCTGCTGATCACCGGCCTGCCGCTGGCCTTCATCACCGGCCTGGTCGCGCTCTCCTTCACCTTCGGCTGGTTCGGGCCCAACGCCCTGCCGCTGGTCACCAGCCGGGTCTACGGCTTCGTCACCGAATACTCGCTGGTGGCGGTGCCGATGTTCGTGTTGATGGCCTCGCTACTGGACCGATCGGGGATCGCCAAGGACCTGTTCAACGCCATGCGGGTGTTCGCCGGCCGCCTGCCCGGCGGCGTGGCCGTGCAGACCGTGGTGGTGGCCTTCTTCCTGGCCGCGCTGTCCGGGATCATCGGCGGCGAGATCGTGCTGCTGGGCATCCTGGCGCTGCCACAGATGCTGCGACTGGGCTACGACAAGCACCTGTCGATCGGCGTGGTCTGCGCCGGCGGCGCGCTCGGCACCATGATGCCGCCGTCCATCGTGCTGATCATCTACGGCCTGATCGCCTCCGAGTCGATCGCCGACCTGTTCACCGCGGCCATCACCCCGGCGGTGATCCTGATGGCCAGCTACATCGGCTACGTGCTGGTGCGCTGCCTGAAGAACCCCGAGATGGGCCCGCCGATGACCGACGCCGACCGCGAGGAAGGCTTCGCCAGCCGCGGCCAGGCGCTGCGCGCCATCATCGTGCCGGCGCTGATCGCCGGGCTGGTGCTGGGCTCGATCTACGGCGGCGTGGCCTCGGTCACCGAGGCGGCGGCCATGGGCGTGTTCGGCGTGCTGCTGGCGGTGGTCGCGCGCGGCGAGTTCTCGTTCAAGACCCTGCACCAGAGCCTCGGCCAGACCCTGACCACCTGCGGCATGATCATCTGGATCGGCATCGGCGCCGCGGCGCTGGTGGGCGTCTACAACCTGATGGGCGGCAACCGCTTCATCTCGAGCATGATCATGGGCCTCGACGTGGCGCCGATCGTGATCATCCTGGTGATGATGGCGATCCTGCTGGTGCTGGGCATGTTCCTCGACTGGATCGGCGTGGCGATGCTGACACTGCCGATCTTCGTGCCGATCGTCGAGCAGCTGGGCTACAGCCCGATCTGGTTCGGCATCCTGTTCGCGGTGAACATGCAGGTGTCCTTCCTGTCGCCGCCGTTCGGCCCGGCCGCCTTCTACCTCAAGGGGGTGGCGCCACCCGAGGTCAGCCTCAAGGACATCTTCGTCGCCGTGCTGCCCTTCATTGCCCTGCAGCTGTGCGTGCTGTTCGCGCTGCTGTTCTGGCCCGACATGGCCATGTGGCTGGTGTAAGAAGGCCGGAGTAAAAGGCGGCCGCTGTAAAAAGGCTGCCGCCGTAAAAAGCCCGTACCCATGGCGAGCCATCGAGCTGTCGATGGATCGCCATCCGGTGGCGGAAGCGTCACCCTAAAGCGCGCCATATCGCCACGCGATATGGCGCGCTTTTGTTGATGGGTTTCCATGACGATTTTGCGGTTTTTCCCGTAAAAGAAAACGGCGCCTCGGCGCCGTTTTCTTTTTGCTGGCTGTGTCTATCGATGGAGGGTCAATCGGAAGCGTCACGCGATATCGTCGCGAGAAAGTCCTCGACGATCGCCTGGGGCGGGCGACGGATATCGGCCAGGACGGCCTCGTCTTCGCCGGGCGCTTCCAGGGTGGCGAGCTGGCTGTCGAGCATGTGGGCGCCGGCGAAGAAATGATCGCCGCGGGAGCCGAGGCGCTCCAGCAGCACCTCGCGGCTGCCGGCCAGATAGAGGATCGCCAGGTCGGGGGCGGCTTCGCGAAGCTGGTCGCGGTAGCGGCGCTTGAGCGCCGAGCAGCCGATGACCAGATCGCGGCCCTCGTCGCGATACTGCCGATACAGGTCGGCGAGGGTCGCCAGCCAGGTGGCGCGATCGTCGTCATTGAGGGGCTCGCCGCGGCTCATCTTGGCGATGTTGTCCGGGCCGTGATGGTCGTCCCCGTCGATGAAGGTGGCCCCGAGGGAGGCGGCCAGCTTCCGCCCGACATGGGACTTTCCCGATCCGGAAACGCCCATGACGAGGAGGCTCTTGGCGGTCGTCTTCATGCGCGAGTCTGCTTCTTATGGCGTCGAAAAGATGTCGGGAATTCTAGCACTTTTTGTCGGCATGGGGAGTGAAAAAAAGGCGCCACCCGATCAGGGGGTTTCTCAGCGATAGCCGGCCATGAGCTCGCGGATGAGCGGCGTGTCGGCATCGCGAAGGGTCGGCAGCTCAAAGCGGGCCTGGGCGATGGCGGTGCGCGACAGGGTCGCGGTGATCAGCCCCTCGCCGTCCTCGGCCTCGGCCAGGGCCTCGCCGCGCGGGCCGAGAATGCGCGAGCCGCCCCAGAAGTGGCTGCCGTTTTCCGGCCCGAAGCGGTTGGCCATGATCACCGGGGTGCCGTAGGTCATGGCGTAGAAGCGCACGTTGAGCACCCAGTTCTGCTCGTTGGAGAAGTCCTCGCTGACGATGCCCGAGGCCGAGTTGATCGGCGCGCACAGCACCGTGGGGCGGGGCAGCAGGGCGGCGTGCACCAGGGCGGGGTTCCACAGGTCGGCGCAGATCAGCTGGGTCGCGGACCAGCCGGGGAGGATCTCGGCCTGTGTCAGCTCGCTGCCGTGGGTGAACCACTTGCCTTCCTCGAGCCCGCCGTAGGTGGGCAGGTTGAGCTTGCGGTGCACGGCGACGATCTCGCCGTGCTGGAGGATCGCCAGGGCGTTGTAGTACTCGCCGGGGCTGGCTTCCTCGACGAAGCCGACCACCGTCTGCATCTCGCCGCAGGCGCGGGCCAGCCGGGCCAGGCGAGGGTCCTCGACCGGCATGGCGACACGCATGACCTCGCCGCCGAGCCCGTAGCCGGTCAGCGAGAGCTCGGGGAAGACCAGCAGCGCCACCCCGCGCTGGCCGGCCTCGTGGATGATCTCGAGATGGCGCTCGAGGTTGGCGTCGACCTCGCCCAGCGCGGCGTTGATCTGGGCGGCGGCCACAGGGAGTTCGTCCTGATAGTGCATGTCACGGTCTCGTCGTTGCAGCGGGAGGGAAGGCGATGCTCGGGCGTCATTCTGCCCCGGGCGGGCCGAGCAGGGCGAGCAGATCGCCGGCCGGGCGTGTCTCCAGGGTCTGGATGACGCGTTCGAGGCGCTCGGCGCGCTCGCCGAGCACCGGGCCGGCGAGGGCGCGGTACTTGGCGACCAGCTCGTCGTCGGACAGCGGATTGTGCGGATTGCCGCGGGCCTCGCAGGGCTCGCTCTCGATGATCCGGCCGTCGCTCAGATGCAGCCGCGCCGAGGCCCAGCGCTCGGCCGGGAAGCGCGCATTGAAGGCGCCGCTCTCGCGGATCTCGACCCGCTCGGCGAGGGCGCGGGGCAGCGGCGCGTCGAGCTCGGTGACGGCCTCGGCGTCGAGGGTGCCGCGGGCCAGCGCGCAGGCCACCGACCAGGGCAGGCTGTACTGGGCCTGCTCGGTGCTGTCGGGGTGCTTCACATGCAGCCGTCGTCCCTCATGGAAGGTGGTGATCTCGATGCGCGCGATCGTTGCCGGGTCGCCGATCCGATCGCGCAGCGACAGCACCGCCTCCACCGCCGGCTGGGCCCAGCGGCATACCGGGTAGGCCTTGAAGTACTGCTCGTGAAGGTACCGGCGCTGCTCCCGGTCGGCCCAGAGGTGTTCGACCTCGGGGGCGGTAGCGGTCAGCGCGGGGGCGCCGGTGAAGCCGTCACGGGCCAGCAAGGCGGCGGAGACGCCGGTCATGGCGCCCCAGCCCGAGCCGTCCTTGAGCATGGTGGGATGATCGATGCAGCGCATCATCTGGCTGCGCGGTCCGTAGAACTCGGCGATGCCCAGGGCGTGGTGGAGTCGCTCGCGATCCAGGCCCATCAGGCGGCCGGCCACGGCCGCCACGCCCAGGGCGTTCCAGGCGCCGGAGGTGTGGTAGTCGGGGCTGGTGGCATGCAGCGCGATGCCGGCACGGGTAGCGATCTCGTAGCCCATGGCCAGCAGGCCGAGGAAATCGCGGCCGGACAGCCGTTCCACTTCGGGGAGGGCAATCAGCCCCGGCAGCAGGGCGACCCCGGCATGGCCCTTGGTCAGCACCTGGCCGTCGTGGGCGTCCAGGGCATCGATCAGCCAGGCGCCGTGCAGGGCCACGCCGGTGGGCGAGGCACGCCCCTCGGCGAACAGCAGCGGCCGGTCGCCGCCGTGCTGAGAGGTGGCGAAACGCCGGGCAGGCGCGGCGAGTTCGGTGCGGGTGGCGCCGGCGGCCACGCCGACGAGGTCCAGCAGGCAGCGTTTGGCCTGGGCCAGCAGGGCGTCGTCGGTAAGCGGGTCGGCGTCGAGCATCCAGTCGAGCAGGGCGTTGGGCTGG
Source organism: Halomonas sp. B23F22_10 (assembly GCF_043496975.1). Classification (NCBI taxonomy): domain Bacteria; kingdom Pseudomonadati; phylum Pseudomonadota; class Gammaproteobacteria; order Oceanospirillales; family Halomonadaceae; genus Halomonas; species Halomonas sp. B23F22_10. The sequence continues at coordinate 580,683 of NZ_JBIEKF010000002.1, read as the reverse complement.
GGCATGGCGATCGATCTCCCGGATCGTGGGGATAAACGACGAAGGCCGCCCAGGGGCGGCCTCCGCAGCGGTTGCGTGACGGTGGGCGCCGTCTTACAGCAGGTCGTGCTGCTCGAGGAAGGCCTCGGCCACGTCCTCGACGGTCTCGCGCTCGACGTCGACCCGGGCGTTGAGCCTGGCCATGGTCTGGTCGTCGAGCAGCGCGGACAGCGCGTTCATCTGCTCGGCGAGGTCCGGGTTGGCCGTCAGGGTTTTCTCGCGCACCACCGGCGTCAGGGCGTAATCGGGGAAGAACCGCCGGTCGTCCTCCAGCACGGTCAGATCCAGGGCCGGAATGCGGCCGTTGGTGGCCGTCGTCATGGCGACATCGACCTCTTCCTGGTCGAGCGAGGGCAGGGTCAGGCCCTGGTCCATGCGCTTGACGTTGCGGCGGCCGAACTCGAAGCCGTAGGTCTCCTGCATGGGCCGCAGGCCGTCATCGCGGGAATAGAAGGTGGCATTGGAGGCCAGCACCAGCTCGTGGCCGGCGTTGATGGCCTCGGCGAGGTCGGAGATGCTGGCAATTTCGAGCTCCCGGGCCTGATCCTCGCGCATGGCCAGGGCATAGGTGTTGTTGGCCTCGGAGGGGGCCAGCCACACCAGGTCCTTCTCGGCGTCGAGCGCCTTGACCCGCTGGTAGGCCTCTTCAGGCGACAGCGACTCGGTCACCTTGTTATAGCTGATCAGCGAGGTGCCGGTGTATTCCCAGTAGAGATCGACCTGGCCGTTCTCCTGTGCCTGGCGCAGCACGGTGGTGCCCATGCCCGAGCGCTCTTCCACCTCGTAGCCCCTGGCGTCCAGGTACTGGACCGTCATGTCGGCGAGGATCAGCTGCTCGGTGAAGTTCTTGCCGCCGACGGTGATGGTGTCCGCCTGGGCGAGCGCCGGGGTGGCGGCGAGCAGGAGGGTGGCAGCGGCAGTGCGGCTCTGGGGAAAACGCATGGGAATGGCTCCGGATATCGGGCAGGGCAAAGAGGCCCGCTCGTGCCGAACGGGCTCTTGCCAGTGGGAAAAGATCGCGAAGGCCGTGACCGGGACGGTCACGCGCCGGGGAGGGTTACAGCAGCTCGTTGTCTTCGAGGAAGGACTCGGCCACGTCCTCGATGGTCGCACGCTCGACGTCGACCCAGGCGTTGAGGCCGGCCATGGTCTCGTCGTCGAGCAGCGCGGACAGCGCGTTCATCTGCTCGGCGAGGTCCGGATTGGCCTCCAGGGTCTCCTCGCGCACCACCGGGGTCAGGGCATAGGCCGGGAAGAAGGCCTGGTCGTCCTCGAGGACCTGGAAGTCGAAGGCCGGGATGCGGCCGTCGGTGGCGAACACCAGGCCGACGTCGACCTGACCGTCGCGCAGCGCCTGGTAGACCAGGCCGGAGTCCATGCGCTTGACCTCCCCGCGGCCGACGCGGAAGTCATAGGCCTGCTGGAGCGGGCGCCAGCCGTCCTCGCGAGCGTAGAACTCGGCGTTCATGGCGAAGGTCAGATCCTCGCCGTCGTTGACCGCCTGGGCCAGATCGGAGAGCGAGTCGATGCCGGTCTCCTCGACGCTATCCTGGCGCATGGCCAGGGCGTAGGTGTTGTTGGCCGCCGAGGGCTCCAGCCACACCAGGCCCTTCTCGCCGTCGAGTTCCTTGACCCGCTGATAGGTCTCCTCGGGCGACAGCGACTCGGTGACGTCGTTGTAGTTGATCAGCGAGGTGCCGGTGTATTCCCAATAGAGGTCGATCTGGCCGTTCTCCTGGGCCTGGCGCAGCACGGCGGAGCCCATGCCGGCACGGGTCTCGACGTCGTAGCCGAGCCCGCTCAGGTATTGGGTCGTCATGCTGGCGAGTATCTGCTGCTCGGTGAAGTTCTTGCCACCGACCACGATCTCCTCGGCCTGGGCGGTGGTCATGGCGCTGGCCAGGGCCAGACCGGAAAGCGTCATCATCAGGCGTTTCATGGTGATCTCCTTGTTGTTGCGTCTTGGTCGCCCACAGGCGGCCGATAGGAAAACAGGGTGTGCTCAGCTGCGCGAGGGGTTGACCCCGCGCGGCACCACCAGGAAGGCGGTGGTGGCCACGATGGCGTCGACCACGATCGCCAGCAGGGCGGTGGGGATGGCCCCGGACAGCATCATCACCGGGTCGTAGAGATCGATGCCGGTGAAGATCAGCTCGCCCAGGCCGCCGGCGCCGATCAGGAAGGCCAGCGGTACGGTGCCCACGTTGATGGTCAGCGCCGTGCGGATACCGGCGAAGATCACGTAGAGGGCATTGGGCATCTCGACGCGCAGCAGGCGCTGGGCCGGCGACATGCCGATGCCCGAGGCGGCCTCCATGAGCGCCGGGTTGACGCCCTTGAGGCCGGCGTAGGTGTTGCGGGTGATCGGCAGCAGCGTGGCCACGAACAGCCCGAACACCGCCGGCACGGTGCCGATGCCGAGAAAGCTCATCGACAGCGCCAGCACCGCCAGCGTCGGAATGGTGGTGCCGACGTTGAGCACCTGCATGACCGATTCGGCGACGCGCGCCATGCTGGGGCGCGACAGCAGAACGCCCAGCGGGAGGGCCACCAGGATGGCCAGGCCGCCGGACATGAGGGTCAGCCACAGGTGCTGCACGGCCAGGAACTGGACGTCGGGCAGGTAGAAGATGAAGTCGTCGATGACCCCGCTGGACTGGCTCCACACGCCGAGGAAGAAGATGGCGATGAGCAGCGCAATGCGCAGGGCCCCCTTCAGGCTCCGGATCGGCATCGGCTTACTCCTTGGTGGCCGGTTCGGCGGTCGCGGCGGATTCCGTGGGGCGGAACCGCGAGCCCAGGTGGTGGGTCATGGCGCGCTGGGTGATCTGGCCGCAGACCCGGCCGGCCTCGTCCACGCAGGGCAGCCAGGTGATGTCGTTGGAGAACATCAGCGAGGCGACCTTGCGCAGGTCGTCGTCCAGCGACACGGTGGCCGGCACGTTCTGGAAATGGTCGCGGCAGTAGCCCCGGGTGGTGCGCGCCTGGGAACGGGTGATGACGCCGACCGGCTGGCGGCGATCGTTCACCACCAGGATCGCGTTCTGGTAGCCGAAGTCGTCGATCCGGGCCAGGGCGGTCTCCAGGGTGTCGCTGGGCGACACGGTGCCGATCTCGTCGGAGACCACGTCGCGCACCTTGACCAGATTGAGGCGCTTGAGCGCCCGGTCCTCGCCGAGGAAGGACTCGACGAACTCGTCCTTGGGGTTGGCCAGCAGCTCGTCCGGGGTGGAGTACTGCTCCAGGCGGCCGGCGCGGAAGATGGCGACCCGGTCGCCCATCTTGATCGCCTCGTCGATGTCGTGGCTGACGAACATGATGGTCTTGTTGAGTTCCTGCTGCATCTTGAGGAACTCGTCCTGGATCACCGCGCGGTTGATCGGGTCGATAGCGCCGAAGGGCTCGTCCATCAGCATCACCGGCGGATCGGCCGCCAGCGCCCGGGCCACGCCGATGCGCTGCTGCTGGCCGCCGGACAGCTCGTTGGGATAGCGCTTGAGGAAGGCGTCCGGGTCCAGCGCGATCATGTCCATCAGCTCCCGGGCGCGCTCCCGGTACCTGGCCTTGTCCCAGCCCAGCAGCTTGGGCACCACCGTGATGTTGTCCTCGATGGTCATGTTGGGGAACAGGCCGATCTGCTGGATCACGTAGCCGATATTGCGGCGCAGTTCCTGGGTGTTCAGGTCGGTGGTGTCCTCGCCGTTGATGAACACCTTGCCCGAGGTGGGGCGCACGATGCGGTTGATCATCTTCAGCGTGGTGGTCTTGCCGCAGCCGGAGGGGCCGAGCAGGATGCAGATCTCGCCGGCCGGCACCTCCATGTTGATGTGGTCGGCGGCGGTGACCGCGCCCTTGGGGGTGTCGAAGACCTTGGTCAGGTTGTCGAGTCGAATCATGCGGGGGAATCCTTGTTTGATGAGCCGGGGCCCGCGCGGGACGGGATCAGGCCGTCTCGGCGGCGCGCTCCATCCCTAGGGGCGTCAGGCGCTTCTGCAGCGCCAGCAGGCCGTAGTCGACGATGATCGCCAGCAGGCTGACCGCCACCGCGCCGACGATCAGCTGGCGCGGGTCGGACTGCGAGATGCCGCGGCTGATTAAGGTGCCGAGCCCGCCGGCGCCGATGTAGGCGGCGATCGCCATGACGCCGATGTTGAGCACCACGGCGGTGCGGACGCCGGCCATGATCACCGGCACCGCCAGCGGGATCTCGACCATGCGCAGCCGCTGGTTCTGGCTCATGCCGATGCCACGGGCCGCCTCGCGCAGCGCCGGGTCGACGTTGTGAATGGCGGTGTAGGTGTTGCGGATGATCGGCAGCTGCGAGTAGAGCAGCACGGCGATCACGGCCGGCAGATAGCCGATGCCCTGGCCGATCAGCGACAGCACCGGGATCATGATCCCGAACAGCGCGATGGACGGCACCGTGACGATGATCGAGGCCGCATACAGCACCGCCTTGGCCAGGCGCTCGTTCTTGGTGATGGCGATGCCGATGGGCACCCCGGTGAGGGTGGCGATGCCGACGGCGACCCCGACCAGCGCGATGTGCTCGAGGGTCCTCGAGAGCAGCAGGTCGAGGTTGTCGATGGCGTACTGAAAGAGTTCCAAGTCCCTATCTCCTGGTCGTTCCCATGCCGATACAGCATAGCGGTCGGTCTGCGTTGATGGCGTGGGGCGCCTTCGGCGGTGGGGTAAGCCGCGTTGGAAGGCCGTGAAACGGTGACACAGCTTAGCAAAGCTCTCTATCTATTTGTTTTTCCATGGATGACGATGCGCAATGGGGAGAATTGCGGGCCCTGATGCATGTGTTGGGGTGGGGCGGCGACGCATTGTGGAAATGAATGAGAACGATTGTTGTTTTTGATGTGAATGGCGCCGAACGTGTCGCCAACGGCATGTCCGGTGGCGTAAAGCGTCGCGACGAGGGTTCACATCGTCGACATACAGGACTAAAATGGTCCGCAATCGATCACCAGGGGTGTTCCCGGGGAGGCCTGTCTTGCTGAAGCTGTCCAGACTGACCGACTACGCGGCGGTGGTGATGGCACAGATTGCCCGCCATCCCGAGCAGCCGCATGCGGCGGCGGAACTCGCCGAGGCCGTGCAGGTGCCGCATCCGACGGTCAGCAAGACCCTGAAGATGCTGGTACGCGCCGGACTGCTGGAATCGCGCCGCGGCGCCCAGGGTGGCTACTCCCTGGCGCGTCCGGCCTCGCAGATCACGGCCTGCGACATCATCGCGGCGATCGAGGGGCCGGTGGCGATGACCGAATGCAGCCAGGCCGAGGGCGACTGCGAGCTGGTGGACACTTGCGGGGTGTCCGACAACTGGCAGCGGGTGTCGCTGGCGGTGCAGACCCTGCTCCACAGCGTGACCCTGGCCCACCTGGCCGACACCACCCCGATCAAGCTGCCGGTGCAGCTGCCCATACAAAGCGTGAGTCTGGCCGCCGAGGCCTGATCACCCGCGGATTCACCACCCGAGGCGAGCCCGGCTCGCCGACCCAACCAGCCCGGGAGGGGGAGACATCATGGCAAGTCAGGAAATGGAACAGCTTGTCCGTCGCGAATACAAAGAAGGTTTCGTGACCGACATCGAGAGCGATACGGTACCGCCGGGTCTGGACGAGAACACCATCGCCTTCATCTCCAAGAAGAAGGGCGAGCCGGAGTGGATGCTGGAGTGGCGCCTGCAGGCGTATCACCAGTGGCTGAAGATGACGCCGCCCTCCTGGGCGCATCTGGACTACCCGCCGATCGACTACCAGGCGATCTCCTACTACAGCGCCCCCAAGCGCGACGAGGACAAGCCCCAGAGCCTCGACGAGGTCGACCCCAAGCTGCTCGAGACCTACGAGAAGCTGGGCATCCCGCTGCACGAGCGGGCGGCCCTGGCCGGCGTGGCGGTGGACGCGGTGTTCGATTCCGTTTCCGTGACCACCACCTTCAAGGAGAAGCTGCACGAGGCGGGCGTGATCTTCTGCTCGATCTCCGAGGCGATCCGCGACTACCCGGAACTGGTCAAGCAGTACCTCGGCAGCGTGGTGCCCCAGGGGGACAACTACTTCACGGCGCTGAACTCCGCGGTGTTCACCGACGGCTCCTTCGTGTTCGTGCCGGAAGACGTGACCTGCCCCATGGAGCTGTCCACCTACTTCCGCATCAACGCCGCCAACACCGGTCAGTTCGAGCGCACCCTGATCGTCTGCGAGAGCCGCGCCCAGGTCTCCTACCTGGAAGGCTGCACCGCGCCCCAGCGCGACGAGAACCAGCTGCACGCGGCGGTGGTCGAGCTGGTGGCACTGGAAGACGCCTCCATCAAGTACTCCACGGTGCAGAACTGGTACCCGGGCGACGAGGACGGCAAGGGCGGCATCTACAACTTCGTCACCAAGCGTGGCGACTGCCGTGGCGACCGCTCCCACATCAGCTGGACCCAGGTCGAGACCGGCTCCGCCATCACCTGGAAGTATCCGTCCTGCGTGCTGCGCGGCAAGGACAGCGTCGGCGAGTTCTACTCGGTGGCGGTGACCAACGGCCGCCAGCAGGCCGATACCGGTACCAAGATGATCCACATCGGCGAGGGCTCGCGCTCGACCATCGTCTCCAAGGGCATCTCCGCCGGCCGCTCCGAGCAGTCCTATCGCGGGCTGGTCAAGGTGGGGCCGCGGGCCAAGGGCGCGCGCAACTATACCCAGTGCGACTCGCTGCTGATCGGCGACACCTGCGGGGCCCATACCTTCCCCTATCAGGAGATCGGCAACAGCACCGCCACCGTGGAGCACGAGGCGACCACCTCCAAGATCGGCGAGGACCAGCTGTTCTACTGTCAGAGCCGCGGCCTCTCCGAGGAGGATGCGGTGAACATGATCGTCAACGGCTTCTGCAAGGACGTCTTCCAGGAGCTGCCGATGGAGTTCGCTGTGGAGGCCGAGGCGCTGCTGAACGTCACCCTCGAAGGCGCGGTCGGTTAGGCCGTTCGCCCCTGCGGGCCGCTCGCGCGTGTCTCCGGATTCGCGAAAAGGTCAAAAATTTCAAGGAGTCGCGCCGGCGGCTCATTACGAATCAAAGGTAGTCAAGATGCTCGAAGTCAAGGATCTGCACGTCACGGTCGAGGGTTCCGAGATCCTCAAGGGCCTCAACCTGACCATCGGCGCCGGTGAAGTCCATGCCATCATGGGCCCCAACGGGGCCGGCAAGTCCACGCTGTCCGCGGTGATCGCCGGCAAGGACGGCTACGAGGTCACCTCCGGCTCGATCACCTACGAGGGCCAGGACGTCCTCGAGATGGAGATCGAGGAGCGCGCCCGCGTCGGCCTGCTGCTGGGCTTCCAGTACCCGGTCGAGATCCCGGGGGTGAAGAACATCTACCTGCTCAAGGCCGCGCTCAATGCCAAGCGCGAGGCCGAGGGCCTGGGCGAGATTCCGGCGCCCGAGTTCATGAAGCTGATCAAGGAGAAGATCGCCTTCATGAAGATGGACGCCAGCTTCCTGCAGCGCGCCGTCAACGAGGGCTTCTCCGGCGGCGAGAAGAAGCGCAACGAGATCCTGCAGATGCTGGTGCTGCAGCCGAAGCTCGCCATGCTCGACGAGATCGACTCCGGCCTCGACATCGACGCCCTGAAGGTCGTCGCCGAGGGCGTCAACTCGCTGCGCGCCGAGGATCGCAGCATCCTGCTGGTGACCCACTATCAGCGCCTGCTCGACTACATCGTGCCGGATCGGGTGCACGTGCTGGTCGATGGCCGCATCGTCAAGAGCGGTGATGCCGAGCTGGCGCGCGAGCTCGAGGACCGCGGCTACGACTGGCTGCTGGAGGGCTCCGCGGCATGAATGACGACGTGCAACGCTTCCTCGATCGCCTGAGCGAGCGCAGCGCAAAGCGCGGCGACGAGCCGACCTGGATCGCCGCCCGGCGCCAGGCCGGCGCCGCCCGCTTCGAGGCGATGGGCTTCCCGCATCGCCGCGTCGAGGCGTGGAAGTACACCGACGTGCGTGACATCGCCCGCACCGACTTCGCCCTGATCGACGACGCCGAATTCTCGCCGGCCACCGCGGCGGCGCTGACCCTGCCGCTGGACGCGCACCGCCTGACCTTCGTCGACGGCGTCTTCGCCCCGGCGCTGTCGGACCTCGGCAACCTGCCGGCCGGCGTGCAGGTGCTGCCGCTGTCCCAGGCCCTGGAAGAGAACCACGAGGCCGTGGGCGGCCCGCTCGGCCGGCTCACCGGCGTCGATTTCTCGGCCTTCGCCGCGCTCAACACCGCCTTCTTCGAGGAGGGCGCGCTGGTCCGCCTGGCGCCGCGCACCGTGGTCGACAAGCCCATCGTGCTGCAGTTCCTGTCCCGGGCCGGCGAGCAGCCGGTGATGAGTCATCCGCGTATCCTGGTCGAGGCGGGCGGCCGCAGCCAGGCGACCCTGATCGAGCATCACGCCGGCGAAGAGGGCGCAGCCAACTTCACCAACCTGGTGGAGGAGATCATCCTCGATCGCGGCGCCATCCTGACCCACTACAAGCTGCAGGAAGCGCCGCTCAAGGACCGTCACATCGCCAGCATCCAGGTGGAGCAGGGTCGCGACAGCCGCTACACCTCGTTCAACCTGAACCTGGGCGGCGGCCTGGTGCGCAACGACGTGGTCAGCGACCTCAACGGCGAGGGCGCCGAGGCGGCCCTGCACGGGCTGTTCTACGGCCAGGGTCGACAGCATGTGGACAACCACACCGAGGTCAACCACAACGCGCCGCACACCCGTTCCAGCGAGAACTACAAGGGCATCCTCGATGACCGCGCCCATGGCGTGTTCAACGGTCGGGTGGTGGTCAAGCGCGACAGCCAGAAGATCGAGTCCGAGCAGAGCAACGCCAACCTGCTGCTCTCCGACCGTGCCGAGGTCGATACCAAGCCCGAGCTCGAGATCTACGCCGACGACGTCAAGTGCGCCCACGGCGCCACCACCGGCCAGCTCGACAAGGAAGCGGTCTACGCCCTGCGCGCCCGGGGCATCGACGAGCAGACCGCCCGCGGCCTGCTGACGCTGGCCTTCGCCGGCGAGGTCATGGAGCTGGTCGACCTCGACGCCGTGGCCGAGCGGGTCGAGCTCACGGTGGCCGGCAAGCTGCCGGAACGCTTCAACCTGGCCGGGCTGGTGGAAGCCGCCGCGGCGCTCAACGAGGACTGATCCATGGTCGACTTCAGCGATCTGCTGCTCGACGTGGCGCGGGTCCGCCGCGATTTCCCGATCCTCGATCGGGAGGTCCACGGCAAGCCGCTGGTCTATCTCGACAACGCGGCCACCAGTCAGACTCCGCGTCAGGTGATCGAGGTCTTCGACGAGTACTACGGGCGCTACAACGCCAACATCCATCGCGGCCTGCACACCCTGGCCGACGAGGCCACCGCGGCCTTTGAGGGTACCCGGGAGACCGTGCGTGCCTTCCTCGGCGCCGCCGAGAGCCGCGAGATCGTCTTCACCCGTGGTACCACCGAGGCGATCAATCTGGTGGCGGGGAGCTGGGGCCGCGCCAACCTGGGCCAGGGCGACGAGGTGCTGATCTCGCGCCTGGAGCACCACTCCAACATCGTGCCCTGGCAGATGCTGGCCGCCGAGAAGGGCTTCACCCTCAAGGTGATCCCGGTCGACGAGCGCGGCGTGCTCGACCAGGCCGCCTACCGCGACCTGATCTCCGAGCGCACCCGGCTGGTGGCGGTCAATCACGTCTCCAACGCGCTGGGCACCGTCAATCCGGTGGCCGACATGGCCAGGGTGGCCCATGAGCACGGCGCGCTGATCCTGGTCGATGGCGCCCAGGCCGCGCCGCACCAGGCGGTCGACGTGCAGGCGCTCGGCGTCGACTTCTATGCCTTCTCCGGCCACAAGGTCTATGGCCCCACCGGCGTCGGCGTGCTCTATGGCCGCGCCGAGCTGCTCGAGGCCATGCCGCCCTGGCAGGGCGGCGGCGAGATGATCGCCACCGTGTCCTTCGAGGCGCCCACCACCTTCGCCGGTATCCCGCACAAGTTCGAGGCCGGCACCCCGGCCATCGCCGAGGTGATCGCCCTGGGCCGCGCGCTTGAGTGGGTCGAGGGGATCGGCCTGCCGCTGATCGGCGCCTGGGAGTCGCGGCTGCTCGAGCACGCCACGCGCAGCGTGTCGCGCATCGACGGCCTGCGCATCCTCGGCACCGCGCCCGAGAAGGCCGGCGTGCTGTCGTTCGTGGTCGAGGGCGCCCATTCCCAGGACATCGGCCTCTTGATCGATCAGCTCGGCGTGGCAATCCGCACCGGACACCACTGCGCCCAGCCGCTGCTGTCCTCGTTCGGCGTCGATGCCACCTGCCGCGCCTCCTTCGCCGCCTACAACACCCCCGAGGAGGTCGACGTCTTCGTCGACGGCCTGGAGCGGGTCGTGGGCATGCTGCGCTGAGCGCCGCTCCCGGATCACGGCCGCGGCGGGCACCCTGAGGACTCGCCGTGGCCGCTGTGAATGAAGCTCCAAGGAGTCCTATGAGCGAGATCGACGATCCCCTGGCGAGCCTGCACAAGGGCCAGGTCCTGCCTCTGCAGCGCGACGTCGAGGTCATCTCCATTCCCTTCGGCAAGACCATCACGCTGCCCGAGGACAGCGAGGTCAGCGTGATGCAGGCCAAGGGCAACTCGGTCAGCGTGGGTCACGAGGGGCGGCTCTACCTGATCGAGGGCAGCCATCTCGACGCCCTGGGGCTCGAGGCCGTGCCGCGTCCGACGCTGCCCGAGGACGCCTCCGAGGAGGCGATCGAGCAGTTCGTCTGGGACCAGCTACGGACCTGCTTCGACCCCGAGATTCCGGTCGACATCGTCGAGCTCGGGCTGGTCTATGGCTGTCGTATCGAGCGGCTGATCACCGGCGAGCGCATCGTCACCATCCGCATGACGCTGACCGCGCCGGGCTGCGGCATGGGCGACGTGATTGCCGCCGATGCGCGCCACAAGATTCTCGGCGCCCCGCAGATCAGCCAGGTGCACACCGAGATCGTCTTCGATCCGCCCTGGAGTCGCGAGATGATGAGTGACGAGGCCAAGCTCGAGCTCGGCATGTTTTAACCGGAAAGGCGGATGCCCATCTCATTGTGGAAAGGTGTCAGGGGACTGTTGATGTCGCTGGGGGTGCTCGCGCTCCTGGCGATTCTGCTTTTCGTGGGCGCCAATCTGTGGATGCTGGCCGAGACCCGGGAACGCATCGATCACGGGTTGTCGCAGTGTGGCCCCGAGCGGGTGGCCATCGTCTTCGGCACGTCCCACTGGACGCGCAGCGGCAAGCGCAATCCGCACTTCGAGGGGCGCATGCAGGCCGCGGCGAGGCTGTACCGCAGCGAGCGGGTACAGCATCTGCTGCTGTCCGGCGACAACAGCACCCGCTATTACAACGAGCCGGTGACCATGTGGCGGGACCTGCGCGGCCGTGCGGTGCCCGATGCGGCCATGACGCTGGACTACGCCGGCTTCAGCACCTTCGATACGCTGTCACGGGCGCGCGGCGTCTTCGACGTGGATCGGGCGCTGCTCGTCACCCAGTCGTGGCATCTGCCGCGGGCGCTGTTCATCGCCGAGGCGCTGGGGATCGAGGCGCGCGGCTGCGCGGCACCGGAGCGCCCCACGGAGGGGGTGCTGTGGCTGAAGGCTCGGGAGTGGGTCGCGCGAGTGGCGACCCTGGGCGATCTCTACGTCTGGGGGCGGGAGCCCCATTTCCTGGGACCCGAGGAGCCGCTGCAGATCGTGCCGCGGGCGGCGATCAGCGCCGCTGATGCTTCTTCTGCTGCCGATACAGCTCGCGAATCAGCGAGCGACAGTGCTTCCAGCACTCCTCGATGACCGCCTCGATGGCGTCGGGCAGGGGGTGGGTGTACAGGGTGGAAAGCGCCTGCATCAGCACCCGCTCCTGTTCCAGCAGCTCGTTGATCAGCACCTGGCTGTCGTCGCCGACGAAGCTCTTCAGTCGGCTCCATAGCCACATGTAGTCGTCGCGCTCGACATCGGCATCGCGGGGGAGGAGGGCAAGATGCCGGCGGGCCAGCTCCTGCAGCTCGCGCATCAACGCTTTCCGGGTATCGAAATAGGGCTGCAGGACCTCGCGCAGGCTCGGCCGCAGGCGCTCATGGTTGTCCTGGAAATAGTCGATGCTGTCGGCCAGCGCCTCGAGGACGCTGTCCATCGCCACCTGGCGATTATCGAGAAACATGGGCGGTCACCTCCTCCGGTGACGCAGATTGTGGGGGTGTCGACGGGCTTTTGCCACCCCCAGTGGCCAAATATTTAGGCGTTGTGGCTTATCCTTTCGGCTTGGGCGGCGCCTTGCGTCGCGGGGTCGAACTCTTCTCCAGGTGCTCGATGATCAGCCCGGCGATGTCCTTGCCCGTGGCGGTCTCGATGCCCTGCAGGCCGGGCGACGAATTGACCTCCATGATCACCGGGCCATGGTTCGAGCGCAGCAGGTCGACCCCGGCCACGCGCAGGCCCATGGCCTTGGCGGCACGGATCGCCGTGGAGCGCTCCTCCGGGGTGATGCGGATCACGCTGGCGCTGCCGCCGCGGTGCAGGTTGGAGCGAAACTCGCCCTCGGCGGCCTGGCGCTTCATCGACGCCACCACCTTGTCGCCGATCACCAGGCAGCGGATATCGGCGCCCTTGGCCTCCTTGATGTACTCCTGGACCATGATGTTGGCCTTCATGCCCATGAAGGCCTGGATCACCGATTCGGCGGCCTGGTTGGTCTCGGCCAGCACCACGCCGATGCCCTGGGTGCCCTCCAGCAGCTTGATGACCAGCGGGGCGCCGCGAACCATGGTGATCAGGTCGGGAATGTCATCCGGGGAGTGGGCGAAGCCGGTCACCGGCAGGCCGATGCCCTTGCGCGACAGCAGTTGCAGCGAGCGCAGCTTGTCCCGCGAGCGGGTGATCGACACGCTGTCGTTGAGTACCGGCGTGTTCATCATCTCGAACTGACGCAGCACGGCGCAGCCATAGAAGGTGACCGAGGCGCCGATGCGGGGAATCACGGCATCGAAGGGTTCGAGCTGTTCGCCCTTGTAGTGGATCGAGGGCTGATGGGAGGCGATGCTCATGTAGCAGCGCAGGGTGTCCACCACCCGGGTGGTATGGCCCCGCTGCTCGGCGGCTTCGATCAGCCGGCGAGTGGAATAGAGTCTGCGATTACGGGACAGCAGCGCGATATGCATAGGGCCTCCGATGCCATGGGGGAGCGGTTCAGGGTTCGCCGTGCAGGAAGCCGGCGCCGGGCGCCACCAGCAGCCGCCGCAGGGCACGACGCCCGAGCAGCATGGGGTGGCGCATCTGGCGACGGTCGGCGAGGGTCAGCTCGACGGGGAACTCCAGTTCGCCGAGCTGCATCAGCGTGCGGATCACGTAGCGCCATTCGGCCTGGCCGTTGGAGCTGGTGACCTGGCGCCGGTCGTACAGGTGCAGGCAGTGCACGTGGGCCGGGCTCGTCGGCCCGCCGCCACGGGTGGTGAAGCTGACCCACAGGTGGCCGTCCTGCTCGAAGGATTCGATGTCCTCGGCGTGCAGGGATGAGGTCCTGGCGCCGGTATCGGCCTTGGCGCACAGCGTCAGGCCGAGTTCCGGCAGGGTCACCATCTCGCGGCGGCCGATCACCGCCTTGGCCTGGTAGGGCAGCTCCTTCATGGCATCGCTCCTTGTGATGTCATCCGCGAGAGTGAGGTCATCCGCGAGAGTGAGGTCATCCGCGAGACAGGGCGCCCAGGCGGCGACCGATGGCGGAATCCGGCGCGGCTTCGCGCAGCGTCATCAGCACCGGCAGCCGCAGGCGCGGGATCAGCGCCAGATCGCGGGCCACGGCGGAAAAGTCCGCGCGCGGCGTGTCGGCGAGCCGGGTCAGGAAGCGCGGCAGGCGCTCGCCGTCCTCCAGGTGTCGCCAGCCGCGTCCGGCGATGGCCGCCAGCAGATCCGGGCCGCAGGCCTCGGGGTCGTCGAGCAGGGCGTCGAACCAGGCGCCGGCGATCGTGCTCTCGGCGCCGGACACGGCACGCACGCAGGCGCAGAAGGTCTCGATATCGCCGGCCTCGGCGGCCGCTTCGCCCCGGGCGCGGAGCGCCTCGGCCAGCGGCCGTGAAACGCCGACATGCTCCAGACAGTAGCACAGCGAGGCCAGCACTTCGTCGGGCAGGGTCGGCAGGCGTGCCGCCAGTCGCTCGGCCTGGTCGTCATCCATGCGCACGGCGACGTCGGCCAGGCCCTGCAGGCCCAGTGCCCGCCAGTCCAGGTCCTGCTGGCCTTCCAGGTAGGCCTCGGCGGGCTCCATGTGCTGGCTGGCCGGCTGCCCCGTGTCGTGGCTCGCCCGGGCGTGCAGCACGGCCTGGAAGGGCAGGGATGGGGTGAAGGCCAGGGGATTGTCCTTCATCAGGTTGTCGATCGCCTCGCCGTCCTCGCGGCCGAGGCCCTGGACGTTGCGACCCAGGGTTTCCAGCAGGCGCTGCAGGAAGGCGTCGCGGGGCGCCGGGTCGAGCCGGCCCTGTTCGTCCAGCGGCAGCGCCAGGAACCAGATCAGCGGATCTTCCATCTCGCCGAGACGAAACACCATCGCCAGCCGCGCCTTGCCTTGCCAGGGCTGGGGCCAGGGCCGCTCGTCCCGCTCCAGGGCGGTCAGCGTCTCAAGCTCGCAGGGTTCGACGCCGCGCCCCATGTGGTAGAGCCATGTCTCGGCTCCGGTGCGTGCGAAGAAGTCGTGGAAGCTGTCGATCGGCTGCATGCGGTTTCCCTCTGTGACGAGCGTGCACTCTACCGTGGTGCCCCGACGCTGTCAGCCCGTGGCAGCGGGCGTTGATGAGCCGGCTGATCAAAACCTGAACGATCCCGCTTCGGGCCCACCGCATCGGCCTCGGCGACGGCTTTCCAGTGGTTATCCACAGGAACATTCAGCGCTGCTGTGAATGAATGCATCGCCCGGCCGCTATGGCGCCCATAATGGGCCACTATTGGTTCATGACCGAGATTTCCACTACTGTCTGTGCGAAAATGAAATATTAAATGGTCGTTTTTATTCCAAAAGCAGAATCCCAACGGAGGCACATCATGCTTCGTCGCTTCACTCTGACGCTACTCTCCGCCGGCGCCATCGCCTTCTGCGGCGGCGCCTTCGCCCAGGACACGACGCTCCGGGTCGGCATGTCGGGGGGGTATTTCCCCTTCACCTTCGTCGAGCAGGACACGCTCAAGGGCTTCGAGGTCGATGTCATGAACGCGGTGGGCGAGGAGATGGGCGCCGAGGTAACGTTCGTGACCGCCAACTTCTCCGGCCTGTTCGGCATGCTGGAGTCCGGTCGCATCGACACCATCGCCAATCAGATCACCATGACCGAGGAGCGCGAGGCGAAGTATGCCTTCACTTCGCCCTACGTCTATGACGGCGCTCAGGTGGTGGTCAAGGAGGGCAGTGACGAGATCGGCGGCGTCGAGGACCTGCGCGGCAAGCGCGTGGCGGTGAACCTCGGTTCCAACTACGAGCAGCTGCTGCGCGAGCTGCCCTACGCCGATGACATCGATATCCGCACCTACGAGAGCAATATCGAACAGGACACCGCGCTGGGCCGCGTCGATGCCTTTATCATGGATCGCGTCAGTGCCAGCCAGGTGATCCAGGAGAAGCCGCTGCCGCTGCAGCTGGCCGGTCAGCCGTTCTCCGAGATCCACAATGCGCTGCCGTTCCACGATACCGAGCAGGGTCGCGCCCTGCGCGACGAGGTCGACGCGGCGCTCGAGGCCCTGCGCGAGGACGGCACGCTGACCGATATCTCCGAGCGCTGGTTCGGCAACGACATCACGCGGCCCTGAGGCGAAGCACCCGACATGAGCGTGCTCGATTTCGACTACATGCTGGGGCTCGCGCCCATCCTGCTCGGCTATCTGCCGCTGACCCTGGCGATGGCCGCGGCGGGGATGGTGCTGGCCCTGGCCCTGGCCTGCGGGCTGGCGGTGATCCGGGTGCTGAAGCTTCCGGGGCTGAACGGCATCACGCTGCTGTTCATCTCCTTCTTCCGCGGCACTCCGCTGCTGGTGCAGCTGTTCCTGTTCTACTACGGCCTGCCCCAGGTGCTGGCTTTCCTGACCCAGATCGATGGCATCACCGCCACCATCATGGGGCTGACGCTGCACTTCTCGGCCTACATGGCGGAGTCGATCCGCGCCGCCATCGTCGGCGTGGACCGCAGCCAGACTGAGGCGGCGCTGTCCATCGGCATGACCAACGGCCAGCTGATGCGGCGGATCGTGCTGCCCCAGGCCACCCGGGTGGCCGTGCCGACGCTGATGAACTACTTCATCGACATGATCAAGGCCACCTCCCTGGCGTTCACCCTCGGCGTCACCGAACTGATGGGGGCGACCCAGAAGGAGGCGGCCGGGAGCTTCCTCTACTTCGAGGCCTTCATCACCGTGGCGGTGATCTACTGGGCCATCGTCGAGCTGCTGGCCTGGTGCCAGCGGCGCCTGGAACGCCGACTCAACGAGGCCTATCGCCGATGATCAAGGTCAACCAACTCGTCAAGCGCTTCGGCCACGCCACCGTGCTCGACGGCATCGATCTGGAGATCGAGCGGGGCGAGATCATCGTGGTGATCGGCCCGTCGGGCACCGGCAAGTCGACCCTGCTGCGCTGCCTCAACTTCCTGGAGCGGCCCGATGCCGGCCGGCTGACCCTGGGCGATCTGGATGTCGACGTGACCCGGGCCAGCCGCGCCGACATCCTGGCCGCACGACGCCGCACCGCCTTCGTGTTCCAGAACTATGCGCTGTTCGCCAACAAGACGGCACTGGAGAACATCGCCGAGGGGCTGATCGTGGTCAATCGCTGGCCCAAGGCGAAGGCCCATGCCCGGGCCGGGGAAATCCTCGAGCGCATCGGCCTGGCCGACAAGGCGGACGCCTATCCGGCCTCGCTGTCCGGCGGCCAGCAACAGCGGGTCGGCATCGGCCGCGCCATGGCCGCCCAGGCCGAGGTGATCCTGTTCGACGAGCCGACGTCGTCGCTGGACCCGGAATGGGTCGACGAGGTGCTGGCGCTGATGAAGCAGCTAGCCGCCGAGCGCCAGACCATGCTGGTGGTGACCCACGAGATGGCCTTCGCCCGGGACGTCGCCGACCGGGTGGTGTTCATGGAGGGCGGGCGGATCGTCGAACAGGGCCCGCCCTCGCGGCTGTTCCAGGCCCCCGAGGATCCGCGTACCCGGGATTTTCTGCGCAAGGTCTTGCCCCCGGCACCGGCGTGACAGGGGGTGGCCCGCATCGTGCAGGCGCGGGATAATGGTCCCCTAGTCAGATCAGAGGTATTTCCCATGACCGTTCATCAGGAACTCGAGCAGGCATTGCGCGAACTCGAGTCCACCATGAAGGCGTCCGACCTGTGGCGCATGGAGCGTCCCGCGCCGGAGGCCTTCGACAGTTCCGAGCCGTTCTGCATCGACACGATGTCACTGCCCCAGTGGCTGCGTTTCGTGTTCATCGCCCGGCTGGATGCGCTGGTGGAGGCGCGCGCGCCGATGCCGGCGAGCTGCGACGTGGCTCCCGCCGTGGAGGCCTATCTGATCCAGGAAGGTGCGAAGGCCAGCCAGCGGGTGCTGATGGGCAAGGTGATGGAGCGGATCGACCAGCTGGTCACCGAGAACTGAGTCGCTCATGCCCTATTACTTCGCCTACGGCAGCAACATGAACGCCGCCCGGATCGAGGCACGGATCGGCACGACCCGGCGTGCCTTGTCCGGAGTGCTGCGCGACCATGGCCTGCGCTTCGACAAGGCCTCTCGGGTGCCCGGCATCAGCCACGCCAACGTGGTGCCCGCCGCCGGTGAGCGGGTCGAGGGGGCGCTGTTCGAGCTGCTCGCCCCGGAGCAGATCGAGTGCATGGACCCCTTCGAGGGCTACCCCCACGACTACGATCGGCTGCGCCTGCCCATCCACACGGGGCAAGGCCCCATCGAGGCCTGGGTCTATGTGGCCGCGCCGGGAACCACCGGCGAGGCGCTGCGGCCGGCGCGGGAGTATCTCGATCATCTCCTGGCCGGGAAGCCCTTCCTGAGTGCCGACTATCACGCCCGCCTGGCCGAGGTGGATGCCATCGAGGGGCTCGACGACGAGACGCTCAAGGCGTTGGGGCTGTCGCGCCATATCGCCTGCTAGCGGCCCCGACACTCGTCATGCCGCTTGCACACAAGAAAGGCCCGCCGTTCGGCGGGCCTTTCTTGCAGGGCATGTCGACGCGGCTCAGAAGCGGAAGCTGATGCCGCCCATCACCACCAGCGGGTCGATCTCGACGTTGCCGATGTCGGTGCCGTTCAGCTCGGCATCGGTGTCGATGTCGAGGTACCAGGCGGCGGCATTGAAGGCCCAGTGTTCGTCGATCAGCAGGTCGACGCCCAGCTGGGCGGCCGCGCCCCAGGAATCGTCCAGCTCCAGATCACCGCCGTCGATGTGCTCGTCGGAGAAGTGGGTGTAGTTAACGCCCACCCCGGCATAGGGCTGCACCCGCGCCTGGGTGCCGCCGAACGGATAATACTGCAGGGTCAGGGTCGGCGGCAGGTGCTTGGTGGAGGCGAGGTTGGCGTCGTTGAGCCGGATGTCATGCTCGAAGGGCTCGGCTGCCAGCAGTTCCACGCCCAGCTTGTCGGTGAAACGATAGCCCAGGGTGAAGGCGAAGCCGTTGTCGTCCTGCACGTCGACGTCGTAGGTGCCGCCGGCGAGATCGCCGTTATCGCTCTTGGGCGCGACCTTGGCCACGCCGACGCGGGTGTAGATATCGCCGGCGCCGTAGGCGAGCGCCTGGCTGCTGGCGACGAGGCCGGTGGCGACGATCAGGGTGGAGATCAGGGGGCGGCGCATGGGGCTGGCTCCTCGGTGACGGTAAGCGAGGGCTCCAGTCTACGGGGTGCGCCGCGGCGCCGATTTGACTCAAGGCAAAATGGTTCGCGGCTCGAATTGATGCACATCAAAAGATGACGCCGGGCACGGGGCTCGGCGTCATGGCGGTCATCTCGGCGTCGAGAATCAGAAGCGGTAGGTGAAGCTGCCGCCGACGGTGACCGGATCCACCTCGGCCTCACCGATGTCGGTACCGTCGAGCTTGGCGTCGGCGTCCACGTCCGCGTATTGGGCGAAGGCGCCGATCAGCAGGTGATCGGTCAGGGCGAAGTCCACGCCTGCCTGGGCGGCGGGCCCGTAGGATTCCTCGATCTCCAGCCCGGACAGTTCCTCGTCGGAGAAGTGCGTGTAGTTCAGGCCGGCGCCCACGTAGGGCTGAATTCGTGAGTCGGTGCCGCCCATCGGGTAGTAGTTGAGCATCAGGTTGAGCGGCATGCGCTCCACGCTGCCGATGCCGGCGCCGTCGAGGGCCAGGTCGTGCTCGAACGACTCGGTGCCGTTGAGTTCGACGCCGAACTTGTCGTGGAACTGGTAGCCCAGGCCATAGGCGAAGCCGCGCTCGTCGGAGATGTCCAGATCAGCACCGGCCACGCGGCCGTTGTCATCCTTGACCTCGGTCTTGGCGATGCCGCCGCGCACGTAGAAATCGCCGGCCTGGTAGGCCATGGCGGACTGGGCGCCGACGAGGCCGGCAGCGGTGAGGGCGGTGGCGGTGATCAGGCGAATCGTTTTCATGGGAAGCCTCCCGTTGTGTTCCTGAATGCCGGCGCCGAGTGATTCGGCGTCTTCGGCGTCCTTGCATCGCGTCCTGTAGAGCATAGAAACACCGTTTCTAAATGTCTTGTAGAATTTTTCTATTACTCGAGGGCTGATTTGGCCGCGTCATGATGAAATGCTTCACTGACAGGGTTTTATCTCGTATAGGATGAATACAACTTTCACATTTCCTGCATGGAATTCGCCGATCTCGGGGTTTTCGGCTTCACTGAATCGGTGAGACAGGCGACAGCGAGAGGGAATGGCCATGCGCGTCGGGAGGCGCTTTCCCGCCAGGCCGAGGCCGGGCGACAGGCCGCTGGTCGCGCTGCTGACGGCGGCGGGGCTGTCGGTATGGTTACTGTATCAACCCGCGCTGGTGCAGGGGCTCGATTGGCCTTGGCGGGCAGTGCTGGTGCTGCTGGGCATGTGGGCGCTGGGTTGCGCCTTTGCGCGGCCGCTGGCCATGTCGGTCGGCGGGCGGGGGCTGTGGCGGCTCTCCGCCGCGACCTGGAGCCGGGCGCTGTTGCCGCTCTTTGCGCTGGCGTTGGTGGGGCGTAGCCTGCTGGGCTGAGTCCGGGCGGGGTCGGCGAGACACGAAAAAGGGCTCCCGCAGGAGCCCTTCTCGGCGCTTGATACGCGTCCTTATCGAGTGATGTGCTGATATTCGCCGGCGTCGGCGGTCACGCTGCTCACCACCAGAATGGCAATGAAGGCGGCGATGAAGCCGGGAATGATCTCGTACACCCCGGGGCCCCCCAGGAAGGAGCCGTTCCAGCCCAGCGAGATCCAGAGCATCACGGTGACGGCGCCCGCGATCATGCCCGCAATGGCGCCCGCGCCATTGGTGCGCGACCACATCAGCGACAGGATGATCAGCGGGCCGAAGGCCGCACCGAAGCCGGCCCAGGCGTTGCTGACCAGCCCCAGGACCTGAGAGTCTGGATCGGACGCGATGACGGCGGCCACCAGGCCGACCAGGGCGACGCAGACGCGGCCCACGGTGACGGTCTCTCTCTCCGTCGCCTGCTTGCGCAGGAACAGACGGTAGAAGTCTTCGGTCAGCGAGGAGGAGGCCACCAGCAGCTGGCTGGAGATGGTGCTCATGACGGCCGCCAGCAGCGCGGCATAGAGGAAGCCGGTGATGAGCGGGTGAAACAGCAGGTCGGCGAGGATGATGAAGATCGTTTCAGGATCCTCGACATTCATGCCGTTGCGCACCGCGTAGGCGCGGCCGAAGATGCCCAGCGAGACCGCGCCGATCAGCGAGATGAGCATCCAGCTCATGCCGATGTTGCGGGCAATGGGCACATCCTTGAGGGTGCGGATGGCCATGAAGCGCACGATGATGTGCGGCTGGCCAAAGTATCCCAGGCCCCAGGTCACCGCCGACAGCCAACCGATCAGCGTCAGGCCGTCGGTCCACGACAGCAGGGTGGGATCGACCTCGTTCAGGGTCTGGGACGCCTGACCGAAGCCGCCGCCGCCCTCGCCGAACAGCACCACCGCCGGCATGATCACCAGGGCCAGCATCATGATGCAGCCTTGCACGAAGTCGGTCATGCTCACGGCCATGAAACCACCGACCACGGTGTAGGCCAGCACCACGCCCAGCGTGATGATGATGCCCGTGCCGTAGTCGCTCATGCCGCCGAGGTTGATCACGCCGGAGAACGCGCTCTCGAAAAGCTTGCCGCCCGCGACCAGGCCGGATGCCGTGTACACCGCGAAGAACACCACGATGACGATGGCGGAGACCGTTCTCAACGGGATCGCCTGGGTCGGGAAGCGATTCGCCAGGAACTGGGGAATGGTGATGGCGTTACCGTAGTGCACCGTCTGCTCGCGCAGGCGCGGCGCCACCAGCAGCCAGTTGAAGAAGGCCCCGACCAGCAGGCCGATGCCGATCCAGGCCGAGCCCAGCCCCGAGACGAACATGGCCCCGGGCAGGCCCAGCAGCAGCCACCCACTCATGTCCGAGGCGCCGGCGGACAGGGCCGCCACCTTGGGACTCAGGGACCGCCCCCCCAGGATGTAGCCTTCCGAGGTCGACGTTGACTTGCGCATGGCATAGAGACCGATGGCGATCATCAGCGCAAAGTACGCAAAGAGACTGATCCAGACACCAATAGCCATATGAACTCTCCTGTTGGTTAGGCCGGATGAATATCCAGCGGGTGGCTGGTGGGCATGCCGGCCGCCACGCGGGTGGCGAGGATCACGTCCAGAGAGCGTAGGCACCTGAGGCCATGGGTGGCGTTGTTTTCGACCATGAGAGACTTCCTTCAGTTTGTTGTCGTTACGGACGAGCGGGGATCACTCGTCTCCCAGCGCAAGCAGTGACGCATTGCCGCCGAGGGCGGCGGTATTGATCGTCACCGTCTTTTCCGTGGCGAACCGCAGTAGATAGTGGGGTCCACCCGCCTTGGGGCCCGTTCCGGAGAAGCCCTGGCCGCCGAACGGCTGGACCCCGACGACGGCCCCAATGATATTGCGGTTGACGTATACGTTGCCAACGCGAATTTTCTGCGCGATCTCCTCGGCGAAGGATTCGTTGCGGCTGTGCACCCCGAACGTCAGGCCATAGCCGCGTCCGTTGATCGATTCGATCACCCGGTCGAGGTCCTGGGCCTTGTAGCGCACGATGTGCAGTACCGGGCCGAACTGCTCGCGCTCCAGGGCGTCGATGCCGTCGATCTGGAAGGCGCTGGGGGCGATGAAGGTGCCCTCGGCGGTATGCGCCGGATCGAGACGGGTCTCGGCCAGCAGGCGACCCTCGCCCTTGAGCCGGTCGATGTGC
Organism: Halomonas sp. B23F22_10; assembly: GCF_043496975.1. NCBI lineage: Bacteria > Pseudomonadati > Pseudomonadota > Gammaproteobacteria > Oceanospirillales > Halomonadaceae > Halomonas > Halomonas sp. B23F22_10. The sequence continues at coordinate 558,166 of NZ_JBIEKF010000002.1, read as the reverse complement.
GCCTGCAGCCCCCGGCGGGCGTCCTCGTCGATCACCGGGCCCACGTCGGTGCCCAGGTCGCGCGGGTCGCCCACGTGAAGTTCGGCCATGGCGCCCTCGAGGATTTGGATCACGCGGTCGGCCACGTCGTCCTGGAGGTAGAGCACGCGCAGCGCCGAGCAGCGCTGGCCGGCGCTCTGGAAGGCCGAATGGATGACGTCGGCCACGACCTGCTCGGGCAGGGCGGTGGAATCGACGATCATGGCGTTCATGCCGCCGGTCTCGGCCACCAGGGTCGGCAGCGCGGCGTTCTCGCGGTTGGCCAGGGCGCGATTGATGATCTGGGCGGTGTCGGTGCCGCCGGTGAACACCACGCCGGTGACACGCGGATCGCTGGTCAGCACGCTGCCCACGGTGGGACCGTCGCCGGGCAGCAGCTGCACCACGTCGCGGGGCATGCCGGCCTCGCGCAGCAGCTCGACGACCCGGTGGGCGACGATCGAGGTCTGCTCGGCGGGCTTGGCCAGCACGGTGTTGCCGGCCACGGCGGTGGCGACCATCTGGCCGCAGAAGATCGCCACCGGGAAGTTCCAGGGGCTGATCGCCGCGAACACGCCCTTGCCGCCCATCATCAGCTCGTTGGACTCGCCGGTCGGCCCCGGCAGGCGGGTCGGTTCGGCGAACAACTCCTCGGCGCGCACGGCGTAGTAGCGGCAGAAGTCCACCGCTTCGCGGATCTCGTCGACGCCGTCGGTGAGCAGCTTGCCGCCCTCGCGGGAACACAGCGCCATCAGCTCCGCCATGTTCGCCTCCATCAGGTCGGCGAAGCGACGCAGGATGTCGGCGCGTTCGCTAACCGGCGTCGCTTCCCAGCGCGGGAAGGCCGCCCAGGCGGCGTCCAAAGCCTGCTCGGCCTGAGCCTTGGTGGTCCACAGCACCGTGCCGACGCGCTGGCGGCGGTCGTAGGGCGCGGTCACCTCGTGGGTCTGCGCCGGGTCGCCGGCCACGTCGAAGGCCAGCAGCGGGCGCGCCTCGTACACGGTGTCCATGTGCTTCGCCATGGCATCCATCAGCGGCTGGTACTGGCTGCGGATGTTGAGGTTCGCGCCCTTCGAGTTGGGCCGACCGGGCCCGTAGAGATCGCGGGGCAGGGGAATCTGGGGGTTGGCCAGGCCATCGTACTGGCGCAGGGTCTCCGCCGGGTGCACGCACAGCGATTCCACCGGCACCTTGGGATCGACCAGCTGGTGGACGAACGACGAGTTGGCGCCGTTCTCGAGCAGCCGGCGCACCAGGTAGGGCAGCAGGTCCTTGTGGGCGCCGGTAGGCGCGTAGATGCGGCAGTAGGTGCCCTGGGGGGCGCGCTTGAGGGCCGCGTCGTAGAGCGCCTCGCCCATGCCGTGCAGGCGCTGGAACTCGAAGGCCCGGTCGGCGGCGTTGGCCTGCTCGAGGATGCTGGTGATGGTGTGGGCGTTGTGGGTGGCGAACTGCGGGAAGATCCGGCCGCGGGTGGCGTCGGAGAGCAGGAAGCGCGAGCACACCAGATAGGCCACGTCGGTGGCGGACTTGCGGGTGTAGACCGGATAGCCGTCCACGCCCAGCTGCTGGGATTCCTTGATCTCGCTGTCCCAGTAGGCGCCCTTGACCAGGCGCAACGGGATCTCGTCGCCCTGGTGCTCGGCCAGGCGATTGAGATAGTGCAGCACCGGCAGGGCGCGCTTGGAATAGGCCTGGACCACCAGGCCGAACTTGCCCCAGCCGCGGCAGGTCTCGCTTTCGTAGACGGCGCGGAACACCTCCAGCGACAGCTCCAGGCGGTCGACCTCTTCGGCGTCGATGGTCACGGCTACGTCGCGCTCACGGGCCATCTGGGCCAGTTCGCGCACGCTGCCGACCAGCTCGCGCAGCACCTGCTCGCGGCGGCCGAACTCGTAGCGCGGATGCAGTGCCGACAGCTTGATGGAGATCGACGGCGTGGGGGTCTTCGCCGACAGCGAGCGGCTGGTCTTGCCGACCCGCTCGATGGCGTGAGCGTAGTCGTCGAAGTAGCGCTTGGCGTCGCGGCGGGTGCGGGCGGCCTCGCCGAGCATGTCGTAGGAGTAGGTGTAGCCTTTGTCGAACAGCGGCTTGGAGCGTTTGAGCGCCTCGTCGATGTCGCGGCCGAGGACGAACTGCTTGCCCATGACCTTCATGGCCTCGACCATGGCGCGGCGGATCACCGGCTCGCCCATGCGGTTGACCATCTTGTTGATGAAGCCGGACGGTCGGCCCTCCTGAGGCTTGTCCAGGGTCACCACGCGGCCGGTCATCAAGAGGCCCCAGGTCGAGGCGTTGACCATCCAGGATTCGCTCTTGCCGAGGTGTGCCTTCCAGTCGGCGGGGCCGAGCTTGTCCTCGATCAGGGCGTCGGCGGTGGCCTTGTCGGGAATGCGCAGCATGGCCTCGGCCAGACACATCAGCATCAGGCCTTCATGGGTATCCAGGCTGTACTGCTGGAGCAGCTCGTCGATGGTGTCGACGGCGGTGTCCATCTCGCGGATCTCGCGCACCAGTTCGGCGGTCTTCTCGGCGGTGCGGGCGAAGTCCTGGCGGCCCGCGCCGAGTGCCTGGATCAGCTCCTCGACGAAGTCGCTCTCGTCGACCACGTAGTGCTCGCTGATGCGGGCGAAGAGGGTGTCGAGGTCCTGACGCCAGGTGGCGTCTTCCAGCATGTTGTTGGCGTTGAGCATGTCGTTTCCCGATGGAGCCGGTCGTCGCAGGGTGGTGATTTCGTCTTTGCGTCGGGGGCTTCGACGAAATGACGGTATCTTGCAAGCGTAGGGGGACTGCGTGGGCTTTGCTTGTCGATACCGTTGGGGGATTTGACGAATACGCGGATGTTGCCGTTGGAAGACAGTCCATTTTCGACTTTCGTCTAGGCTGTCGGTATGCCGCTGGCGAGGTGCCGCCTCGGGGCGCGGCGCAGCTGGCTGGGGGGATGGCCATAGTCGCGGCGGAAGGCGCGGGACAGGGCGCTCTGGTTGGTGAAGCCGGTCAGCGCGGCGATCTCGGAGAGCGGCAGATGGCTCTCGTGGATCATCCGCCGAGCCGTCTCCAGGCGCCGACGCATCACGTAGCGCCAGGGCGAGAGGCCGGTCTGGGCACGGAAGCGGGCCGTGAAGTGGGCCTCGCTGAGGCAAGCCTGAGCGGCCAGATCGGCGACGCGCAGCTGGCCGCCCAGGTGTCGATCGATGTAGCGGTCCAGGGCCGTCAGGTCGAGGGGACGCCCCGTCGGCGAGCCATCGCCGGACAGCCGTGCATGCAGCGAGCCGAGCAGCGTGGCGGCCAGGCGGTCCTGCTGCAGGTCGCTTAGCGCGCCCTGGGCGGACAGCAGGCGCAGCTCCTGGAGCACGAAGTCCAGGTAGCGGGCCAGGGAGGCGTCCAGGTCGAAGAAGCGCGGCGCGTCGAACAGCCGGGCCAGCTCGTGGTGGTGGCCGGTCAGCGACAGGGCGTCATGGGGAAGGTCGATGACCAGCTGATGATTGTCGCCGGTGCCGGCATAGTAGTGCATGTGGTTGGCCGGCACGATGCAGCCGGATAGCGCCGAGATGGCGCCGCCGAGGCCCTCGATCTCGAATTCCGCCTGACCATGGAGCCCGATCACGATCTGGTGGAAGTCGTGGGCGTGATGGTGAATGACGGTATCGAGCGGAAAATGGCGGATCGCGCTGCTCATCGTCGCCCTCCGGCGCGGGGTTCACGAGATGGCCCAGTGTACCGAATTAGCCGTGCAGGCTCATTCCTGCTTTCCATCGCGGCGAAGCGCCGTGCGGGCCGCGAGATGGGCACGCAGGGCGGTCAGGTCGGCATGGCCCTCGTCGTCCAGCAGCGGCTTGCCACGGGCCGCCCGTCCGTGGCGGCCGTGCTCGTCCATCAGCCGCTGGGCACGCCGGCGGACGCCTTCCAGATAGTCGTCGTGGCGAATCGGATAGCCGATCACGGCATTCCATTTCGTCTCGCTGACCCGGCTTTCCAGGGCCTGATCGAACAGCTCGAGCAGATGCTCGGGCTCGGTGCGATAGCGGGGCGTGCGCGCGGTCATCAGGATGGCGACCATGCCACCGATGATCAGCAGGCAGACGGCCAGAACGGTCAGAAACAGGGCCATAGAGAAGGACGCTGGCGGTTCGGCTCGCGCGGGCGAGGCGGAAATGGGCGGGGAGGGTCGTGTTTCTCCCGGTCGTGTCGCCGTTTATCGAGGGCGAACCCGGATTGTACGACGTCGGGCGATCACGGGCCAGGTCGCCGGTCTCGCCGCTCGGCTCCCGGCTGTCGATGACCCGGGCGGAGGTCGGCAGCGATCTCGACCTGGCCCTGGAGACCATCCGGCGCGTGCTGGCTCGCTTTCAGCAGCAGGGGCCGATCCATGTGGTCGGCCGGGAGATTCATCGCCTCGATCCGAAAGCGCTGGTCGAGGTGAGCGAGCGGGCTGAGCGCCGGGCAGTCGACAGCATCCGGGTAGTCGGAAGCGTGGCCATCGATGGCAGCACGGGGCGGCGCGTCACCTCGGGGCAGCATGCACTTAGCGGACGTCTGGGGCAGTAACATCGGAGAGCCAGGCTCTGAACCGAAAGATAATGGAGGTATCGGGAGGGGCCGTTGGAGCGGGTGAAGGGAATCGAACCCTCGTCTTAAGCTTGGGAAGCTTCTGCTCTACCATTGAGCTACACCCGCGAGGCGATTCGATAATATAGCCAATGGCTTAATGATGACAACCCCGGTCGTGAGCGGGCACCGGATAGGTAGCGTGGAATTTTTTCGTCGCCGTCTGAACTTTTCCTGCCGACACTGTCAGAACAGGTGCAGACGACAGTAGCGATGGCAGTCGCTAGCACTGTTGATCTAGCTTGCGATTCGATCCTTCACCGCCTCATCCTCGATGAGGCGGTTTTTTATGACCTCCGTCTTCGTCATGCGCCTTCGTGCCTCCTAGACGCCGACACCCGGCCAGGCGGGCCGGGTGTCGGGAAGCGGGCGGAAGCGGTGGCTCAGGCGTGGCGCATGCGCAGAATGGCGCTGAGCACGTCGCGCCGGGTCACGATGCCGACGAGCCGCCCCTGCTCGGTGACCGGATAGATCTTGGGCTTGGCGCCCAGCATCTCCTGGGCCAGGTCGGTGATGCTCTTGGACGGCGCCACGGAGAGCACCTCGTTGCGCATCAGCTCGCTGACCAGCGGCGGCTCGTCATCGAGGTAGGCGCTTTCCAGCAGCTTGCCGAGCACGTCCTGTTCGGAGATGAAGCCGATCAGATGGTCGCGCTCGTCGACCACCGGCGCACCGGGCAGCCGGTGCAGGGCCAGGCCCTGGGCCAGGGTGGAGGCCGACGTCTTGCCGGTGACCCGATAGCAGTCGCGCGACATGATCTCGCGTACGATGGTGGGAGCCTTGCTGGGCATGGCGGTTCTCCTCGTCCTCGTGGAACCTCGTGCCTGGTGGCCCGGCCCGGGCGCACGTCCGGTGTCGTTGCTGCCTGCTGCGCCCACTGGTCGGCCGGAGACCGTGGCGTGTCTCGCGTTCATCATAGCCGACTCCCGATGCGCTGCATGCCGGCAGCCACCAACGGTTGGTGTTGCGTCAGGAACCCGGTCCTTGAGACGCCGCTCCAATGAGGCACAATGCCGCCACTTTCGAACGATGGAGAGCCGCCATGGATGCCCGTGAATACCTGGCCCGCAAGGGGCTGGACGGCGAGCGAGACCGCGAACGCCCCAATACCCTGGAAGAGAAGGCCTGGGAGCGTGCCCGGGAGTCCGGGGATCATCGTCCCCGGGCGGGGACGCCTCACGACTGGGAGGACTGGGAGCGCTATCACGACGAGCTCGCCGACGGCGCCGACGATCTGGAGCAGAAGATCGATCACGAGGCCCATCGTCAGGCCCTGGAGCATGAGCCGAGCCCCGCGCAGCCCGCGGCCACCGAGGTCGGCCAGTGGACCCCGGAGGCGCCGACCGCGGCGTCGAGCGAGCCCGCCCGACCGGACGCGGCACCGGCCACGCCGCCGGTGCCGGAGTCGGCTTCCCCGGCAGCATCGGCCGGCCGCGCCGAGCCCTTCGCCGCCCTGGTGGCGCTGGCGGTGCTGCTGCCGCCGCTGGCGATGGGGCTGGCCGGCGGCGGCTCGCGTCGTGTGTGGATCGCCCTGGGGCTGACGCTGCTCGGCTGGTTGCCCGGCGCGGCCTATGCGCTGCACGTCCTGCGGAAGGCGCCGCGCGGCTGAGCGCTTGGCAGGCCGGATGCCGCCGGTATAATCCTCGGCGCCTCGCTTTTCCAAATGGAGTGGAACCTTGGGCTATCTCGTCGGCATCACCGTCCTCTGGGCGTTATCGTTTTCGTTGATCGGCGCCTACCTGGCCGGCCAGGTCGACAGCTATTTCTCGGTGATGACCCGCATCCTGCTGGCGGCCCTGCTGTTTCTGCCCCTGCTGCGTCCGCGCCTGCTGCGCGGCCGCCAGCGCCTGGCCCTGATGGGGCTCGGCGCCGTGCAGCTTGGCGTGATGTACATCTTCTTCTATCAGTCTTTCCTGCTGCTCTCGGTGCCCGAGGTGCTGCTCTTCACGGTGCTCACGCCGCTGTACATCGCCGTGCTCGACGACCTGATGTTCCGGCGCTTCTCGCCGTTTCACCTGCTGACGGCGGGGATGGCGGTGCTGGGCGCGGCGGTGATCCGCTATCGCGGCCTGGACGGCGGCTACTGGGCGGGCTTCCTGGTGGTCCAGGGCGCCAACCTGTGCTTCGCGCTGGGCCAGGTCGGCTATCGCCGGCTCTCGGCCGGGCTGCCCGCCGAGCTGCCGCGTCTCTCGGTGTTCGGTTGGTTCTACCTGGGCGCCGCGGTCGTGGCGCTGCCGGCCTTCCTGCTCTGGGGCGACGCCTCGGCGCTGCCCGCCACGCCGCTGCAGTGGGGCGTGCTGCTGTGGCTGGGGCTGGTGGCCTCGGGCGTGGGCTACTTCCTGTGGAACCTCGGCGCGACCCGGGTCGATGCCGGCGCGCTGGCGGTCATGAACAACGCCCTGGTGCCCGCGGGCCTGCTGGTCAACCTGCTGATCTGGAATCGCGACGCCGACCTGCCGCGCCTGGCGCTGGGTGGGGCCATCATCCTGGCCTCGCTGCTGATCAACGAGTGGTGGCAGCGCCGTCACGCTCCACGCAGCGCCTGAAGGCGGTTTGCCCGGCCGCCAGCCAGTCGCCATAATGAGCCGTCGCGACGCGAAGGACCCGCTCATGCACGCCTCCAATCATCAGGCCTCCAAGAAGCAGGCTTTCAAGAACATCGGCCTGATCGGCCGCCTGGGCAGCGCCAAGGTGGTCGAGACCCTCAAGCGGCTGAGCCGCTTCCTCGACGACGCCGGTTATCACGTCATCCTCGAGGATCGCACCGCCACCGTGCTGCTCGGCCATGGCCATCCCGAGGCCAGCCGCCGCCGCCTGGGCGAACTGTGCGATCTGGTGATCGTGGTCGGCGGCGACGGCAGCCTGCTCGGCGCCGCCCGCACCCTGTGCCACAGCGGCACCCTGGTGCTGGGCGTCAACCGCGGCCGGCTGGGCTTTCTCACCGATATCTCCCCCGACGAGCTCGAGGAGCGCGTCGGGGAGGTGCTGGCCGGCCAGTACGAGCTCGAGGAGCGTTTCCTGCTCGACGCCGAGCTCTACCGCGACGGCGCACTGGTCGGCGACGGCGACGCCCTGAACGAGGTGGTACTGCACCCCGGCAAGGCGGTGCGCATGATCGAGTTCGAGCTGTTCATCGACGACCAGTTCGTGCACAGCCAGCGCAGCGACGGCCTGATCATCGCCACGCCCACCGGCTCCACGGCTTATGCGCTGTCAGGCGGCGGGCCGATCATGCATCCACGGCTGGAGGTCGTGACGCTGGTGCCGATGTTCCCGCACACGCTGTCGAGCCGGCCGATCGCCGTCGACGCGGCCAGCGAGATCCGCATCCACATCGGCGAGACCAACCAGACCTACCCGCACATCAGCTGCGACGGCCAGACCCGCGCCGTGGCCAAGCCCGACGACGTGCTGGTGATCCGCCGCAAGCCGCAACGCGTGCAGCTCGTTCACCCGATGGGGCACAATTTCTACGAGGTCCTGCGCAGCAAGCTGGGCTGGAGCAACCGCCTGGGAGACTGAGGTGAGCACAGCGCCCCTGGAAGGCTACGACCTGATCGGCGACGTGCACGGCTGTGGCGCGACGCTGGCGGCCCTGCTCGAACGCCTCGGCTATCACCAGCGCGGCGGCGTCTATCGCCATCCGCGGCGCAAGGTGATCTTCCTCGGCGACCTCATCGACCGCGGCCCGCGCATTCGCCTCGCCGTGACCATTGCGCGGCGCATGGTAGAGGAGGGTGAGGCGCTGATCGTGATGGGCAACCACGAGATCAACGCCCTGGCCTACCACCATCGCGCCCCCGCCGAGCTGGGCCGCGAGTGGCTGCGCGAGCACACCCCGCGTCACAACCGCATCGTGCGCGAGACCCTCGAACAGTACCGCGATCATCCCCAGGAGTGGGAAGAGACGCTGGCCTGGTTCCTCGACATTCCGCTGTTCCTGGAGCTCGACGGCCTGCGGGTGGTGCACGCCTGCTGGGATCAGCCGCGGATCGACGAGCTGCGCGTCTCGCGCCCGGACGGTCGCATCGACCTCGATTTCCTGACCGCCGCCGTGCGCCACGGCACCCGCGAGTTCGAGATCCTCGACCGCCTCACCCGCGGCAGCCACATCACGCTGCCCGAGGGCGTGCAGATCCAGTCCGGCGACGGTTTCACCCGGCGCAGCTTCCGCGCCCATTTCTGGGCGCATCGGCCCCGCACCTGGGGCGACGTGGTGTTCCAGCCCGACAACCTGCCGGGTGACCTGGAACTGCGCCCGCTGAGCGAGGCCGAGGCGGCGCGCCTGACGCACTACGGTCCCGACGAGCCGCCGCTGTTCATCGGCCACTACTGGTGCGAGGGCATTCCGGCGCTGCCGGCGCCCAACATCGCCTGCCTGGACTACAGCGCGGTGAAGTTCGGCCGTCTGGTGGCCTATCGCTGGAGCGGCGAGGCGCGGCTCGATGCCGACCGTTTCGTCTGGATTCGCGTGCCCCGGGAAGAGCAGGCCCGACCGCAGCCCTGGGAAATCGATTTCGACTGATACAAAACGTTACCTAAAACTCGAGCAACGTTGCGAACTTGTCGCCCGTCGGGCCATCTGAGTAAGTGTTCCCTTGAACGATCCCTTGCTCTTGTCCGGCGGCCCCCTCCGCCGGACTTTTTCTTTGTGTGCTCGGCCGGCGCGGTTCGCCCACCTGATTCGCCCTGAGGAGATGCCATGTATCGGGTGATGCTGCTGCCCCGTGACACCGACACCCGCGAGCTGCGCAAGGCCCTGTGGGCCGAACGCATCGGCCACTTCTTCACCGACGAGGAAGAGGGCCAGGTGCTGTGGCTGGTCGATCCCCAGCAGCGCGATGCCATGCAGCGCCTGGTGATGCGCTGGCAGCGCGGTGAACCGCTGATGCCCGAGGGCGGCAAGACGCGCCGCATGCGCCGCGCCGGGGCCGGGTTGCCGGGCTGGCTGGCCCCGTTCCGCCAGGCGCCGGTGACCGCCGGCGCCATGGCGGTTTGCCTGGTGGTGTTCGCGCTGATGAGCGTGCTGGGTGATCTGGTGACCGCGGCCCTGACCATCGTTCCGGTGGGAGTGTCGGGGGGGCAGCTGGTCTTCGGCGAGCTGGGCGAGACGCTGGCCTCCGGCCAGGTGTGGCGGCTGCTGTCGCCGGCCTTCCTGCACTTCGGCTGGATGCATCTGGTCTTCAACATGCTGTGGCTGTGGTATTTCGGCCGCCAGGTCGAGGCCTTTCACGGCCGCGGGCGCATGCTGACGCTGCTGCTGGCCGCCGGCATCGGCGGCAACCTGGCCCAGTACGCCACCGGCACGGTGCTGTTCGGCGGCATGTCGGGCGTCGACTTCGCGCTGCTCGGCTACGTCTGGCTGATGTCGCGGCGGCGCCCGGGCGACGGCTTCTTCGTGCCCCAGATGCTGGTCGTGTTCATGCTCGGCTGGATGGTCTTCACCATGACCGACGTGGCCGAGCTGTTCGGCTTCGGCAACGTGGCCAACGAGGCGCACCTGGGCGGGCTGGTCGTGGGGCTGGCATTGGGCTGGTATCATTCCCGTCGCGCCAAGTCGCGCTGAAAAGTGACTGAGCTCGGCTATGCGTCGTTAAAAATCGGCTTAAAGTGTTCATTTACGGCGCGTAAACTCCGGCTTTGCGCCGATTTTTGCCTTGTCTAGCCTTCGCTCGCCGACTTTTGCGAGTTCAGAGACGCCTCAAGTGAATGACCTGTCTCGTCCGACCCGTTTCTTCCGAGAGATTCCGCCATGAGCGATATGACCTTCGAGCGCATGATCCAGCAGATGACGCCGGCCATCTACGAGAGCCTCAAGCAGGCGGTGGCCCTGCGCAAGTGGCCGGACGGCCGCTTCCTGACGGCCGAGCAGACCGAGCTGTGCCTCGAGGCGGTGATGCGCTTCGAAGCCGAGCACAACGTGCCCGCCGAGGAGCGCGTCGGCTATCTGGAACGTCGTACCTGCGGCGCCGACAGCAGCGGCGCCGGCGTATCGCCGGAGCAGGCCGGTCTCGGTCGGGACGTCGGCCGTGACTGATGCCGTCGTCCTGACGGGCTGTCTGACCAAGATGGCCGTCGAGCCGGGCGCCCCGGTGCGCTACACGCTGCGCGCCGGCGACGAGCGCCTCGACCTCAATGCCCGGCTCGGTCGGCCGCTGCGGCTGACCTGGAGCGGCGCCATCGCCTGCACCCACTGCGGTCGGGCGACGAAGAAGAGCTTCGGCCAGGGCCACTGCTATCCCTGCTTCAAGAGGCTCGCCCGCTGCGACAGCTGCATCATGAAGCCCGAGCAGTGCCACTACTTCCAGGGCACCTGCCGCGAGCCGAGCTGGGGCGAGACCCACTGCTTCCGGCCGCACGTGGTGTATCTGGCCAACGCCTCCGGGCTCAAGGTCGGCATCACCCGTGATACCCAGGTGCCGACCCGCTGGCTCGACCAGGGCGCCGTCCAGGCGCTGCCGATCCTCGAGGTCGATACCCGTCAGCAGTCCGGCTTCGTCGAGGTGCTGTTCAAGAACGAGGTCTCGGATCGCACCAACTGGCGCGCCATGCTCAAGGGCGAGGCCATGGAGCTGGATCTTCCCGGCGAGCGCGACCGCCTGCTCGAACGCCTCGCGCCGGGGCTGCTCGAACTGCGCGAGCGCTTCGGTCATGACGCCATCCGCGAGGTCGACGCCGCGCCCAGGGCCTTCGAGTACCCGGTGCTCGAGCATCCCACCAAGGTGGTCTCCCACAACTTCGACAAGCAGCCCGAGGTCGCGGGCACCCTGCTCGGCATCAAGGGCCAGTACCTGATTCTCGACAGCGGCGTGATCAACCTGCGCAAGTTTACGGGCTACGAGGTCACGGTCGAAGCCTAGGTGAAAAGTGTCTGCGCTCGGCTATACGGCGTTAAAAATCAGCTCAAGGTCCTCATTTACGACTCGTAAACTCCGGCCTTTCTCTGATTTTCGCCTTGTCTAGCCTTCGCTCGCCGACTTTTCAGACCTCGCTAAGGCCGAGGGGTATGTGTGGCTGCGCTATGCTCGGGAGGTGAGCCGCACGAGGAGCCTGCCATGAGCGAGATGCGCGCCATGCGCCTGCACGCCGCGAACCAGCCGCTGCGCCTCGAGCGCGTGTCGATTCCAGAGCCCGGCCCCGGCGAGGTCAGGGTCCGGGTGCTGGCCTGCGGGGTATGCCGCACCGATCTGCACGTGGTCGACGGCGAGCTCGAGCATCCCCGGCTGCCGCTGGTGCCCGGCCACGAGATCGTCGGCGAGGTGGATGCGCTGGGGGAGGGCGTCGCTGGGCTTGAGACCGGGCTCGAGACAGGGCTTGAAAGAGGCCAGCGGGTCGGCGTGCCCTGGCTGGGCTGGACCTGCGGCGTGTGCGAGCCCTGCCGGGCCGGGCGCGAGAACCTCTGCGAGCGCGCCGAGTTCACCGGTTACACCCGCGACGGCGGCTACGCCGAGTACTGCGTGGCCGACGCCCGCTACTGCTTCGCGCTCGGCGTCGATGATGCCCGGGCCGCCGCGCCGCTGCTGTGCGCGGGCCTGATCGGCTATCGCACCTGGCGGCTGGCCGGCGGCGACGAACCTCGCCGGCTGGGCCTCTATGGCTTCGGCGCCGCGGCGCATATCCTGGCCCAGCTGGCGCACTCCCGTGGCCAGATCCTCTACGCCTTCACCCGCCCCGGCGACCGCGAGGCCCAGGCCTTCGCCCGGCGCCTCGGTGCCGCCTGGGCGGGCGGCAGCGACGAGACTCCCCCCGAGCCGCTGGATGCCGCCCTGCTGTTCGCTCCGGTGGGCGAGCTGGTGCCGATCGCGCTGTCCCACGTGCGCCCCGGCGGCACCGTGGTCTCCGGCGGCATCCACATGAGCGATATCCCGTCCTTTCCCTACCGGCTGCTGTGGCAGGAACGCAGCGTCAGGTCGGTGGCCAATCTCACCCGCCGCGACGGCGAGGAGTTTCTCGCCCTGGCGCCTCAGGTGCCGATCCGCACCGAGACCGTCGCCTATCCGCTGGAAGACGCCAATCGCGCCCTCGACAATCTGCGTGCCGGGCGCCTGTCCGGCGCCGCCGTGTTGATTCCCTAGCGTCGATGTCGGCGCCGGGGCACTCCGTCTGGGGGAGCTCATGGCGCGCGACGCTCTGTGCATGGCCCACGAGGAAAACAGCCGAATCGGATGATCCGATTCGGCTGTTGGGGGGATTGACGTTCAGGTTTGGCACGGTTGAATGTCGTGCTCGCCTAAATCTCACATCAGGTAATAGCCGCCATTGATGCCATCGATCAACAGTTCAAGCTCGCCATGCTGGGCGTGATGCCCAGTGACAAGCCACAAGGGTTTTCTGACGGCCTGGCAACGCACCAGTTCGAGCCGTGTCGCACCGCGGCGTTTCAACCGGTGACGGCGCACCTGCATGACATGGTGGCGCGCTTTGCGCTCGAGGGGCGGTGTGTCGAGCTCGGGCGACGGCAGTGCCGCCGAGGCCAAAGGATCTCCGAACTCGACATCTTCCAGGGTGGTGCTGACCCCCTGACAGCGATCCACTAGGCAGCTCATCAACTCCTGGCGCCGCATGCCCAAACGGCGTGTCTCCCAACGGTACAGGCAAAGCAGATAGGGAAAGCCGACTGCTTGGGCGGCGTGGATGCTCAGCGCCGGCTCGATCCCCATGACTCGGCGCTCGAGGCCCTCGAGGGGAAGCCTAGCCTTGAGCCAGGCGTCCTTGTGACCCGCGGTGTTCCACACTGTGCACCCCAATGCCAATGCCTCGCTCATGCCATGCGCTCTCTAGCTTTGAGGGTCAGCGCCTCATGCGCCATCTCGAAGCTCTGTTGCGACTTTAGCGGCCTCGGCAGGGGGCGCAGCTCGGCGGTTTCCTCCATTGCCTGCAGGATATGCTCGGGGACGGGATGGCTAGCCTGGGTCAGCAGGCTGACGGAGACCATCGAGAGGCTCGACAGCACCACGCCGGCCAGCATGGGATGCAGGCCAGTCACACCGTCCAGCGCCAGATACTGCCATACGAAGGCCGCGACGCTGCCGACGATCATCGAGGCCAGTGCCCCCGGTGTATTGGCCTTGCGCCACCAGACAGCGGCCACGTAGGCCGGCAGGAAGGCACTACCCAGCACTGAGGTCGTGAAGACGATAATGGAGAAGACTGCGGGCGGCTCGAATAGCGCGACGACACCACAGATCGTTCCCAGCAGTAGTACGATGAACTGGGAGACTCGCACCATCTGCTTTTCTTCCATGGCCGGGTTTATGAACCGCTCGTAGAGGTCGCGGGCCGCGATGCTGCCCGTCTGCAACAGGATCGAATCGGCCGTGGACATGATCGCTGCCATGATGGCCGCCATTACGATACCTACCACCGCGGCAGGCAGCAGATTCTGCGCCAGGGCGAAGATGGCCTGTTCGGGATCGTCGAGATCGGGCAGCGCCAGGATGGCCAAAGTGCCCAGGATATAGGGCGCACTGACGAAGACTAGGTTCCATAGGGTAGAGTAGACCCCGGCGCGACGAGCATGGAAGGGGTTGCGCATCGCCATGTGACGGGTCACGACGTGAGGCCAGCCCATGTAGCCGATGGAGAATATCAGCAAGGCGCCGAGCACGATTCCCCACTGCCCCTCGTAGGCTAGGCCCCGTCCCCAGACGCTGAGCAGCGTTGGATCGAGGGCAGCAATGGCCTCGTTGGCGGCCGTCAGGCCGCCCACCTCTTTCAAAGTGGCGATCAGGATCCAGACGATTCCGATGATCATCACAAAGCTTTGTAGCAGGTCCGTATAGGCCACCGCGCCATAGCCTCCCATCAGGGTATAGGCGAGGATGACGGCCACGGCGATCGAAAGTGCCGCCTCGTAGGGCAGGCCCGTCACCAGCTCCAGGCCCTTGCCGCCGGCGATGAATTGGGCCAGCACATAGGCCCCCAGCAGAAAGACGGACAGGCTGGCGGCGATCAGCCGTACCCACTTGCTGGGATAGCGTTTCTCGAGGTACTCAATGGAGGTCAGCGCGCCCATGATCTGCGACAGCTTGCGCATCCGTCGCCCGAGCACCGAGAGGTTCACCACGCCACCACCGATATCACCGGCGGCATACCAAAAACCGTGATATCCCTGGGTGTAGCCGAGGGAGCCGGCCCCCAGGAACATGTAGCCGCTCATCGAGGTTGACTGCATGGTCATGGCGGTGACCAGGGGGCCGATGTTGCGGCCACTGAGGTAGTAGCCCTCCATGCTGCTGGAGCCACCCCGCCGCATGGAAATCACCCCTACCGCCAGCATTGCGATGAAATACAAGGCAAGAAACAGTAATACCGTCGAGTTCACATCCCTCTCCTAATCACGCGAGTTGTTGTTGTCGCGACCATGAACATATTGATTCAGCGATCAGTCTCCGAGTGTTTGAGCCCCGGCCAGCCTCGCGTCACCCAGAGAAAGCCCAAGGTGTACAGCACCCAGAACACCGGGACGCCGATCACCAGCCAGGTAGTGGATAGAGGTAGTCCGAACATTGAGGTCTCCTTTGTTTGTTGTTGATGTTTCCGCCTATCGATGACCCCGCACAGAGCGGGGTCATTGAGCCTCAGGAAGGGAAGGAGAACTGCGCCCCCTCGCGAACGCCGGTCGAGGGCCAGCGCTGAGTGACGGTCTTGCGCCTGGTGTAGAAGCGCACGGCGTCCGGGCCGTAGGCGGAGAGGTCGCCGAACAGCGAGCGCTTCCAGCCGCCGAAGCTGTGATAGGACACCGGCACCGGCAGCGGCACGTTGATGCCGACCATGCCGACCTGGATGCGATCGCTGAAGTAGCGGGCCGCCTCGCCGTCGCGGGTGTAGATGCAGGTGCCGTTGCCGTATTCGTGCTCGTCGATCAGCTTCATGGCCTCTTCCATGGAGTCGACGCGGACCACCAGCAGCACCGGGCCGAAGATCTCCTCGAGGTAGCAGGTCATGTCCGGCGTCACGCGGTCGATCAGGGTGCCGCCGACGTAGAAACCGCTCTCGTGTCCCGGCACCCGCACGCCGCGGCCGTCGACGACGATCTCGGCGCCCTGCTGGGCGGCGCTCTCGATGTAGCCGCAGACCTTCTCCTGGTGCGCCCGGGTGATCACCGGGCCGAAGTCGTTGTCCGCGTCATGGAAGGGGCCGACCCTCAGGGAGGTCATCTGAGCCTGCATCTTGGCGATCAGGGCATCGGCGGCCTCGTCGCCCACCGCCACGGCCACCGACAGCGCCATGCAGCGCTCGCCGGAGGAGCCGAAGGCGGCCCCGGTCAGCGAGCTGACCGCGTTGTCCATGTCGGCGTCCGGCATCACGATGGCGTGATTCTTGGCGCCGCCGAGCGCCTGGCAGCGCTTGCCGTTGGCGCTGGCGCGAGCGTAGATGGCCTCGGCGATCGGCGTGGAGCCGACGAAGCTGACCGCCTGGACGCGGGCGTCGTCGAGCAGGGTGTCGACGGCTTCCTTGTCGCCGTTGACCACGTTGAGCACCCCGGCGGGCAGGCCCGCCTCCAGCGCCAGCTCGGCGATGTAGAGCGTCGAGGTCGGGTCGCGCTCTGAGGGCTTGAGCACGAAGGTGTTGCCGCAGGCGATGGCCATCGGATACATCCACAGCGGCACCATGGCCGGGAAGTTGAACGGCGTGATGCCGGCGACCACGCCCAGCGGCTGGAAGTCGCTCCAGGAATCGATGCCGGGGCCGGTGTTCTTGCTGTACTCGCCCTTGAGCAGTTCCGGCGCGCCGCAGGCGTACTCGATGTTCTCGATGCCGCGCTGCAGTTCGCCCCTGGCGTCGTGGACGATCTTGCCGTGTTCCTGGCCGATCAGCCGACAGATCTCATCGGCATTCTGCTCCAGCAGTGCCTTGAAGCGGTACATGATGCGGGCCCGCTTGGCCGGCGGGGTATCACGCCAAGCCGGGAAGGCGGCCTGGGCGGCGGCGATGGCCTCCTCGACGGTGGCCCGGCTGGCCAGGGCCACCCGGCCGGCGACCTCGCCGGTGGAGGGGTTGTAGAGGTCCTGGGTACGCGCGTCGTCGTCGACCCGGGTGCCGTTGATCAGATGGCCGAGTGTAGTCATGGAGGTCCTCTCGGTAGCAGTGGTGGTGAAGGCGTCAGTCGAGTTCATTGATGGCGTCGCCCAGGGCATTGATCAGTCGGTCGATCTCCTCGCGCTCGACGATGAAGGGCAGGCCGAGCTGGATGGTGTCGCCGCCGTAGCGCACGTAGAAGCCCTTGTCCCAGCACTTCATGGCGATCTCGTAGGGGCGCCGGGCCGGTTCGCCGGGGTAGGGCTCGATCTGCAGGGCGCCGGCGAGGCCGTAGTTGCGGATGTCGCTGATATAGCGCGTGCCCTTGAGCCCGTGCAGGGCGTTCTCGAAGCTCGGCGCCATCTCCTTCACCCGATCGACCAGGCGGTCGTTCTCGAGCACGTCGAGGGAGGCCAGCGCCGCGGCGCAGGCCACCGGATGGCCCGAATAGGTGTAGCCGTGGGGCAGCTCCATCATGTAGTCGGGGTCGCCCTGTTCCATGAAGGTCTGGTAGATCTCGCCCTTCACGACGACGCCCCCCATGGGCACCGCGCCGTTGGTGAGCTGCTTGGCGACGTTCAGCATGTCCGGCACCACGCCGAACTCCTCGGCGCCGGTCATCGACCCCATGCGGCCGAAGCCGGTGATCACCTCGTCGAAGATCAGCAGGATGTCGTGCTGATCGCAGATCTCGCGCAGGCGCTTGAGATATCCCTTGGGCGGCGGGATCACCCCGGCGGAGCCGGCCAGCGGCTCTACGATCACCGCGGCGATGTTGGAGGCGTCGTGCAGGGCGATCAGTTCCAGCAGCTCGTCGGCCCGTTCGGCGCCGTGTTCCGGCATGCCTCGGGTGAAGGCGTTGTCCTTGAGCAGGGTATGGGGCAGGTGGTCGGCATCCACGCCCTGGCCGAACAGGGTGCGGTTGGCGCCGATGCCGCCCAGGCTGAAGCCGCCGAAGTTGACGCCATGATAGCCCTTGGAGCGACCGATCAGCTTGGTCTTGGTCGCCTTGCCCTTCTTGCGCCAGTAGGCGCGGGCGATCTTCAGCGCGGTATCGGCGCTCTCCGAACCGGAGCCGGTGAAGAACACCTGGTCCAGTCCCTCGGGCGTCAGCTCGCGGATCCGATGGGCCAGCTCGAAGGCCTTGGGGTGGCCGTACTGGAAGGCCGGGGCGTAATCCAGCTCGCCGAGCTGACGGCTGACCGCCTCGGCGATCTCGGGGCGGCAATGGCCGGCGCCGCAGGTCCACAGCCCCGAGAGGCCGTCGAACACGCGTCGTCCCTCGGCGTCGGTGAGATAGCTGCCCCGGGCGCCGGTGATGATGCGCGGGTCGCGCTTGAACTGGCGATTGCCGGTATAGGGCATCCAGTAGGCATCCAACTGCTCCGGGCTCAGGCCCGCGATGTGTGAGTCGTCTCGAACCGGCATGGTGGCACCCCTCGTCGATAGGCCGTTTTCAGGTCGTTGCGGGTCGTGGCAAGGCAAAGGTAGGTCCGCGAGTTGATAAGTTAAATCTGGATATCTTTAATCTCATGAAAGTATTTGGTTAACTTTTGCCTCGATGTCCGATCCCCTCCACGACGAACGTCCTCGACCGGAGAGCCGTGCCATGCCGACCCGCAAACAGGCCCTGTCGGGCCAGCCCAGCGATGCCGATCTGCGCCTGCTGCGTATATACCGCAAGGTCGTGGAATGCGGCGGGTTTTCCGCCGCCGAGGTGGAGCTCAACATCAGCCGCGCGGCGATCAGCATGGCCATGAACGATCTGGAGGCGCGGCTCGGCCTGCGGCTCTGCCAGCGCGGCCGCAGCGGCTTCGCCCTGACCGACGAAGGCGCCGAGGTCTATGAGGCCACCCTGCAGCTGCAGGCCGCAGTGGAAGGGTTTCGCACCCGGGTCAATGGCCTGCATGCCCGGCTCAAGGGCGAGCTCAACATCGGCATCACCGACAACCTGGTGACCATGCCGGAGATGCACATCACCGATGCGCTCAGCGCGCTCAAGGAGCGCGGGCCCGAGGTGCACATCAACATCCGCATGATTCCGCCCAGCGATATCGAGCTGGCGGTGCTGGACGGCCGCCTGCATACCGGCGTGATTCCGGCGCTCAAGACCCTGCCCGGCCTCGAGTATCTGCCGCTCTACGAGGAGCACTCCCGGCTGTATTGCGCAGCGGGTCATCCGCTGTTCGAGGCCGGCGAGGCGACGCGGGAGCGGCTGGCCGACTGCGATGCCGTGGTGCCGGCCTACGCCCAGGCGCCGGAGATCAAGGCGCTGCATGAGCCGCTCAGGGCGACCGCCTCGGCCACCGATCGCGAAGGCATCGCCTTCTTGATCCTGTCCGGCCGTTACATCGGCTACCTGCCGACCCATTACGCCGAGCGCTGGGGGCGAGACGGGCGAATGCGGGCGCTGAATCCCGAGACCTGCCGCTATGTCACCCGTTACAGCGCGATTACCCGCAAGGGGGCGCCGCCCAACCTGGTGCTGGAGAGCTACCTCGAGGAGTTGGGGCGTTTGGTGAGGCAGTGAGATCGCCGTCGTTCGGTGGTCACCCTGGCAGGGCAGAAGGGCATCTCAAGCCGGGCATCTGGACTCGTTGGCTGGGGTATCCGGGGCCGAATTCATCGCTTTCGGGCGCTTCACCGGGAGTCGGCGTGGTGTCTCCGTGGCCGGGCGGTCAGATCCTCGAGCCACGCCTGCCTGAGCACATCCTGCTTGACAAGGGATGGGGGGAGCGACTAACTGTTATATTTATTCGTATAAATACAATAATTGATTCATCGCCTGCATGATCCCTCCCGACCGGCCATGGCCATCGGGGTCGCACCGTCCCATCCAACCAGAACAAGGGGATACACGATGAGAAAGACCTTCCGCTCTCGGAAGCTCGCCATCTACGGCGGCATGTTGCTGGGCTTCGTGATGCTCGAGAGTCCGATGATCCTGGTGGCCAACCAGATCGAGCCCATGGTCATGGGCATACCCTTCTTGCTGCTCTGGAGCCTCGGCTGGTGGGCCTTTCTCACCGCCCTGTTCCTGGTGGCCTATCTCACTCACTGGGGGAGCAGCAGCCCCGCGCCGAGTGCCCGTCCCCGCGTCGAGGAGGCCGCATCATGACCGGTAGCATCCTGATCATCGCCGCCTTCATGATCATCCCGTTGATCGTGGGCGTCGTCTCGTCACGGCAGTCCCAGGACACCAGCGAGGACTTCTTCGTCCAGGGCCGTGCCATGGGCAGCATCGCCGTGTTCTTCACGGTGGCCGCCACCTGGTGGAGCGCCTTCGCCTTCCTGGGATCCAATGCCACCTTCTACACCAGTGGCCCCGTCTACTTGACGGCCCTGGCGTGGAACCTGCTGTTCGGCTTCATGTACTACTGGATCGGCAAGCGGGTCTGGTTCTTGGGCAAGCGTTTCGACTATCTGACGCCCTCCGACCTGATGGGCGACTTCTACAACAGCGAGGCCCTGCGCGTCCTGGTCGCCGTGATCACCCTGGTGTTCACCGTGCCCTACCTGCAGATCCAGCTGACCGGCGGGGCCTACCTCATCGAGGTCGCCTCCGGCGGGGTCGTGCCCTTCTGGCTCGCCGCCCTGCTGTTCTACTTCATCATCATCGTCTATGTCTGGATCGGCGGGATTCGCGCCATCGCCTGGACGGACGTGATCTACGGCGCCCTGTTGTTCTTCGGCATGATGTTCGCCGGCTATTACATCTCCGGCCAGGTGGGAGGGCCCGCGGCGATGTTCGCCCAGTTGCAGCAGTCGTCGCCCGCACACCTGACCCTGCCGGGGCCCAACGGCAACATGGGCTACAGCATGTGGTTCTCGCTGTTCGTCATCGTGGCCATCGGCGCCTTCATGGGACCGCAGATCTGGCTGCGCATGTACTCGGTGAAGAGCGGCCGGCTGTTCAACCTGATGCCCTTCCTGCTGGGCTTCGCCGCCCTGGCCTACTTCGGCTCGGTGCTGACCGGCTATACCGGCGTGCTGCTCGAGCCGGGCCTGGAAAATGCCGACCAGATCCTGCCGGTCATGCTGATGAACTATGCCCCCTACCTGCTGGCCTCCTTGATCATGGCCGCCGGCGCCGCCGCCGCCATGTCCACGGCCAATTCACAGATCCATGCGGTGTCCACGGTGGTGACCATGGACATCTACCAGCGCTACGTGAACCGTCGGGCGACTCAGGCTCGCATCGTCACCGTGGGCCGGCTGTCGCTGGTGGGCTTCTCGCTGGCCGCCTACATCATGGCCCTGACCGTGCCCGGTCTGCTGGTGACCATCGGCATCGCCGCCTTGGCCGGCACCGCCCAGTTGATCGTGCCTACCCTCGGGGCCATCACCTGGCGCCGGGCGCACCCCATGGCCGCCTTCTGGGGGCTGATCGGCGGTGTCGCCAGCGTGCTGGTCCTCACCTATGGCGCCAGCGTCAGCAATCCTCTCGGCCTGCACGCCGGCATCTGGGGGCTGTTGGTCAACGGTGGGCTGTTCGTCGGCCTGAGCCTGCTGCTGGAGCGCCGCGATCCTGAGGTGGTCGAGCGCTTCGCCGAGGCGCGCCGGGACTACGACGCCGAGTTCCACCCGGAACGTCTCGAAGACGAAGGCCATGCTGCCGGCGAGGCCGTCTCGACCCGCTGATCCCATAGCCAGGGGCCTGACGGCAGGCCCCATATCACAAGGAATCTTGCATGAGTCAGACGCCATCCCCGCGTCGTCGCCAGAAGCTGGCCGAGCTGATCAGCGATGATATCAAGCGCTGGATCGCCACCGAGGGACTGACAGAGGGCGACCGCCTGCCCAACGAGAAGACCCTGATGGAACTCTATGGATGCGCCAAGGGAACCGTGCGCGAGGCTCTCAAGATCCTCGAGGTGGAAGGCCTGATCGCCCTCAAGACCGGGCCAGGTGGCGGCGCCATCCTGCGCACGCCGAGCATGGAGCCGGCCAGTCGCATGCTGCGTAACTTCCTGCATTTCCGGTCGCTGGATGGCCATCAGGTCTATCAGCTGCGCCGCTTGCTGGAGGTGGAGATGGCGGTCTCCGTCGTCGGCCGGTTGAACGAGGAAGCGCTGACCCGCCTGGAGGACAACATGACGGCGTGCGAATGCCATCAGCTGGGCGAAGAAGATCAGCGACGCCAGCGATTCCTCGAACTGGAGTTCCACAACCTGTTGGCCCGAGCCTGTCCCAACCCGCTGCTGGCCTTCATGTGCCGCTTCCTCAACGACATGCTGCGCGATCTGGTGGTGGTCAAGAAGGCCTACTTGCCCGAGCGCAAGCAGTTCGATGAGGCCAATCACCGCTATCACCAGGAGCTGGTCGAGGCCTTCCGTGCCGAGGACGTCGAGCGGGTGCGGCGGCTGATGGACGAGCACATGCGCGATGCCGAGTTCCACATGTCGGCCCTGGAGGCGGAAGTGGCCGACCAGATGCTGATTTCCCAGGACGCTCTCGCCACCGTAGCCGATGCCTCGCCCCTGCGGCGGCTCGTCGATCCGACGCGCTGAGGTCGCGCCCCGATTGCCCATCACAATGACAACGAGGAACATGCATGACTATCGCCCAACTCGACGCCGTTGAGACACTGCGCACCGATCGCGAAGGCCTCTGGCAGGCCTTGATGGAGCTCGCCAGCCTGGGGGCGACCCCCAAGGGAGGCGTCAATCGCCAGGCCCTCACCGAGCTGGATCGCCAGGCCCGCGACCTGTTCATTCGCTGGTGCCGGGACGAAGGCTTGAGCATTCGTGTCGATGCCATCGGCAACATCTTCGCCCGACGTCCGGGGCGGGACCCGAATAGCCCGGTGGTGATGACCGGCAGCCATATCGACACGCAGCCCACCGGCGGCAAGTTCGATGGCTGCTATGGAGTGCTGGCCGGGCTCGAGGTCATTCGTACCCTCAACCGCCATGGCGTCCAGACCGAGGCGCCGGTCGAGGTGGTCGTCTGGACCAACGAGGAGGGCTGCCGGTTCCCGCCCTGCATGATGGGGTCGGGGGTGTTCACCGGGCAGCTGTCGCTGGACGAGATGTTGGCCCAGGTCGATGACGATGGCGTCCGCGTCGATGAGGCCCTGGGAGCCATCGGCTACCGCGGGGACGACCGCGTGGACCACGGGGCTATCAAGGCCTTCTTCGAGGCGCATATCGAGCAGGGACCGATCCTCGAGGATACCGGCAACACCGTGGGGGTGGTGATCGGGGCCCTGGGGCAGAAATGGTTCGACCTCAGGCTCACCGGCCAGGAGGCTCATGCCGGCCCCACGCCCATGGACCTGCGTCGCGATGCCATGCTGGGCGCCGCCGAGATCACCCAGGCCGTCAACCGCATCGCCAATGCCCATCAGCCCCATGGCCGTGGCACCGTCGGCTCGCTGCAGCTGCATCCCGGCTCGCGCAACGTCATTCCCGGCGAGGTCCGAATGACCATCGACCTGCGTCACCTCGACCCCGGGACGCTGGCGCGCATGACCGACGAACTGCGCCGAGTGGTGGACGAGACGAGCCGGCGCCATGGCCTGGACGCCGAGCTCACGCCGACCGCTGATTTCGCCCCCGAGCGTTTCGCCGATGGCTGCGTTGAGGCGGTGCGCCATGCCGCCGAGCGGCTCGGTTGCTCGCACCTGGAGGTCGTCAGCGGCGCCGGCCACGACGCCATCTTCCTGGGGCGTGTCGCGCCAGCCGGGATGATCTTCGTGCCCTGCGAGAACGGCATCAGCCACAACGAGAGCGAGAACGCCACCCCGGAGGACCTGCATGACGGCTGTAACGTCCTGTTGCATGCCATGCTGGAACAGGCGGTCGTTGTCTCGAGCGAGGAGGAGTGACGTGCCCATGACGACCACCGACTCACCCACCGAGCTTGCCGAGCTGAGCGCCAGCGAGGCCCTGGCGTTGTTTCGGCGTGGCGCCCTCTCGCCCGTCGAGCTGACAGAAGATTGCCTGGCACGCATCGAGCGCGACAACCCGGCGGTGAACGCCTTCGCCCATGTGGATGGCGAGCGGGCCCTGGCCGCCGCTCGTGACTCCGAGGCCCGCTGGCACGCCGGCCGCCCCTGTGGCGCCCTCGATGGCGTTCCGACGACCATCAAGGACCTGACCCTGACGGTGGGCATGCCGACGCGACTGGGCTCGACCACCACCTCGCCGCAGGGGCCCTGGGACACCGATGCGCCGGTCAGTCGCCACCTGAAGGAGGCCGGTGCGGTGGTTCTCGGCAAGACGACGTCCCCGGAATTCGGCTGGAAGGGGGTCACCGATAATCCCCTGCACGGCATCACGCGCAATCCCTGGGACACGCGCCTGACGCCTGGGGGGTCCTCGGGCGGCGCGGCCGCGGCGGCGGCCCTGAACCTGGGCCTGCTGCACCAGGGCAGCGATGCCGGCGGCTCGATCCGTATTCCCTGCGGCTTTACCGGTACCTTCGGCATCAAGCCCACCTTCGGCTGGGTGCCCCAGTGGCCCGCCAGCGCCATGGGCACCCTGTCCCACCTTGGGCCGATGACCCGCACCGCGGCCGACAGTGCCCTGATGCTGAGCGTCATGGCAAGGCCGGATGCCCGCGACGGCTACCTGGGCAATCCTCGGGCCGAGGACTGGCTGGCTCAGCCGCCGACCTCGCTGAAGGGGTGGCGAATCGCCTACAGCCCGGACCTGGGTTATGTGAACGTCGCCCCGGATATCGCCGCTCGAGTGCGAAGCGCCGTCGGGCTGTTGCGGGAGCTGGGCGCCACCGTGGAGGAGGTGCATCCCGGCTTCGAGGACCCCCGGAGGATCTTCGACACCCTGTGGTTCGCCGGTGCGAGCCAGGCGCTGGAGCGGCTGGATGAGACACAGCGGGCGGCCCTGGATCCTGGTTTTCTGGATATCGCCCGGCGAGGCCAGGACATCTCGATGCGCGACTATCTCGCCGCCCAGCGAGAGCGAGAGCGCCTCGTCGCGCGCATGCAGGCCTTCCACGAGCGATACGACCTGCTGGTGACTCCGACCCTGCCGCTGGCACCCTTCGAGGCGGGCCACAATGTGCCGCCGGAGGGACCTTACCGGGACTGGATGGACTGGACGCCCTTCAGCTACCCCTTCAACCTCACCCAGCAGCCCGCCGCCTCCTTGCCCTGCGGCCTGGATGACCAGGGCCTGCCGGCGGGCCTGCACCTGGTGGGGCCCCGCTTCCGGGACCTGAACGTGCTGCACGCCGCCCGTCTGCTGGAACATCGGCTGCCGCCCTGTCCACTGCCGGGAAGGTCCAGGGGCTGATCCGGTCGCCCGTGCCCGGCCGGGTGAGCAGAGATCGCTTTACCGTGGTGATGCGTGAGCGAATACGACTGGCGCTACTCGAACAGCTCGCCCTGGCGCCGCGGCGGCCGGAAGGACGCGCAGTCCAGGGACGGCAGGCCGGGGAAATCAAGCCGCCGGTGGGCCTGGCGGAAGCGCTGGTCCAGCAGGTCGGCGAACACGCCCTGGCCGCGCATGCGGTGGCCGAAGCGGGCGTCGTAGTCGCGCCCGCCGCGGCACTGGCGGACCAGGCTCATCACCTTGGCCGCGCGCTCGGGGTAGTGCTGGGTCAGCCAGTCCTCGAACAGCGGCGCCACCTCTCGGGGCAAGCGCAGCAGCATCCAGCGCGCATCCATGGCGCCGGCGTCTCTGGCGGCGCCCATCAGCCGCTCCAGCTCGTGATCGGTCAGCCCCGGAATCACCGGCGAGATCAGGGTGCCTACCGGCACGCCGGCCTCGGCCAGCCGGTCGATCATCCTCAGGCGCGTCGCCGGTGAGGCGGCGCGTGGTTCCAGGCTGCACTTCAGGTCGGTGTCCAGGCTGGTCAGGCTGACCAGCACCCTGACCAGGCGGCGGCGGGCCAGCTCGCCCAGCAGGTCCAGGTCGCGCAGGATCAGCGCCCCCTTGGTCACCAGGGTGACCGGGTGGCGGCAGGCGAGCAGGCTCTCCAGCAGGCGCCTCGTGGTGCCGCGTTCGGCCTCGAGGGGCTGGTAGGCATCGGTGTTGCCGGCCAGGTTGATCGGGCGACACACATAGCCGGGATGGGCCAGCTCTTCCTCGAGTCGCTCGACCAGGCCCTGGCGGGCGATCAGCCGTGTCTCGAAGTCGAGCCCGGGGGAGAGGTCCCAGTAGGCGTGGCTGGGGCGTGCATAGCAGTAGATACAGCCGTGCTCGCAGCCCCGATAGGGGTTAAGCGAGCGATCGAAGGGCAGGTCCGGCGAACGGTTCCAGGCCAGGGCGCTGCGCGACCGCTCCTCGGCGACCTCGGTGGCCAGCCGTGCGGGCACGGCATCCTGCCACCAGCCGTCGTCCACGGCCTCGACCCGCGTCGGCGCGAAGCGATTGTCGGGATCGAAGGTGGCGCCGCGGCCCTTGCGGACCAGGGCGTCTCGGGAAGGCGTCGCCATGCCGGGCTCCTTTTCTGTATCTATGTACAGTATAGGTGGCTCCCGTCATCACGACAAAGCGTTGGCCGGGGGCTCGTCTGCCACCGATCGCTTCGACGTTGGTGAGCGCCGCCCTTGCCGTCGCGCAGGCGATGCCAGGGGCGAGTCGTGGAAGGGCCGTGTCGATGAGGCGGAGGCTGACGGATGGGCGGCGGGCGCCACCCATCCCGACGGCGCGAGGGAAGACTTATCCGGGAACACCCTGACTGCGCAGGTAATCGTCATAACTGCCACTAAAATCGACGATGCCGTCGTCTTTCATCTCGATGATGCGCGTGGCCAGCGAGCCGACGAATTCCCGGTCGTGACTGACAAAGATCAACGTGCCGGCATAGTGTTCCAGTGCCAGATTGAGCGCTTCGATGGACTCCATGTCCAGGTGGTTCGTGGGCTCATCCATGATCAGCACATTGGGCTGTTGCAGGATGAGCTTGCCGAACAGCATGCGCCCCTGTTCGCCACCCGAGATGACCTTCACCGACTTGCCGATGTCGTCATTGGAGAACAGCATCCGGCCCAGAGCGCCGCGCACGGTCTGCTCACCGCCGGTCGTCCATTGCTGCATCCATTCGAACAGCGTCTCGCCGCCCTCGAAATCCGCCGCGTGGTCCTGCGCGAAGTAACCGACGTCGGCGGCATCGGTCCATCTGGCTTCGCCGGCATCCGGCGTCATGCTGCCCACCAGGCAGTTGAGCAGGGTGGTCTTGCCGATGCCGTTGGGGCCGATGATGGCGATCCGTTCGCCGGCCTCGACGCGCAGGCCGAGTCGCTCGAACAGGACGTTATCGCCCCAGGCCTTGGAGAGATCTTCCACCGAGAGCGCCTGGCGATGGATCTTCTTGTTCTGCTCGAAGCGAATGAACGGGCTGACGCGCGAGGAGGGCTTGATCTCCTCGAGTTGGATCTTGTCGATCTTGCGCTGCCGCGACGTGGCCTGCTTGGCCTTTGAGGCATTGGCCGAGAAGCGGCTGACGAATTGCTGCAGCTCGGCGATTTCCGCCTTCTTCTTGGCATTTTCGGCATGCAGGCGCTCGCGCGCCTGGGTAGCGGCGGTCATGTACTCGTCGTAGTTGCCCGGAAACAGCTGCAGCTCGCCGTAGTCCAGGTCCGCCATGTGCGTGCAGACACTGTTCAGGAAGTGGCGATCGTGGGAGATGATGATCATGGTCGACGAGCGTGCCTTGAGGATGTCCTCCAGCCAGCGAATCGTGTTGATATCGAGGTGGTTGGTCGGCTCATCGAGCAGCAGCACGTCGGGGTCGCTGAACAGCGCCTGGGCCAGCAGCACGCGGAGCTTCCAGCCTGGCGCGACAACGCTCATCGGCTGGTCGTGCTGCTCGAGGGGAATGCCCAGGCCCAGCAGCAGCTCGCCGGCACGGGCCTCGGCGGTATAGCCATCGAGTTCGGCGAAACGCACCTCGAGATCGGCGACCGCCATGCCATCCTCTTCACTCATCTCGGCCTGGGAGTAGATGCGCTCACGCTCCGCGGCGACGCGCCAGAGTTCTTCGTTGCCCATGATCACCGTATCGATGACACGCTCGTCCTCGAAGGCGAACTGGTCCTGGCGCAACTTGCCCAGGCGGGTGGTGGCCTCCTTCATCACCTGACCGCTGGTCGGTTCGAGGTCGCCCCCGAGGATCTTCATCAGGGTCGACTTGCCACAGCCGTTGGCCCCGATCAGGCCGTAGCGGTGGCCCTGGCCGAATTTGACGGAAACGTTTTCGAACAGCGGCTTGGGGCCAAACTGCATGGTGATGTTGGCGGTAGAGAGCACGGCGGAGTATCTCGCGGGAGGAATCATGAATGAGAGACTTGGGCCGGCACGGCAAGGGGCTTCGACCAAAGTGGAGGGCGCATTGTACGTGCCGGACCGCGTGGCTATCTACACGCCCGTCGACTGGCCGTGTCGGCTCGGCAGCCAGCCGACTCCAGGGCGGGCTCATGCCTCGACCTCGAGCCACGCTCCCCCGCGAGGGGTAACGCGCGATGACGGGTGGCTGCCCGCGCAGCGGCCAGGGAGCGTTGGCGGTGGGGAGGCGTCGCCATGTCGGGCTCCTTTGCCGTAGCCAGTTACGGCATGGGCGTCTCCCGTCATCCCGATAAAGCGTTGGCCGGGGAACTCGGGCGGGGGTGCGGGGTTCCACACTGTCGCGAGGGCGCCCCGGACGAGCCCGGGGCCGTGATGGATGCCACTGACAAGGAACCCGTTATGAAGCGACGCGATTTCCTCAAACTCACCGGGGCGCTCGGCGGCAGCGGCCTGTTGCCGATGGGTAGCGTGCTGGCGGCGACGCGGGAGGCTCGGCCGAGCGGTGACGGCGAGCCCTTCGACTATGCCTGGCTCAAGGGGCTGGCCCGAGAGCTTTCCGCGCGGCCGCCGCGTGAACATGCCATCGAGCTGCCCGCGCCGATTCGGGGGCTCGACTGGGACGCCTACCAGGCGATCCGCTATCGGCCCGAGCGGGCGCTGTGGGCCGGGGACCCGGGAACGGAGTTCCGCGCCCAGCTGTTCCATCTGGGGCTCCATTACCGGACGCCGGTGCGCATCTACGAGGTCGTCCAGGGCCGGGCCCATGAGCTCGCCTATGCCGCCGAGCGCTTCGATTTCGGCGAGTCGGGCATCGAATCGGAGCGCCTGCCCGAGGATCTCGGCTACGCCGGGTTCCGGCTCCACCATCGTGACGACTGGCAGCGCGACGTCGCCGCCTTCCTGGGGGCCAGCTACTTCCGGGCGGTGAGCGACTCCCTGCAGTACGGCATGTCGGCCCGCGGCCTGGCCATCGACACGGCCACCGCCACCGGCGAGGAGGAGTTCCCCGATTTCACCCGCTTCTGGCTGGAGCGCCCCGAGGGCGGCGAGGCGCGGGTCATCGTCCATGCGCTGCTCGAATCGGCCAGCGTCACCGGCGCCTACCGCTTCGTGATCACCGAGGACGAGGGTGTGGTCATGGACATCGATGCCGCCCTCTATCCGCGACGCACCATCGAGCGGCTCGGGGTGGCGCCGCTGACCAGCATGTACATGGTCGGCGAGAACGATCGCGGCGCCGACTGGGACTGGCGGCCGGAGATCCACGACTCCGATGGCCTGTCGATCCATTCGGGTAACGGCGAATGGCTATGGCGACCGCTCGCCAATCCTGACCGGCTGCGCTTCAACGCCTTCGGCGACCGCTCGCCTCGCGGCTTCGGGCTGCTGCAGCGGGATCGCGACTTCGACCATTACCAGGACGACGGCGTCTTCTACGACCGGCGGCCCGGCGTCTGGATCGAGCCGAAGGGCGACTGGGGCGAGGGGGCGATACAGCTGGTCGAGCTGCCCACCCTCGACGAGACCTTCGACAACATCGTCGCCTTCTGGAACCCGGCCAGACCCGCCGAGCCCGGCGAGGAGCTGCTGTTCGGCTATCGGCTCAGCTGGTGCGACACCTCGCCCGCCCGGCCGTCGCTGGCGCGCTGCGTGGCGACCCGCACCGGACTCGGCGGCGTGGTCGGCCAGCGTCGCGACTATTACAGCCGGCGCTTCGTGGTCGACTTCGCCGGCGGGCCGCTGCCGCTGGGCGAGGATGCCGAGGTCGAACCCGTCATCGACGCCTCCGATGGACGCGTCGAGATCGCCTCGGCCCGCCCGCTGGACGCCATCGATGGCTACCGCGCCAGGTTCGACGTGGTGCCCCCCGACGATGGCACCGAGCCCATCACCCTGCGGCTCTACCTGAAGCGCGGCGATCAACCCCTGACCGAGACCTGGCTCTACGAGTGGACGCCGCCGCCCGCCGAAGAGCGCAAGCTGCGCAATCCCGGGCACCTCTAGGGGGAGCTCGCGCCGGGGCGCGGGTGGTCGCCCGAGCGGGCGGTGGCCGATGGGCCTCCGCCTTGCCGGGGCCTCTGGTAGGATGGGCGCCTCGCCAAGGACGCCCGGAGACGCCCCGTGACCGACGCCATGCCGCCCATTCCCGCGCCCGACACCGCCCGTGCCGGGCGCGTGGCCTGCTATCTCGACACCCTGACCAAGCCCCCGGGGAGTCTGGGGCGCCTCGAGGCCCTGGCGGTGAGCCTGGCGGCGATCACCGGCGAGGACTTCCCCCGAGTTGGCCCGCCCGGGGTGGTGGTGTTCGCCGCCGACCACGGCGTGGCGGCCGAGGGCGTCTCGGCCTTTCCCCAGGCCGTGACCGCCCAGATGGTGGCCAATTTCGTCGCCGGCGGGGCGGCCATCAACGCCTTCGCGCGGCGCATCGGCGCGAGACTCGAGGTGGTCGACGTGGGCGTGGCCAATGCGCTGCCCGCCGAGGGCGTGGTTCGGGAGCGCATCCGCCCAGGCACCGGCAATCTGGCCCGCGAGGACGCCATGCGCCGAGACGAGGCGCTGGCCGCCATCGCCGTCGGTCGTCGCGCCACCGAGCGGGCCGCTGAGGCGGGTTGCCGCTGTTTGATCGCCGGCGAGATGGGCATCGCCAACACCACCGCCAGCAGCGCCATGCTGGCGGCGCTGACCGGGGTGCCCGTCGCCGAGCTGGTCGGCCCCGGCACCGGCGTGGCCGGCGAGGCGCTGGCCCACAAGCGCGCGGTGATCGAGGCGGCGCTTGCCGCGCGTGCGGCCGATCCCGCCGATCCGCTGGATGTGCTGGTGAAGATCGGCGGGCTCGAGATCGCCGCCATGGTCGGGGCCTACCGGGAAGCGGCGGCGAGGCGCCTGCCGATCCTCGTCGACGGCTTCATCGCCACCGTGGCCGCGCTGACCGCCTGCCGGCTCGACCCGGCGCTGCGCCCCTACCTGATCTTCGGCCATCGCTCCCACGAGCCCGGCCATGCCCATGCCCTGGCGGCGCTCGACGCCGAGCCGCT
Source organism: Halomonas sp. B23F22_10 (assembly GCF_043496975.1). Classification (NCBI taxonomy): domain Bacteria; kingdom Pseudomonadati; phylum Pseudomonadota; class Gammaproteobacteria; order Oceanospirillales; family Halomonadaceae; genus Halomonas; species Halomonas sp. B23F22_10. Next base: position 527,232 of record NZ_JBIEKF010000002.1, on the reverse strand, counting down.
GCTGGCCATGGAGCTGCGCCTGGGGGAGGGCAGCGGCGCGGCCCTGGCCTTCCCGCTGCTCGAGGCGGCCACGGCGATGCTCGCCGAGATGGCCACCTTCGACGGCGCCGGCGTCGACGATCGCAGCGAGCACAATGATCATGAAGAACACAACGATCGTGAAGAAGAAAACGATCGTGAAGGAAAAGGCGAGAGGCCCCGAGCATGACGCTGGACCCGCTGTCCTGGGAGCTACTGGCGCTGGTAGCGGCGGCGCTGGCCATCGACCTCGCGCTGGGCGACCCGGCCTGGCTGCCGCATCCGGTGGTGGGCATCGGCCGGGCGATCGCCAGGCTCGAGCGCGCCTGGAACCATGGCCCCGCCGAGGCCCGCCGTCGGCGCGGCCTATGGTTGGCGGTGGCGGTGGTCGGCGGCACCTGGGCGCTGGCCTGGGGTCTGCTGACGGTGCTGGCCTGGTGGTCGCCGGCGCTGTCGCTCGCCGCCGAGCTCGCGCTGCTGGCCACGGCCTTCGCCACCCGCGGGCTCGCCCAGGCGGCCCGGGCGGTGGCCGAGCCGCTCGGGCAGGGCGACCTGCCGGCGGCGCGCCGCGCGCTGGGCGGCATCGTCGGCCGCGATACCGAGGCGCTGGACGAGGCGGGGCTTTCCCGCGGCGCGGTGGAGACCGTGGCCGAGAACACCGTGGACGGCATCACCGCCCCGCTTTGCTGGGCGCTGATCGGCGGCGCGCCCCTGGCGCTGGCCTACAAGGCGGTCAACACGCTGGATTCCATGGTCGGCTATCGCAGCCCGCGCTATGAGGACTTCGGCCGCGCCTCGGCGCGCCTGGACGACGCCGTCAACTGGGTGCCGGCGCGGCTCACGGCCCTGGCCATGTGGCTGGCCGCGCGGCTCGTCGTCGGCGGCCGCACGCAGGGCGCCATGGCCGCCACCCGCCGCGAGGCGCCGCGGCACCCGAGCCCCAACGCCGGCTGGCCCGAGGCCATGGTGGCGCACCTGCTGGGCGTCCAGCTCGGCGGGCTCAACCACTACGACGGGCGGCCCTCGCATCGCGCCGTCCTCGGCCCGGCGCGGGAGCCGCTGAAGGTTTCCCATATCGAGCGTGCCATCCGCCACATGCACGGCGGCTGGCTGGGCGTGCTGGCGCTGCTGGCGCTCCTGGTGCTGCTGCGGGAGTGGCTGGCATGACGGCACCGGTCAGAACGGAAAACGCGCCGGACTGGCCGGCCCACGGCGGGCGCATCGCGCCGCTGCTGGCACGCCACGGCCTGCCCGCCGATCACCCGGTGATCGACTTCAGCGCCAACCTCAATCCGCTGGGGCCGCCGCCCTGGCTCGGCGACTGGCTGAGCGATCGGCTGAGTGAGCCGCCGGGCGGCGAGTGGCTCTCCCGCTATCCGGACCCGGACGACGACCGGGCGCGGCGGGCCATCGCCGCCCACGACGGTGTGGCGCCGGAGCGGGTGCTGGTCACCAACGGCGGCATCGAGGCGATTCATCTCGCCGCCGCGCGGCACGCCGGCGGCCGCGCCCTGGTGATCGAGCCGACCTTCTGCGAGTACGCCCTGGCCTGCGGTCGGCACGGTCTTTCCGTCGAGCGGCTGGCGCTGGAGACGCCCGAGTTCCGGCTCGATCTCGACGCCGCCGAGGCCGCCCTGGCCGGCGTCGAGATCGCCTTCCTGTGCCGGCCCAACAACCCCAGCGGCACGCTGATTCCCCGCGCCGACGTCGAGCGGCTGCTGGCGCTGGCCGACGAGACCGGCACCACCCTGGTGGTGGACGAGGCCTTCGTCGACTTCACCGAGCGTGAAGAACGGCTGACGCCGCTGCTCGAGCGCTCGAGCCACCTGCTGCTGCTGCGCTCGCTGACCAAACTCTATGACGTGCCCGGGCTCCGGCTCGGCTACCTGCTCGGCGCCCCCGAGGCCGTCGCGCGGCTGGCCGAGCTGCAGATGCCGTGGAGCGTCAACGCCCTGGCCCTGGGGCTGGCGGCGCCGCTGCTCGCCGACCGTGACTATCTGGCCCGCACCCGGGCCTGGCTCGCCGCCGAGCGCGACCTTCCCGAACGCGTGCGGGCGCTGGGCTTCACGGTGCCCCAGACCCACGCCAACTTCCTGCTGCTGCGCGGCGGAGCGGACGCCGAGGAAGCGGCGGCGCTGTTCGCCTTCCTGCTCGAGCGCGGGCTGCTGGCCCGCCACACTCACGGCTTCCCCGGGCTCGACGGCGCCTGGCTGCGCCTGGCGCTGCGCGGTGGCGACGACAACGCCCGGATGCTCGAGGCCCTGGCGGCGTGGCGGCGGCCATGATCGCCTTCGTCTCCGGCGGGGCCCGCTCCGGCAAGAGCGGCGTGGCCGAGGCGCTGGTCGGCGAGTGGCAGTCGGCCCGCGGCGGCGCGCGCTTCTATCTCGCCACCGCCCGGGCCGGCGACGCCGAGATGGCCGCCCGCATCGCCCGCCACCGCCGCGAGCGCGGCGACGGCTGGCTGACCCTGGAGCCGCCGCTGGCCTTCGCCGGGGCGCTCACCGCGATGCCCCCGGGCAGCACGGTGCTGCTCGACTGCCTGACCCTGTGGGCCAGCCGGGTGATGTTCGAGGCCGGGCTCTCGGAGGCCGAGGGGCGGGCGATACTCTCGGTGGGGCTCGACGAGGCCCGCCGCCGCGACCTCGCCCTGGTGGTGGTCTCCAACGACCTCAACGAGGATCTACCGCCCCGCGATGCCCTGGTGTGGCGCTATCTGGCCTTCCTGCAGGCCCTGCATCGCGACCTGGCCGCGGCGTCGGACCGCGTGATCGAAGTGGTGGCCGGCCGCGCCATCGACTGGAAAGGAGACGATTCATGAGGGACGCGGGCTTCGGGGCGCTCTTGGCGATCCAGTTCCTTACTCGGCTGCCGGTGACGCTGTCCTGCCCCTGGACGCCGGCCACCCGGCGCTGGGCGGCGCGGGCCTATCCGCTGGTCGGCGCGCTGGTGGGGGCGATCGTGGCCGCCGTCGGCACCCTGCTCGAGGGCCTGCTGCCCCTGCCGCTGCTGGCGCTTTCGCTGCTCAGCCTGTGGGTGGCGCTGACCGGCGGGCTGCACCTCGACGGCCTGATGGACCTGGCCGACGCGCTCGGCAGCAACGCCCCGCTCGAGAAGCGCTGGGCGATCATGAAGGACCCGCAGGTCGGCAGCTTCGGCATGCTGGCGCTGGTCTTCCAGCTGGCCTGGAAGGCGGCGCTGCTGTGGGCGCTGCTGGCGGCCGGGGCGAGCCCCTGGTGGCTGGTGCCGGTGGTGGCGCTGGGGCGGCTGGCCGCGGTCGGCCTGCTGGTGAGCCAGCCCGCCGCCCGCGCCGAGGGCCTGGCCCATGCCTGGCAGCAGAGCCTCGGCTGGCGCGACCTGGTGCTGGCCGCGTTGCCGGCGCTGGCGTGTCTCGTTTTCGTGCCCGGTCTGGGCTGGCTGCTTGCCGGAATCGCGGGCTTCGTCATCATCTACGGCCGGGCGGTGCGCCGGGCCTTCGGCGGCATCAACGGCGACATCGTCGGCGCCGCCATCGAGGGAGGAGAACTATGGCTGCTGCTGATCGCCTGGAGCTGGTGGTCGTTCGTCATGGCCTGACGAGCCGGGCCTGTGAAGAGGGAGAGCGTCGATGAGAGATGAAGAGCGCTGTGTGGGCGTCGTCGTCGTGCGTCATGGCCTGACGAGCCGGGTCTGTGAAGAGGGAGAGCGTCGATGAGAGATGAAGAGCACTGCGTGGACGTCGTCGTCGTGCGTCATGGCCTGACGAGCTGGAACCGTGAGCGCCGCTATCAGGGCCATCGCGATATCCCGCTGCTGCTGCCGGAGGCCGAGCCGGACCTCGACCGGCTGCGCGAGGCGCTGGCCGACGTCGCCTTCGATGCCGTGCACTGCAGCGACCTGACCCGCTGCCGCCAGACCCTGGCCCATGTGCTCGAAGGGCGAGCCGACGCCGCGCCGCGCCTCGATGCCCGGCTGCGCGAACTGGCCTTCGGCGACTACGAGGGCCGGACCTGGGCCGAGCTCAAGGACGATCCCGACTATCGCGCCTGGGTCGACAGCCAGGGCCGGCTGGCCACGCCCGGTGGCGAGTCCGCCGACGATCTGTGGGCGCGGCTCTCGGCCTGGCTCGAGGAGGTGATGGCCGAGGCGCGGACGGCGGGCCATCGCCGGGTGCTGGCGGTCAGCCACGGCGGCGCCATCCGCGAGCTGCGCCGGCGCCTCGAGGCGGCGGATTTCTGGGACGGCGTGGTCGGCCAGGCCCAGGGGCGGCGTTTCACGTTCACACTCGAGGAGGACGGCTGGTCATGCAGCTCTTCATCGGCGGTGCCTGCGCCGGCAAGCGCGATCTCGTAGCGGCGCGTTTCCCCGACGCCGGCTGGACTCGGATCGACGAGCTGGGGCTCGACGGCCGCGAACATGACCTGCGCCCGGGCACGGTGCGGGTGCTGACCGGCTGGACGCGCTGGCTGGCAAGCGCGCTGGCCACGGAGCCCGATGACGACCGGCTGCGCGGGCGGCTGGTCGCGGCGCTCGACGCGCTGAGGGACGCCGAGCGCGAGGCGAGGGGGGAGGTCGTGCTGATCCTGCCCGAGATGGGCCGCGGCATCGTGCCCATGGACCCGGCGGACCGGCGCCTGCGCGACCTGGCCGGCTGGCTGGCCCAGGACGCCGCCGCCCGCGCCGACGCGGTCTGGTACGTGCGTCATGGGTTGGCGCGGAGATTGTGAGGGCCTTGCTCCGGCCCCAGAGACATCACTCGGGGCTTTCCCGGCGACAGGTCTCTGAGGGGCGCTGTGAACCCATCCTTGGGCGCTACTTTTGCCCTGCGGCGCTCTCGCATCCTGCACCGCTTGCAGGGCCTGGGTTGGCCATCCTGGCCAACCCGTTCGGCGGAATCCGCCTCACCCATGGCAAAAACCCCCTCTACGACCTGTCCCCGGCGCCCCTCACCTCGTGCCAACATCTCCATGCCGCGTTGACGCCCCGGTAGGCGATTGCTAGCTTACGCCGCACTCTCAGGTGACCCGGAAGCCTGCCCTGGCAGGCCCGGGTAAACGGGAAGTCGGTGATCCAGTCCGACGCTGCCCCCGCAACGGTGATCGAGTCAGCCACCGCCACATGCCACTGTGCCACGCACGGGAAGGCGGCGGTGACGAGGCGCACAGGCGCCTGCTCGTCAGCCCGGAGACCGGCCCGGGAGCCCACGCCGCGACACGCAAAGCAGTCTCGCGGCTCGATAACAACCGAGACGCCGTGCGGGTGAGCACGGTGAGCAAGGACTCCCATGAACAAGTCCCATCCCTCCCGCGGCCTGGCGTTTGCCCTGGCCGCGCTGCTGCTGGCCGTCCAGGCGCAGGGTCATGCTTCCGCCGCCGATGACGCCGCCGCCGAGACCCTCAATCCGCTGGTGGTGACCGCCGCCCTGGCGCCGCGCACCGCCGACGAGAGCCTGGCCTCGGTCACCGTGATCGACGAGGCGCAGCTGCGCCGTCAGGACCCCACCGACATCACCGATGCGCTGCGCGCCCAGCCCGGGGTCGACGTGACCTCCAGCGGCGGCTTCGGCAAGAACACCGGCGTCTACCTGCGCGGCACCGGCAGCGAGTCCACGCCGCTGATGATCGACGGCATCCGGCTGCGCTCCGCCACCGCCGGCGGCCCAGCCTGGCAGTTCCTCGAGCCGCGCCTGTTCGAGCGCGTCGAGATCGTGCGCGGCCCCCGCGGCAGCCTCTACGGCGCCGACGCCGTGGGCGGCGTGGTCCAGCTGTTCACGCCCGAGGGCGAGGGCGAGCCGACCCCGCGCATCACGCTCGGCGGCGGCAGCTTCGATACCCGCCGCGCCAGCGCCTCGCTGTCCGGCCGCGAGGGTGGCACCCGCTACTACGTGGCGGCCAGCCGGCTGGAGAGCGACGGCTACGAGATCGTCGACGGCCAGGGCGACAAGGGCTACGACAACACCACCGGCCTGATGCGCCTCTCGCATGCGTTCGCCGGCGGCGCCGAGCTGGGCGTGTTGGCGCTGCGGGCGCGCGGCAACACCGAATTCGTGGGTGGCAACACCGACTACGTTCAGCAGGTGGCCGGCGTCTACGGCGAGCTGCCGATCACCGAGGCCTGGCGCAGTCGCCTGACGCTCAGCGAAGCCCGGGACGAGAGCGATAATATCGACGACTTCGGCGATTCGGTGATCGATACCCGTACGCGCACCGCGCGCTGGGAAAACACCCTGGCCGTCGGGCCTCATGAGCTGGTCGCCGGCGCCGAATATGCCCGTGACGACGTCGATGCGACCACCGCCTATGACGAGGACAGTCGCGACAACACGGCGGTCTTTGCTCAGGCGCTGCTGGACTTCTCGCCGCTGAGCGTTCAGGCCTCGCTGCGCCACGACGACAACGAGGCCTATGGGGAGGAAACGACCGGCAGCCTGGCGCTGGGCGTTGCGCTCGACGATATCCATACCCTGCGCGCCAGCTACGGCACCGCCTTCCGCGCGCCGACCTTCAACGAGCTCTACTATCCCGGCTATGCCAACCCCGACCTCGACCCGGAGGAGTCCCGGAGCATCGAGCTCGGGCTTCGCGGCCAGCTCGGTCGTGGTTTCTGGGACCTATCGCTCTATCGCACCGAGATCGATGACATGATCGCCAACGTCTATCGCGATGGACGCTCGGCGCCGTTCAACGTGGAGCGGGCGCGGATTCGCGGCGTCGAGCTCGCCACCGGTGCCGATGTCAATGACTGGACGCTGCGCGCGGCCCTGACCTACACCGATCCCGAGAACCGCGAGACCGGCAAGCGCCTGATACGCCGTGCCTCGCGCAGCCTGCGACTCGACGCCGACCGTGCGCTGGGGGACTGGACGCTGGGTGGCTCGCTGATCGCTCAGGGCGAGCGCTACAACGATGCCGCCAACGACGAGCGCCTCTCGGGCTTCGCTACTCTCGATCTGCGCGCCGGATGGAACTTCGCGCCGGGCTGGTCGACGCGCCTGACGCTGGAAAACGTCTTCGATCGCGAATACGTCACGACCTATGACAGCTTCAATGACTATGGCTATCGCGATGCCGGCCGCGCGGCCTTTGTCAGCGTGAGTTTCAGCGGCTGATGTCGGTCTGGCGACACCCGGCGCGGCTGGCCGTCGTGGCCATGCTGTGGCTGACGACGGGGACCTATCACGCTCACGCTCAGGCTCAGGCCGATGAGCCGATCTGCGTCACCGATGACGCCGAGCGCGAGGTCTGCCTGGACACGCCGGCGACGCGCATCGTGGCGCTGTCGCCCGGCGTCACCGAGCTATTGTTCGCCGCCGGCGCCGGCGAGCGAGTGGTGGGAGCGGTGAGCTTCAGCGACTATCCCGCCGCGGCCGAGGCGCTGTCCCGGGTCGGCAGCTACGACCGCCTCGACCTCGAGGCGCTGCTGGCCCTCGACCCCGACCTGATCGTGGCCTGGGCCGGCGGCAATCCCCGCGAGCAGGTCGAGCGCCTGGCCGCCCTCGGCCTGCCGGTGTATTTCTCCGACGCCGGCGACTTCGCCACCATCGCCACGAGCCTTGCGCGCCTCGGCGCGCTGGCCGGCAGCGAGGCGCGAGGCCGGGCCGCGGCCGACAGGCTGCGCGGCGAGGTGGCCGAGCTGCGCAGCCGATACGCCGACGCCGCCCCGGTGTCGGTCTTCTACCAGGTCTGGGACGAGCCGCTGATGACCGTCAGCGGCGAGCACTGGATCAGCCGGGCGCTGTCGCTGTGCGGCGGCGAGACCCTGTTCGCCGACGAGGGCCCGCTGGTGCCGCGCATCGGCCGCGAGGCCGTGCTGGCCCACGATCCCGAGGCGATCATCACCGGCGGCATGGGCAAGGCCGATTCCACCTGGCTCGAGGCCTGGCGCGACTTTCCCGAGCTTGCCGCGGTGCGCCGCGACAACCTGTTCTTCGTCGACCCCGACCTGGTCCAGCGCGCCACGCCGCGGCTGGTCGAGGGCACCCGGGCGCTGTGCGCCCATCTGGAGGCCGCCCGTGAGCGGCGCTAGGTCGCGCGGTCTGTCGCCCGGCCTGTCGCCACGGTGGCGCCACCCGCTGTTCTGGCTGGCGTTGGCCGCGCTGCTGTCCCAGGGGCTGGCGCTGTCCCTCGGCAGCGTGGCGATCGGCCCGGGCGAGCTCGTCCGGGTGCTGACCGGCGGCGGCGAGGCGCTGCATCGCACCCTGGTGCTGGAGCTGCGCCTGCCCCGGGCGCTGGCGGCCTTCGGCACCGGCGCGCTGCTGGCCATGGCCGGGGCGCTGATGCAGATCCTGCTGCGCAACCCGCTGGCCGATCCCTACGTGCTGGGGCTCTCCGGCGGGGCCTCGGTGGCGGCGCTCGCCGCCATGCTGGCCGGGCTCGGCGCCGCCCTGGTGGGCGGCGCGGCCTTCGCCGGGGCGCTGGCCTCGACGCTGATCGTGTTCGGCCTGGCCCACGGCGGCGGCAGCTGGACGCCGACCCGGCTGCTGCTCACCGGGGTGGTGATGGCCTCGGGCTGGGGCGCGCTGATCAGCTTCCTGCTGGCGGTCAGCCCGGTGGAGCGCCTGCCCGGCATGCTCTACTGGCTGATGGGCGACCTGGCCTACGCGGGCAGCCCCTGGCCGGTGCTGGTGATGGTCGCGGCCGCGCTGGCCGTGGTGCTGCCGCTGGGACGCACGCTCAACGTGTTGGCCCGGGGCGGGCTGCAGGCCGCCGCGCTGGGCGTGGCGGTGCGGCCGCTGGAGTGGGCCCTCTACCTGCTGGCGAGCCTGGTCACCGCGGTGGCGGTGACCACCGCAGGCAGCGTCGGCTTCGTCGGCCTGATGGTGCCGCACATGCTGCGTCTGCGGCTCGGCAACGACCAGCGGCGCATCCTGCCGGCGAGCCTCCTGGCCGGCGGCACCCTGCTGACCCTGGCCGACACCCTGGCGCGCACCCTGATCGCCCCGCAGCAGCTGCCGGTGGGCGTGATCACCGCGATGATCGGGGTGCCGACCTTCCTCTTCCTGCTGCAGCGGAGCCGGCGATAATGGGCCCGAAAGAGCTGGGACTGGAAGCGAGGGGCCTGGTGATCGACGTGCCGGGGCGGCCGGACGGTCGGGCGCTCGATCTCGCCATCGCACCCGGCCAGCGCTGGGGCGTGCTCGGCCCCAACGGCGCCGGCAAGACCACGCTGCTGCATACCCTGGCCGGGCTCCGGCCGCCGCGGGCGGGGGAGGTGCGCCTCGGCGGGCGCGGGCTCGCGCACTGGCGGCGCCGCGCGCTGGCGCGGCGGCTGGGCGTGGTGTTCCAGGAACGCCACGACGACTTTCCGGCCACGGTACGCGAGACCGCCCTGATCGGCCGCCATCCGTTCCTCTCGCCCTGGCGCCAGGAAGGCCCCGAGGATCACGCCCGCGCGGCGGCGGCGCTGGAGCGCCTCGAGCTCTCGCACCTGGCCGAGCGCGAGCTTTCGACGCTCTCCGGCGGCGAGCGTCAGCGGGTCAGCCTGGCCACGGTGCTGACCCAGGCGCCGGACGTCTGGCTCGCCGACGAGCCCACCAATCACCTCGACCTGCATCACCAGGTGGCGGCGATGGCGCTGCTCGCCGAGCAGGCCGACCGCGGCCACGGCGTGATGATGTGCCTGCACGACCTCAACCTGGCGGCGCGCTGGTGCAGCCATCTACTGCTGCTCTATCCCGACGGCGAGGCCTGCTGGGGGGAGGCGCAGGCCATGCTGACGGTCGAGGCCCTCGAAAGCCTCTATCACCAGAAACTGATGTGTGTCGAGGTCGACGGGGCGCCGGTCTTCGTGCCGACCCGCTGACTCAGTCCTTGTTCAGCTTCTTCAGCCGCTGCGTCGCGAGCTGGTTGGTCTTCATGCGCTCCGGGCGCTTCATCGACTGCCAGCGGGTGATCTCCTCGGTGGTGCGGCCGCAGCCCACGCACAGCCCGCCCTTCAGCTGGCAGATCGAGACGCAGGGGCTCTCGATGCGCTTGGCCATCAGTGCCGCTCCAGCACGGCCAGCCGCCGCTCCCAGTCGCCGCCGTGCAGGCGGCGGCACTCCTCCTCGCTGTCGGCGTCCAGATGGGCGTCGATGTCGCGGACATCCACGTCCACCTCGAACAGGGCGGCCTCGGTGAGCTCGCGCATGCGGCGGCGGCCATCGCCCTTGAGCGCGCGGGCCAGGTCGTCCTGGGTCTCGAACACCCAGACCACCCGCAGGCTGTCGGGGAAGCGGCGGTAGTCCACCAGATGGGTCAGCCAGGCGAAGCCCGGCAGCAGCGGCTTGGCGGTCTCGCAGGCGTCGGTCAGGGCCTGGGTCAGGCGGCGTTCCATCTGCCGGCTGGCTTTCTTGTCGAGCATGTGGGGCTCTCCCGTGTCGTGTGGCGAGGCAGGGTTGCGATCTACAGGGCGCGGCGGAAGCGCAGCACCGGTCGACCCTGTTCGGGATCGTCGAGGAAGTCGGCATGCACGCCGAAGGTGCGGCGCAGTCGCTCGAGGGTCAGCACCTCCCGGGGCGGGCCGATGTCGACGAGTCGGCCGCCGTCCATCACCCCGATGCGGTCGCAGTCCATGGCCTGGTCGAGGTCGTGCAGGGCGACCACCACGGTGATCGGCAGCCGCCGCACCAGGCGCAGGATCGACAGCTGGTGGCGGATGTCCAGGTGGTTGGTCGGCTCGTCGAGCAGCAGGGCGCGGGGCCGCTGGGCCAGGGCGCGGGCGATGTGCACGCGCTGGCGTTCGCCGCCGGAGAGGGTGTGCCACAGGCGCTCGGCCATCGCCTCGAGGCCGACCTCGGCCAGGGCCCGGTCGACGATGGCGTCGTCCTCCTCGGTCCAGGGGCTCAGCGGCGACAGGAAGGGGGTGCGTCCCAGCGCCACCGCCTCGCGCACCTCGAGGCGGTCGAGGGTGTCCGCCTGCTGCTCGACGAAGGCGATGGCGCGGGCGATCTCGTGAGGCTTCATGGCGTGCATCGGTCGGCCGTCGGCCAGCGCTCGGCCGATCTTCGGCCGCCGCAGCCCGGCCAGCACGCGCAGCAGGGTGGTCTTGCCCGAGCCGTTCGGGCCGACCAGGCCGAAGGTCTCGCCCGGTTCCACCGTCAGGCTGACGTCGTCCAGCAGCCGGCGGCCGTGGACCCGCCAGTCGACGCGTTCGGCGCAGAGCCTCATCGCGTCTTCGCCCCGCGGATCAGGATCAGGGCGAAGGCCGGGGCGCCGATCAGCGCCGTGACCACGCCGATCGGCAGCACCTGGCCGGCCACCAGGGTGCGCGAGAGCACGTCGGCGCCGATCAGGAAGACCGCCCCGGCCAGCGCCGAGGCGGGCACCAGCCGGGTGTGGCGGCTGCCGACCAGGAAACGCATGGCATGGGGAATCACCAGCCCGACGAAGCCGATGGCGCCGACCATCGACACCATGGCGGCGGTGACCAGCGCCATGGCGGCGATCAGCACCCCGCGCACCCGGCGCACGGGGATACCCAGCGAGGCGGCGCTGTCGGCGCCGAAGGTGAAGGCGTCCAGGGCGCGACGGTACCACAGGCAGATCGCCAGGCCCGCCAGGGCGGCGGGCAGCCCCAGGGCGACGTCGCCCCAGCGCACGCCGGAGAGGTTGCCCATCAGCCAGAACATGATGCCGCGGGCCTGCTCGGCGCTGGCCGACTTGGCGATGATCAGCGCGGTGAGGGCGTTGAACAGCTGCGAGCCGGCGATGCCGGCGAGGATGATGGCCCCGGCGGACTGGGTCGCACGGCCGCCGCCGGTGCCGCTGCCGGCGGCGTGGGCCAGCACCACTACCAGGCCGAAGGCCAGGCCGGCGCCGGCGAAGGCGCCCAGCGACAGCGTCAGGGTGCCGGCGCCGAGGCCGAGGATGGCCACCGACACCGCGCCGGTGGAGGCGCCGGCGGAGATGCCCATCAGGAAGGGGTCGGCCAGGGGGTTGCGCAGCAGCGCCTGCAGCACCACGCCGGCGAGCGCCAGGCCGGCGCCGCAGCAGGCGGCGAGGACCGCCCGGCTCAGGCGGTATTCCCAGACGATGCCCGCATCGATGCGATCCACCGCGAAGGCCGCGCCACCGAGATGGTTGGCCAGCACCCTGAGGATGGTGTCGAGCGGAATCGCGGTCTCGCCGATGGCGGTGCCCGCCATCACCGCGGCGAACAGCAGCAGCGGTGCCAGCCAGCCCCAGTGCCAGGCGGAGCGCGAGACGCTCACCCGGGCCATGGAGGGGCGCGACAGTCGAACGGCGCCACTCATCGCGTGAAGGACATCCCGGACAGGGCATCCACCAGCGACTCGAGGCCGTGGATCGTGCGCATCGTCGCACTCATGGCGTGGGCATCCATCTCGATGATGTGGCCGTTTTTCACCGCCGACATCCGGCTCGCCACGGGATCGTGGTGCAGGAAGTCGCGCTTGGCCTCGACGCTGTCCGCCGCATAGCGGCGGCGATCCATGGTCGCGATCACGATGAGGTCCGGGTCGGCGCGGGCGATCGTTTCCCAGCCCACGGTGGGCCATTCCTCGTCGGAATGGATGACATTTCTGATGCCGATCTTGTCCATCATGTAGCCGGGAGCGCCGAGCCTTCCGGCCACAAAGGGATCCGATGAACCGTCGGGGGAGGAAAACCAGAAGACCGCCGAAAGATCGTCGGGGAGCGACAGCGATTCGGCACGGGAGATGGCCTTTTCCTCGCGCTCTTTCAGCTCGTCGATCAGCTCGTCGCCGGCATCATCGACGTCGAAAATGGTGGCCAGTTCCCGGATGCCCTTGTAGACCGAACCGGTGGAGAAGGCGGCGGTACGGGTGCCGTCTCCCCCGGTGGCATTGTCCTTGGTATCGCAGTCGGCGGGCAGGATGTAGGTGTCGATGCCGAGATCCTGGAACTGATCGCGGGTCGACACGCTACCGGTGGGACCGACGTGCCATTCGTACTGGGCCGCGACAAGGTCCGGCCGCTTGTTCACGACCGCTTCGAAGCTCGGGTCATTGTCGGCGATGCGCTCGATATCGGCATTGGCTTCGCGGAATTCCGGCAGCACCGGCGTGAACCAGACCGAGGTGCCGACGACGCGATCGTCGAGCCCAAGCGCATAGAGGATTTCGGTCGCCGACTGACCGACGCTGACGGTGCGATCCGGCACCTCATCGACGTGAATTTCTCGGCCGCAATTCATCATCGTCAGCGGATAAGGCGTCGCCTCCGCCATGGCAGATGACGCCGGAATGAGCGAGAGCACTGCGAGTAGTCTGCGAGCGAGAGTCATGCGTCGGTGTCCAGGTGGGGGAGGGAAAGAGGCTGCCGGCGACGGGAGATTGCCACGACTTTCGAGGCGTTTTCCACTCCTATCGACGCCCGTGTCCATGCCCGCAACAACGAGAGGTCGACGATGCGTGCGCGAGGCTTTTTTGCGAAAATATTAAGTTATGTTATAACATAACAAAATTGATCGGCAAGGGCTTTGATCGCCGCCGCGGGGCGAGTGCGTGGTCGATTGCGCGGGACAGGTCCGGTCCATTACGATACTTGTTCGAAGACAGGTGCCCCTGAGGTCCAGGGGATAATCGGGAAGTCTGGTGAGGCCACGGCCGATCCCAGCGCTGCCCCCGCAACGGTAAAGAAGCGCGATCCGCGACGACCACTGGCGACATGCCGGGAAGGTGCGGGTCAAGGCACGACGCCCACGGCCATGCCCCGGCGAGTGCCCCTTCTGAGCCCGGAGACCGGCCTGTCGCGTCGAGTCATTCCATGCCGGTGCGGTGGGCACCGAGAGGATCAACATGCCCGTGTTCGTCGATTCCCCCTCCCGGCGGAGCCTCCGCCGAGATGCGTGTCCCGCGTCCGTCTGCCTTATCCCGGCCGTGACGCCATGACCGCCGTTGCCGAATTTCCCTTCGTCGCCGTCGTCGGCCAGCCGGCGCTCAAGACCGCGCTGCTGCTCAGCGTCATCGATCCGCGCCTCGGCGGCGTGCTGATCAGCGGTCCCAAGGGCAGCGCCAAGTCGACCCTGGCCCGGGCGCTGGCGGAAATTCTGCCCCACGACGCCGAGGGCCGCCGGCCGTCGCTGGTGACCCTGCCGCTGGGCGCCAGCGAGGAGCGGCTGACCGGCAGCCTGGACCTGCAGCGGGTGCTCGCCGACGGCGAGGCGCGCTTCCAGGAGGGCCTGCTGGCCCGCGCCCACGGCGGCCTGCTGTACGTCGATGAGGTCAATCTGCTGCCGGATGCGTTGGTCGACCTGCTGCTCGACGTGGCCGCCAGCGGCGTCAACCGCGTCGAGCGCGACGGCCTGAGCCATGCCCACCCGGCGCGCTTCAGCCTGATCGGTACCATGAACCCCGACGAGGGCGAGCTGCGCCCGCAGCTGCTCGACCGCTTCGGCCTGTGCGTCGAGCTGGCGGCGAGCCCCGGCGTGGCCGAGCGCGTGGCGATCCTGCGCCAGCGCGAGGCCTTCGACCGCGACCCGCGTACCTTCGTCGACGCCCACGAGGCCGAGCAGGCGGCGCTGACCCGGCGCCTGGCCGAGGCCCGCGACCGCCTTCCCGAGATCGTCGCCGACGATGACGCCTACGAGCGCATCGCCGAGCGCAGCCAGGCCGCCGGGGTCGAGGGCCTGCGCGCCGACGTCACCTGGCACCGCGCCGCCCGGGCCCATGCGGCCTGGCGCGGTGCGGCCCGCGTCGAGCGTGAGGACCTGGACGCCGTCGAGCCCTGGGTGCTGGCCCACCGCCGCACCCTCGCCCCCGACGACAACGGCAGCGGTTCCGACTCCGGCGCCGGCGGGAACGGGGCTGGCGAGGGCGAGCGGAGCCAAGGCGGGGCGAGCGGCGACGATTCGCGCAGGCCGGCCTCCGATGGCGCCCAGGCCCCCGGGGCCGATTCACAGCCGCAGGGCCAGTGGGGTGCCATGCCGCCGATGGCGCAGCCGAGCGTCGCGACGCCGATGCCGTCGCTGCCCGAGTCGACGCCCACTCCCAAGGCCGGCGGGACGCCGTCGTCGCTCGCCGCGTCGAGCCGCCGTCCCGGCCGCCAGGTGGGCCGCCGCCGGGATCGTCGCCAGGCCGAGCCTGGCGATCCCGCGCCGCGCCCGGACTGGTTCGCCACCCTGGTCGAACACCGCGGCCGTCGGCCCTGGCGCCGCCTGTGCTATCGCCGCCCGCGCTCCGGCCAGCCGATGCTGCACCTGGTGCTGCTGGACACCTCCGCCTCGACCCTCGGCCGGCGCCTGCTGGGCCGGGCCAAGGGCGCGGTCGATGTCCTGGCGCGCCGGGCCTACGCCGCCCGCGAGCAGATCGCGGTGCTGGGCTTCGGCAACGACGGCATCGAGACCCTACAGCCCAAGCGTCGCGCGCCCAGGGACCTGCTCGAGCGGCTCGACGCCGTGCCCGGCGGCGGCGGCACGCCGCTGCGCGAGGCCGTGGGCCACGCCGCCCGGCTGGTGCGCCGCTGGCGCCGCCAGGACGCGGGCCTGCAGGTGCGCACCTACCTGATCACCGACGGCCGCACCCGCCAGCCGCTCGGCGGCCTGCCGCCGCTCGGCGACTGCGTGGTCGTCGACACCGAATCCACCGCCGTGAAGCGCGGCCGCGGCCGCGACATCGCCCGGGCGCTGGGCGCCGATTACCGGCCGCTGGCCGGCCTGGAGGCGGGGGCATCGACATGAATGTCAAGGAAGCAAACGCGATGCACGAGCACGACGCCGTGAGCTGCCCGGCGGTGTTCGTCGCCGCGCCGGCCTCGGGCCAGGGCAAGACCACCGTGACCGCGGCGCTGGCGCGGATGCTGCGCCGCCAGGGCAGGGTGGTGCGGGTGTTCAAGACCGGCCCGGACTACCTGGACCCGCGGGTGCTGGCCCAGGCCTCCGGCCAGCCGGTGGACCCGCTCGACCTGTGGATGGCCGGCGAGGCCTACTGCCGCCAGCGGCTGTTCGAGGCCGCCCGGGAGGCCGACCTGATCCTGGTCGAAGGCGCCATGGGCCTGTTCGACGGCGAGCCCTCCAGCGCCGATCTGGCCGCGCTGTTCGGCCTGCCGATGGTGATCGTGATGGACGTCAAGGGTATGGCCCAGACCGCGGCGGCGCTGGTGGCCGGGCTGGCCGGCTTCCGCGACGACGTGCGCATCGCCGGGCTGATCGCCAACGCCTGCGGTTCGGCCCGCCATCGCGAGCTGATCGAGGGCGCGCTGCCGGCGAGCGTGCCGCTGCTGGCGGCGATGCCCCGTGACCCGGCCCTGGCGCTGCCCGAGCGCCACCTGGGGCTGGTCCAGGCCGAGGAGATCCGCGACGACCTGGAGACGCGCTTCGACGCCGGCGCCGAGGCGCTCGCCGCCGAGGGCCTGGCCGAGTCCCTGCTGGCGCTGCCGCCGGTGGCCTTCATGCCCGCGCCCATTGATGCCTCCGCGCCGCCGGCCTGGCTCGCCGGGCGCACCATTGCGGTGGCGCGCGACGCCGCCTTCAGCTTCGTCTACCAGGCCAACCTGGACCTGCTCGAACGCATGGGCGCGACGCTGCGTGTCTTTTCTCCACTGGCCGATACGAGCCTGCCGGCCTGCGACGCCCTGTGGCTGCCGGGTGGCTACCCGGAGCTTCACGCCGAAGGCCTGGCCGCCAACGCCGCGCTGCGCGACGACCTCCGGCGAGCCTTCGAGGACGATCTGCCGATCCTCGCCGAGTGCGGCGGGCTGCTCTACTGCCTGGAGACCCTGACCGACCAGGACGGCGAGACCCACGCCATGCTGGGCCTGCTGCCCGGCGCCGGCGCCATGCGCGGGCGCCGAGGCTGCCAGGGCATGCAGACCGCCGAGCTGCCCGAGGGCCCGGTGCGCGGCCATGCCCATCATCGCTCCCAGGCCAGCGGCACGCCCGAGCCCATCGCCTTTGGTCGCCGTCAGCGCCATCCCGCGCCCGGCGAGGCGATCTATCGCGCGCGAGGCCTGACCGCGTCCTACCTGCACCTGTTCTTCCCCGACAACCCCGCCGCCGTGGCCCGCCTGTTCGGCGTGGCCGCGAACGCTGATGATTCGACCAAGGAATGCCACGCATGAAACTCGACAAGATTCCCGCCACGGTGGTGACCGGCTTCCTCGGCAGCGGCAAGACCACGCTGCTGGCCGGCATCCTGCGCCGCATCACCGGCAAGCGCATCGCCGTGATCGTCAACGAGTTCGGCGAGCAGGACATCGACTCCAGCCTGCTGCGCGGCTGCGCCATCGGCTGTGAGGAGGACGGCGCCCAGGCGCTCGACGAGGACGGCAGCATCTTCGAGCTGGCCAACGGCTGCATCTGCTGCACGGTGGAGGAAGAGTTCCTGCCGGTGATGAAGAAGCTGGTGGCCCGCCGCGACGACATCGACCACATCCTGATCGAGACCAGCGGCCTGGCGCTGCCCAAGCCGCTGGTGCAGGCCTTCAACTGGCCGGAGGTGCGCCAGCACTGCACCGTCGACGCTATCATCACCGTGGTCGACGGCCCGGCGGTGGCCGCCGGGCGCTACGCCAGCGACGTCGAGCGGGTCGAGGCCCAGCGTCGCGCCGACGACAGCCTGGATCACGACCCCAGCCTGCGCGAGCTGCTGGACGACCAGCTCAGCGCCGCCGACCTGGTGCTGGTCAGCAAGAGCGACCTGCTCGCCGAGGACGAGCGCGCGCGGGTCGAGGCGCTGGTGGCCGACAGGGTCCCCGGGTCCGTGAAGACGCTCTATATCGATCCGAGCCTGACCGACGATCCGGCCCGCCTGGAGGCCCTGATGGGGATCGGCGCCGCGAGCGAGGAGGGCATCGACCGCATCGACAACCATCACGACCGCCACCACGCCGAGGGCGCCCATCACGACCACGCCCACGACCACTTCGACGGCCTGGTGATCCGCCTGGGCGAGGTCGACGCCGAGGCGCTGGAGGCGCGCCTGGCCGCGCTGCTGAAAGAACACGAGATCTATCGCGCCAAGGGCTTCGCGGCGATTCCCGGCAAGCCCATGCGCCGGGTCATCCAGGCCGTGGGCGAGCGGCTGGACGGCTACTTCGACCGGCTATGGGCGCCAGGCGAGCCGCGTCACACCGAGCTGGTCATCATCGGCCGGCACCTGGATCGCGAGGTGCTGGAGGCGGCGCTGGCCGGTGCCGAGAGCGCGACGCCCGCCTGATGCACCTGTTCGCCGCCAAGCCGGGAGGCTTCGTCGACGACGAGGGCATCGTCGACCTGCAGCAGACGCCCGCCGAGGTCGTGATCCTGTCGGCCGCCGACAGCAGCCTGTCGGCGCTGGCCCAGGCGGCCGAGCGGCTGGGCGACGCCTATCCCTCGGTGCGCCTCGCCAACTGGATGAACCTGGTCAAGCCCGCCGCCTATGACCTCTACGAGGATCGGGTGCTGGAGCACGCGCGGCTGGCGATCGTCTCGCTGCTCGGCGGCAGCGCCTACTGGCAGTACGGCGTCGATCGCCTGCGGGCCTGGGCGGCGGCGGACCCGACGCGGCGGCTGATCCTGGTGCCGGGCTGCGACGCTCCCGACGATGCCCTGCTGGAGGCCTCCAGCGTGCCGGTCGAGTCGGCCCGTCGGGTATGGCGCTACCTGCGCGAGGGCGGTGCCGACAACGCCGAGCAGCTGCTGCGCTTCGTCGGCGCGGAATATCTGGGCCTGGAACAGAGCGCGGCGCCGCTCGACTGGCGCGAACCGCGGGCGATTCCCCCGGCTTTAGTCTATCTCTCTCAGGCGCCCGAATCCGCGCTTTCTCAGGCGCCCGAATCCGCGCTCTCTCAGGCGCCCGAATCCGCGCTCTCTCAGGCGCCCGATACCGCGCCGAGCGCCGGATGGGAAGCGTCGCTTTCGGACTGGGAGGCGCAGCGCGATCCCGCGCGCCCCGTCTGCCTGCTGCTGTTCTACCGCAGCCACCTGCAGGGGGCGAATACCGCGGTGCTAGACGGCCTGATCGCGGCGCTCGAGGCCGAGGGCCTGGCGCCGCTGGCGGTGGCGGTGGCCTCGCTGAAGGAAGACGCCTGCGTCGCCTTCGTCGATCACCTGATCGAGCGCACCGGTGCTGGCCTGGTGGTCAACACCACCGGCTTCTCGGTCAACCGCGAGCCCGACCAGGGCGGCATCGACGCCGGCGCGTTCGGTGAAGACGAGGATGAGGCGGCGGGCCTGTTCGCCGGCCGGCCGGTGGTGCTGCAGGCGATACTGGCCAGCAGCCCCGAGGATGACTGGCGCGACAAGGCCGCCGGCCTGCACAGCCGCGACGTGGCCATGCAGGTGGTGCTGCCGGAGATGGACGGGCGCGTCATCACCCGGGCGGTGGGCTTCAAGGCCGAGGCCCATTACAGCGAGCGCTGCCAGCTGTCGGTGACCCGCCATGCGCCGCATCCCGAGCGCGCCGCCTTCGTCGCCGCATTGGCCCGGCGCTACGCGCGGCTGCGCCACACCGCCAACGCCGACAAGCGCCTGGCGCTGGTGCTGGCCAACTATCCCACCCGGGACGGCCGCATCGGCAACGGCGTCGGCCTCGACACCCCGGCGTCCGCCGTCAACCTGCTGCGTGCGCTGGAGGAGGCCGGCTATCCGCTGGCGGACCTGCCCGCGGACGGCGACGCGCTGATCCGGCGCCTGCAGGGCAGCGTGACCAACGATCCGCAGTCGCTTGCCTGGCGCGGCAGCTGGCAGAGCCTCGGCGTCGACGACTACCTGGCCTGGTTCCGCACCCTGCCGGAGGCCCTGCAGGAGGCGGTCTGGCGGCGCTGGGGCGCCCCCGAGGACGACCCCAAGCACCGCCAGGGTCGGCTCCTGATCGCCGGCATCCGCCTCGGCGAGACCTTCGTCGGCATCCAGCCGGCTCGCGACATCGACACGGGGCCGGACTCAGACCCGATCAAGAGCTACCACGACACCGAGCTGGTGCCGCCCCACAGCTACCTGGCCTTCTACCTGTGGCTGCGCGAGCACTACCGGGTGGACGCGGTGATCCACGTCGGCAAGCACGGCAACCTGGAGTGGCTGCCCGGCAAGAGCACGGCGCTCTCGGCCGAGTGCTGGCCGGACGTGGCGCTGGGGCCGCTGCCGCATTTCTATCCCTTCATCGTCAACGACCCGGGCGAGGGCGCCCAGGCCAAGCGCCGCAGCCAGGCGGTGATCATCGATCACCTGATGCCGCCGCTGGCCCGGGCCGAGCTCTACGGCGAGCTGGCCGAGCTCGAGTCGCTGACCGACGAGTACTACCAGGCGCTGGGCATGGACCCGCGCCGCGAGGCGCTGCTGCGCGAGCGCATCCTCGAGCACCTGAAGGGCACCGGCATCGACGCCGAGCTGAAGCCGTCGGCGAGCGAAGGGGATGAGGCCTGTCAGGGCGCCGACGAGCGCCTGCTGAACGAGCTCGACACCTTCCTCTGCGATATCAAGGAAGCCCAGATCCGCCACGGCCTGCACGTGCTCGGCACCCTGCCGCCGGCGGAAAAGCGGGCCGCGACCCTGGTCGCCATCCTGCGGCTGCCGCGGGGCGAGGGCCCCGAACGCCAGGGCCTGCTGCACGCCCTGGCCGACGACCTGGGCCTGCTTGAGCCGGGTGTCACGGGCGAAGCGGGCACTCTCTTCGATCCGCTGGCCGCCGGCGCCGAGCCCTGGCGGGGGCCGAGGCCGGCGGCCTTGAGCGAACCGGACGAACTGGCTGACGCCCCCTGGCGCAGCGCCGCCGACACCCGCGAACGCCTCGAGCGCCTGGCCGAGCGGCTGGTCGAAGGCCATGTGCTGGAAGACGGCGACCTCGAGGCGCTGGCCCGCGACTGGCCGGCCACCGCGGCGCTGTGTCGCCACGCCCGCGACGGCCTCTGGGCCGCCATGCGCCACGGTGCCGAGCGCGAGATCGGCGCGCTGATCGACGGGCTCGACGGCCTGGCCGTGCCGCCGGGGCCGAGCGGGGCGCCCAGCCGCGGCCGGCTCGACGTGCTGCCCACCGGGCGCAACTTCTTCAGCGTCGACAATCGCGCCGTGCCGTCGCCCGCCGCCTGGTCGCTGGGCGAGTCCTCGGCCCAGGCATTTGTCGAGCGCTACCTGCAGGACCATGGCGACTATCCGCGTCGGCTGGGCCTGTCGATCTGGGGCACGGCCACCATGCGCACCGGCGGCGACGACATCGCCCAGGCCCTGGCGCTGATGGGCGTGCGGCCGATCTGGTCGCTGGGCTCGCAGCGGGTGGTCGACGTGGAGGTCATTCCCAGCATGCTGCTGGGCCGGCCGCGGGTGGACGTCACCCTGCGGGTGTCCGGCTTCTTCCGCGACGCCTTCCCCCACGTCATCAAACTGTTCGACGCCGCGGTGCGGGCGGTGGCCGACTACCACGAGCCGGGCACTAGCAACACCATCCGTGCCGCGGTCGAGGCGCGCCGCGGCGAGCTGGAGGCCGCCGGGCTCTCGCCCGAGGCGGCCGAGCAGGAGGCGGGCTTCCGGGTGTTCGGCAGCCGGCCCGGCGAGTACGGCACCGGCCTGGATCGGCTGGTCGACACGCGCGCCTGGGACGATGCCGACGAGTTGGCCGAGGCCTATGTCGCGGCCGGCGCCTACGCCTACGGCCAGTTCCCCGAGTCCGGCGCCGGGGCGCGCCGTGCCTTCGCGCATCGGCTCGAGGGGCTGCAGGCGGTGCTGCACAACCAGGACAACCGCGAGCACGACATCCTCGATTCCAGCACCTACTACGCCTTCCAGGGCGGCATGGCCAACGCCGGCCGCGCCCTCGGCGGCGAGGCGCCGGCCGTCTACCACGCCGACCATGCCAACCCGGCGCGGCCGCGCATCCGCACCCTGCAGGAGGAGATCACCCGGGTGTTGCGCTCCCGGGTGCTCAATCCCAAGTGGATCGAGGCCATGCGCGAGCACGGCTACAAGGGCGCCTTCGAGATGGCCGCCACCGTGGACACCCTGTTCGCCTATGACGCCACCACCGACCTGGTGCCCGACCACCAGTACGCCCAGGTGAGCGATGCCCTGGTGTTCGACGACGCCAACCAGCGCTTCCTGCGCGAGCACAACGCCGCCGCACTCGAGGAAATGGCCGAGCGGCTGCTCGAGGCCGTCCAGCGCGGCCTGTGGGAGGACGCCGGCGAGCGCGCCGAGGCCCTGCAGGACCTGCTGCTCGAGTTCGACGAGCGACGGGAGGGGATGTCTTGAAAGAACAGGGCGTGAAGGAGAAGCGCTCGAGCGCCTCGCCACGGGTTCGCGGCTGGTGCCCCGGCGCCTGGCGGCCCATGGCCACCGGCGACGGGCTGCTGGTGCGGGTGCGCCCGCCGCTGGGCCGGCTCACCCGGGCCCGGATGCTGTCGCTGTGCGAGGCCGCCGAGACCTGGGGCAACGGCCTGATCGAGCAGACCCGCCGCGCCAACCTGCAGCTGCGCGGCGTGAGCGAGGCCGGCTGGCCCGAGCTGATGGCGTTTCTGGTCGAGCACGGCCTGGCGGCCCCGGACGCCGAGGGCGAGCGCCGCCCGGCGCTGCTGCTGGCCCCGGACTGGCGAGAGGGCGACGCGACGCACGAGGCGGCGCGCCTGCTGGAGCGCCGACTGGCCGACTGGCCGGCGCTGCCGGACAAGTGGGGCCTGGCGCTGGACGCCGGCCCGGCCCCGGTGCTGCGCGACGTGCCCGCCGACCTGCGCCTGGAGCGCTCGCGCGAGGGCGGCCTGCTGGTGCGGGCCGACGGGCGCGAGTGGGGCACGCCCGTCGCCGACGTCGAGGCCGCGGTCGAACTGATGACGCGGCTGGCGCACTGGTTCGTCGACGCGGGCGGCCTCGCGGCCGGGCGTATGCGCCGCCTCACCGCGCCGCTGCCGGGCTGGGCGGCCGCCGATACCGAGCCAGCTGCCGCGCCGCAAGCGTCCGACGCCGCCTCGGGCCTGACGCCGGGGCCGCATCCCGCCGGCCGGGTGGTGGGGCTGCCCTTCGGCCGAGCCACGGCCGCGTCGCTGCGCGCTGCCATGTGCGACGAGGCTATCACCGGCGTGCGCGTGACGCCCTGGCGGCGCCTGCTGCTGGAAGGCGAGGGCGCGAATTCGAACATGAAAGACGGCGCGCCGGACGACGGGCTGATCCATGACGCGCGCGACCCGCGCCTGGCCATGGACGCCTGTCCCGGCGCGCCGTTCTGTGCCCAGGCCAGCGTGGCGACTCACGGCCTGGCTCAGTCGCTGGCCGAGCGGCGAAGCGAGGGCCCGGGCGAATCGGCCGCGGGCCGGCTGCATGTTTCCGGCTGCGCCAAGGGCTGCGCCCGCAGCGGCCCGGCCGAGGTCTGCCTGACGGGGCGCGACGGCCGCTATGACCTGATTCTGGGCGGACGCGCCGATGACACGCCGGTCGCGACCGGCCTCGGCGAATCCGACGCTATCGAATATTGGGAGACACGCGATGCCTTACGTCTATGAAACCGACGGACCGGCGATCTACCGGGAGTCCTTCGCCATCATACGGCGCGAGGCCGAGCTTTCACGCTTCTCGTCCGAGGAGGAGCCGGTCGCCGTGCGCATGATCCACGCCGCCGGCCTGGTGGCGCTGGCGCCGCATGTCCACTTCCGCGACGACGCCGTGAACGAGGCCCGGGCGGCGCTGGAGGGCGGCGCGCCGATCCTGTGCGACGCACGCATGGTCGCCGAGGGCATCACCCGCAAGCGCCTGCCGGCGGACAACGCCGTGATCTGCACCCTGCACGACGAGCGGGTACCGGGGCTGGCGCGCGAGATGGGCAACACCCGCTCGGCGGCGGCGCTGGAGCTGTGGCGGCCCCGGCTCGAGGGCGCGGTGGTGGCGATCGGCAACGCCCCGACCGCGCTGTTCCACCTGCTCAACATGCTCGAGGACCCGGACTGCCCGCGCCCGGCGGCGATCGTCGGCTGCCCGGTGGGCTTCGTCGGCGCGGCGGAGTCCAAGCAGGCGCTGTGGGAGAGCGGGGCGGCGCCCTGCGCCATCGTCGAGGGCCGGCTCGGCGGCAGCGCGGTGACGGTGGCCGCCATCAACGCCATGGCGGATCGCAGCGAATGACGATGCCAGAAACGCCTTCCAGCACGCCCCCCGGCACGATTCACGGCATCGGCCTCGGCCCCGGCAGCCAGGACCTGATGAGCGTGCGCGCCGACCGGCTGATCCGCGGCGCCAGCCACGTCGCCTACTTCCGCAAGAAGGGCCGCACCGGCCACGCCCGCACCATCGTCGAGGGCATGCTGGCGCCCGGCGCCGTGGAGCTTGCCATGGAGTATCCGGTCACCACCGAGATTCCCTTCGACGATCCGCGCTACAACGCGTGGCTGGCGGCCTTCTACGAACGTCAGGTGGCCCAGCTCGCCGAGATCGCCGGGGCGGGCCACGACGTGGCGGTGCTGTGCGAGGGCGACCCCTTCTTCTATGGCTCCTTCATGCACCTCTACACGCGGCTGCTGGATCGCGTGCCGGTGGAGGTGGTGCCCGGCATCACCGGCATGTCCGCCGCCTGGACGGCCACGGGCCGGCCCATCACCTGGGGCGACGACGTGCTGACGGTGCTGACCGCGACCCAGCCCGAGGAGCGGCTGGCCGAGCGCATCGCGCGCACCGACGCCCTGGTGGTGATGAAGATCGGCCGCCACCTCGACAAGTTGCGCCGTGCGCTGACAAGCGCCGGCCGCGAAGATGAGGCCTGGCTGATCGAGTACGCCTCCATGGGCCGGCAGCGGGTGGTGCCGCTGGCCGAGGTCGGCGAGAGCGTGCCCTATTTCTCGATTCTGGTGATCCACGGCAACGGGAGGCGGCCATGAGCGAAGCGGGTTGGCTTAAGATCGTCGGCCTCGGCCCAGGCAATGAGTCGCTGATCACCCCTGAGGCGTCGGGCGCGCTTGCCGAGGCCACCGACGTGGTGGGCTACGTGCCCTACGTCGAGCGGGTCGCGCCGCGCCCGGGGCTGACCCGCCACGGTTCGGACAACCGCGAGGAGATCCGCCGCGCCGAGCAGGCCCTCGAGATGGCGGCCGATGGCCGCCGGGTGGCGGTCGTGTCCTCGGGCGACCCCGGCGTGTTCGCCATGGGCGCGGCGGTGTTCGAGGCGCTGGAGGCGGGCCAGCCGGCCTGGCGGGCGCTGGACATCCAGGTGCTGCCGGGGGTCTCGGCGATGCTCGCCGCCAGCGCGCGCCTCGGCGCGCCGCTGGGCCACGACTTCTGCTGCCTCAACCTCTCCGACAACCTCAAGCCCTGGGCGCTGATCGAGAAGCGCCTGCGGCTGGCCGCCGAGGCCGACTTCGCCATGGCCTTCTACAACCCCCGCTCCCGCTCGCGGCCGGAGGGCTTCGCCCGCGCCCTGGGCGTGCTGCGCGAGGCCTGCGGCGACGCGCGCCCGATCATGTTCGCCCGCGCGGTCTCCACGCCCGAGGAGCGCCTGCGGGTCGTCACCCTCGGCGAGGCGACCCCCGAGATGGCCGACATGCGCACCCTGGTGATGGTGGGCTCGAGCCTGACGCGGCGCATTCCGGCCGCCAGCGACGAGGCGGGCGAGTGGGTCTATACGCCGCGGTCGGTGCCGTCCGCCGAGGCGGATCGATGACCCAGCCAGTCCAGCACCGCATCGGGGCCATGGGCCTCGCGGCGGGGCGGCAGCGCCGGGCGGTCGATCATGATCACCGGCAGCTGAAGCGCGCGGGCGGCCTCGAGCTTGGCCGCCGCCCCCGCGCCGCCGGCGTTCTTGCACACCAGGCGCTCGATGCCGTGCTCGCGCATCAGGGCCAGGTCGCCCTCCCGGGTGAAGGGGCCGCGGTCGACGGTCAGGGTATGGCGGGGCAGCGGCGGCGACTCCTCGGGCAGGTCGACCAGCCGCAGCACGTAGTGGTGCTCGGGCCGGGCGGCGAAGGCCGCCAGGTGCATGCGGCCGATCGCCAGCAGCACCCGCTCGGGCGGGCCGGCGAGCGCCGCCACCGCCGCCTCGATGCTCGCGACGCGCTGCCAGCGGTCACTTTCCTGCGGCTCCCACGGCGGCCGGGTCAGGGCGATCAGCGCGGTGCCCGTTCGCTCGGCCGCGGCGACGGCATGGCGGCTCATCTGCTCGGCGAAGGGATGGGTGGCATCGACCAGGTGGGTGATGCGCTGCGTCGCGAGGAAGTCGGCCAGCCCGTCCGCGCCGCCGAAGCCGCCGACCCGGGTCGGCAGCGGCTGGGGTTTCGGCGAGGCGACGCGGCCGGCGTAGCTGAACAGCGCGGGGATCTCGCGCTCGGCGAGCGCGCGGGCCAGGGCGCTGGCCTCGGTGGTACCTCCCAGGATCAGGACCTTCATGATGACTGACGCGGACGACGCTCCCTGGCTGACGGTGGTGGGCTGGGGCGAGAGTGGCACGGCCGGACTCACGCCGGCAAGCCGCGAGGCGCTTCAGGCCGCCGAGGTGCTGTTCGGCGCCCGGCGCCATCTGCGCCTGCTGCCGCCGCTCGCCGCCGAGGTGCGCGAGTGGCCGGTGCCCTTCGCCGACGGCATTCCCGAACTGCTGGCCGAGCGCGGCCGGCGCACGGTGATGCTGGCCTCCGGCGATCCCTTCTGGTTCGGCGCCGGCGCCACCCTGGCGCGGCATCTCGCGCCGGGCGAGTGGCGCTCGCTGCCGTCGCCCTCGACCTTCAGCCTGGCGGCCTCGCGGCTCGGCTGGTCGCTGGAGGGCGTGACCTGCCTCGGCCTGCACGCCCGGCCGCTGACGCGGCTGCGTCCGCACCTGCATAGCGGCCGCCGGCTGCTGGTGCTGCTGCGCGATGGTGCGGCGGTGGCGGCGCTGGCCGACTGGCTGGGGCGCGTCGGCTTCGGTGCCAGCCAGCTTCACGTGCTGGAGGCCCTGGGCGGCGATGAAGAGCGCGTGCGCTGCGCGCGTGCCGATGCAGAGCTGCCGGGCGACGTCGCCCATCCGGTGGCGGTGGGTCTCGAGGTCGCGGGTGACGGGCCGGCGCTGCCGCTGACGCCGGGGCGGCCGGATGGCTGGTTCGCCCACGATGGCCAGATCACCAAGCCGGCGGTGCGCGCCGCCACGCTGGCCGCCCTGGCCCCGATGCCGGGCGAGCGGCTGTGGGACATCGGCACCGGCTCCGGCTCGGTGGCCATCGAGTGGCTGCTGGCCCATCCGGACAACCGCGCCCTGGGCCTCGAACGCGACCCCGAGCGGGCCGAGCGCGCCCGCCGCAACGCCCGGGAACTCGGCGTCGACTGGCTGGAGGTGGTCGAGGGCGACGCCGCGGCGCTGCTGGCGAATGAGCTCGCCGACGCGCCGCCGCCGGATGCGGTCTTCATCGGCGGTGGGCTCTGCGAAGCGCTGCTCGACGCGCTGTGGCCTCGCCTGCCGGCGGGCACGCGGCTGGTGGCCAACGCGGTGACGCTCGAATCCGAGGCGCTGCTGGCCCAGCGGCAGCGCGAACTCGGCGGCGAGCTGGTGCGCCTGGAGCTGTCGGCGGCGACCGCCCTCGGCAGACGCCGCGGCTGGAAGGCCGCCTATCCCATCGTGCAGTGGCGAGTCGTGAAATGAGCGGTGAGAGGAACGGCGCGGGGCAGGCCGCCATGGAAGGCGCCATAGAGAGCAAAGCGATGAGAATCGCGGGCTTCGGCTTTCGCCGCTCGGCCACGCTCGCCTCACTCACCGAGGCGCTGGAGCGGCTTGAGGCGTGCCATGGCCCGGCCGACCGGCTGGCGGCGGCCGACAGCATGCGGCCGACGGTGCAGGCCCTGGGCGAGGCGCGGGGCCTCGAGACGCTCGCCGTGCCCGATGAGACGCTGGCCTCGGCCGAGACGCTGACGCATTCCCCGCGCAGCCGCCGGGCCCGAGGCACCGGCAGCGTCGCCGAGGCCGTGGCGATACTGGCGGCGGGCCCGAGCGGCGAGCTGCTCGGCCCGCGGCGGGTTTCCGCGGACCGCCGCGCCACCGCGGCGATGGCCATCGCCGCGATGACAACCGACACCCCGGCAGGAGATATTGCATGACCGTTCACTTCATCGGTGCCGGCCCCGGCGCGCCGGACCTCTTGACCCTGCGCGGGCGCGACCTGATCGCCGCCAGTCCGGTGTGCCTCTACGCCGGCTCGCTGGTGCCCGAGGCGATCCTCGACCACTGCCCGGCGGACGCCCGGATCATCAATACCGCGCCGCTGTCCCTCGACGAGATCATCGATGAGATCGCCGCGGCCCACGCGGCGGGGCAGGACGTGGCCCGGCTGCACTCCGGCGACCTGTCGGTGTGGTCGGCCATGGGCGAGCAGCTGCGCCGGCTGCGCGCGCTGGACATTCCCTACGCCATCACGCCCGGGGTGCCGGCCTTCGCCGCGGCCGCCGCCACCCTCGGCCAGGAGCTGACGCTGCCGGGCGTGGCGCAGTCGGTGGTGCTGACTCGCACCCCGGGTCGCGCCAGCGCCATGCCGGACGGCGAGACCCTGGCCAACTTCGCCCGCACCGGCACGACGCTGGCGATCCACCTGTCCATCCATAACCTGGAGCAGGTGGTGGCGGAGCTCGCACCCCGCTACGGCGACGACTGCCCGGTGGCCATCGTCTGGCGCGCCAGCTGGCCCGACCAGAAGGTGATCCGCGGGCGGCTCGACACCATCGCTTCGCGCCTCGATCCGGCCATGAACCGCACCGCCCTGATCCTGGTCGGCCCGGCGCTGGCAAGCGATAACTTCGATGACAGCTGCCTCTACGCCATCGGCTACGACCGCCGCTTCCGGCCGAAGTCGGCAGACTCGCCCTTCGCCGAGGGCGGCGCCTTTGAGGAAGAACGCGCGGCACGAGAGGGCGGCGCATGATCCATCTGTCGCTGATCGGCATCGGCACCGGCAACCCCGAGCACGTGACCCTGGCCGGCGTGCGCGCGCTGCGCGAGGCCGCGCTGATCCTGCTGCCGCGCAAGGGCGAGGCCCGTTCGGACCTAGTCGACCTGCGTCGGCTGCTGTGCCGCAACCTGCTCGACGAGGCCGCACAATCGCGCATGGTGGAGTTCGACCTGCCGCGCCGCGACGGCCGCGACGACTACCTGGGCGCGGTGGACGACTGGCACGCCGCCATCGCCGAGACCTGGCGCGAGCAGATGACGCATCACCTGCCCGGGGGCGGGCGGGTCGCGATGCTGATCTGGGGCGACCCCTCGCTCTACGACAGCAGCCTGCGCATCGCCGCGCGCCTCAAGGGGGCAGGGCGAGAGAACGAAAGCGGCATGGCGCTCGAGGTCGAGGTGGTGTCGGGCATCACCAGCCTGCAGGTGCTGACCGCCGAGCATCGCATCCCCTTGAATGCCCTGGCCGAGCCGGTGCAGATCACCACCGGGCGGCGCCTGCGCGAGCGCGGCTGGCCCGGCGACGCCGCCAGCGTGGCGGTGATGCTGGACGCCGGCGGCGCCTTCCAGTCGCTGGCCCCGGAGGGCCTGCATATCTGGTGGGGCGCCTATCTCGGCATGGACAAGCAGTGCCTGATCGACGGCCCGCTGGCCGAGGTCGGCCCCGCCATCGTCGAGCGCCGCGCCGCGCTGCGTGAGCGCCATGGCTGGATCATGGATATCTATCTGCTGGCGCGTCAGCCGCTGCTCGAATGATGGATACCGGGGACAAGCCTGCGCGGAGACGCGATAAATACATCCTTGTAGCTCCCGACGCCATCCCTGGCGTAGGAGCTCCGCTGCGACTTGTCCCCGGTATGGCATGAGAACCACCACGTTATTCCCTCGATCGCTGGAGATCTCGATGAAGCACGTCGACCCCGAGCGCCATGCGGTGCGCATGGCCCACAAGCAGAAGATCATGAACGAGCGGATTGCCGCCGCCGACAAGGAGCAGGGCGTGCTGCTGGTGCTCACCGGCCCCGGCAAGGGCAAGAGCAGCTCCGGCTTCGGCATGGTCGCCCGCGCCCTGGGCCACGGCATGAAGGTCGGCGTGGTGCAGTTCATCAAGGGCAAGTTCCAGACCGGCGAGGAGGCCTTCTATCGCTCGCTGCCGGGCGTGGACTACCACGTCATGGGCGAGGGCTATACCTGGGATACCCAGGATCGCGGGCGCGACGTGCGTGCCGCCGAGGCGGCCTGGGCCGAGGCCAGTCGCATGCTGGCCGACCCGGACTATGCCCTGGTGCTGTTCGACGAGCTCAATATCGCCCTGCGCCACGGCTACCTGGAGCTCGACCGGGTGCTCGACGACCTCCAGGGCCGCCCGGCCATGCAGCATGCGGTGGTCACCGGCCGTCACGCCCCCGAGGCGCTGATCGAGCTGGCCGACACCGTGACCGAGATGAAGGTGGTCAAGCATGCCTTCAAGGATCAGGGGATCAAGGCGCAAAAAGGCGTCGAGCTGTAGTCGTCTCGGCTCTGTTGTCGCCTGATGAGCGCCGGGGACGAGACGGCGCGAGGGGTTTTTGCCAGGGGTGA
Source organism: Halomonas sp. B23F22_10 (assembly GCF_043496975.1). Classification (NCBI taxonomy): domain Bacteria; kingdom Pseudomonadati; phylum Pseudomonadota; class Gammaproteobacteria; order Oceanospirillales; family Halomonadaceae; genus Halomonas; species Halomonas sp. B23F22_10. Next base: position 496,916 of record NZ_JBIEKF010000002.1, on the reverse strand, counting down.
GGCGGATTCCGCCGCTGGGCAAAAGTTAGCGCCCAGGGATGGGTTCACAGCGCCCTCGTGCCGGCTTGGCGCCGGGAAAGCTCATCATTCGCCGAGGTTCGTGCTATCCCACCACCACGATTTCCAGGAGACCACCGCATGGCAGACCCGACCGGGCGACCCGATCACGCATTCTCCGAGGCGCAGCGCGAGGGCCTCTACCGGGCCATCTTCGAGCGCCGCGACGTGCGCGCCCAGTTCCGCCCGGACCCGATTCCGCCCGTGGTGCTGGCGCGGCTGCTCGAGGCCGCTCACCACGCGCCCTCGGTGGGCTTCATGCAGCCCTGGGACTTCCTGCTGATCGACGACCGCGCGGTGCGAAGCCGCGTGCACGCCATCTTCGAGCGCGAGAACGCCAAGGCGGCCGAGGCCCACAGCGGCGAGCGTGGCGCGCTGTATCGCCGCCTCAAGCTGGAGGGCATCCTCGAGAGTCCGCTCAACCTGTGCATCACCTGCGACCGCAGCCGCGGCGGCGAGCACGTGCTGGGCCGCCAGAGCATCGTCGAGATGGACCTGTTCAGCACCTGCCTGGCGGTCCAGAACCTGTGGCTGGCGGCCCGGGCCGAGGGTATCGGCGTGGGCTGGGTCAGCATCCTCGACCAGCATGAGCTGGCCGAGGTGCTGGGCCTGCCGGAGAACGTCTATCCGCTCGCCTACCTGTGCCTGGGCTACGTCGACGAGTTCCTCGACCGCCCCGAGCTGGCTCGCGCCGGCTGGCGCCAGCGCCTGCCGCTGGCCGAGCGGGTGCACGGCAACGGCTGGGGAGAAGCGGCCGATGCCCCGGCGCTGTTCGAGGCGCTCTCGGCGCGGGAGGGCGCGCGATGAAGGCGCTGATGATCCAGGGCGCCCTTCGGCGCATTAGGCCCAGGGAGACGGCGAGGGATGAGGGCCGGCGACCGGAAGGCTAGCTAGCCCCCCGGCGGCCATTCGTCATGGGACGCACACTCGCCATCGTAGGCCAGCCAGGGCACGTCATGGGAGCGCCAGATATGCTGGGCGGGACGCTCTCGCGGATCCTCGTCCAGGGTGGCCACGCGCAGGATGACGTGGGGCTGCCCCGTCCGCTCCGCCATCAGATGCGTCCCGCACCCGGAGCAGAACCAGCGCCGCTTGCCCGGTGACGATACGAAGTGGGAGAGCGTTTCCTCACCCGCGGTCCAGCGGAAATGGCGTCGCTCGACACCGGCGGTGGTGGCGAAGGCTGCGGCATGGGCCTTCTGGCAGGTGCGACAGTGGCAGTGCGCGATCGGCATATCGAGCCGATCGACCTCATAGGTCACTACGCCACACAGGCAGCTTCCTTGCATGTTCCGCTCCCTAGGATGTTCCGGACTGGTGTCCAGGATGTGAATCTCGTCGGCGCCAAGCGCTCGACAACTCGGCCGAGGGTCTTCCGGGCACTAGGCTACTCGATGAAAAGCCAGGGCTTGTCCTGCGATACCTCGTCAACTTGGTCTCGCTTCCTGGATGACCGATTTCGTGGCATTTCCCAATACGGCGATGGATGAAGGATGGCATGCCGTGACTCAGGACCGATAGGAAAGCGCGTCGTTGTCGATTGCGGCCCGTGGGGCGGCTCGGTAGAGTCTCGCCATCTTTGAGGGCGACCCGGTTAAGGCGAGGCATTTGGCATGGCGACATTGATGATCCAGGGCACCACCTCGGACGCCGGCAAGAGCACGGTGGTGGCGGGGCTGTGCCGTCTGCTGGCGCGTCGCGGCGTGTCGGTGGCGCCCTTCAAGCCCCAGAACATGGCGCTGAACAGCGCCGTGACGCCGGAGGGCGGCGAGATCGGCCGTTCCACGGCGCTGCAGGCGGTGGCCTGCGGCCTCGCCCCCCATGCCGACATGAACCCGGTGCTGCTCAAGCCCGAGACCGACCGCGGCGCCCAGGTGATCCTCGACGGTCGGGTCCACGGCCACATGGACGCGCTGGATTACCACGCCTTCAAGCGCCAGGCCCGGGAGACCGTGCTGGCGGCCTGGGAGCGGCTGACGAGCCGCTTCGACCTGGTGATCGCCGAGGGCGCGGGCAGCCCGGCCGAGGTCAATCTGCGCAAGAACGATATCGCCAACATGGGCTTCGCCGAGGCGGTGGACTGCCCGGTGTGGCTGGTGGCCGACATCGACCGCGGCGGCGTCTTCGCCCAGCTGGTGGGCACCCTGGAGCTGCTGAGCGCGTCCGAGCGCGCGCGCACCACCGGGCTTCTGATCAATCGCTTCCGCGGCGACATCGCGCTGCTCGAGCCGGGGCTGGACTGGCTCACCGAGCGCACCGGCAAGCCGGTGACGGGCGTGCTGCCGCACCTGAACGGCCTGCTGCTGGACGCCGAGGACGGCCTCGGCCTCACCGAGAGCGCCGCCGAGGCGCCGGGGCTGCGCGTGGTGGTGCCGGCGCTGCCGCGGATCAGCAACCACACCGACCTCGACGCGCTGCGCCTGCATCCGCGGGTCGAGCTTAAGCTGGTCGGCCCGGGCCAGGCCATGCCGCCCGCCGACGTCATCCTGCTGCCCGGCAGCAAGAGCACCGCCAGCGACCTGGCCTGGCTGCGTCGCGAGGGCTGGGAGCCGGCGATCCGCCGCCACCTGCGCTACGGCGGGCGGGTGCTCGGCATCTGCGGCGGCTTCCAGATGCTCGGCGAGGCCATCGACGACCCGGACGGCCTCGAGGGCGAGGCCGGCAGCGTGCCGGGGTTGGGGCTTCTTTCGATGCGCACTCGCATGGTGGCCGGCAAGCAGCTGCGCAACGTGCGCGGGCGGCTGATGGGGGGAGCAGGCCGAGAGGACGTAGCGGTGAGCGGCTACGAGATCCACAACGGCGTCAGCGAGGGCCCGGCACTGGCGCGGCCGCTGCTCGACCTGGACGGCCGCCCGGACGGCGCGGTGAGCGAGGACGGCCAGGTGATGGGCACCTACCTGCACGGCCTGTTCGACGAGGCGGGGGCGGCGGCCGCACTGCTGGCCATGCTGGGGCTGGAGGGCGAGGCCACGGCCGTGGACCTGGCCGCCCATCGCGAGCGCCAGCTCGACCGGCTGGCCGATACCCTGGAGGAGCATCTCGACCCGGCCACCATCGAGGCGCTGGCGATGGGCCGAGGCCTCGGCTACCATCGCGCGAATCGGTAATCAGCGGCCCTCGCGGCGTTTTCATCCTCCAGAGACAACAGGGTTCCATGGGCAAGCAATCAAAGGTCGCCGAGAGCAGCTGGGAAAACCTGCTCAGGATCTTCACCGTCCCCGAGGCGCCGGGATCGACGCTGAACCGCCTGGACCGGGACATCTCGACGAATCTCTCCGGCTTCCTCGGGGAGCACATCGTCGCGGAAGAGAACGACCTGGCCATCATCGAGCAGGACTTCAGCGATGCCAGGATCCCGGAAGCGCCGGCCTTCGTCTCGGAGCAGACCCAGTTCCTGCTCGACAAGGTGGTCTCGCAGTCGGTGCATACCGCCTCGCCCAGCTTCGTCGGCCACATGACCTCGGCACTGCCGTACTTCATGATCCCGCTGTCGAAGATCATGATCGCGCTCAACCAGAACCTGGTGAAGACCGAAACCTCCAAGGCCTTCACGCCGCTGGAGCGTCAGGTGCTGGGCATGCTGCATCGTCTGATCTACGGGCAGTCCGATGATTTCTACGACCGCTGGCTGCACCACAGCGAGCGTCGCCTCGGCGCCTTCTGCTCCGGCGGCACCGTGGCCAATATCACCGCGCTGTGGGCCGCCAGGAACCGGGCCTTCGGCCCGGATGGCGACTTCCCGGGCATCGGCCGCGGCGGGGTGTTCAGCGCCATGCGGCACTATGAGTGTGAGGGCGCGGCGGTGCTGGTCTCCGAGCGCGGCCACTACTCGCTGTCCAAGGCGGCCGATGTCCTGGGGATCGGGCGGGACCAGATGGTGGCCGTCGAGACGGACGGCTACAACCGCATCCGGCCCGAGGCGCTGGTCGCCACGCTTGAGCGGCTCAAGCGGCAGCGGATTCGGCCGTTTGCCCTGGTCGGTATCGCCGGCACCACCGAGACCGGCAACATCGATCCGCTGGACGGCCTGGCCGATTTCGCCGCGGAGCATGGCCTCCACTTCCACGTGGATGCCGCCTGGGGCGGACCGACGCTGTTCTCGGAGCGCTACCGCCCGCGTCTCGCCGGCATCGAACGGGCCGACTCGGTCACCATCGACGCCCACAAGCAGCTCTATGTGCCGATGGGGGCGGGCATGGTGCTGTTCCGCGAGCCGTCCGCCCTCGGCAGCATCGAGCATCATGCCCAGTACATCATTCGGCGGGGCTCCCGGGATCTCGGCAGCACCACCCTGGAAGGCTCCCGGCCCGGCATGGCGATGCTGGTGCAGTCGGCCCTGAAGATCATCGGGCGTCAGGGCTATGCGATGCTGATCGACAACGGCATCCAGCTGGCGCGGCGCTTCGCCGACCGGATCACGGCGCTCGACGACTTTGAGCTGGTCACCGAGCCTGAGCTCAACATCCTCACCTATCGCTGGGCGCCGCCCGAGGTTCAGGCGCTGCTGGGCGAGGCCGACGAGGCGCTGCGTCAGCGGATCAACGACCTCCTGAACCGCATGACCCAGGCCATCCAGAAGATCCAGCGCGAGCGGGGCAGGGCCTTCGTGTCGCGTACCCGGCTGACGCCGAGTCGCCACGGCGGCCAGGCCATCACCGTGTTCCGGGTGGTGCTGGCCAACCCCCTGACCACCGACCAGGTGCTGCGCGAGCTCATCGAGGAGCAGCGCCAGATCGCCGCGGAGCAGCGGGAAAGCGCCGACTTCGCCGAGCTGAGGGCGCTGCTGGCCTCCCATCGTCGCCAGGGATGATCGTGCTGGCGCCCCGATACCGGGCCGCCCACAAGCCGCTCAGGAGGCCGTGTCGAAGCGCGTGGGGTCGTCGCTGATCACCGCGTCGACGCCCCAGTCCCAGCGCGGGGCGAAGGCGGCCGGGTTGTTGGCGGTGTAGCAGACCAGCTTATAATCCGCGGCCTTGATGGCCCGGGCCCGCTCCGCCCTCAGCGGCTTCCAGTTGGCGTGCACGCTGACGGCCTGCACTGCCTCGGCGCGGTCCTGCCAGTCCCGGGGCACGCGGTCGAACAGCGCCCCCAGGGCCAGCCGGTCGGGGCCGGCCAGCGCGCGACCGGCCCTCAGCGCTCGCTCGTCGAAGGACGACACCAGCCGCCGCTCGAACGGCAGCGCCTCCATCACCGCCGGCACCGCCGCCTCGGCCAGCGCCACCGGGTCGTGGCCGCGGTTGACCTTGAGCTCCAGATTCACGCCCATGCCGAGTTCGGCGAGCAGCGCCAGCATCGCGTCGAGGGTGGCCATCCGCTCGCCGGCGAAGGCGGTGGCGAACCAGGCGCCCGTGTCCAGCCGTCGGGCCGCGGCCAGGTCCATGGCCGCCAGCCGGCCGCGACCGTCCGAGCAGCGCGACACGTCACGGTCGTGCCAGATCACCGGCGTGCCGTCGCCGAGCCGCTGCACGTCGAGCTCGACCCAGTCGATGCCGGCCGCATGGGCCGCGCGCACCGCCGCCAGGGTGTTCTCGGGGGCGCGGGCGGAGAGGCCGCGATGGGCGATCAGGCGGGGAAACGACAGCGGCGGCGAGGCGATGGGCATGGCGGACTCCGGTCGGGAACCGCCCCAGCATAAACAGTCGGCGACCGTGGCGTCTTGTCCGATAGGCGAGGTCGGGGGTGCCGCGGACGCGACGTGACGACTGTGCTAGGCTGCCCGATTTCGTGCCCGGTCGCGCCGGGCATCGGGATCAGGCATCGAAGGCAGCCATGAAGGAGAGCCGGAAGCGATGAAAGTGGTGCATATCAAGAACGCGGCCCAGCGGGAGGCCTGTCTGGCGCGGCTGTGCGCCGAGGCCTATGGCCAGGACGCCGGCATCGCGCCGCTGGTGACCTTCGCCGGGGTGACGGGCGTGCTGTTTCCGCAGGAGGCCGCGCGTCTGCTGGCGCTGGCCGACGATCAGGGCAAGCCGCTGGCGCTGGCGCTGCTGGCGCTGGATGAATCCGGTGAGGGCATGACCGTCATGCAGCTGGCGGATCTCGACACCGAGACGGTGAAGGCGCCGGCCATGAAACTGGTGGGCGAGCTGGCGATGCGCGCGCCGCTGCGCGTGGACGCCACCGACGAGGTGCAGGAAGCCCGCTTCCGCGAGGCCGGCATCGAACGCTGGTTCAGCGGCAAGGCCGGGGTCCGCATCGGGCTGTCGAAGCGCCATCCGGCCACCGGGCTCGACGATCTGCCGCGCACGCTGACGGTGGACGAGCAGGGCGTGGTGCAGTCGTTCAAGCGCGACCGGGCGCAGTTCGACGACTTCAAGCAGCGCTTCGTGAACGGCCTGGAGAACTTCCCCGCGACGCTGTCGGCGCGGCACTGAGGCGAGAGGCGCGCCGCCTTGGCGGCGCGCGCCGGGATCAGCCTTCGACGGTGAAGGTGCCCTTCATGATGCTGGAGTGGCCCGGGAAGGAGCAGAAGAAGGTCAGGTCGCGACCGGCCAGGCCTTCGGTGGAGAAGGTGACGCTGGTGCTCTCGCCGCCGCCGATGACGTCGGTGGCGGCCAGCACGCGGTCGTCGTCCGCCGGCAGGTAGTCGCTCTCGAGGCTGGTGCTCATGCCGGCCTGGGCCACGTCCTGAACGTCGGACGTCTCGCTCAGCACCCAGTTGTGGCCCATCACGCTGGCCTGCATCTGGCCGGTGTGCTCCAGCGTCACGGTGACCTCGTCGCAGCCGGCCGGCACGCTCATGGCGTCCTGGTTGAACTGCATCTGGTCGTTGCCCTCGATGGTCAGCTGACAGCTGTCGTCGTCCTGCGCCATGGCGGGAGACGCGGCCAGGGTGGTGGCCAGGGCCGTGGCGGCGAGCAGCCAGGTCGCTTGGATAGCCTTCATGTTGGAATTCCTTATGTCGTCACTTTGATGATGTTTCTGTATACAGTTTGGCATTCTTCGCCGAGCCTTCCATGGCTGTCAAGCCTTGTCGGAGGCCGGGATGCTTGACCGGGCACTGAGGGAGCGTTTGACTGGACGACCATTCATTAGCGGATTCAGGATATCCAACATGGCCAAGCGCATCCAGTTTGCCCGCACCGGCGGTCCCGAGGTCCTCGAGTTCGTCGACGACACGCCTGCCGAGCCGAAGCCCGGCGAGGTGCGGGTCCGCCATCAGGCGGTGGGCCTGAACTTCATCGACATCTATTTCCGCACCGGGCTGTATCCGGCGCCGTCGCTGCCGTCGGGGCTCGGCACCGAGGCCGCGGGTATCGTCGAGGCACTGGGGGAGGGCGTCACCCACCTGGCCGTGGGTGACCGGGTGGCCTATGCCCAGGGCCCGCTGGGGGCCTACGCGGAGCAGCACGTGCTGCCGGCCGACAAGGTGGTGGTGCTGCCCGAGGGCATCGATGCCGAGACCGCGGCGGCGGCCATGCTCAAGGGCCTCACCGTGCAGTACCTGCTGCGCCAGACCTACCCGCTCCAGGGCGGCGAGACCATCCTCTGGCACGCCGCGGCCGGCGGGGTCGGCTCCATCGCCTGCCAGTGGGCCAAGGCGCTGGGGGTGAAGCTGATCGGCACGGTGAGCTCGCCGGAGAAGGCGGCGCTGGCCGAGAAGAACGGCGCCTGGGCGACCATCGACTACACCCGCGAGGACGTGGTCGAGCGTGTCCGCGAGCTGACCGGCGGCGCCATGTGCGACGTGGTCTACGACTCGGTGGGCAAGGACACCTGGGAGACCTCGCTGGACTGCCTGAAGAAGCGCGGCCTGATGGTCAGCTTCGGCAACGCCTCGGGCGCGGTGGAGGGCGTCAACGTCGGCATCCTCAACCAGAAGGGCTCGCTGTTCGTGACCCGCCCCAGCCTCAACGGCTATGCCGATACCCGCGAGCGCCTCGAGGCCATGGCCGCCGACCTGTTCGCGCGGATCGAAAGCGGCGAGGTCGTGATCGACATCGGCCAGCGCTATCCGCTCGCCGAGGCGGCCCAGGCCCAGCAGGCGCTGGCGGGCCGCAAGACCACCGGCTCGACCGTGCTGATCCCCTAGGCGTTGGCGCCTCTGCCGACGGCCCCGCGTCTCTCCGGACGCGGGGCCGTCGTCGTTCTGGGGAGAGCGTGCGCTACAGTGCGTCGCCGAGCTCGTCGATCATTCGCTCGCGGCGCTCCAGCGAGGCCAGCCCGGCCTCGCCCAGCAGGCTCGCCGCCTCGCTCAAGAGCCCCTCGGCCAGCAGCATGAAGGCGCACATGCCGTTGCTGAAGAACAGGCTGTGATTGGGCACCGTGAAGCGCTCGTCGGCGGCGCGCGCCAGCGGCGAGCCGGCGGCATCGGTCAGCGCGATCACCGGCACGCCCTGGCGGGCCGCCACCCGGGCGGCGGTCAGCACGCTGGGCGTGTAGGGGAAGGCGCTCATCACCACCAGTACGTCGTTGTCGTCGAGCTGGGCCAGGGCGTCCGCGATGCCGTGGCCGGCGGCGTCCAGCGTGGCCGCGTCGGGGCGCAGCATGCCGAGCCCATAGGCCATGAACGAGGCCAGCGAGGCGAACTGGCGGCGGCCGTGGATCCTTACCCGCCGGGCATCCACCAGCCGCCGCGCGGCGCGGCCGAAGGCCTCCCCGTTTACTCCCGCCACCAGCTCGCCGAGGTTGGCGCTCTCCTGGCGGCCCAGCCGGGCCAGCCGGCCGAGGGCGTCGTCGTCCTGTTCGCCCTCCAGCAGCCGCGAGACCTGGTCGCTGTAGAAATGCCGGCCCTCGGTGACGTGACGGCGAAACACCGCCTGGAGGCCGGCGAAGCCCTCGAAGCCGAGGCGCTGGGCCAGCCGCGAGAGCGTCGAGGGGTTGACGCCGAGGCGCGATGCCAGATCGCTGATCGACGACATCGCGGCCTGCTGGGGCATGCCGACCAGCGCCGAGAGCACCTGCCGCGAGCGCCGGCCCAGGCGCAGCGCGGCGTCGCCCGCCTCGAGCTCGACGAGCAGGCGCTCGAGGTCGGCGAGCGTCTCGAGGCGTGCATCCGGTCGGGAAGGCGAGGTATCGGTCATGAAGGGCGTGGGCTCCGGTCGCGGCGAAGTAGGGCAGGGCATTGTAGCGGCCGCGGCGCCCGGCGTCAGGGCGGCGATGGCCATTGTTGCAAATATCTTTGCGATTAACCAGAATGGCAAATGTGTTTGCAGAATGGCCCGGGGAGGGTCGCATGAGCCACGTCTTCCATCGTCACCTGTCTCACTCCTATCCCATCGCCGTGGGCGGCGACGGCGCCTATCTGATCGACGCCGAGGGGCGGCGTTACCTGGACGCCTGCGGCGGTGCCGCGGTCTCCTGCCTGGGGCACAGCGACGCCGAGGTGATCGACGCCGTGCGCGAGCAGGTCGGCCAGCTGGCCTACGCCCACAGCTCCTTCTTCACCACCGAGCCGATGGAGGCGCTGGCCGACTTCCTGGTCGAGCGGGCGCCGGCGGGCCTCTCCTCGGTCTACTTCGTCTCCGGCGGCTCCGAGGCGGTGGAGGCGGCCCTGAAGCTGGCACGCCAGTACTTCATCGAGCGCGGCGAGCCCCAGCGCCGGCACCTGATCGCCCGGCGCCAGAGCTACCACGGCAACACCCTCGGCGCGCTGGCCACCGGTGGCAACGCCTGGCGCCGGCGGCAGTTCGAGCCGCTGCTGGTGGAGGTGAGTCACGTCAGCCCCTGCTACGCCTATCGCGACCAGGCCCCCGGCGAGACCCCGGCGGCCTACGGCGAGCGGCTGGCGAGAGAGCTCGAGGACGAGATCCAGCGCCTGGGGCCGGAGAACGTGATGGCCTTCGTCGCCGAGCCGGTGGTCGGCGCGACGCTCGGCGCGGTGCCCGCCGTGCCGGGCTATTTCAAGCGCGTGCGCGAGATCTGCGATCGCCACGGCATCCTCTTGATCCTCGACGAGGTGATGTGCGGCATGGGCCGCACCGGCAGCCTGTTCGCCGCCGAGCAGGAGGGCGTGGCGCCGGACCTGGTGACCATCGCCAAGGGGCTGGGCGCCGGCTATCAGCCGATCGGCGCGACCCTGGTCGGCGAGCGCATCCGCTCGGCCATCGCCGAGGGCTCGGGCTTCTTCCAGCACGGCCATACCTACATCGGCCATGCCACCGCCTGCGCCGCGGCCCTGGCCGTGCAGCGCGCCATCGAGTCCCGCGACCTGCTGCCCCGCGTGCGGCAATTGGGCGACGGTCTCCAGCGGCGCCTCGAGGACCGCTTCGGCGACCATCCCCACGTCGGCGACCTCCGCGGCCGGGGACTGTTCCGCGGCCTCGAGCTGGTCGCGGCGCGCGACACCAAGACGCCCTTCGACCCCGAGCGCAAGCTGCACGCGGCGGTCAAGCGCGCCGCCATGGACGAGGGGCTGATGTGCTACCCGATGGGCGGCACCCTGGACGGCCGCCGGGGCGACCATATCCTGCTGGCGCCGCCCTTCATCCTCGAGGACGGCCAGCTCGACGAGATCGTCGACAAGCTCGACGCCGCCCTGGCGCGCGTCCTCACCCACTCGTAACGGAGCCTCGCCCGATGTCGATCGACTCCCGCCTCTCTCCCCTCGACGAGGCCACCATGGCCCCCGAGCAGCGCCGCGTGCTGGACGCCATCCTGAGCGGCCCCCGGGGCAACCTGGACGGCCCCTTCCTGGCCTGGATCCACAGCCCGGAGCTTGCCGACCATGCCCAGCGCCTCGGCGCCTTCTGTCGCTATGGCACCCGGCTCGAGCTGCGGCTCACGGAGCTCGCGATCCTGTTCACCGCGGCCTGGTGGCAGTCCCAGGCCGAGTGGCAGATCCACGCGCCCATCGCCCGCGACGCCGGGGTCGACGAGGCGGTGATCGAGGCCCTCCAGGCGGGCCGCGAGCCCGCCTTCGCGCGCGACGACGAGGCGCTGGTCTATCGCCTCGGCAAGACGCTCTACACCACCCGGCGCGTCGATGAGGCGCTCTACGCCGAGGCGGTGGCGGCCTTCGGCGAGCCGGCGGTGGTCGAGCTGGTCGGGGTGTTCGGCTACTACGCCCTGGTGGCGATGACCCTCAACGTCTTCGAGGTGCGCCGCGGCGACGGCCCGCTGCCGTTTCCCGAGCCGCCGGTGGACCCGTCTCACGGCTGATGCCGCGTTGAAGGCAGCCTCACTGGAGGGATGACGCGAGAGCGACGATGCTGGAGACAGCGGTCGTCCTGACACGGCGCCGCCGTCGTGTCACGTGTCATCCACAGGGAGGTGAGCCGTCATGGCCGACAGCACCCAGATGTTTCTCCTGCTCGGCGCGACCCTGGCGACCTTCGTCTGGGGCCGCCTCCGCTACGACCTGGTGGCGCTGGCGGCGCTGCTGGCCGCGGTGGGGCTGGGCCTGGTGCCCGCCGAGGGCGCCTTCGCCGGCTTCGGCCATCCGGCGGTGATCACCGTGGCCGCGGTGCTGGTGCTCAGCCGCGGCTTCGAGCGTTCGGGGCTGGTCGACCTGATCGCCGAGCAGGCACTGCGGGTCGGCGACCGGATCATGCTGCAGACCCTGGTGCTGTCCGGGACCGTGCTGGTGCTCTCCGGCATCATGAACAACGTCGGCGCCCTGGCGCTGATGCTGCCGGTGGCGCTGCGCCTGGCTCGGGAGCACGACAGCCCGCCGTCGCTGCTGCTGATGCCGCTGGCCTTCGGCTCGCTGCTCGGCGGGCTGACCACCCTGATCGGCACGCCACCCAACATCATCATCTCCGCCTACCGTCGCACGCTGACCGGCGAGGGCTTCGGCATGTTCGACTTCTTCCCCGTCGGCGCCAGCGTGGCGCTGGCGGGGCTCGTCGTGATCGTGCTGGCCGGCCGCTATCTGGTGCCCCAGCGGGCCGGCCAGGCGTCGATGGACGCGATGTTCGACACCGCCCACTACCTGGTCGAGCTGCGCGTGCCCGAGGACGGCAAGGCGGTGGGCTGGTCGCTGCGCGACCTTCACCAGGCCGTCGAGGAGCCGATCCCGGTGCTGGCGGTGGTGCGAGCCGAGCGGCGCCATCCCGGGCATACCTTCTTCGGTGCGCTGCAGGCCCACGACATCCTGCTGGTGGAGGCCGGTCCCGAGGAGATGGCGCTGCTCGAGGACAAGGCCGGGCTGGCGGTGGGTGCCGAGGCGAAGCAGGAGGCCGAGCAGGAAACCGAGGTCGCCGAAAAGACCGGGCACGCCGACCGGGATGGCGAGGAAGGGGGTGCCGGCGAGGATGAGCAAGACGAGAAAGGCGGGAAGCGCGACAAGGGCCACGGGCGCGGCAAGGCCGCGACGGACACCGCGGGCCTGCAGCTGGTGGAGGCCGTGGTGCGCAACGATTCGATGATGCAGGGGCGCACGGTCGGCCAGCTGCGCCTGCTCAATCAGTTCGGCCTGCATCTGGTGGCGGTGGCCCGGGACGGCGGTCGGCTCCGGCAGCGGCTGCGGGACATCCGCTTTCGCGCCGGCGATGTGCTGCTGCTGCAGGGCGGCGAGGGCGACATCGGCGAGAGCCTGACGACGCTAGGCTGCCTGCCGCTGGCCAGCCGTGACCTGGCCCTGGGCCAGCCGCGTCGGCTGCTGCTGTCGGTGGCGATCTTCTCCGCGGCGATCGTGGCGATGATGCTCGACTGGCTGCCCGCCGCGGTGGCGCTGAGCGGCGCCGCCCTGGCGTCGCTGATGGCCGGCGTGCTGACCCTGCGCGAGGCCTACCAGGCCATCGACGGGCCGGTGATCGTGCTGCTCGGCGCGATGATCCCGGTGGGCCAGGCGCTGGAGACCAGCGGCGGGGCGGCGCTGATCGCCGAGACGCTGCTGGCGCTGGGCGGCGACTGGCCGGTGGCGCTGACGCTTTCCGGGCTGTTCGCGCTCGGCCTGCTGCTGTCCAATGTGATCAACAACGCCGCCGCGGCGCTCTTGATGGCGCCCATCGCGGCGAGCCTGGCCGCGGGCTTCGAGGCCTCGGTGGATCCCTTCCTGATGGCGGTGGCGGTCAGCGCCTCCTGCGCCTTCCTGACGCCCATCGGGCATCAGTCCAACACCCTGGTGATGGGCCCCGGCGGCTATCGCTTCGGCGACTACTGGCGGCTGGGCCTGCCGCTGTCGCTGGCCGTGATGGCGGTGGCGATCCCGCTGATCCTGATCGTCTGGCCGCCCTAGCGGCTGGGCCGGCCCTTGCCGGGGTGGCAAGAAAGACGCCCCGGCGAAGGCCGGGGCGTGGTCGTGGACGAACGGGGGAGGCGTCAGGCCGGATGGTGGCGCAGCACCTTGCTCTTGTCGGTGACGAAGGCGTCGTAGTCGAAGTCGTCGACGGTGAGCATGTCCAGCACCTCGGCCTCGCGCTGGCGCATGAAGGTGGCATCCTCCTCGCTGATCAGCCCGGCGGCGAGGGCGGCATCGACCTTCTGCTCGGGGTGCAGGGCCTCGGCCGGGATCTCGCCCTTGGCGTGTGCCTTGCCGACGGTGCGATACAGCGCCTCGGCGCGCTCCTGGGTGGCCAGCAGGGCGTTGTAGCGGGCCAGCGGGTTGTCCTGGGGACCGTCGTCGGCGTCCCAGGTGTTGGTCAGCAGGCGACGGCGCAGGGCGCTGTCGCGGGTCACGGCCTGGGCGATGGTGCGCGTCAGGTCGTCGGTCGGGCGCGACCAGCGGCGGCCGCGGGGCATCACCACGATGCGCAGCATGCGGCCCAGGGCGCGGTTCGGCAGGTTGTCGAACAGCTCATCGAAGGCCTGCTCGGCGCGGCCCAGCAGGAAGCGGGCGGCGTAGTGGAGCAGGGCGTCCTCCTGCTCGACCTTCTCGCCCTCTTGCCACTGCTTGAGCATCAGGCTGGCCAGATAGAGGTTGGACAGCACGTCGCCGAGGCGCGCGGAGAGCATCTCGCGCTGCTTGAGCTTCGAGCCGAGGCTGGCCATGGCGGCGTCGGCGGTCAGCGAGAAGCCGGCGGAGAGCCGCGCGATCTCCTTGGCGTAGGGGGCGGCGACGTCGTCGAAGGGGACGCTCTGCTGGCCGATGCCGAGACCCTGGGTCAGGGCGCGGGCGGCGTTGCCGAGGATCAGGCCGGCGTGGCCGAAGAAGGCCTTGTCGAAGGCGTTGACGTCGTCGGCGTCCTTGGCGGCCAGCTCCTCCAGCACGTAGGGATGGCAGCGGATCGCCCCCTGGCCGAAGATCATCAGGTTGCGGGTCATGATGTTGGCGCCCTCGACGGTGATCGCCACCGGGTTGGCGCTGTAGCCGATGCCGAGGTAGTTGCGCGGCCCGAGGGTCACCGCCTTGCCGCCGTGGATGTCCATGGCGTCGGCCAGGATCACGCGCTGGAACTCGGTGAGCTGGCTCTTGAGGATCGCCGAGGGCACCGCCGGCTTCTCGCCGTGGTCGATGGTGTTGGCGGTCTGGTAGACCGCGGCCTGGGCGATGTAGCCGAGCGCCGCCATGCGGGCCAGCGGCTCCTGGACGCCTTCCATCTCGGCCACCGGGACGTTGAACTGGCGGCGGATGCGGGCGAAGCCGCCGCTCCAGCCCAGGGCGTAGCGGGCGGTGCCAGTGGCGCCGGAGGGCAGGGTGATGCAGCGACCCACCGACAGGCACTCGACCAGCATGCGCCAGCCCTGGCCGATCATGGCCTCGCCGCCGATGATGGTGGATAGCGGCACGAAGACGTTCTCGCCCTTGATCGGGCCGTTGAGGAAGGGGCTGCCGATGGGATGGTGGCGGCGGCCGATCTGCATGCCCTCGGTGTCGCGGGGCACCAGCGCCAGGGTGATGCCGCGGTCTTCCTCCTCGCCGAGCAGGTGGTCGGGGTCGAACAGGCGGAAGGCCAGGCCGACCACGCTGGCGATCGGCGCCAGGGTGATCCAGCGCTTCTCGAAGGTCAGCTCGAGGCCCAGCACCGTCTCGCCGTCGATCTCGCGGCGCACCACGGTGCCGATGTCGGGCAGCGAGGTGGCGTCACTGCCGGCGCGGGGGCCGGTCAGGCCGAAGCAGGGGATCTCGCGGCCGTCGGCCAGCCGCGGCAGGTAGTGGTTCTTCTGCTCCTCGGTGCCGTACTTGAGCAGCAGCTCGCCCGGGCCGAGGGAGTTGGGCACGCCGACGGTGACCATCAGCGTCTCGTTGACCGAGAGCTTCTGCAGCACCATCGACTGGGCCTTGGCGGAGAAGCCGAGGCCGCCGTATTGCTGCGGGATGATCATGCCGAAGAAGCGCTCGCGCTTGAGGTAGTCCCACAGCTCCTGGGGCAGGTCGGCGCGCTCGCGGGCGATGTCCCAGTCGTTGCACATGCCGGCGGCCACGCCGCACTGGTGATCGAGGAAGGCGCGTTCGGCGTCGGACAGGCCGTCGTCGCTATAGTCGAGCAGCCGCTGCCAGTCGGGGCGGCCGGTGAACAGCTCGCCGTCCCAGGCCACGCTGCCGGCCTCGAGTGCGGTGCGCTCGGTGGCCGAGACCTTCGGCGCCACGCGCTTGAACATGGCGAACAGCCTCGGCGTCAGCCAGCGGCGGCGCAGCGCCGGCAGGCCGCAGGCGGCGATCGCCGCGGTGGCGACCAGCAGCAGCACGCCGATCACCTCGGCGCCGGTGGCCAGGCCGACGAGGCCGAGCAGGCCGGTGACGCCGAGGGCGGGCAGGGCGCCGGCCTCCCGGCGCATCACGATGAGCAGGCCGGCAACGGCCAGCAGCAGCAGGATCAGGGTCAGCATAGTGGGTGGCTCCGCGACATTTAAACACTTGTTTGAATGTCTTTAGCCTAGCTCATCGGAGGCCTCGCAGCCAATACCCTATCGTCCAACGCAGGACGCCCCGCTCGAAGGCGGGGCGTCCTGGTGCTGCCGGAGGCGCGGTCAGGCCGTGCGGCGCTGCGGCTCCTGCTGGGCGGGGGCGCCGTTGGCGACGTAGTAGGGGGCGTCGCTCTTCGGCAGGGCCTCGCGGCCGCGGATCTTGTCGGCCATCTTCTCGGCCAGCATGATCGTCGGTGCATTGAGGTTGCCGGTGGGGATCACCGGGAACAGCGAGGCGTCGACCACCCGCAGGGCCTCCACGCCGTGGACCCGGCCGGCGCCGTCGACCACCGCGTCGTCGCCGTCACCCATGCGGCAGCTGCCGCATGGGTGGTAGGCGGTCTCGGCGTGCTCGCGGACGAAGGCGTCGAGCTCGGCATCGGTCTTCACCTCCGGCCCCGGGGAGATCTCGCGGCCGCGGTATTCGTCCATGGCCGGCTGCTCGATGATCTCGCGGGTCAGGCGGATGGCGTCGCGGAACTCCTGCCAGTCCTTCTCGGTGGACATGTAGTTGAACAGGATCGAGGGCGCGGCCTTGGGATCCAGCGAGGTCAGGCGCACCCGGCCCTCGCTCTCGGAGCGCATGGAGCCGACGTGGGCCTGGAAGCCGTGGGCCTGCACCGCACTCTTGCCGTTGTAGCTGATGGCGATCGGCAGGAAGTGGTACTGCAGGTTCGGCCACTCCTCCTCGTCGCGGGTGCGGATGAAGCCGGCGGCCTCGAACTGATTGCTGGCGCCCACGCCGGTGCCGAACAGCATCCACTCGGCGCCGATCTTCGGCTGGTTGTACCACTTCAGCGCCGGATACAGCGAGATCGGCTTCTTGCACTCGTACTGGATGTACATCTCCAGGTGGTCCTGGAGGTGCTGGCCGACGTTCTCGTTGACCTGCACCGGGGTGATGCCGAGCTCGTCGAGCAGGTCCTGCGGGCCGATGCCGGAGCGCTGCAGGATCTGTGGCGAGGCGATGGCGCCGGCGCACAGCAGCACCTCGCGACGCGCCTTGACCTGCTGGGGCTGGCCGCCACGCTCGTAGCGCACGCCGGTGGCGCGCTTGCCCTCGAAGGTGATGACGTCGGTGGTGGCGCGGGTCTCGATGGTCAGGTTGGGGCGCGGCTTGGCCAGGTCCAGATAGCCCCGGGCGGTGGAGGCGCGGCGACCGTTCGGGGTGACGAAGCGGTCCATGGGGCCGAAGCCTTCCTGTTGATAACCGTTGACGTCCTCGGTGGCCGGATAGCCGGCCTGCTGGCCCGCCTCGATGAAGGCGTGATACAGCGGATTGTTGCCGTCCTTCGGCGTGGCCACGCTGACCGGGCCGTCGCCGCCGTGATAGTCGTTGGGACCGATGTCGCGGGTCTCGGCCTTGCGGAAGTAGGGCAGGCAGTCGGCATAGGTCCAGTCCTCGAGGCCTGAGCGCTTGGCCCAGTTGTCGTAGTCCAGGGCGTTGCCGCGGATGTAGCACATGCCGTTGATCAGCGAGGAGCCGCCCAGGCCCTTGCCGCGGCCGCACTCCATGCGCCGGCCGTCCATGTGCGGCTCGGGGTCGGTCTCGAAGGCCCAGTTGTAGCGCTTGCCCTGTAGCGGATAGGCCAGCGCCGCCGGCATCTGGGTGCGGAAGTCGAAGCGGTGATCGCGGCCGCCGGCCTCGAGCAGCAGCACGCTGACGTTCGGGTCCTCGGTCAGGCGAGTGGCCAGAACGTTGCCGGCCGAACCGGCGCCGATGATGACGTAATCGAACTCACGGGACTGCGACATGAAGCCTCCCTGAAATGGTCAAAAGGGTCTCGTGGCGGGCGGCTGGGGCGCCGCTCGCCGGTCGGGAACGCCGGTGGCCCCGGGTTCCGGTCATGGTCTTGAAAGGGGGTCGGAGGGGATGTCTCCGACGCCGGGCTAAGGCGCGCCGGGAGTGGCTCGAGGAGGAGGTACCACGCCAGGGGAGAGGCCCTGCTTCGAACGGGCTGGCCCTGGATGGTCAGGACCGGTCCTGCAAGCGAAGCAGGGCGTCGGTAGCGCCCAGGGAAGGGGGCACAGCGCCTCCTCGCAGCGCCGTCCCCCGGGGAAGCGCCTTACTTCCCCGGGGCCTGCGCCGGCCTCAGAACACCGATTCGAAGGCGCCCATCTCGACCTGCACCGACTTGGTCTGGGTGTAGTGGGCCAGGGTCTCGACGCCGTTCTCGCGGCCGACGCCGGACTGCTTGTAGCCGCCCACCGGCATCTCGGCGGGGGACTCGCCCCAGGTGTTGACCCAGCAGATGCCGGCTTCCAGCCGGTGGATGACGCGGTGAGCGCGGTTCAGCCCCTCGGTGAACACGCCGGCGGCCAGGCCGTAGGCGGTGTCGTTGGCGCGGCGGATCACCTCTTCCTCGTCGTCGAAGGCCAGGATCGACATCACCGGGCCGAAGATCTCCTCGCGCACGATGCGCATCTCGTCGCTGCAGTCGGTGAACACGGTGGGCGCGGCCCAGGCCCCGTTGGCCCACTCGCCTTGGTCCCAGGCCTCGCCACCGGCCAGCACCCGGGCGCCTTCCTGCTTGCCCAGCGCGATATAGGACAGCACCTTCTCCTGATGCTCGAAGCTCACCAGCGGGCCGAAGTTGACCGTCGGATCCATCGGATCGCCGGCCTTGATGCGGGCCACGCGCTCGGTGATCTTGGCCTCGAAGGCCTCCTTGACCGAGCTGGCCACGAACACCCGGGTGCCGTTGGTGCAGATCTGCCCGCTGGAATAGAAGTTGGCCATCATGGCGGCGTCGGCGGCGCGGTCCAGATCGGCGTCGTCGAACACGATCAGCGGCGACTTGCCGCCCAGCTCCATGGTCACGTCCTTGAGGCTGGACGCGGCGGAGGCAGACATCACCTTCTTGCCGGTGCCTACCTCGCCGGTGAAGGAGACCTTGTCGATGTCGCCGTGGCCGGTGATCAGCTGGCCGACGCGGGCGTCGCCGTGGACCACGTTGAACACACCGTCGGGCAGGCCGGCCTCGGTGAAGATCTCGGCCAGCGCCATGGCGGTCAGCGGCGTGACCTCGCTGGGCTTGAAGACCACGGCGTTGCCGGCGGCCAGCGCCGGGGCGCACTTCCAGCAGGCGATCTGGATCGGGTAGTTCCAGGCGCCGATGCTGCCGATCACGCCCAGCGGCTCGCGGCGGGTATAGACGAAGGAGGTGTCGCGCAGCGGGATCTGGCTGCCCTCGATGGCCGGGGCCAGGCCGGCGTAGTACTCGAGCACGTCGGCGCCGGTGACGATGTCGACCTCGCGGGTCTCGCTGACCGGCTTGCCGGTGTTGCGGCTCTCCAGGTCGGCGATCTCGTCGTTGCGCTCGCGCAGCAGGGCCACGGCGCGCTGCAGCACTCGGCCGCGCTCCATGCCGGTCATGGCGGCCCAGACGCGCTGGCCGCGGCGGGCGGCGGCGACGGCGGCGTCCACGTCGGCCTCGCTGGCCTGCTGGACCTCGGCCAGGGTGCTGCCGTCATAGGGGTTGACGACCGGGAAGGTCTCGCCGGAGGTGGCATCCACCCGGCGGCCGTCGATGTACAGGGATTCGATTGCGTGGGTCATGGAAACCTCCAGTCAGGACTCGAGTGATAGGGATTCGGAAGAGCGAGTGCCGAGGCCGTAGGCCTTGAGCAGCTGCTCCAGGTAGTCGCGGGCCAGGCGCCGAGCGCGGTCGCTGTCCAGACCCTCGGGGGCGAGGGCGCCGCGCAGCCACAGGCCGTCGATCATGGCGGCCAGGGCGCGGGCGGCGTCACGGGCCTTGTGCTTGTTGGGCAGCAGGCGCCGGAACTCGTGGCTGAGGTTGGCGTACAGGCGCCGGTCGTTGACCGTCTGCAGGCGCGCCAGGGCGGGGCGGTGCATGCTGCTGGCCCAGAAGGCCAGCCAGGTCTTGGCCACCGGGCCGGAGACCTGGGTGCGATCGAAGTTGCCGTCGATGATCGCCGCCAGGTGGGCCTCCGGCGCGTCGGTGGTCAGCGCCTTGCGTCGACGCGACACGGCCTCGCCCAGATCATTGAGGATCTGGCGCATCGTCGCTTCCAGCAGGCCGTCCTTGCCGCCGAAGTAGTGACTGATGATGCCGGCCGAGACGCCTGCGTGGCGGGCGATGCGCGCCACGGTGGCATCGGCCAGGCCGACTTCGTCGATGGCCGCCATGGTGGCCGTGATCAGCTGCTGGCGACGAATGGGTTCCATTCCGACCTTGGGCACTGCGTTGACTCCTCTCCCGAGAGCATCTTGCTACCATGGCACTCGACATGGTTAAGATAGCGACAGCTTGCCATTTTTTTATTGAACGTTCAATCAATAAAAAGGGCGGGCACGATGTTTCCTCCAATAATACGCGCGATTCACTCAAGGGAGCGATGCAATGAACAAGATGACCATGGGCCTGGCCTCCACCGCGCTGGCGCTTTCCGCCTCGCCGCTGATGGCCGCCGAAGAGGGCTGCCAGCCCGTCCGCTTCGCCGAGGTGGGCTGGACCGACATTACCGCGACCACCGCCCTGACCACAGAGGTGCTCGAGACACTCGGCTACGAGACCCGGATCGATACCGTCTCGGTGCCTATCGCCTATTCCGGCATGAAGAACGGCGACTTCGATGTCTTCCTCGGCAACTGGATGCCGTCCATGGCGTCGATCAGCGACCCCTACGTCGAGCGGGGACAGGTGGACCGCCTGGGCGCCAACCTGGAAGGCGCCAAGTACACCCTGGCAGTGCCTCAGTATGTGTATGACGCCGGCGTCACCTCGGTGGCCGATCTGGACGCTCACGCCGACCGCTTCGCGTCAACGCTGCACGGCATCGAGGCCGGCAACGACGGCAACCTGCTGATTCAGGACATGATCGACGACGACGCCTTCGGCCTGGGCGACTGGCGGCTGGTGGACTCCAGCGAGGCGGGCATGCTGGCCGAGCTCAGCGCCCGCGAGCCGAACGAGCAGTGGATGGTGTTCCTCGGCTGGGAGCCGCATCCCATGAACACCAACTTCGACATCGCCTATCTGGAGGGCGCCGACGACTACTTCGGCCCGAACCTGGGCGGTGCCACCGTCTACACCAATACCCGTGCCGGCTACGCCGAGGCCTGCCCCAACGTCGGGTCGCTGCTGAGCAATCTCTCCTTCACCCTGGAGATGGAGAACCAGCTGATGGGCGAGATCATGGACGAGGGCACCGATCCGCGCGATGCGGCCCGGGCCTATCTCCAGGCACATCCCGACGTGCTCGAGGGCTGGCTCGACGGCGTGACCACCGCCGACGGCGAGCCGGGGCTGCCCGCGGTCAAGGAGGCGCTGTCCCTCTGATGCGGCCTGTCGCATGGCGGGCTTGCCTTGGGGCGGGCCGCCGTGCATAATCTGCATCCGTCGTCGGGGGCATCCCTCCCGAGATGAGAAATGGCTACGTAGCTCAGCTGGTTAGAGCACATCACTCATAATGATGGGGTCCCCTGTTCGAATCAGGGCGTAGCCACCAGGACAGCAAAAGACGCCCGCCCGGCACATCGCCCGGCGGGCGTCTTGCTTTCCGGCGGTGCGAGCGGCGTGTGAGGGTTTTGGCTCTTGACGTTCACAAGCGGATCCGTATACTACGCACCGTGCTCGAGGCCATTCCCCGATAGCTCAGTTGGTAGAGCAAATGACTGTTAATCATTGGGTCACAGGTTCGAGTCCTGTTCGGGGAGCCAGCTTCGTCCCAGAGCAACGAGCACAGCGGCGCTGAGAGGCGTCGAACGGTAAAAAAAGGTCATTCCCCGATAGCTCAGTTGGTAGAGCAAATGACTGTTAATCATTGGGTCACAGGTTCGAGTCCTGTTCGGGGAGCCACCTTTTACCTCTTCCAGACCGTCAGGTTTCGGCCATCAGGCCCCTGAGGTCAGCCCGTCCGGGCACACAAGTCGTTCCCCGATAGCTCAGTTGGTAGAGCAAATGACTGTTAATCATTGGGTCACAGGTTCGAGTCCTGTTCGGGGAGCCAATGCTTGTTCTTCAGCCATGCCTGCGCTGATGTCCTGAATCCTCCGCTCCACGTATTTCCCGATCGCCTCGTGATGCTACCGGCTTTCCGCCGGCATTCGTCGTGTCTGGCCGTTGCCTCCGCGCTGTGTTCCGTGCCAGACGGCGACGCCGGGCGCATGGCCCGGCGTCGTGTATGGCTCGGTGGGGAGGGGGTCAGTCGTGGTAGTCGGCGAGTCGCAGGCCGTGATCGAGGCGGGCGTAGTCGAGCAGGATCTCGGCGCTCTCCATCACCTGGGCGCGGTCGATGGGCTGCGCCTGTTCGGTGTCCTCGTCCCGGGCATCCGCCCACTCTTCCAGCGGCTCGAGCCCCAGGGCCTCGCGGCGCTGGTTCTCCAGGGCCAGCTGTTCGGCCTCCTGGGCCTCGGCCTCGCGCTGACGCTGTTCGCGATTGAGGCTGACGCTGGTGTGCTGCTCGCGCAGGCGGTCGGCGAGCTCGGCCTCGCGCTCCAGGTAGTGGAAGTCGGGGTGGGCATCGGCGCGCTGGCGATGGCGCTGGCGCAGGGTGTCCAGATAGCGCTCCGGTTCGCCGTAGCGGCGATACTGCACCTTGCGCACCTGATCCCAGGCCAGGGCGTTGTCGAGGCTGCTCTCGCCGATGATCTCGGGATCGATCAGGCTCGGGAAGCTGATGTCGGGCGTGACGCCGCGATGCTGGGTGCTCTCGCCGGAGATGCGGTAGAACTTGGCGCGCGTCAGCTTGAGCTGGCCGTGGTTGAGCTCGTCGAGGGTCTGCACGGTGCCCTTGCCGAAGGTGTCGCCGCCGACCACCAGGCCGCGGCCGTAATCCTGGATGGCGCCGGCGAAGATCTCCGAGGCCGAGGCCGAGAGCCGGTTGACCAGCACCGCCAGCGGGCCGTCGTAGAGGGTGCCGCTGTCGGTATCGCCGTAGAGGCTGATGCGGCCCTCGGCATCGCGCACCTGGACGGTGGGGCCGCGGTCGATGAACAGGCCGATCAGCGAGTTGGCCTCCTGAAGGGCGCCGCCGCCGTTGTTGCGCAGGTCGAGCACGATGCCTTCCACGTCCTCGTCCTTGAGGCGTTCGACCTGCTTGGCCACGTCACGGGTGGTGCTGCGGTAGTCCGGTTCGCCTGCCTGCCAGGCGTCGAAGTCGACGTAGAAGGCCGGCACCTCGATGACGCCCAGACGATGCACGCCGTCCTCGCGCTCGACCTCGATGACCTCGCTCTGGGCGGCCTGGTCCTCGAGCTTGACCGTATCACGGGTGATCTCGACGACCTCGGAGCGAGTGGTGTCGACGGCCTGGGCGGGCACCACGTCGAGGCGTATCACCGAGCCCTTGGGGCCACGGATCATGTCGACCACGTCGTCGAGGCGCATGCCGACCACGTTGACCATCTCCTCGCCCTCCTGGCCGACGCCGACGATGCGATCGGCAGGCTTGAGCACGCCGGCCTTCTCGGCGGGGCCGCCGGGCACCAGGCTCGCGACCTTGACGTACTCGCCGTCGGCCTGGAGCAGGGCGCCGATGCCCTCGAGCGAGAGGCGCATCTGGATGTCGAAGGATTCGCTCTGGCGCGGCGACAGGTATTCGCTGTGGGGGTCGATGCTGCCGGTCACGGCGGCCATCATCAGGCCGAAGACGTCCTCGGCGTTGGTCTGGCGCAGGCGGTTCAGCTGGTTCTCGTAACGCTGGTGGAGGGTCTCCTCGACTTCCTCCGGGCTCTGGTCGCTGATCGACAGCGTCAGGGCGGCGTTCTCGAGTCGTTTCTGCCACAGCTCGTCCAGCGACGATTCGCGCTGCGGCCAGGCGGCGTCCTCGCGGTCCAGCGCCATGCGCCGATTGCCGTCGAAGTCGAAGTCGAGCCCCGCGTCGATGCGTTCCAGCAGCCATTCCAGGCGTGCCTCGGCGCGCTCGTGATAGCGCTGGTAGAGGGCGTAGGGGCGGCTGAGGTCGCCGTCGAGGATGGCGTCGTCCATGGTGGTCGACAGCGTCGCGAAGTCATTGACGTCGCCGGCCAGCAGGTAGGCGCGCTGGCCATCGAGCAGGTCCAGGTAGCGGTCGAAGGCCTGCTCTGACCAGTCGTCGTCGAAGCTGATATCCGCGTAGTGGCCGTAGCGCAGCGATTCGGCGACTTCCACCGCGGCCTCGCGCTGGGCGTCGGTGGCGGTGATCGCCGCCTGGGCCGGGACGGTGCCCAGCAGCAGGGCCAGGGCCGCGGTACGACCCAGGGTCACATTCAGGCTCATCGATGAAGCACTCCCGGATTCATGTACACTCTAGCGTCCAGACCGTGATTCGGCTCACGAGTTGCACGG
The DNA here is from genome assembly GCF_043496975.1 of Halomonas sp. B23F22_10. NCBI lineage: Bacteria > Pseudomonadati > Pseudomonadota > Gammaproteobacteria > Oceanospirillales > Halomonadaceae > Halomonas > Halomonas sp. B23F22_10. The sequence continues at coordinate 472,839 of NZ_JBIEKF010000002.1, read as the reverse complement.
ACAGAAAGGCCATTGTAGCAGCTCGGTCGAGTCCCATGCCCCCAAGATGCGACACCGAGAGGAGTCCCATGCCCCAGGATGCCCCGCTCGAGCGACTGCTCGACTTCCTGCGCCGTTCGCCCACTCCCTGGCACGCCACGGCCAACATGGCCGAGCGCCTCGAGGCCGCCGGCTTCCGCCGCCTCGACGAAACCCAGGCCTGGCAGCTGACGCCCGGCGAGCGGGTCTACGTGACGCGCAACGATTCCTCGATCATTGCCCTGCAGCTGCCGAGCGAGCCGCTGTCGGCGCTGCGCATGATCGGCGCCCACACCGACAGCCCCGGGCTGCGCCTCAAGCCCCATGCGCCCCAGACTTCCGCCGGCTGGCTGCAGCTCGGCGTCGAGGTCTACGGCGGGGCACTGCTGGCGCCCTGGTACGACCGTGACCTGGGCCTCGCCGGCCGGGTTCACGTGCGCCACCCCGACGGCCGCCTGGAAGGCGTGCTCCTCAACGTCGACCGCGCGGTGGCGATCATCCCCAGTCTCGCGATCCATCTCGATCGCGAGGCCAACAGCGGTCGGGCGATCAATGCCCAGACGCAGATGGCGCCGGTCTTCCTCCAGGGCGGCGAGTCGGCCGACCTGGATCGGCTGCTGCGGAGCTGGCTGTCGGCCGAGCATGGCCTCGACGGCGTCGAGATCGTCGACTTCGAGCTCGGCTTCCATGACATGCAGCCGCCGGCCCGGGTCGGCGTGGAGGGCGAGCTGATCGCCTCGGGGCGGCTCGACAACCTGCTGTCGTGCTTTATCGGCCTCGAGGCCCTGCTCGATTCGGACGGGACGCAAGGGGCGGTGCTGGTGGCCAACGATCATGAGGAAGTGGGCAGTGCCAGCGCCTGCGGCGCCCAGGGGCCCTTCCTGGGCGACGTGCTGCGGCGGGTCAATGCCCAGCTGGGCGACGCCAGCGAGGAGGGGGTCATCCGCCTGATTCAGGCCTCGCGGATGATCTCCTGCGACAATGCCCATGCGCTGCACCCGAACTTCCTCGACAAGCACGACGCCGCTCATGGCCCGGCCCTCAACGAGGGGCCGGTGATCAAGGTCAATGCCAATCAGCGCTACGCCACCAACAGCGCCACCGCGGCGCTGTTCCGGGCGCTGTGCCAGGAGGCCGAGGTGCCGGTGCAGACCTTTGTCACTCGTGCCGACATGGGCTGCGGCAGCACCATCGGTCCGATCACCGCCACCGAGCTCGGTGTGCCGACCCTGGACGTGGGCGTGCCCCAGTGGGCCATGCACTCGATCCGCGAGACCGCGGGCGCCAGGGATGTGGCTCACCTGACCCGGGTGCTGACCGCCTTCGTCGATCGCCGCGAGCTGCCCTGAGGCCTCGTGACCGCCGGCGCCCTAGGGCGTCGGTGGTAGGGTGGCCGCCAGGCCGGTTCGCCCGCGAAAGCCGGCTCACCAACGAAAAAAGCCCGCCTGGCGAACCAGGCGGGCTTTTCAATATCTGGTGGCTACGCCCTGACTCGAACAGGGGACCCCATCATTATGAGTGATGTGCTCTAACCAACTGAGCTACGTAGCCGGACAACGGGGGCGTATATTACGGATAACGCCCCGTGTCGTCAAACCTTTTCTGCATTAGACGTTGAAGCGGAAGTGCACCACGTCGCCGTCCTTGAGCACGTAGTCCTTGCCTTCCAGGCGCCACTTGCCGGCATCCTTGGCGCCCTGTTCGCCGCCCAGCGAGACGAAGTCGTCATAGGCGATCACCTCGGCGCGGATGAAGCCCTTCTGGAAGTCGGTGTGGATCACGCCGGCACCCTCCGGGGCGGTGGCGCCGATCTTGACGGTCCAGGCGCGGACTTCCTTCACCCCGGCGGTGAAGTAGGTCTGCAGGCCCAGCAGTTCGTAGCCGGCGCGGATCACGCGATCGAGGCCGGGCTCTTCCATGCCCATCTCGTCGAGGAACATGGCGCGTTCCTCGTCGTCGAGCTCGGCGATCTCGGCCTCGATCTGGTTGCACACCGGGACCACGACGGCGCCTTCCTCGGCGGCGATCTGCTTGACCACCTCGAGGTAGGGGTTGTCGTCGAAGCCGTCCTCGTTGACGTTGGCGATGTACATGGTCGGCTTGAGGGTCAGGAAGCCGAAGCTCTTGAGCTGCTGCTTCTCGTCGTCGTCGAGGCCGAAGCTGCGCAGCGGCTGGCCCTCGGCCAGGTGCGGCTGGATGCGGTCGAGGATCGCCTTGGTGGCGATGGCTTCCTTGTCGCCGCCCTTGACCACGCGCACCAGGCGCTGGATGGCGCGGTCGACGGTGTCCAGATCGGCCAGGGCCAGCTCGAGGTTGATGGTCTCGATGTCGGCGCGCGGATCGACCTCGTTGGCCACGTGGATGACGTTGTCGTTATCGAAGCAGCGCACCACGTGGGCGATGGCCTGGGTCTCGCGGATATTGGCCAGGAACTGGTTGCCGAGGCCTTCGCCCTTGGAGGCGCCCGCCACCAGTCCGGCGATGTCGACGAACTCCATGGTGGTGGGGATGGTCTTCTCGGGCTTGACGATCTCCGTCAGCCGGTCGAGGCGCGGGTCCGGCATCGGCACGATGCCGACGTTGGGCTCGATGGTGCAGAACGGGAAGTTCTCGGCGTCGATGCCCGACTTGGTCAGGGCATTGAAGAGGGTGGACTTGCCTACGTTGGGCAGGCCGACGATACCGCAGTTGAAACCCATGGGATCTTCCTGGAAAGAGAGTTCGAGGCGTGTGATTGGCCGCTATTCTACGAGATAACGGCGCGGCTGTAAGCCGGCACCCTTCGGGCAATGTCTAGGGCTTGAAGCTGTGCAGCCGCTGCATGGCCTTCGTCCAGTCGCCGCTCACGGCCTGGGGCAGGGTGGCCAGGCACTCGTCGATGGCGGCATCGATGGCGCCTCGCTCGGCCTTGCCGGGGCGGCCCAGCACGTAGTTGGTCACCTGGCGGGCGTCGCCGGGATGGCCGATGCCGATGCGGAGGCGATGGAAACCCTTGTCGTTGCCCAGCGCCTGGATGATGTCGCGCAGGCCGTTGTGGCCGCCGTGGCCGCCGCCGGTCTTGTAGCGGGCGGTGCCGGGATCCAGGTCGAGCTCGTCGTGGGCGACCAGCAGCTCGTCGGGGGTGAGCTTGAAGAACTTCGCCATCGCCGCCACGGCGCCGCCGCTGCGGTTCATGAAGGTGGTGGGCTCGAGCAGGTGCAGCTCCTGCCCGTCGAGGTGGATGCGGGCATGGCGGCCGAGAAACTTCTTCTCCGCGCGCAGCTCGCCGCCGGCCCGGCGCAGCAGGGCCTCGAGCAGCCAGGCCCCGGCGTTGTGGCGGGTGGCCTCGTACTCGGTGCCGGGGTTGGCCAGTCCGATGATGGCTTTGACCTGACTCATCTTCACTGCCTCCAAACAATCATCCGAAACGATGTGGCGTCGCCCCGGTGGCGGTGCCGCAGGGACGGGCAGACCACAAAAAAAATCAAGCGCCGGAGCGCTTGATCGGAAGGACGAGGGCCGCGCCGGTGGCGCGGCCCTGAACAGTGCCGGACTTACTCGGCGCTGTCCTCGCCTTCGGCGGACTCGCCTTCTTCGCCTTCCTCGGGCTCACTGCTGACCTTGGCTGCGGTGATGCTCAGGATGGCCTGGTCGTGATCTTCGCCGTGGCTGAGCTCGACGAGGGTCACGCCGGCCGGCAGGCTCAGGTCGGACAGGTGCAGGGTGCTGCCCAGAGCGACGTTGGCGACGTCGACTTCCAGGTAGTCCGGCAGGTCCTTCGGCAGGCAGCTGACTTCGACTTCGTTGGACAGGACGTGGAGTTCACCGTCCTCGTCCTTGATGCTCGGCGCGGTCTCGGCGTTCACCACGTGCAGCGGCACGCGCATGGTGATGGCGTGAGTGGCGTCGACGCGCATGAAGTCGGCGTGGGTCACCAGCGGCTTGTACGGGTGGCGCTGCAGGTCGCGAACCACGACTTGCTGCGGCTTTCCGTCCAGCTCGAGGTTGATCACGGAAGCGAAGAACGCCTCGTCTTCGAGCGCCTTGTAGAAGGCGGTCTTGTCGACGGCGATCGGCTGCGGGGTCTGCTCACCACCGTAGATGATGGCCGGGACCTGCTCGTTCGCACGACGCAGGCGGCGGCTCGCACCTTTCCCCAGGTCGTTGCGCACGTTCGCTGTGAGAGTGTATTCGGACATGATGTTGCCTCTTGGTAGAAAGTCAGGAAACCACCGTCGTCCGCGACCAGACTGAGCGGTGGTTTCCAGTCGCCCCGGCGAACCGGGGCACGCTATCCGCGCGATGCGCCGACGACGGTGTCGTCAGTGGAACATGGCGCTGACGGATTCCTCGTTGCTGACCCGGCGGATCGCCTCGGCGATCAGGCCGGCCACGCTCAGCTGGCGGATCTTGCCGCTGCGGCGGGCGGTTTCGGTCAGCGGAATGGTGTCGGTGACGACCAGCTCATCCAGCACCGAGCCAGAGATGTTGTCGACGGCCGGGCCGGACAGGATCGGGTGGGTGGCGTAGGCCACCACGCGGCGTGCGCCGTGCTCCTTGAGCGCCTCGCCGGCCTTGCACAGAGTGCCGGCGGTATCGATCATGTCGTCGACCACCACGCAGGTGCGATCCTGAATGTCGCCGATGATGTGCATCACCTGGGCCTGGTTGGCCTGGGGGCGGCGCTTGTCGATGATCGCCAGGTCGGCGTTGAGCTGCTTGGCGATGGCCCGGGCGCGAACCACGCCGCCCACGTCGGGGGAGACCACCACCAGGTCGTCGTAGTTCTGGCGCTCGATGTCGTCAAGCAGGATCGGCGAACCGTAGACGTTGTCCACCGGCACGTCGAAGAAGCCCTGGATCTGGTCGGCGTGGAGATCCATGGTCATGACGCGGTCGACGCCGGCCTTGACCATGATGTCGGCCACCAGCTTGGCCGAGATCGGCACGCGGGCAGAGCGGACGCGACGGTCCTGACGGGCGTAGCCGAAGTAGGGCACCACGGCGGTGACACGAGTGGCGGAGGCCCGGCGCAGGGCGTCCACCATCAGCACCATTTCCATCAGGTTGTCGTTGGTCGGGGCACAGGTGGGCTGCAGGACGAAGACGTCCTTGCCGCGCACGTTCTCGTTGATCTCGACCGCAACTTCGCCGTCACTGAACTGGCCGACCGTTGCGTTGCCAAGCCGGGTATCCAGGCTCTCGGCAACCTTCTGGGCGAGTTCGGGATTGGCGTTCCCGGCGAAAACCATCAATTTAGACACGCGCAGCCACCTTTGCAGTGTTGGGTCATCAGGGTTTGGGTCGGATGTTCGGGAAGGGAAATGGCTGGGGTAGCAGGATTCGAACCTGCGCATGCCGATACCAAAAACCGGTGCCTTACCGCTTGGCTATACCCCAGCAACCTTTGCCGTACCGGACCGATGCGTGATGCGCCATGGCATGGCGGTCATCGATCCAGTGCATCATGGAGAGGAGAGCGATTCAGTCCCCTGGCCTTGAAGGATGTCCAGCGGCCGGACATGTCGTCCAGCAGCGCCGTGGCATCGGCTTCATGGTCCAGGCGGGCGAATACACAGGCGCCGGTGCCGGTCAGCATGGCCGGTGCCTTGTCGCTCAACCAGTCGAGCGCACTCGCGACCTCGGGATGCAGCTCCCGGACCGTGAGCTCGCAGTCGTTGCGCCAGCTCGCCGTTCCCCCCTGAAGTGCGCGCGCCATAGTAATGGGAGGCGTGTCCCGTGTCAATTCCGGCGCCTGGAACACCGCCGGCGTGGAGACGCTCACGCCGGGGTGGACGACCACGAACCATGGCGTGTCGAGCTCCACCGGGGTCAGGCGTTCGCCCACGCCCTCGGCCCAGGCGGCGTGGCCGCGCACGAACACCGGGACGTCCGCTCCCAGCGCCAGGCCCAGTTCGGCCAGCTCCTCTATAGAGAGGGAGAGTCCCCAGAGGCGGTTCAGGCCTAGCAGGGCGGTGGCGGCATCGCTGCTGCCGCCGCCGAGGCCGCCGCCCATGGGCAGGCGCTTGTCGAGATGGAGGTCGGCGCCCTGGCGGCAGCCGGTGGCCTCGCGCAGCGCCGTGGCGGCGCGCAGGATCAGGTTGTCCGCCGGGGCGACGTCGGAAAGCGTCGGCGTCAGACGGAGTTCGCCGTCGTCGCGCGGGGCCAGGGTCAGGGTGTCGCCGTGGTCGAGAAACTGGAACAGGGTCTGCAGCTCGTGATAGCCGTCGTCGCGTCGGCCGGTGATATGCAGCATGCGGTTGAGCTTGGCCGGGGCGGGCAGGCTCAGGCGGCCGGCATCAGGCATCGGTGGTCTCCGGCTGCCAGCGGGTCACCACCAGGGTCACGTTCAGCTCGCCGTACTGCATCTTCATGCGGCGCGGCAGCCACAGGTCCTCGACGCGCATCCAGTCCTGGTAATCGATGGTCCAGCCGTCCTGCTCCAGGCGGGCCGGGAAGCCGCGCGCATCGCGGCTCATGCGGTGCGGGCTGTCGTCGGCGGGCAGGCCGCGGACCCAGTCGCCCAGCGCGGCCACCGGCAGCGACCAGCCGAGCCGCTGGTTCATCAGCGCCTCGGGGCTCTCGGCCTCGAAGCGGCCCGCGCCGGTGGTCAGCGAGACGCGGCCCTCGCGGCCTTCCAGCACGCTGCGGCCGCTGCCGAAGGGGCCGCTGAGCAGCAGGCGGAAATGGTAGGGGGTCTGGTTCCAGTCGAGATTGGCACTGGTGCTGTCCTCGGGAGTGCGCAGGCCGGCCTTGCCGGTCAGCTCCCAGGTCTGCATGGCCTCCAGGCGTGTCTTCTGGGCCTGCCAGTCGTCGGCGGCGCGGGGGGCGTCGGGAGACTGGCCCCGGGTGGCGCAGCCGCCGAGCAGCAGCAGGGCGAGGGCCAGGCCGGGCAGCAGGGTAAGCGTGGGGCGTCGCATGGTCGGGATTCCTTCTCCGTCGCGGGGCATCAGGGGGCGAGCGCGGGCAGGCGCTCGAGCAGCTCGTCGATCCGGGGGCGCGGCGAGAAGCGCTCCACGGCGGTGGCGATCAGTGCCCGGGCGCGCTGGCGTTCGCCGGCGACCCACAGCACCTCGGCCAGGTGGGCGGCGATCTCCTGGTCGGGCATGGCCGACCAGGCGCGTTCCAGCCACGGGACGGCGGCGTCGACGTTGCCGAGGCGGTAGGCGACCCAGCCGCGGCTGTCGAGGATGGCCGGGTTGTTCGGCTCGAGCTCGAGCGCGCGCTCGATCAGTGCGCGGGCTTCCTCGAGTCGTCCTTCTATATTCTCGTCGGCCAGGGTGTAGCCCAGGGCGTTGAGCGCGTTGGTGTTGTCCGGGTCGCGCTCGATGATGGTGCGCAGGTCGCGCTCCATGGCGGCCAGGTTGCCGTTGCCGTAGGCGCGCATGGCCCGCTGGTAGCGCAGCTGTGCGTCGTCGGGGTGGCGATCGAGATAGCTGTCGAGCAGGGCGTCGGCCTGGGCGCGGGCGCCGGCCTCGTCGAGCAGCTCGGCCTCCAGGCCGGTGAGTCGAGAGGCGGCATCGGGATGGGTCAGGCGCTCGTTGCGCAGGAAGGCGCGGGCGTCGACCAGCCGATCGTCCTCGATCAGCATGCGCGCGGCGCGGAGCCGGGCGAGCAGGAAGCTGTTGCCTTCGGGCACCTGGCGGTAATAAAGAAGGGCGTTGTCGACCTCGCCCTGCTGCTCGGCGATGCCGCCGAGCAGCAGGAAGGCCAGCTCGGGCGTGTCGTCGTCATCGAGCAGCGGCAGCAGCAGGCGGCGGGCCGGCTGCGGATGCGCCTCCTCCAGATAGAGGCGGGCCAGGGCCAGGCGCAGCGGCGGCCGGTCGCCCCGGTCCTCGAGCAGCGCGTCGGTGCTGGCCTCGGCGGCGTCCAGTCGGCCGAGGCGAATCTGGGCGCGGGCCAACAGCAGCATCAGGCGGGCGTCGCCCGGCGACGCCTCGAGGCCTCGACGGGCGGCGGCCTCGGCGCGCTCGGGGGCGTTCATCTCCAGCGCCAGGGCGGCGTCGATGCGCTGTACTGCGGGATCGTCCGGATGGGTCGCGGTCAGCCGGTCGAGGCGGCGTCGGGCCGTGGGTGTCTGGCCGGTGGCGGCCTCCAGCAGCGCCATGGCCAGTTCGCGGTCGACGGGGGCGTCCGGCGCGGCGACATCCTGTCGCAGGCGCTCGAGCAGCGGCGCCGGCGCCGCGCCGGCCTCCAGCGCATCCTCGATGAAGCCCAGCAGCTCGGCGTCGCCGTCGTCGTGCAGTGCCAGGCGCTGATCAAGGGCGCTCGTCCAGTCGCCGCGCTGCACGGCCAGGCTGGAGAGCAGGCGGGCCGGGGCCTCGCTGGCGGGGTCCAGCGACTGCCAGCGGCGGGCGGTCTCCTCGAGCAGTGCCGGGTCGTCGTCGAAGCGTGCCGCCAGGGCGGCGCGCTCGGCGAGCTCCGGCGCCCGGTAGCGTTCGGCGGTGGCCAGATAGCCGCGGGTGGCGCGGCGATAGTCGCCTCGCTGGCCGGCGATCTCTGCCACCAGCAGCGTCGACAGGCCTTCGGCATCCAGGCCGCGGGTGATCGGCGGTGCATCGGCCATCGGGTCCTGCGGCGGTGGGGCCGACACGGCGGACAGGCTCTGACAGCCGCCGAGTGCCAGGGCCAGGCCGATGGCGGCGAGGGGGCGGCGACGGAACAGCGTCGTGGGGAATCCTCGGGGCATGCCGGTCTCGTGGTGTCGGGCGAGTCGTCAGCATAACGGCTTGATCGCGCGGGGCAAAGGCGCAATGGATGAGGGAGATGCGGCGCGCCGATGGTCTGCATCGATGCCCTCGATAGTCCCGGCGGGCGCCGTGCGGTCATGGCCTGTGATAGAATGTGGCGCCGTGGAGTGGCAGGCGACGCCTCGCCGGGCCGCCCTCGAAACCGCCGAAACACGATCGCGAAGACGCCGACACGCATGACGCTTCTTGCCCTGGGAATCAACCATCGGACCGCCGCCGTCGAGGTGCGCGAGCAGGTCGCCTTTACGCCTGCGCAGCTTGAGACCGCGCTGACCGAACTGCGTGGCCTGCCCGAAGTGCAGGAGGCCGCGGTGCTGTCCACCTGCAACCGCACCGAGCTGTACTGCGTCACCGGCGAGTCGGGGGAGCGGGCGGTGCTCGACTGGCTGGGCCGCTTCCATGGCCTCGCCGTCGAGGAGCTGACCCGCTGCGCCTACCACTATATGGATGACGAGGCCGCCCGCCACCTGATGCGGGTGGCCGTGGGCCTCGATTCCATGGTGCTCGGAGAGCCGCAGATTCTCGGCCAGCTCAAGGAGGCCTATCAGGTCGCGCGCCAGGCTCGCGGCATGGGCGGCGAGCTGGAGAGCCTCTTCCAGCAGACCTTCGCCGTGGCCAAGCGGGTGCGCACGGAGACCGGCATCGGCCGCAATCCGGTCTCCGTGGCCTATGCGGCGGTCAGCCTGGCCAGCCGCATCTTCGACGACTTCTCGCGCTCGCCGGCGCTGCTGATCGGTGCCGGCGAGACCATCGAGCTGGTGGCGCGCCACCTCCACGAGGCCGGGGTGCGCCATCTGACGGTGGCCAACCGCACCCGCGAACGGGCCGAGCAGCTGGCCGCACCGCTGGGCGGTCAGGCCATCACCCTCGACGAGATACCCGAGGCGCTGGTCGAGGCGGACATCGTGATCTCCTCCACCGCCGCGCCGCTGCCGATCCTCGGCAAGGGCATGATGGAGCGCGCACTCAAGAAGCGCCGCCATCGCCCGGTGTTCATGGTCGACATCGCCGTGCCGCGTGACATCGAGCCCGAGGTCGGCGACCTCTCCGACGTCTTCCTCTATACGGTCGACGACCTGGAGGAGGTGATCGAGGAGAATCGCCGCCATCGCCAGGTCGCCGCCGACGAGGCCGAATCGCTGATCGAGCACGGCGTGGGCCGCTGGCAGCACGATCGCCGGCTGCGCAGCGGCGGCGAGCTGATCCGCGACGTGCGCGCCCGGGGCGAGGCCCTGCGCGACGAGGCCCGTGACCAGGCCCTGGCGCGCCTGGCGCGTGGCGAGAATCCCGAGGAGGTGGTGGCGCGGCTGGCCCACCAGCTCACCAATCGCCTGCTGCACCGGCCCACCGTGGCCCTGCGCGAGGCCGCCGCCGACGAACAGCGCGAGCTGCTGGACGCGGCCGCGTCACTGCTGCTCGACGACTCTTCCGACACTTCCCGATAGGACATCCTTGATGAAAGCTTCCCTGCGTCAGCGTCTCGACGCCTTTGCCGAGCGCTTCGAGGAGCTCGCCGCCCTGCTGGCGGACCCCGAGGTGATCACCGACCAGGCCCGCTTCCGCGACTATTCCCGCGAATACACCGAGCTCGAGCCCCTGGTGGAGGCCTGGCGCGAGCATCGCGGCGTGGAGGACAACATCGCGGCCGCCGAGGCCATGGCCGATGACGCCGACGCCGAGATGCGCGAGCTGGCCGAGATGGAGCGCGAGGAGGGCCGTGAGCGGCTGGTCGAGCTCGAGGCGCGCCTCAAGCAGCTGCTGATCCCCCGCGACCCGGACGATGCCGGCAACGTCTTCCTCGAGGTTCGCGCCGGCACCGGCGGCGACGAGGCGGCGCTGTTCGCCGGCGACCTGTTCCGCATGTACTCCCGCTACGCCGAGCAGCACGGCTGGAAGGTCGAGGTGGTCAGCGCCAGTCATGGCGACATGGGCGGCTACAAGGAGATCATCTCGCGCATCAAGGGCGAGGGCGTCTACGGGCGGCTCAAGTTCGAGTCCGGCGCCCACCGGGTGCAGCGCGTGCCGGCCACCGAGTCCCAGGGCCGCATCCATACCTCGGCCTGCACCGTGGCGGTGATGCCCGAGGCCGACGAGGTCGGCGACGTCGACATCAACCAGAACGATCTGCGCGTCGACACCTTCCGTTCCAGCGGCGCCGGCGGCCAGCACGTCAACACCACCGATTCCGCCATCCGCATCACCCACCTGCCCACCGGGGTGGTGGTGGAATGCCAGGAGGAGCGCAGTCAGCACAAGAATCGTGCCAAGGCCATGTCGCTGCTCGCCGCCCGCCTCAAGCAGTCCGCCCAGGACAGCCAGCGCCAGCAGCAGGCCGACGAGCGCCGCTCGCTGGTGGGCTCGGGCGATCGCAGCGAGCGCATCCGCACCTACAACTTTCCCCAGGGCCGGGTGACCGACCACCGCATCAACCTGACCCTCTACAAGCTGGGCGAGGTGATCGGCGGCGAGCAGCTCGACGAGGTGATCGAGCCGCTGATCCAGGAGCACCAGGCCGACCAGCTCGCCGCCCTGCAGCAGGAGGCCTGATGCGCCTCGACCTGCTGCTGGCCCGGGCCGCACAGCGCCTCCTGGACGCCGGCTCCCCGAGCGCCCGGCTCGACGCCGAGGTGCTGCTGTGCCACGTGCTCGAGGTCGATCGCACCTGGCTCTACACCTGGGGCGACCGCGAGGCCGACGGCGAGACCGAGGCGCGCTTCGAGACGCTCATCGCCTCCCGCGAGGCCGGCCATCCGGTCGCGCACCTGACCGGCGAACGCGAGTTCTGGGGGCTGAGTCTCGCCACGTCGCCGGCCACCCTGATTCCGCGCCCGGACACCGAGACCCTGGTGGAGGCGGCGCTGGCCGTGGCCGGCGAGACGGGGCGGCTGCTCGACCTGGGCACCGGCACCGGCGCGGTGGCGCTGGCGTTCGCCAGCGAGCGGCCGGGCTGGGCGGTGACCGGCGTCGACCTGCGGCCGGAGGCGGTGGCCCTGGCGCGGGACAACGCCGCCCGCCACGGCCTCGGCAACGCCCGCTTCCTGGTCAGCGACTGGTTTTCGGCACTGGACGAGGAGGGCGGCGATGCCCGCTTCGAACTGATCGTCTCCAACCCGCCCTACATCGCCGACGACGATCCGCACCTCGCCCGCGGCGACGTGCGCTTCGAGCCGCGCAGCGCCCTGGTGGCCGCCGCCGACGGCCTGGCCGACCTGCGCCATCTGGTGGCGACGGCACAGGGGCATCTGGCCGCCGATGGCTGGCTGATGCTGGAACACGGGGCCGGCCAGGCCGCGGCGGTGCGCGAGGCCCTCGCCGCGGCCGGCTATCGCGAGGTGGCGAGCCGCCGCGATCTCGGCGGGCACGAGCGGATCAGCCTGGGGCGGCGCTGAGCGGCCCCGGGCCGGGGGCTTGCGTGGCGGCGCCGGCCGGCCGCCCGTGAGCGACATCCTGGGGCATCTTTCTGCCGGAGGGACTGGAGCCGGCCCTCGGCCCTGTGGTACACGTTGAAACAGTAAAAAACGCCACTCACCGCCGCCTATTCATGTGTGAATCCCGAAAGCTCGCCGTTTAGCGGTGGTTTTCAGTAGAAGATTCGGCGGTGACCCGTTCGACGTTCCAGGACCACAATGAAAACCAAGACCCGTTCGCTCGACCGCATCGACTTAAAGATCCTGCGCTGCCTGCAGGACAATGCCCGCATCTCCTACGTCGACCTGGCCTCCCAGGTCGGCCTGTCCACCACGCCCTGCCTGGAGCGCGTCAAGCGCCTCGAGCGTGCCGGGGTGATCCGCGGCTACAAGGCCCTGCTCGATCCGCGGGCGCTGAAGGCCAACCTGCTGGTGTTCGTCGAGATCAGTCTGGAGACCCAGTCGCCCTCGGTGTTCGACGAGTTCCGCCGGGCGGTGGCCAAGCTGCCGCAGATCCAGGAGTGCCACCTGGTCTCGGGCCAGTTCGATTACATCCTCAAGTGCCGGATTCCCGAGATGTCGGCCTATCGCCAGCTGCTCGGCGAAGTGGTGCTGACCCTGCCCGGGGTCAAGGAGTCCAAGAGCTACGTGGTGATGGAGGAGGTCAAGGAGGAGTTCTCCCTCCATGTGCCGGACATCGAGGAATTCGAGGACAAGTGAGCGCCATGAACGACGACGCGCTGCTGCGCTACAGCCGCCAGATCCTGCTCGAGCAGATCGACATCGCCGGCCAGGAGCGCCTGCTCGCCGGCCATGCCCTGGTGATCGGCGCCGGCGGCCTGGGCTCGCCGGTGGCGCTCTATCTGGCCGCGGCCGGCATGGGGCGGCTGACGCTGGCGGACGACGACGCGGTGGAACTCTCCAACCTGCAGCGCCAGATCGCCCACGGCACCGCGGACCTGGGCCGTGCCAAGGCCGAGTCCGCGCGGGAGGCGGCGCTGGCGCTCAATCCCGAGGCCGAGATCCGCGCCATCACCGAGCGCCTCGAGGGTGAGGCGCTGGCCGCGGCGGTGGCCGAGGCCGACGTGGTGCTCGACTGCACCGACCGTTTCTCGAGCCGCTACGCCATCAACGCCGCCTGCCGGGCCGCCGGTGTGCCGCTGGTCTCCGGGGCGGCGATCCGCTTCTCCGGCCAGCTGGCGGTGTTCGATCCGCGCGATGTCGATAGCCCCTGCTATGCCTGCCTCTATCCGCCCGACGACGGCGGCGACGAGGCGTTGAGCTGCGCCGAGAGCGGCGTGGTGGCGCCGCTGGTCGGGCTGATCGGCTGCTTCCAGGCGCTCGAGGCGATGAAGCTGGTCGCCCAAGCCGGCCAGGTGCATCGGGGGCTCTCCACCTTCGACGGCCTCAGCGGCCAGTGGCGGCATTTCCGCGTGCCGCGGGACCCCGCCTGCCCGGTGTGTGGCGGCTTACCGTCGCTCCGATCAAGTTGATAGCAAGCTGCCGGGACAAGGCGAAGCGAGGGTTTTTGCCAGGGAAGGCAAAAGTAGCGCCCAGGGAGGGGTTCACAGCGCCTCGCGGAGCCTTGTTGCGGCTGATGCATCTCTCCTGTCTTGACGGAAGAAGCTACTCGTAGGTCACCACCAGAAAGGCCAGCAGCTCGTCGTCGCTGACGTTCTCGATGACGTGCTCCTGGTCGGCGTGATAGTGCGCCGAATCCCCCGCTGCCAGCCGGCAATCGCTATCGCCCGCCACTACCCGGGCGCTGCCACTCGTGATGGTCAATAATTCCCGTGTGCCCTCGAAGTGCGGCGCGCTTTGCAGGCTGGCCCGCGGCGCGATGCGCAGCTCGTAGAACTCCATGTGCTTCTCGAGATGCAGCGGCGAGAGGGTGCGGATGCGGCATTCCCGGTCGTCGCGGAACAGGTGCGTGGCGTCGTCGCCACGCACCACCTCGATGGTGGAGGCGGTCCAGGGCTGATCGACGAGATCGCCGATGCTGAGCCCGAACGCCTGGGCGATGCGCAGCGTTACCGCCAGGGTCGGGTTTGCACGGCCGCGCTCGATCTGGCTAAGCATCGAGCGGCTGACGCCGCAGGCCGAGGCCAGCTGATCCAGCGTCAGGCCGCGTCGCTTGCGCAGCTCGATGACGCGGTCGCAGAGCAGCTGGCCGCCCTGGGAGGGCGCTGGCGCCGGCGCATCGGGGGGCGTGGTGGTCACCGGGCACTCCTGTTTTCAATATAGTGGAATTTATTCTTGCATAGAGGATTTTGTCCACTATGCTGGAATTAATTCCTTCATGGTAATCATCCCGGTGAAGATTGCCAGCCATGGAGGTCGTTCAGGGAAGTCATTCACAACCACCAGGAGACGCACATGAAGGCGCTGGTCAAGCGAGAGGCGGCCCCCGGGCTCTGGCTCGAGGACGTGCCCGAGCCGGAGGTCGGCATCAACGACGTGCTGGTGCGGGTCAAGCGCACCGCCATCTGCGGCACCGATCTGCATATCTACAACTGGGACGCCTGGGCGCAGCAGACCATCCCGGTGCCGATGGTGGTCGGTCACGAGTTCGTCGGTGAGATCGTCGCGGTGGGCGACAACGTCAACGACTTCCATCCCGGTCAGATCGTCTCCGGCGAGGGGCACGTGGTGTGCGGGCGCTGCCGCAACTGCCTGGCGGGGCGCCGCCACCTGTGCGCCCATACCCGCGGCATCGGGGTGAATCGTCCCGGTGCCTTCGCCGAGTACGTGGCGCTGCCGATGTCCAACGTCTGGGAGCATCGCCCGGGCATCGACCTGGACGTGGCGGCGCTGTTCGACCCGCTCGGCAACGCCGTGCACACCGCCCTGCAGTTCGACGTGCTGGGCGAGGACGTGCTGATCACCGGCGCCGGCCCGATCGGCGCCATGGCCGCGGCGGTGTGTCGCCATGCCGGGGCGCGTCACGTGGTGGTCACCGACCTCAATCCGAACCGGCTGGCGCTGGCGGAGACGCTGGGCGCGACGCGTACCGTCAACGCCGCGGAGGAAAGCCTGGCGGACGTCCAGGCCGAGCTCGGCATGGCCGAGGGATTCGACGTGGGGTTGGAGATGTCCGGCAGCCCGGCGGCCTTCAAGGATCTGCTGGTCAGCATGTGCCATGGTGGCAAGGTGGCGATGCTCGGCATTCCCACCGAGGAGACGGCCATCGACTGGAACACGGTGATCTTCAACATGCTGACCATCAAGGGCGTCTACGGCCGGGAGATGTACGAGACCTGGTACAAGATGTCGGTGCTGGTGGAATCGGGGATGGATATCTCGCCGGTGATCACCCACCGTCTGCCCTATACCGACTTCGAGCAAGGCTTCCAGGCCATGCTGGCCGGCAAGGCCAGCAAGGTGATTCTGGACTGGGAGTGAGAATGCCCGGCCGCGATGGCCGCCGGGGGCAAGACGCAGCGAGGGTTTTTGCCATGGATGGCAAAAGTTAGCGCCCAGGGATGGGTTCACAGCGCCTCGCGGAGACTTGCTGCCGGAACAGCGCATCGCGTCCCGAAGCCTTGAGACCCGGTGAGTCCAGAAACAAAAAGGGATATGACACCATGTACGGCGACTTTCAGCGGCATCTGCGCGACGAGCTCGCGGCCATCGAGCAGGCCGGCCTGACCAAGCACGAACGCGAGCTGGCGACCCCCCAGGGCGCCCACGTGGGCGTGGCGAACGACGGCGAGGTGCTCAACCTCTGCGCCAACAACTACCTGGGGCTCGCCCAGCATCCCGAGGTCCAGGCGGCCGCCAGGCAGGGCCTGGACGAGTGGGGCTACGGCCTGGCCTCGGTGCGCTTCATCTGCGGCACCCAGACCCTGCACAAGACCCTCGAGGGAAAGCTCAGCGAGTTCCTGGGCACCGAGCACACCATCCTCTATCCGTCCTGCTTCGACGCCAACGGCGGGCTGTTCGAGACCCTGCTGGGCCCCGAGGACGCGGTGATCTCCGACGAGCTCAACCACGCCAGCATCATCGACGGCGTGCGGCTGTGCAAGGCGAGCCGCTATCGCTACCGCAACAGCGATATGGCCGATCTGGAGGCTCAACTGCAGGCCGCCGATGCGGCGGGGGCGCGCTTCAAGCTGATCACCACCGACGGCGTCTTCTCCATGGATGGCTACATCGCGAAACTCGATGAGATCTGCGATCTGGCCGAGCGCTACGGGGCCCTGGTCCACGTCGACGACTGCCACGCCACCGGCTTCCTGGGGGAGGGCGGTCGCGGCAGCCATGAGTATCGCGGCTGTCTGGGGCGCGTCGATATCCTCACCGGCACCCTGGGCAAGGCCCTGGGCGGCGCCAGCGGCGGTTACACCAGCGCCCGGCGCGAGATCGTCGAGCTGCTGCGTCAGCGCTCGCGGCCCTACCTGTTCTCCAACACCGTGGCGCCGCCGGTGGTGGCCGGCGCGCTCAAGGCGCTGGAACTGGCCGGCGAGTCTCGCGAGCTGCGCGACCGGCTGCGCGACAACACCGCCTACTTCCGCCGCGGACTCGAGGAGCTGGGCTTCGAGCTGCTGCTGGGCGAGCATCCCATCGTGCCGGTGATGCTTCATGACGCTGCCCTGGCGGCGCGCTTCGCCGACGAGATGCTGAAAGAGGGCATCTACGTGATCGCCTTCTCCTATCCGGTGGTGCCCAGGGGCCGCGCGCGCATTCGCACCCAGGTCTCGGCGGCGCTGACCCGCGAGGACCTGGATGCCGCCCTGACCGCCTTCGGGAGGGTCAAGGCCCGCCTGGGCATCGGCGACTAGGCCATCGTCGCCATGCATGATCGCTCGTTTCACCCGCCTTCCGCCCGCCGGGAGGCGGGTTTTCCTGCCCGATTGCGTCTCTGGCCCTTGCCGCCGGGGCCCTGACCCTAGAAAATTCCCCTTTGCCACCATCTGACGCCAATGCGAGCCCCGGGGAGGAGCGACCTCCACTCTGGCGGCCTCTGCGCGTCATGAGCCCGGGCGAGCCGACGCGAACAGCGGGCGCGGCCGACGCAGCGAAGAGACGAGTCCATGAGCGAGACCATGACGGCGGATATCGCCGACCGGCCGGGCAGCGATCCGGCCGCCGAGAATTCCGCCCGAAGCGAGACGCGCCGCCAGGCGTCGTCGATCGAGATGCAGGGCCTGCACAAGCGCTTCGGGCATGACACCGTGGCCCTGGACGGGGTCGATCTGACCATCCGGGCCGGCGAGTTCTTCACCCTGCTGGGGCCGTCCGGCTGTGGCAAGACGACCCTGCTGCGGATCCTCGCCGGCCTGGAGGCGCCCGATGCCGGCGCGCTGGCGGTAGGGGGGCGCGACATCACCGAGGTGCCGCCTCACCGGCGCAGCGTCAACACGGTCTTCCAGTCCTATGCGCTGTTTCCGCATCTCTCGGTGCGCGACAACCTGGCCTTCGGCCTCAAGATGCGCGGCCTGCCGGCCGCCGAGCGCAACGCCCGGGTCGACGAGATCGCCGGTTTCATCCAGCTCGGCGACCTGGTCGAGCGCCGCGTCGACCAGCTGTCCGGCGGCCAGCGTCAGCGCATCGCCCTGGCTCGGGCGCTGGTCTGCGAGCCCGACGTGCTGCTGCTCGACGAGCCGCTCTCGGCCCTGGACGCCGGCCTGCGCGGCCAGCTGCAGGTGGAGCTGCTGCGCGTCCAGCAGCGTCTCGGCATGACCTTCGTGTTCGTTACCCACGATCAGGACGAGGCCATGGTCATGTCCGATCGTATCGCCGTGCTGAACGGCGGCAGCATCCAGCAGGTCGGCGCGCCGCGGGAGGTCTACGAACGCCCGGTCAACGGCTTCGTGGCACGCTTCATGGGCCACGACAATCTCTTTGCGATCCGCGCCCGCGACGGCCGGCGGCTGACCACGGCGCTCGGCACGCTCGACGCCGAGGACGCCGGCGACGGCACGCTGCTGCTGATTCGTCCCGAGACCCTGGACCTGCTGCCCGGCGCGGTGGAGGGCCCCAACCATCTGCCGGCGACCGTGGCCGAGCGGCTCTATCGCGGCAGCCACGCGGAGTTCCGGCTGGCGGTCGGCGACACCACCCTGCAGGCCATGGTCAGCAACCGCGGTCGCCACCTGCCCGAGGTGGGCGAGACGGTGACGGTGACGGTGGCCCCGGAAGACCTGGTGACCCTGAGCGAATGAGGCAGCGCATGACCGATACCGGCGTAACGGCTTCCTCCTCACGAGGCCTGGGACGCGAGACCCGCCACCTGCTGTGGACGGTGACCCCGGGGGCGCTGTGGATCCTGCTGTTCCTGGTCCTGCCCAGCGTCTACCTGATGAGCGTGGCCTTCATGAGCAGCGGCCCCTACGGCCTGCCGCAGATGCCGCTGTCGCTGGATGCCTTCGAGCGTCTGGCCGGCTTCGGCTTCCTGGGCTGGAGCCCCGGCAATCTCTATACCCTGCTGCGCTCGCTGTGGCAGACCCTGGTCTCCACCGCGCTGGTGGTGGTGATCGCCTATCCCGTGGCCTACTACATCACCACCTGTCGCGCCAAGTGGCGGCCGCTGCTGCTGCTGGCGGTGGTGGTGCCGTCCTGGACCAATCAGGTGATCCGCTCCTTCGGCTGGATGAACCTGCTGGCGCCGGGCACGCCGCTGTCCGACCTGGCCGCGAGCCTGGGGCTGATCTCGCCGCACATGGGGCTCTATCCCTCCAACTTCGCGGTCACCCTGGGGCTGGTCTACAACTTCCTGCCGTTCATGGTGCTGCCGCTCTACAGTGCCTTCGAGAGGCTCGATGTGGCCCAGGTGGAGGCCGCCCAGGACCTCTACGCCAATCCGCTCAGGACCTTTCGCCACGCGACCTTCCCCCAGACGCTGCCGGGACTGCTGGCGGGCATCGTGCTGGTGGCGATTCCCGCCTTCGGCATGTACGTCGTGTCCGAGCTGCTCGGTGGCGGCAAGGGCATGATGCTCGGCAACCTGGTGGCCAGCCAGTTCGCCGGCGCCGCCAACTGGCCGCTGGGCGCGGCCGGAGCGATCCTGATGCTGCTGGCGACCTTCATCGGGCTCTTCGTGATGCGCCGCCTCGGCAAGCGGCTGGGCGGCGGCGAGCAGGTGGTGATATGACCAAGCGTACCCTGCACCGCGGCCTGGCCGTCTTCTGGTGGCTGACCCTGGCCTTCCTCTACCTGCCGCTGGCGGTGGTGGTGCTGTTTTCCTTCAACTCGGCCAACAGCTCGGCGCGTTTCGCCGATTTCTCGCTGCGCTGGTATCACCGGCTGATGGGCAACGAGGAGATCCTCTCGGCCTTCGGCAACAGCCTGGTGCTGGCGGTGGTCTCGTCGCTGGTCGCGCTGGTGGTCGGCGGCGTGCTCGGCTATGGCATGTATCGCCATCGGCGGCGCCGCCTGGGCTGGCTGATCCTGGTGATCTACCTGCCGCTGGTGCTGCCGGACATCGTCTTCGGCATCGCCGAGATGGCCTTCTTCGTGCAGATCAACGAGTGGACCGGCTGGCTGTCGCCGGGGCTCGGCACCATGATCATCGCCCATGTGACCTTCCAGATTCCGTTCGTGGCGCTGATCGTCTATTCGCGCTTCGTGGGGCTGGACCCGGCGCTGTTCGAGGCCGCGCGGGATCTCTATGCGACGCCTCGCCAGCGCCTGGTGCACTTCATGCTGCCGACGCTCAAGCCGGCGCTGATGGCGGCCTTCTTCCTCTCCTTCACGCTGTCGGTGGACGACTTCGTGATCAGCTTCTTCACCGCCGGGCCGGAGAGCGCAACCCTGCCGATCTACATCTGGGGCGCGATCCGCAAGGGCGTGTCGCCGGAGATCAACGCCATCGCCGCGCTGATGATCGCCGCCGTGGCCATCGCCGCTATGCTGAGCCTTGTCTTCAGCCGTCGCCGGCCGCACTGAACCGGTGGCACCCACCGATCACCTGAAACGCCAAGGGAACGAACATGACAACCCTGACACGCAGCACCCTCGCCATGGCCCTCTCGCTGGGCGGGCTCGCCCTCGCCGGGCAGGCTCAGGCGCAGCAAGAGGCCGACAAGCTCTACCTCTTCAACTGGACCCAGTACATGGACCCGGCGATCATCGAGGCCTTCGAGGCCGAGTACGACGTCGAGGTGGTGCAGAACTACTTCAACTCGCTGCCGGAGATGTTCGCCAAGCTCAACGCCGGCGGCGCCTCCCAGTACGACATCGTCGTGCCGTCCAACTACTACGTGCCGCGCCTGATCGAGACCGGGCTGGTCCAGCCGCTGGACAAGGCACGGCTCGACAACCTGGGCAACGTCATGGCGCAGTTCCAGGATCCCTCCTACGATCCCGGCGGCCGCTACTCCGCGCCCTACCAGTGGGGCACCACCGGCATCGTCTACAACACCGAGACCTTCCCCGACGCGCCCAGGAGCTGGTCGCTGATGTTCGATTCGGCGGTCAACGGCGAGTACCCGTTCGCCATGATCGGCGACGGTCAGGTCACCATGGGCGGCGCCTGCGCCTACCTGGGCCACGGCTATGACTGCACCGGCCTGGATGCCTGGCGCGAGGCGGCGCGGCTGATGATCGACACCAAGGGGCGCGACACCTTCAGCGGCTTCAGCGACGGCACGCCGGCGCTGCAGCAGCTGTCCCGCGGCGTGATCCAGGCCGGCATGTCCTTCAATGGCGATTACTTCTACCAGAAGGATGAGAACCCGGAGGCCTTCGAGCACCTCGCGTTCATGATTCCGGAGGAGGGCGCCGAGATGTGGGTCGACGCCATGATGATCCCCTCCGAGGCGCCGCATCCCGAGCTGGCGCACCAGTTCATCGACTTCCTGCTCGACGCCGAGGTCGGTGCCCAGCTGTCCAACTACAACTATTACGCGAGCCCCAATGCCGCCGCCGAGCCCTATCTCGACGAGGTGCTGACCCAGCCGCCGATCATGCCGAGCGACGAGGACATGGAGGCCCTGCGCTTCATTCCCACGCTGTCCGGCGAGTCGTTGCAGACCTTCCAGCAGCTGTGGTCCGAGGTGCAGGCGCGCTGATGGCGGCGTGATCGACCGGGGTGTCCGCGTCCGGCGACAGCGGCGCAGCAAGTGTGGAACCGCATCGGATGGGCTGGAGCCGCGATCGATGGCGGCCGATACTGTCGGGCACCGGCGCGGGGCGGGAAGCCTCGCCCGCCATTGCAACCGCTGGAGCAGGTTTCCAGGATTCCGGCGAGAGGCGTTTCGAACGCCCGATAAGAGGTTACGAACATGAGCAAGTCGATCGTGGTGGGCAGCGTTCTGGCGGTACTGGGCCTCGGTGGCATGGCCTTCGGCGCCTGGCAGGTGCAGGAAAGCCGCCAGCCCCAGTTCGCCGATATCACCGGCGTGGAACCCCTGACCCGCACGGTGGAGACCCCGCGTGAGGTGTGCGAGAACGTGGTGGTGCAGCGTCAGGCGCCGACCCGCGACCCGCACAGCGTGGTCGGCACGGCGGCCGGCGCCATCGTCGGCGGACTGCTGGGCAACCAGGTCGGCGGCGGCAGCGGCAAGAAGATCGCCACCGTGGCCGGTGCCATCGGCGGCGGCTTCGCCGGCCGCGAGGTCCAGCAGCGGGTCGAGGCCGGCCAGACCGTCTCCACCACCGAGCAGCGCTGCCACACCGTCACCGATTCCCGCGACGAAACCACCGGCTACGAGGTCAGCTGGCACTATGACGGCCAGTCCCACACCAGCCGGCTGGACCAGCGTCCCCAGGGCGAGACGGTGCGCGTCGTGAACGGCGAACCGCAGTGGGGCGAGCCCCGCAGCCAGGGCTGATTCGCCCGTGACGTCTGGCGCCCGCAGGCGCCGAGGCCAAGTCAGGAAACAGAAGGGCCGCCCCATCGGGGCGGCCCTTTTGCGTGCTGTCGTGCAGCGGTGGCTTGTGTCGTTCGGTGCGAGCGGCTTCAGCCCGCCTTGCGGGCCTGATGCTCGGCCAGCCGTTCCACGGCCTGGCGTGCCACCGGCGCCAGGCCGCCGGCATCGGGCTCGTCGAGGCAGGCGACGATGCGCTGCTTCATGGCCCGGGCCCAGAACTTCTCCAGGTGATTGCAGACGCCTTCCACGGCCTCGGCTTCCTCGCGGCCGCCGCTCAGGTTGGTGGCAATCTGATTGACCATATGCACCAGGGTCTCGCCTTGATCGTGCGACATGCGCTGTTCCTCAACAACCGTGGGCCCGCGCCGACGGAGCGTCGGCGGGGCGATGATAGATCAGGTGGCGGCCGGGGCGGGCGAAGCCGACCAGCATCAGCCCGGCCTGCTCGGCCTGTTCCACCGCCAGCGAGGTGGCCGCCGAGACGGCCACCAGGGCGCCGATGCCGGCGCTGGCGCTCTTGTGCACCATCTCGTAGCTGGCGCGACTCGAGACCAGCGCGAAGCCGCCTTCGCTCGGACCGCCCTCGCGAGCCAGGGCGCCGATCAGCTTGTCCAGGGCGTTGTGGCGTCCCACGTCCTCGCGCGCCAGGCGAATGCGGCCGTCGGCCTCGCACCATGCCGCGGCGTGAGTGGCGCCGGTGGCCGCCTGCAGCGCCTGATGATCGGTCAGGGCCCCGAGGGCCTGCTGGATGGCGTCGTCGCTCAGTGCCGGCGCCCGGACCCTCGGGATCGGGCGAATCGCCTGATCCAGCGCCTCGGTGCCGCACAGGCCGCAGCCGGTGCGGCCGGCCAGGCTGCGACGGCGCTCCTTGAGCTCCGCCAGCCGCTGGCCGGCGATGGTCAGCTGCACCGTCAGCCCGCCGGGCTCCTCGTGCACCTCCAGGTCGTAGCACTCGTGGGGGTGCGCGAGGATGCCCTCGGTGAGGCTGAAGCCCAGCGCGAAGTCCTCGAGGTCGGCGGGGCTGGCCATCATCACCGCATGGGAGATGCCGTTGTAGACCAGCGCCACCGGGACCTCGAGGGCCAGGGCGTCGTCGACCACGTCGCCGTCCCGTCCCGACGCATCGCGGTGGACCTCCACGCGGCGGTGCGTCAGGGGAGGGGCGCCGTCGCCGGACGAGGGCGTCCCTCCGCGGCTCATGAGGCGGCGTCCCTGGCCGTGGCCAGGTATTCGCGCTGCCGGCGGTCGGCCTCGTCGAAGCGGCGCTGCCACTGGGACGGCTGGCTGACCTTTTCGACCTGCACCGCGGTCACCTTGTACTCGGGGCAGTTGGTCGCCCAGTCGGAGCTGCTGGTGGTGATCACGTTGGCGCCGCTGCCCGGGTGGTGGAAGGTGGTGTAGACCACTCCCGGCTGCATGCGCTCGCTGAGCCGCGCCCGCAGCACCGTCTGGCCGGCGCGGCTGGTGACGCCCAGCCAGTCGCCGTCCTGGATGCCGCGCACCTCGGCGTCGGACGGGTGCACCTCGATCACGTCCTCGTCGTGCCACACCTGGTTGTCGGTGCGCCGGGTCTGGGCGCCGACGTTGTACTGGGACAGGATCCGCCCGGTGGTCAGCAGCAGCGGGAAGCGGCGGCTGGCGCGCTCCTCGGTGGCCACGTACTCGGTGATCGCGAAGCGGCCGCGGCCGATCGGGAAGTCCACCTCGTGCATGGTCGGGGTGCCGTCGGGATGCTCCTCGTTGCAGGGCCACTGCAGGCTGCCGTGCTCGTCGAGGCGGTCGTAGCTGACCCCGGCGAAGGTCGGCGTGAGTCGCGCGATCTCGTCCATGATCTCGGACGGGTGCGTGTACTCCATCGGATAGCCCAGGGCGCGGGCCAGGTCGACGGTGACTTCCCAGTCGGCCTTGCCGGACAGCGGCGCCATCACCCTGCGCACCCGGTTGATGCGGCGCTCGGCGTTGGTGAAGGTGCCGTCCTTCTCCAGGAAGCTCGAGCCCGGCAGCAGCACGTGGGCGAACTTGGCGGTCTCGTTGAGGAAGATGTCCTGGACGATCAGGCAGTCCAGCGAGCGCAGCGCCGCCTCCACGTGCTGGGTGTCGGGATCCGACTGGGCGATGTCCTCGCCCTGCACGTAGAGCGCCTTGAAGCTGCCCTCGATGGCGGCGTCGAACATGTTGGGGATGCGCAGGCCCGGCTCGTCGTCGAGCTTGACGCCCCAGGCGGCCTCGAAGCGACCGCGGGCGGCGACGTCGGCGACGTGCTGGTAGCCCGGCAGCTCATGGGGGAAGGAGCCCATGTCGCAGGAGCCCTGGACGTTGTTCTGGCCGCGCAGCGGGTTCACGCCTACGCCCTCGCGGCCGATGTTGCCGGTGGCCAGCGCCAGGTTGGCGATGCCCATCACCATGGTCGAGCCCTGGCTGTGCTCGGTGACGCCCAGGCCGTAGTAGATGGCGCCGTTGCCGGCGGTGGCGTAGGTGCGCGCGGCGCGGCGCACGGCCTCGGCGGACACGCCGGTGACCGATTCGGTGGCCTCCGGGGAGTGGCGCGCCTCACCGATGAAGTCGCGCCAGGCGCGATACGCCTCGGTGTCGCAGCGCCTGGCGATGAAGTCGTGGTCCTCCAGGCCCTCGGTGACCACCACGTGGGCCAGGGCGTTGACCAGCGCCACGTTGGTGCCCGGGCGCAGCGGCAGGTGTTGGGCGTCCTCGAGGTGCGGCGTCTTGAGCAGGTCGATGCGGCGCGGGTCGGCGACGATCAGCGAGGCGCCCTGGCGCAGGCGCTTGCGCATCATCGAGCCGAACACCGGGTGGGCGTCGGTGGGGTTGGCGCCGATCACGATGATGGCGTCGGCCGCCATCACCGAGTCGAAGGTCTGGGTGCCGGCGGACTCGCCCAGGGTGGTCTTCAGGCCGTAGCCGGTGGGCGAGTGGCAGACCCGGGCGCAGGTATCGGTGTTGTTGTTGCCGAAGGCCGCGCGGATCAGCTTCTGCACCAGGTAGGTCTCCTCGTTGGTGCAGCGCGAGGAGGTGATGCCGCCGATGCTCTCGCGGCCGTGCTCGTCCTGGATCGCCGTGAGGCGCTTGGCGGCGAAGGAGATCGCCTCGTCCCAGTCGACCGGGCGCCAGGGCTGGTCGATGGCATCGCGGATCATCGGCGTGGTGATGCGGTCCGGATGAGTCGCGTAGCCGAAGGCGAAGCGGCCCTTGACGCAGGAGTGGCCGTGATTCGCGTCGCCGCCCTTGTAGGGCACCATGCGCACCAGCTGGTCGCCCTTCATCTGGGCCTCGAAGGAGCAGCCGACGCCGCAGTAGGCGCAGGTGGTGACCACGCTGTGCTCGGGCTGGCCGGCGTCGATGACGCTCTTCTCCATCAGCGTCGAGGTCGGACAGGCCTGGACACAGGCGCCGCAGGACACGCACTCGGAGTCCATGAAGGCCTCGTCCTGGCCGGCGGCGACGGTCGAATCGAAGCCGCGGCCGTCGATGGTCAGCGCGAAGGTGCCCTGCACCTCCTCGCAGGCCCGCACGCAGCGCGAGCAGACGATGCACTTGCTGGGATCGAAGCTGAAGTAGGGGTTGGAGTGGTCGGTCTCGGCGGCCAGGTGGTTCTCGCCTTCGAAGCCGTAGCGCACCTCGCGCAGGCCCACCGCGCCGGCCATGTCCTGCAGCTCGCAGTCGCCGTTGGCCGGACAGGTCAGGCAGTCCAGCGGGTGGTCGGAGATGTAGAGCTCCATGATGTTGCGGCGCAGCCGGGCCAGGCGGTCGTTCTGGGTGGTGACCTTCATGCCCTCGGCCACCGGGGTGGTGCAGGCCGCCGGCGTGCCGCGCCGGCCATCGACCTGGACGGCGCACAGCCGGCAGGAGCCGAAGGCCTCCAGGCTGTCGGTGGCGCACAGCTTGGGAATGTTGATGTCGGCCAGGGCCGCGGCGCGCAGCACCGAGGTGCCCTCGGGCACGGTGATCTCGACGCCGTCGATCTCGACGCTCACCGGGGCCGCGTCGGCGGCCGGTGCCGGGGTGCCCAGGTCCTTGGCCAGTGCCTTGTCGTGCTGGCGGGGATCGAAGTGCTGAATCATGAGCGGTCTCCTTCCGGCGCGCGCTGGAAGTCGTCGGGGAAGTGTTTCAGGGCGCTCTGCACCGGGAAGGGCGTCATGCCGCCCATGGCGCACAGCGAACCGTCTTCCATGGTCTCGCACAGCTCACCGAGCAGCTCGAGGTTGGCGTCGCGGTCACGGCCTGCCCGGATGCGGTCGATGACCTCCACGCCGCGGGTCGAGCCGATGCGGCAGGGCGTGCACTTGCCGCAGGACTCTTCCTTGCAGAACTCCATCGAGAAGCGGGCCTGCTCGGCCATGTCGACGCTGTCGTCGAACATCACCACGCCACCGTGGCCGACGCCCGCGCCGACCTCGGCGAAGGTCTCGTAGTCCAGCGGCATGTCCCACTGGCTCTCGGGCAGATAGGCGCACAGCGGGCCGCCGACCTGGACCGCGCGAAGCGGACGGCCGCTGGCGGTGCCGCCGCCGAAGTCTTCCATCAGGGTGCGCAGGGTGGTGCCGAAGGAAAGCTCCACCAGGCCGCCGCGCTTGACGTTGCCGGCCAGCTGCAGCGCCAGGGTGCCGCGGGAGCGGCCCATGCCGTGGTTGGCGTAGGCCTGGGCGCCCTCGGCGAGGATGAAGGGCACGGCGGCCAGCGACAGCACGTTGTTGACCACGGTGGGGCGGCCGAACAGGCCCTCGATGGCCGGCAGCGGCGGCTTGAAGCGCACCAGGCCGCGCTTGCCCTCGAGGCTCTCCAGCAGCGAGGTCTCCTCGCCGCAGATGTAGGCGCCGGCGCCCAGACGCACTTCCAGGTGGAAGGCGCGGCCGCTGCCCCGGAGGTCGTCGCCCAGATAGCCGGCGGCCTCGGCGCGCGCGATGGCGTCATCGAGGATCTCCTTGGCCAGCGGGTACTCGGAGCGCAGGTAGATGTAGCCCTGGGTGGCGTTCACGGCGAGGCCGGCGATGGCCATGCCCTCGATCAGCACGTAGGGGTCGCACTCCATCACCAGGCGGTCGGCGAAGGTGCCGGAGTCGCCCTCGTCGGCGTTGCAGACGATGTACTTCTGGTCCGCCGGGGCGTCGAGCACGGTCTGCCACTTGATGCCGGTGGGGAAGGCCGCGCCGCCGCGGCCGCGCAGGCCGGAGGCCTTGACCTCCTCGACGATATCCTGGGGCTCGAGCGCCAGCGCGGCCTCGAGGCCGCGGAAGCCGTCGTGGGCCCGGTAGTCATCGACCGACAGCGGATCGGTCACGCCGATGCGGGCGAAGGTCAGGCGCTGCTGGCGGGCGAGATAGGGGATCGCCTCGGTCGGCCCCTGGGCCAGCGCGTGGCCGTCGCGGCCCTCGAGCAGGCCCTCGTCGAGCAGCGACGGCACGTCGGCGGGCGTCACCGGGCCATAGGCGACGCGGCCGGCGGGGGTCTCGACCTCGACCAGCGGCTCGAGCCAGGCCAGGCCGCGGGAGCCGTTGCGCACCACGGTCAGCGCGAGGCCGCGACGTTCGGCCTCGCGCTCCAGGCGCGTGGCGACGGCGTCGGCGCCCAGCGAGAGGGCGGTGGTATCACGGGGAACGAAGACGCGGACGCTCATCCGAGCACCTCCAGCGGCTGGGTGCGGAGTTCATCGACCAGGGCATCGAAGCGCTCGGGCGTCACGCGGCCGAGGATCTGGTCGTCGACGCGGACCGAGGGGCCGCAGGCGCAGTTGCCCAGGCAGTAGACGGCCTCGAGGGTGATCTCGCGGCCGGCGGTGGTCTGGTGATAGCCGACGCCGAGGGTGGCCTTGGCATGGGCCTCCAGGGGGCGGGCACCGCGGGCCTGACAGGCCTCGGCGCGGCACACCTGAACCACATGGCGGCCCGGCGGCGAGGTGCGGAAATGGTGGTAGAAGCTGATCACCCCGTGCACCTCGGCGCGGGTGAGGCCCAGCGATTCGGCGATGATCGGCACCGCGCCCTCGGGCACATGGTCGAAACGGTCCTGAAGGGCGTGCAGGATCGGCAGCAGGGCGCCGGGCTTGTGCTTCAGGGCGTCGACCTCGGCCTGGACCGCCTGGGGCGTCCACTCTCGGGAATCGTTCATCGAGTACCCCTGGTTATCATTGTAGCTGGCGTTTAAATATGCACGCTGTTTCATAGGTAGGCGGGGCGTGCGTCACGGTCGCGATAAAGCTAGCATTGGTGTCTCGACGGCGAAATATGAAACTTACTTCACATGAAGCGTATCCGCATCACGCCGGCCTGGCACTTCAGCGACGAGGCCGGTAACCAGCTCGATCCCAAGCTGTTCGGCCTGCTCGAGGCGGTGCATCGGCACGGCAAGCTGACCCGGGCCGCCGAGTCGGTGGGCATCTCCTATCGCCATGCCTGGAACCTGCTCAACAAGTGGGGCGAGTTCTTCGGCATCGCCCTGGTCGACCTCGAACGCGGCAAGGGCGCGCGGCTGTCGCCGCTGGGCGAGAAGCTGCTGTGGGCCGAACAGCGGGTGATCGCCCGGCTGGGGCCGCAGCTGGAGAGCCTTGGCTCCGAGCTCAACCTCGCCATTCAGCAGGCGCTGGAGGGCGTCAAGCCGGTGCTGCGCCTCTACGCCACCCACGGCTATGCCGTCGAGCTGCTGCCGGCCTACCTCGATGAGCTGCGTCTCGATCTCCAATATTGTAGTTCTCGCGAGGCCCTTTCGGCGCTGCATCGCGGCGCCTGCGACCTGGCCGGTTTTCATCTGCCGCGGGGCGAGGTCGGCGAGCGGGTGATCCGCGGCTATCGTGACCTGCTCAAGCCGCGCAGCTACCGGGTGATCCGCTTCATCACCCGGCGCCAGGGCCTGATGGTGGCGCCGGGCAATCCGCTGGGCATCGAGGGACTGAGTGATCTGGCCAAGGGCGAGGTGCGTTTCATCAATCGCCAGGCGGGCTCGGGCACCCGGGCGCTGCTGGACGGCCTGTTGGAAGGGGAGGGGCTGGCGAGCCGGCGCATCCGCGGCTACGAGCTCGAGGAATATACCCACTCGGCGGTGGCGGCCTATGTCGCCGCCGGCATGGCGGAGGTCGGCTTCGGGGTGGAGGCGGCGGCCCGGCGCTTCGGGCTCGACTTCGTGCCGCTGGCGCTGGAGGACTACCTGCTGGTCGGTCACCGTCGCAGCCTGGTGGAGCCGAAGCTGCAGTCGCTGTGTCAGGTGATCGCCGGCGAGGCGTTCCAGGCGGCGGTGCGGGAGCTGCCGGGGTACCGGCCGGATCGCTGCGGCCAGGTGGACGGGATCGAGGCGCTGTTTGCGGACTAGTTCGCCCGGCGCGACGTCAGGCGTGTTGAGGGGGCGTCAGGCAAGATCCGGGGATGAGTTTTTCTTATACAATAGCTATGCTTGTATTTGTGCGTGTATGACTATTGCGGAGGAAACGGCATGCTGAACTGGCTCAAGCGAGACCCGCTCAAGAAGCTCCAGCAGCAGTACGAGCAGAAGCTGGAGCAGGCGATGACGGCCGCGCGCAATGGCGACATGCGGGCCAACGCGGCCCTGACCGAGCAGGCCGAGGCGCTGCGGGCGGAGATAGAGCGGCAGAAGGGCTGAGGGCGCCGGCCGGCCGGATCGCGGTGGCCAGGTGGAGGGTATCGAGACGCCGTTCGGCCAGCGCCGGCCCCGCCGGGTGGCGGGGCCGGGAGTCAGGCGTTGGCGTCCTGCTCGGCGCGTCGCCTGGCGACCGACTGGCCGGCGATGCCGAAGTCCTGGGGCGCGATGTCATCGAGCACCACGCGCACGCTCTCGGGCGTGCAGTCGATGGCCTCGACGCAGGCGGCGGTGATCTTCTCGATCAGCGCTTCCTTCTGCTCGACGCTGCGGCCTTCGATCAGCTGGATGTTGATGTTGGGCATGGGGCCTCCTCGAGGGCAGTGTCCTCCCTCGCCCGTGGCGGGCGAGGGAGGACGCGTATCAGCACAGGGCGTCGAGCTTTTCCTTGAGCAGGGCGTTGACCTGCTGGGGGTTGGCGGTGCCGCGGGAGGCCTTCATCACCTGGCCGACGAAGTAGCCGATCATCTTGCCGCGCTTGTCGGGCTCGGCATCGCGGTACTGGGCGACCTGGGCCGGGCTGTCGGCGATCACCTGGTCGATCATCGCCTCGATGGCGCCGGTGTCGGTGACCTGCTTCAGGCCCTTGTCCTCGATGATGGCGTCGGCGCTATTGCTTTCGCCCCCGCCTTCACCGTGCCACAGCGCCTGGAACACCTGCTTGGCGGCCTTGCCGTTGATGGTGTCGTCCAGCACCCGGACGATGAGCCCGCCGAGCTGGTCGGCGGAGACCGGGCTGTCGACGATCGCCAGGCCCTCGCGGTTCAGGGCGCCGGACAGCTCGCCCTGGACCCAGTTGGCGGCCTGCTTGGCGTCGCCGCAGACGGCGTGGACCCGCTCGAAGTACTCGGCCATGGCGCGGCTCGCCGAGAGCACGCCGGCGTCGTAGGCGGAGAGGCCGAGCTCGCTCTGGAAGCGCTCGCGCTTGGCGGCCGGCAGCTCAGGCAGCTGACCGCGCAGGTGGTCGACGTAGGCCTGGTCGAGCACCACCGGCAGCAGGTCGGGGCAGGGGAAGTAACGGTAGTCGTTGGCCTCCTCCTTGGTGCGCATGCTGCGGGTCTCGTCGGCCTCGGGGTCGTAAAGACGGGTCTCCTGGACCACCGTGCCGCCGTCCTCGAGCAGCTCGATCTGGCGCTCGACCTCGAACTCGATGGCGCGCTCGACGAAGCGGAAGGAGTTGACGTTCTTGATCTCGGCGCGGGTGCCGAAGGCGTCCTGGCCCTTGGGACGCACCGAGACGTTGACGTCGCAGCGCATCGAACCCTCGGCCATGTTGCCGTCGCTGATGCCCAGATAGGTCACGATGGAGTGGATCGCCTTGAGGTAGGCCGCCGCCTCCTTGGCCGAGCGCATGTCGGGCTCGGAGACGATCTCCAGCAGCGGCGTGCCGGCGCGGTTGAGGTCGATGCCGGTCATGCCGTGGAAGTCCTCGTGGAGCGACTTGCCGGCGTCCTCCTCGAGGTGGGCATGGTGCACGCGGATGCGCTTGCTCTCGCCGTCGTCAAGCAGGATCTCGACCTCGCCCGGGCCGACGATCGGCTCATACATCTGGCTGGTCTGGTAGCCCTTGGGCAGGTCCGGGTAGAAGTAGTTCTTGCGGTCGAACACCGAGACCTCGGGGATCTCGGCGTGGATGCCGAGGCCGAACTGCACGGCCATGGCCACCGCCTGCTCGTTGAGCACCGGCAGCACGCCCGGCAGGCCCAGGTCGACGGCGCAGGCCTGGGTGTTGGGCTCGGCGCCGAACGCGGTGGAGGCGCCGGAGAAGATCTTGGAGCGGGTGGCGAGCTGGACATGGACCTCCAGCCCGATCACGGTTTCCCATTGCATCAGGCGGTCTCCTCGGCAAGGTCAGGACGGCGCAGGTGCCAGTCGGTGGCCTGCTGGAACTGGTGGGCGACGTTGAGCAGCTGGGCCTCGGCGAAGTGGGTGCCGAGGATCTGCAGGCCCACCGGGCGGCCGCCGGCGAAGCCGGCCGGCACGCTGATGCCGGGGATGCCGGCCAGGTTGACGGCGATGGTGTAGATGTCCTGCAGGTACATCGACACCGGGTCCTTGTTGGCGCCCAGGTCGAAGGCCGGGGTCGGCGAGGCCGGGCCCATCAGCACGTCGACCTCCTCGAAGGCGTCGAGGAAGTCCTGGCGGATCAGTCGGCGGACCTTCTGCGCCTGCTTGTAGTAGGCGTCGAAGAAGCCCTCGGAGAGGGTGTGGGTGCCGATCAGGATGCGCCGCTTGACCTCCTCGCCGAAGCCCTCGCCCCGCGAGCGCTTGTAGAGGTCGATCAGGTCGGTCGGATTCTCGCAGCGGTGGCCGAAGCGCACGCCGTCGAAGCGCGACAGGTTCGAGGAGGCCTCGGCCGGCGCGATCACGTAGTAGGCCGGGGTCGCATAGTGGGTGTGCGGCAGGCTGACCTCGCGCACCGTGGCACCGAGCGACTCATAGACGCGGATCGCCTCGCGCACCGCGCGCTCGACCTCGGCGGACAGGCCGTCGCCGAAGTACTCCCTGGGCAGGCCGATCTTGAGGCCGGACAGCGGGGCCTCGAGGCCCTCGGTGTAGTCCGGCACGCCGCGCGCCACGCTGGTGGAGTCGCGCAGGTCGTGGCCGGCGATGGCGCCGAGCAGGTGGGCGCAGTCCTCGGCGGTGCGGGCCATGGGGCCGGCCTGGTCGAGGCTCGAGGCGTAGGCGATCATGCCGTAGCGCGAGACGCGGCCGTAGGTCGGCTTCAGGCCGGTGATGCCGCAGAAGGCCGCCGGCTGACGGATCGATCCGCCGGTGTCGGTGCCGAGCGCCGCCGGCACCAGGCCCGCGGCCACCGCGGCGGCGCTGCCGCCGGAGCTGCCGCCGGGCACGGCGCCGAGGTCCCAGGGATTCTTCACCGCCCCATAGAAGCTGTTCTCGTTGGACGAGCCCATGGCGAACTCGTCCATGTTGGTCTTGCCGAGGCTCAGGGTGCCGGCGGCGGCCAGCTTCTCGACCACGCTGGCGTCGTAGGGCGCGTCGA
This sequence comes from Halomonas sp. B23F22_10, assembly GCF_043496975.1. NCBI lineage: Bacteria > Pseudomonadati > Pseudomonadota > Gammaproteobacteria > Oceanospirillales > Halomonadaceae > Halomonas > Halomonas sp. B23F22_10. Next base: position 440,270 of record NZ_JBIEKF010000002.1, on the reverse strand, counting down.
AGTTGTCGAGCATCCGCGAGCCGCAGCTGGTCTTCACGCCCCGGGTGCAGAAGATGTCCTTCAGCGCCAGCGGCAGGCCGGTCAGCGGACCGGCCTCGCCCCGGGCCCGGGCGGCGTCGGCGGCATCGGCAGCGGCCAGGGCCTGCTCGCCGGTGACGGTGATAAAGCTGTTGAGCGCGCCGTCATGGCGCTCGATGCGCGCGAGCAGATGCTCGGTCAGCTCGCGGCTGGAGAACTCGCCGGCCGCCAGGGCGGCGGCGAGTCCGGTCAGTGTCTGGTCGTGCATGGGGCCGGGGCTCCGTGATGACATGTCATTGACGACGAAAGAGGGAGGCGGTCACTCGACGACCCGCGGCACCAGATAGAGGCCGTTCTCCACCGCCGGGGCGCAGCGCTGGAAGGTCTCGCGCTGGTCGGTCTCGGTGACCTCGTCGGCGCGCAGGCGCTGGGTGGCGTCCAGCGGGTGGGCCAGCGGGGCGACGCCGTCGGTATCGATCGATTGCAACTGGTCGGCCATCTCCAGGATGCGGCCCAGGTCGTCGAGATAGCGGTCGGCCTCACCCTCGTCCAGGCCGAGACGGGCCAGGTGGGCGGCCCGGAGAACGTCTGCGTGTTCAAGCGCCATGATCGGGTGTCCTCGAAAGGGTGGCAGAAAAGACCGCAGAAGTTACCACATTCGCGTCACGGCGGGCAGGGGCCAGGGGCGTGGCGCTTGCCGCTAGGGGGGTGCAGTGATACGGTTTGCCCCCGCACAGGGTCCCCGGTCTGCACTAGGTAACGACTTCATGTTCAAACGTTTGAGGGGGCTGTTTTCCAGCGATCTGTCGATCGACCTGGGGACGGCCAATACGCTGATTTATGTCCGCGGGCGCGGTATCGTGCTCGATGAGCCGTCGGTGGTGGCGATTCGTCAGTCCGGCAACATGCGCAGCGTGGCCGCCGTGGGTGCCGACGCCAAGCGCATGCTGGGCCGCACGCCGGGCAATATCACCGCCATCCGGCCGATGAAGGACGGCGTCATCGCCGACTTCACCGTGACCGAGCAGATGCTGCAGTACTTCATCCGCAAGGTCCATCAGAGCACCTTCCTGACGCCGAGCCCTCGGGTGCTGGTCTGCGTGCCCTGCATGTCGACCCAGGTCGAGCGCCGCGCCATCAAGGAGTCCGCCGAGGGCGCCGGGGCCCGCGAAGTGTTCCTGATCGAGGAGCCCATGGCCGCGGCCATCGGTGCCGGCCTGCCGGTCGAGGAAGCCCAGGGGTCGATGGTCGTCGACATCGGTGGCGGCACCAGCGAGATCGCCATCATCTCGCTCAACGGCGTGGTCTACTCCGAGTCCATCCGCGTCGGCGGCGACCGCTTCGACGAGGCGATCATCGCCTACGTGCGTCGCCACTACGGCAGCCTGATCGGCGAGTCCACCGCCGAGCGCATCAAGGAAGAGATCGGTTGCGCCTACCCCGGCGGCGAGCTGCGCGAGATCGACGTGCGTGGCCGCAACCTGGCCGAGGGCATTCCGCGCAGCTTCACCCTGAATTCCCACGAGATCCTCGACGCCCTCCAGGAGACGCTGGGCTCCATCGTCGCCGCGGTGAAGAGCGCCCTGGAACAGTCGCCCCCCGAGCTGGCCTCCGACATCGCCGAACGCGGCCTGGTGCTGACCGGCGGCGGCGCGCTGCTGCGCGACCTCGACAAGCTGATCGCCGAGGAGACCGGGCTGCCGGTGGTGGTCGCCGAGGATCCGCTGACCTGCGTGGCCCGCGGCGGCGGCAAGGCCCTCGAGATGATCGATCAGCATACGTTTGAACTGCTCTCCAGCGACTGACGTTGGAAAGCGCTGATTTATTGCTGCGCTCGATATCCTGGCCGCCGGCGGTGCTCGCGCTCCTCATGTAGCAGGCTACACTGCGGGCGCTGTGCGCCGGCGGCGGCCAGCCTCTCGTCGCTCGCGACATAAATCAGCGCTCTCCCGCGGAAGCTAGAAGCACCAGGGGCGGGTGGCCTCTCGACGGCCTCGCCCAGGCGTCGCGGGATAAGGCCCGACGCCGTCAAGGAGAATAGGGAGAGGACGCCATCAAACCGCTGTTCTCGCACGGCTCGGTGCCGGGATATCGCATGCTGCTGTGCGTGCTCCTCGCCGTGGCCCTGATGTTTGCCGATCTGCGTTTCACGCGCATGGAGCCCGTGCGGGCCCAGCTGTCGACGCTGGTGGCGCCGATCCAGTGGCTGGTCAGCCTGCCCAGCGACGCCCTCAACTGGGCGTCGCTGGCGTTTTCCGACCAGCGTGAGCTGCTCGACGAGAACCGCCAGCTGCGCGAGCAGATCCTGACCCTCTCGCATCGCGTCCAGCGCATGGCCAGCCTGACCGCCGAGAACGTGCGGTTGCGCGAGCTGCTGGATGCCACCCGCGAGCATGACATTCCCTTCATCACCACCGAGCTGTTGTCGCTCGACCCGGATCCCTTCAGCCACCGCATGGTCATCGACCGCGGGCAGCGTGACGGCGTCTTCGTCGGCCAGCCGGTGATGGATGCCGCCGGGCTGGTGGGGCAGGTGACCTCGGTGTCGGCCTATGCCAGCCGGGTGCTGATGGTGTCCGATGCCAGCCACTCGCTGCCGATTCAGGTCAACCGCAACAATCTGCGCTTCATTCTCCAGGGCACCGGCCAGTACGACGCCCTCGGCGTGTTGCATGTGCCGGACACCGCGGATATCCGCGAGGGCGACCTGCTGATGACCTCGGGACTGGCCGGCCGCTTCCCGCCCGGCTATCCGGTGGCGCGGGTCACCTCGGTGGTCCACGATCCCGGCGAGCCCTTCGCCCAGGTGAAGGCCCGCCCGGTGGCCCAGCTGCAGCGTGCCCGCCACTTCCTGCTGCTGTTCCCGCCCGAGCCTCCCGAGGCGCCGGGTCGCGGCGGCTGGACGGTGGCGCTCGATCCGGCGGCCGTCGAGGCGGCGGTGGAGATGATCGGCCCCGCCGAGGAGGACGAATAATGGCCGCACGCGCGACGGCGAGCCTGCCCTGGATCTGGCTGACCCTGCTGCTGGCGCTGTGCCTGCAGGTGCTGCCGCTGGCCGATGGCTGGCAGATCTGGCGCCCGGACTGGCTGGGGCTGATGCTGATCTACTGGTGCATGAAGGCGCCGCAGAAGGTCGGGGTCTTCCACGGCTTCGTGCTGGGCATCCTGCTCGATCTGATCCAGGGCGCGCCGCTGGGGCAGAACGCGCTGTTGCTGTCGCTGCTGGCCTTCCTGTGCGCCCTGGTCTATCCGCGCTTCCGCGCCTATTCGCTGCTGCAGCAGGCGGTGCTGATCCTGGTGCTGCTGGGGACGGTGCAGCTGGTGGAGCAGTGGCTGCGCACCCTGTTGGGGCCCTTCGCGATCCATCTTTCCTTCCTGCTGCCCTCGGTGATCGGGGCGCTGCTGTGGCCCTGGCTGACCACGCTGTTCCGCGCCTTCCGGCGCCGCGGCAGCGAGGAGTGAGCCGCATGGCGATGCCCGATGCCACCACCGATGCCCCCGAGCCGCCGCTGATCCGGCTGGCGTCGGCCTCGCCGCGCCGACGCGAGCTGCTGGCCGGCGTCGGCGTGACGGCCGAGGTGCGGCCGGTCGATCTCGACGAGACGCCGCGGCCCGACGAGGCGCCCGAGGCCTATGTCCGGCGCCTGGCCGAGGAGAAGGCCCGGGCCGGGGCGGTGGGCAGCGCGCTGCCGACGCTCGGCTCCGACACCGCGGTGGTGTGTGACGACGCCATCCTCGGCAAGCCGCGGGACCGCGAGCACGCCGCCGCCATGCTGCGCTCGCTGTCCGGGCGATCCCATCGGGTGCTGACCGCGGTGGCCGTGACCGGCCCGGCGGGGCTGCTGAGCACCTGCGTGACGACGCGCGTCTGGCTGCGCGAGATCACCGACGCCGAGATCGCCGCCTACTGGGCGACCGGCGAGCCCGTCGACAAGGCCGGTGGCTACGCCATCCAGGGGCGGGCGGCGCTGTTCGTGTCGCGCCTGGAGGGCAGCCATTCCGCGGTGGTCGGCCTGCCGCTGTTCGAGACCGCCGAATTGCTGGCCCGACAGGGCGTGCCGCTGTGGAACCGCGCTATGTCATAATGCCTCGAGTTTCCTCTGGACAAGGATTTCCGCATGAGCGGTGAAGTACTGATCAACCTGACCCCGATGGAGACCCGGGTCGCCGTGGTGGAGAACGGCGTGCTCCAGGAAGCCTTCATCGAGCGGGCCCGGCGCCGCGGCATCGTCGGCAACATCTACAAGGGCAAGGTGGTCCGGGTGCTGCCGGGCATGCAAGCCGCCTTCGTCGACATCGGCCTCGATCGGGCGGCCTTCATTCATGCCCACGAGGTGATGCCGTCGGGGACGCCGGCCGACGAGCAGGTCTCCATCGGTCACCTGCTCCACGAGGGGCAGTCGCTGGTGGTGCAGGCCACCAAGGATCCGATCGGTTCCAAGGGCGCACGCCTGACCACGCATCTCTCGGTGCCGTCGCGCTACCTGGTCTACATGCCGGACTCTCCGCACAACGGCGTCTCCCAGCGCATCGAGGACGAGCGCGAGCGCGAGCGGCTGCGCGAGCTGGTCGAGGCCGCCCAGGCGGAGCAGACCCTGGAGGTGACCGGGGGCTTCATCGTGCGCACCGCCGCCGAGGGCGTCACGCAGGAGGAAATGGCCGGCGACATGCACTTCCTGCTGCGCCTGTGGCGCAGGGTCAGCGAGCGCAAGATCACGGCCTCGGCCCCCAGCGTCATCTATGACGACCTGCCGCTGTTCATGCGCACCCTGCGCGACGTGATGCGGGACGACATCGAGAAGGTGCGGATCGACTCCCGCGAGAACCACGTCAAGCTGCTGGAGTTCGCCGAGGAGTTCATGCCCTCGGCGGTGGAGCGCATCGAGCACTACGCCGGCGAGCGGCCGATCTTCGATCTGTTCAGCGTCGAGGACGAGATCCAGAAGGCGCTGGGGCGCAAGGTGCAGCTCAAGTCCGGCGGCTACCTGGTGATCGATCCCACCGAGGCGATGACCACCATCGACGTCAACACCGGCGGCTTCGTGGGGCATCGCAATCTCGAGGAAACCATCTTCAAGACCAACCTCGAGGCCGCCACCGCCATCGCCCGCCAGCTGCGGCTGCGCAACCTGGGCGGCATCATCATCATCGACTTCATCGACATGGAGGAGCCCGAGCATCAGCGCCAGGTGCTCCGCGTGCTGGAGAAGTCGCTCGAGCGCGATCACGCCAAGACCAAGTGCACCGGCGTCACCGAGCTGGGGCTGGTCCAGGTGACGCGCAAGCGCACCCGCGAGAGCCTCGAGCAGACCCTGTGCGAGGCCTGCCCGTCCTGCCATGGTCGCGGCACCCTCAAGACGCCGGAATCGGTGTGCTACGAGATCTTCCGCGAGATCCTGCGCGAGGAGCGGGCCTACAGCGCCGAGACCTACACGGTGCTGGCCTCGCAGCCGGTGGTCGATCGCCTGCTCGACGAGGAGTCCGCGGCCGTCGCCGATCTGGAGGAGTTCATCGGCAAGACCATCCGCTTCCAGGTCGAGGCCCACTACTCCCAGGAGCAGTACGACATCGTGCTGATGTGAGCCCATGTCGAGGACCCGCCTGGCCATTCGCTGGACCCTGACGCTGCTGGCGGCGGCGCTCACCCTGGTGGCGCTGCTCACCCTGGTGCTGCGCCTGCTGCTCGGCCAGGTCGACCAGCTGACGCCCCGCCTCGAAGCGCTGCTCTCGGCGCGCTTCGATGCCGCGGTGCATCTGGACACCCTCGACGGCGGACTGGTCGGCCTCGATCCCGAGCTCGAGCTGCGAGGGCTCTCGCTGCGTGCGGCCCGCGGCGACCGCCCCTTGCTCGAGCTCGGCGACGCCCGCCTGCGGCTCGATGCCGGCGCCAGCCTGCGCGACGGCATGCCGGTGGTGGCCGATGCACGGCTGTCCGACATCACCCTGCACCTCTACCAGGCCGAGGACGGTCGCTGGCGCTGGCCGGAGCCGGCCGATGTGCCCCCCGAACTGATGCCCGACGGCCAATTCGACCTCGATCGCCTGGACTTCTGGGTCGGGGTGCTGCTGCGCCAGCGCGCCTGGGCCGAGAACATCGCGCTGGTGCTCCACGGCCGCGAGCGCGAGGCGGTGCTGGAGGCGCCGCGTCTGCTGATGGTCGGCGACGCCCGGCGCACGCATCTGGAGGGGCGGGTACGGCTGCGCGGCCGGTCGGGAGAGGCCGCGAGAGTGGTCATGGAGCTGGTGCCGGGCGAGGGGCTCGACGACTTCGGCGCGGCCCTGCAGGCCGACATGAGTCTCGACAGCCTCACCGGGCTGTCGTCGCTGTTCGGCGTCGAGGCGCTGCCGGACTTCGATGACCTGAGGGGCGAGGCACGACTATGGGGGCGCTGGACCCATGGGCGCCTGGCCGATGCGCGCCTCGACGTCACCTCGCCACGCCTGGCATTGAGCCGGCCGGACGATGACGCGGCCGCGGCGCCGGACATCGTGCTGGAGAACGCCATGCTGCGCGGCCAGTGGCGACGCGCGGCCGGTGCGGAGGACTGGCAGGCCTGGGTACAGGCCGATGCCGATCAGACCGCCGGCCCCGAGGCCTCGGCCGCGTCGCGCCCCCTGCCGCGGGACTGGTACCTGCGGGGCAACGACAGCGACTGGTGGCTCACCACCGGCCCCTTCGATCTCGAGGCCCTGGCCGCCTGGCGCTCGCATCTGCCGCTGCCGGAGGCGCTGGACCGCGGCGTGGCCACGCTGGCCCCGCGCGGGCGCGTCGATGCCCTCGGCGCCGGCCTGAGAGACGGCACCTGGCGGGCCCGGGTCAGTGCCAGCGGGGTGAGCGTGGCGCCCTGGGAAAAGGCCCCGGGCGGCGGTCCGCTGGCGCTGTGGCTGGAGGCCGACGGCAATCACGGCAGCGTGCGCTTCGTCGGCGGCGAGGGCACGGAACTGGCTTTCCCCGAGGTCTTCGAGGCGCCGATGACGCTCGACCATGCCAGCGGCGAGGTGAGCTGGCGCTACGACGGCGAGCGCGGCTTTGTCAGCGGACGGCAGCTCTCGGCGGGCTGGCGGGGCGCCGAGGTGAGCGGCGAGTTCGGCCTGGCCACCGGGGGGCCCGGCCGCGGCGGCTTCGGCCTCGCGCTGGATTTTCGCGACGTGGACGCCCGCTCTCGGCCGCTGGTCGACTGGCTGCCGATGGTGCTGCTGCGCGAGGAAGCCCCGGCGCTCGCCGACTGGCTGTCCGCCGGGCTGGCCGGACGGGTGCCCGCGGGCGCGCTGCGCCTGCACGTGCCGCTGCGCGACGAGCAGACCGGGCTTTCCTCCATCGAGCCGACGCTGGATCTGGATCTCGACATCGAGGAGGGACGGCTGCCGTTCGCCGACGGCTGGCCGGCGCTGGATGGCGTGGCCGGCCGCCTGCGCCTGCGCGGCGAGACCCTCGAGGCCGAGGTGGACACCGCCGAGAGCCTGGGCATCCGTACCCGTGAGGCCGAGGTGCGCCTCGAGGACGATCGACTGTCGGTCAGCGGGCCGCTCGTCGCCGACGCGCCGGCGCTGGCGCGTTACCTCGCCGCGATGCCCGTGGACGGCATCGAGGCGGTCGCCGACTGGCAGGGCGAGGGAGGCGTCGAGGCCGATCTCGACCTCGAGATGGCGCTCGACGATGCCGACTCGCTGCGTCTCGACATCGCCGGCGACGCCGATCTGACGCGCCTGACCCATTCGGCCAGCGGGCTGGTCTTCCACGACATCACGGGGCCGCTGGCCTGGCATCAGCGCGGTGAGTCGGGGGCTCTCGACGGCCGCCTGAGCGGGCGGCTGCTGGGCGGGCCGGTCGACGCCGAACTGGCCACCGGCGAGGGGCGTGTCGCGCTGTCGGGCACCGCCCGACCCGAGGCACTCACCGAGCTGGGCGCGCCGGCCGGCATCGACGACGTGCTCGCCGGCCCGCTGGCCTGGCGCGGCAGCGTCGATCTCGATGCCGACACGCCGACCCTGAACCTGTCGAGCGAGCTGCGTGGTCTGTCCATCGACCTGCCGGCGCCGCTGGGCAAGGCGGCCGACACGCCGCGGGCCCTGCGCCTGACCTTCGCCCTGGCCGAGTCCGGGCCCTGGTCGGGCCGCCTGGGCACGAGCCTCGGCTGGCGCTGGCGCCCCGGGCGTGGCGGTCAGGGGCAGGCCTGGCTCGGGCGGGAGGCGCCCGCGACCTGGCCCGGCGAGCCCGGCTGGACGCTGCAGGCCTATCTGCCGCGTTTCGAAGCCCGGGCCTGGGGCAGCGCCCTGGCGCCTCTGTCCGGCGGGGCGCTCGAGGGTTCCGCCGGCGGCTCGGGCCGCAGCCCCATCGCCCATCTGATGCTGGATACCGATTGCCTGAGCGTCGAGCAGCGCTGCCTCGGCTCGATGATCGTCGAGGGCCAGCCGCTGGCCCGCGGCTGGGAGCTGGCGCTGGACGGCAGCCTGCTGACCGGCCGCCTGGCCTATCGGCCGGACCTTGCCCAGCCGCTCGACGTGTCGCTGGCGCGGCTGCGCCTCGATGGCCTGCTGCCGGCCGAGTCGACACCGGTCTTGGAGGGAGGCGGTGGCCGTCTGCTCCAGGAGCTCGAGGTGCCGCCTACGCCGGCCGCCATGCCGGCCTCCCTCGGCGCGCTGCCGGCGGGCCGGCTGAGCGTCGACGAGCTGAGCTATCAGGGTCGGCCGCTCGGCCCGCTGAACGCCCAGTGGCGGGCCGCGCCGGACCGCCTGGTGATCGATCCGCTGGCGCTGACGCTGGGCGAGATCGATGCCCGTGGCAGCCTGACCTGGGAGGCCGCCGGCCCCGAGGCCAGCCTGACCCGGGCGCGGCTGGACGTGGACGGCCGCGATCTGGGCAGCGCCCTGGAGGCCCTCGGCCAGCCGGTGGCGATCCGCAACGCCGACACCCAGATCGACGGTCAGCTGGCCTGGCCCGGTGCCCCCTGGCAATTCGCCCTGGCGCGCTCCCGGGGCAACCTGGCGGTGGCGCTGCGTGACGGTCGCTTCGTCAACCTGGAGTCGCCCTCGGCGCGGCTGGTCGGCCTGCTCAACGTGGACAACCTGCTGCGCCGTCTGACCCTGGACTTCTCCGACCTCACCGGGCAGGGCACCGCCTTCGATCGTGTCAGCGGCGATGCGACCCTGTATGGTGGAGTGCTGGAGACCCGCGGTCCGGTCGAGATCGATGGTCCGGCCACCCGCTTCACCCTCGACGGCAGCGTCGACCTGGCGCGGCGGGAACTCGACCAGCGTCTGGGCATCACACTGCCGGTGAGCAACAACCTGCCTCTGGCGGCGGTGATCGCCGGGGCGCCGGTGGTCGGAGGGGCGCTTTTCATCGCCGACAAGCTGTTCGGCGACGCCCTCGACCGCGTGACCCGAATTCACTATCGCGTGGAGGGGCCCTGGACCTCGCCGCGCATCGCTCTGGAAAGTGCCGAATGACATCACACACGCAACCCCTGCTCGACCAGGCCGCCGAGGCGCTGCTGACCCCCGGCGGGCTCGATCTCGATGCCCTGGACACCGGTCTCGGCCACGCCATGGGCGCCGGCATCGACTACGCCGATCTGTACTTCCAGCGCAGCTGGCATGAGGGCTGGGTGCTGGAGGACGGTGAGGTCAAGGAGGCCAGCTACAACATCGACGGCGGCGTCGGCGTGCGTTCCCTGGCCGGCGAGAAGACCGGCTTCGCCTACTCCAACCAGATCTCCATGGAAGCCCTGGCCGAGACCGGCCGCACCGCCGCCGGCATCGTGCGCAGCGGCCGGAAGGTGGACGCCGCCTCGCGCGTGGTGACCGCGCCGGCCGCCCGCTACGCCGGCATCGATCCGCTGGCCGGACTCTCCGCCGACGAGAAGGTCGCCATGCTCAAGGAGGCCGATCGCGTGGCCCGGGCCGCCGACCCATCGGTGAGCCAGGTCAGCGCCTCGCTGACCGGCGTCTACGAGGTGGTGCTGGTGCGTGCCAGCGACGGGACCCTGGCCGCCGACGTGCGGCCGCTGGTGCGCTTCAACGTCAGCGTGATCGCGGTGCGCGACGGCCGCCGCGAGCGCGGCAGCGCCGGAGGCGGTGGCCGCTATCCGATGTCCCGCCTGCGCGACGAGAACGTCGCCGAGCGCTTCGCCAAGGAGGCGGTGCGTCAGGCGCTGGTCAATCTCGACGCCGTGGATGCCCCGGCCGGCCAGATGCCGGTGGTGCTGGGCGCCGGCTGGCCGGGCATCCTGCTTCACGAGGCGGTGGGTCATGGCCTCGAAGGCGACTTCAATCGCAAGGGCAGCTCGGCCTTCGCCGGCCGCATGGGCGAGCGCGTGGCCGCGCCCGGGGTGACCGTGGTCGATGACGGCACCCTGGCCGACCGCCGCGGTTCGCTGTCCGTCGACGACGAGGGCACGGCGACCCAGTGCACCACGCTGATCGAGGACGGCATCCTCACCGGCTACATGCAGGACAAGCTCAACGCCCGGCTGATGGGCATGGCGCCCACCGGCAACGCCCGCCGCGAGTCCTTCGCCCACATGCCGATGCCGCGCATGACCAATACCTACATGCGCGCCGGCCAGGACGATCCCGCCGACATCATCAAGAGCGTCTCCCGCGGCATTTATGCCGTGAGCTTCGGCGGCGGCCAGGTGGACATCACCTCGGGCAAGTTCGTGTTCTCGGCCAGCGAGGCCTATCTGATCGAGGACGGCCGCATCACCGCGCCGGTCAAGGGCGCGACCCTGATCGGCAACGGCCCGGAGGCCATGGGCCGCGTGTCGATGATCGGCCACGACCTGGAGCTGGATACCGGCATCGGCGTGTGCGGCAAGGAAGGGCAGGGCGTGCCGGTGGGCGTCGGTCAGCCGACGCTGAAGCTGGACGAGCTGACCGTCGGCGGCACCCAGTCCTAGCACGGAAGTCGCTGCGGAACGGAACTGATGGGGATGGGCGCCGGGGACAAGGTGAAGCGAGGGTTTTTGCCATGGGTGAGGCGATTCTCGCCGAACGGGTTGGCCATGGATGGCCAGCACCGGTCCTGCAAGCGAAGCAGGATGCGAGAGCGCCGAAGGGCAAAAGTAGCGCCCAGGGATGGGTTCACAGCGCCTCGCGGAGCCTTGTCGCCGGGAAAGCCCATCCCTGGCTGGTCGGCAGAGAGATAGCGTCTGGAGCTTGTTGAGGTGTCTTACAGCTCGGCGGTGTCGCGGATCAGCTTGAACAGCCGGCGGGCGTTGGTCGGCGGCTTGCCCTGATCGCGTTCGCGGCGGGCGTTGCGGATCAGCTGGCGCAGGGCCTGGCGGTCGACGTCGGGGTAGTCGGCGATGAAGGCCTCGAGGGCGTCGTCGTCCTCGATGAGGCGGTCGCGCCACTGCTCCAGGCGATGGAAGGCGTGGTCGCGGCGCAGCTGCTCGCGGTCCATTTCGTCGAACACCGCCTGGATGCCCTCGAGGTCCTCGCGGCGCATCAGCTTGCCGACGTACTGCATGTGCCGGCGGCGGGCCTCGCGGGCGCGGATGCGGCCGGTTTCCTCGATGGCCGCCAGCAGGTCGTCGGACAGCGGGAAGCGGTCGCGGTCGGCCTCGCGCATGGCGATCAGCCGTTCGCCGAGCGCCTGGAGGGCATGCATCTCGCGCTTGAGCTGCGACTTGCTGGGCCGTTCGTCGGCCGGAGAGAAATCATCCTGGGTCATGCGGCGTCCTGATTCATGAGAGGGGCGTTAGGCATCGGCCCAGTATACCAGCCCGCCGCGTCGGGCTGGCCAAACGACCATGTTGTGTATCGGCCGCGTGGCCGGTCGAGTGAGGAGTCAAGACGATGACACAGGCTTTCGATGCCGTCGCCCAGCAGTCGCTGCTGGAAACCCGCGCCGAGGCGGCCCTGGCGCTGGCCCGCCGGCTCGGCGCCGATGCCTGCGAGGTGGGCGCCAGCGTCGACCAGGGCGTGGGTGTCAACGTGCGCGAGGGCGAGGTCGAGACCGTCGAGCTGTCCCGCGATCAGGGCATCGCGGTGACCGTCTATGTCGGCCAACGCAAGGGCAGTGCCTCGTCCACCGATGCCTCGGAGGCGTCGATCCGGGACGTGGTCGAGAAGGCCATGGCCATCGCCCGCTATACCGGCGAGGATCCGGCCTCGGGGCTCGCCCCGGCCGAGCTGATGGCCCGGGAACTGCCGGACCTCGACGTCCATCACCCCTGGGCGCTGTCCACCGAGGAGGCGGTCGAGCTGGCGCTGGCCTGCGAGAATGCCGGCCGCGGTCAGGCGGGCATCAAGAGCTCCGACGGCGCGGGGCTGTCCAGCGGCGAGGGCGTGCGCGTCTATGCCAACAGTCACGGCTTCCTGGGCAGTCAGCGCGGCAGCCGCCATTCGCTGTCCTGCATGCTGATCGCCGAGGACGAGCACGGCATGCAGCGCGACTACGACTACACCAGCGCCCGCGATCCTCGTGAGCTGCTGGCCCCCGAAGCGGTGGGCGAGAGCGCCGCCCGGCGCACCCTGCGCCGGCTCGGCGGCCAGCGCCCGGCCACCGGGCGGATGCCGGTGCTGTTCGATCCAAGCCTGGCGTCGGGGCTGGTCGGCAGCTTCCTCGGCGCCATCGCCGGCGGCGCCCTCTATCGCCAGTCCTCCTTCCTGTGCGACCGCCTCGGCGACGCGCTCTTCCCCGAGTGGTTCTCGCTGCAGGAGAAACCGCGACTGATGCGCGGCATGGCCAGCAGCGCCTTCGACGGCGATGGCGTGGCGACCCGCGACAACGTCTTCATCGACCAGGGGCGGCTGGCCAGCTACATGCTGTCCGCCTACAGCGCGCGGCGGCTGGGCATGGAGACCACCGGCAACGCCGGCGGCGCCCGCAACCTGCGCCTCACCGCGCCGCTCGAGTCCCAGGAGGCCCTGCTCGCGCGCATGGATCGCGGCGTGCTGGTCACCGAGCTGATGGGCCAGGGCGTCAACGGCGTCACCGGTGACTACTCCCGCGGCGCCGCGGGCTTCTGGGTCGAGAACGGCCGCATCCAGCATCCGGTGGAGGAATTCACCATCGCCGGCAACCTGGCGACGATGTTCCAGGGGCTGGTCGGCGTCGGCGACGACATCGACACCCGCGGCAGCGTCCACACCGGCAGCTGGCTGATCGACGAGATGACCGTGGCCGGCAGCTGAGCCGGCCCCGGTAACGACACTCCGGACATGAAATAAGCCCGCGAGATAATCGCGGGCTTTTTTGTGTTCGAGGCTCGGTCGTTGATCTATGGCGTATCGCGTCAGGTCTCTTCGTCGAAGCGGGCCTCGAAAAGGGCTTCCAGCGCGTCCAGCACCGCCTCGCTGTCGTCGCCGTCGGCCTCCAGGGTCAGCTCGGTGCCGCAGGGGGCGGCCAGCATCAGCAGCGCCATGATGTTGGCGGCATCGGCCTGCTGGTCGCCGTGGCAGACGAGGACCCGTGAGGCGAAGGGCTGGCAGCACTGCACCAGGCGGGTGGCGGCGCGGGCGTGCAGGCCGCGCTTGTTGGTCAGGGTGAGCTTGCGGCTGGGCACGTGACTAGCGGTCCTTGGCGTCGTTCGGGGCGGGGAGCGTGAGTTGCAGGCCGAGCTCGCGGTGACGCAGGCGAACGCCGGCGTGGGTCTCGGCGAGGCGCCGGGACAGCCGCTCGGCCAGGTAGGTGGAGCGATGCTGACCGCCGGTGCAGCCGATTGCCACGGTCAGGTAGCTGCGCTGGCTGGCCCGGTAGCGGGGCAGCCAGCGTTCGACCCAGGCCAGGATGTCGGCGGCCATCTCGTCGACCACCGGATAGCTCTCGAGGAAGGCGATCACGCTGTCGTCGCGGCCGGTCGCCTCGCGTAGCTGAGGGTCCCAGTAGGGGTTGGGCAGGCAGCGGACGTCGAACACGATATCGGCGTCGAGCGGCACGCCGCGCTTGAAGCCGAAGGACTCGAGGGTCAGTGTCAGCCCTTCGCGGCGATGGCCGGCCACCTGGTCGGTGATGCGGCCGCGCAGGTCGTGCACCGAGAGTCGCGAGGTGTCGATCAGCAGGTCGGCGAGGTCGCGGATCTCCGCCAGGGCGTCTTCCTCGCGGTCGATCGCCTCGGCCAGCGTCATCTCGGTGTCTCGGGTCAGGGGGTGGCGGCGCCGGGTGGCGGAATAGCGCTCCAGCAGAATGCGTGCGTCGGTGGTCAGATAGATCACCTGGCACTGGATGTCGCGGGAGCGGACGTCATCGAGCAGCGCCGGGAAGCGCTCCAGGGCGTGGGGCAGGTTGCGGGCGTCGATGCTGACCGCCACGGCGCTGCGCAGGGACTGACCGCTGCGCAGCTCGTCGACCAGCGGGCCAAGCAGCATAGCCGGCAGGTTGTCGATGGCGTAGAAGCCGAGGTCCTCGAGGGCCTGCAGGGCGATCGACTTGCCGGAGCCGGAGCGTCCGCTGATGATGACGAGCTGCATGACGGGTCGGGTCTCCTGGTCGAGGCGGCGGCGCTCAGCCGCGACCGCTGGCGGCCGGTGCCTGTCGTCGGATGGCGTCGAGGAGGCTGTCGTGAAGCTCGCGCTGGCTGCCGGCCCGGCGCAGGGCGCTGCGGGTCTCGGCGTCGTTCATCACGCTGGCCACCTGGCCGAGCAGGGCGAGATGGGCGTCGTCAGCTTCCTCGGGAACCAGCAGCACGAACACCAGGTCGACGGGTTCGCCGTCGATGGCATCGAAGTCGACCGGTTCGGCGAGCTTGAGAAAGCCGGCGATGGGCGCCTTGCAGTGCGGGTTGCGGGAATGGGGAATGGCGACCCCGTGCCCGATGCCGGTGCTGCCCAGCCGTTCGCGCCCGATCAGCCGGCTGAAGACTTCCTGGCTGTCGAGACTCGGAATGTTCTGGGCAATGAAGGTGCTGAAGAATTCCAGCACTCGTTTCTTGCTCCCCCCGGGCACGCCGAAGAGGGTGCGCTCGGGGGGAAGGATGGTTTCAAGAGACATGGCTCAGCGGACGCTTGCGGCGCCCTGGGCGCGGGCCTGGGTCTTTTCCTTGTGCTTGACGAGCTGGCGGTCCAGCTTGTCGGCAAGGGCGTCGATGGCGGCGTACATGTCGGCATCCATCGCTTCGGCGTGCAGATCGGCACCGGCGGCGTGCAGCGTGCAGGCGGCCTGCTGGCGTTCTTTTTCGACGGAGAGCGTGACCTGAACGGTGGTGATGTTGTCGTAGTGACGTTCCAGGCGGGAGAGCTTCTCCTGCACGTAGTCACGCAGGGGCTCGGTCAATTCCACGTGATGGCCGGTGAGGTTGACTTGCATGACACGCTCCTTGCTCCTTGGGTGGTGACTCGATTGTAACCCTTTTTGGTGCCTTGCAAACCCCCCGCGACAGACGCGTTTTCACGCTCTGGAAATCGCCTTCGGCGGGGTCTCAGCCGAGGCGTTTCCGCTGGCTGGAAGACGGGATGTGCATCGCTTCGCGATACTTGGCGACGGTGCGACGGGCGACCTCGATGCCCTCCTCGGCGAGCAGGGTGACCAGCTTGCTGTCGGACAGCGGCTTGCGTGGCGGCTCGCCCTCGATCAGCTTGCGGATGCGGGCGCGGATCGCGGTGCTGGAGTGGGCGTCCTCGCCGTCGCCGACCTGGCTGGAGAAGAAGTACTTGAGTTCGAAGACGCCGCGCGGCGTGTGGATGAACTTCTGGGTGGTGACCCGGGAGATGGTCGATTCGTGCATCTCCACGGCCTGGGCGATGTCGGCCAGGATCAGCGGCTTCATGGCTTCCTCGCCGCGCTCGAGGAACTCGATCTGGCGGGTCATCACCTCGTGGCCGACCCGCAGCAGGGTATCGTTGCGGCTGGCCAGGCTCTTGATCAGCCAGCGCGCCTCCTGCAGGTGGTCCTTGAGAAATTGGTTGTCGTCGCTCTTGTCCGCGCGCTTGATCAGCGCCGCGTAGTCGGGCTGGATGCGCAGCCGCGGCATCGCCTCCGGGTTGAGCTCGACGCGCCAGCCCTGTGGGGTGTGGCGGGCGATCAGGTCGGGAATCACGTAGTCGCTGTCGCCGCTGGCGAATTCGCTGCCCGGCCGTGGGTCGAGGCCGCGGATCAGGGCGATGACCTCGTCGAGGGTGTCGTCGTCCAGCCCCAGGCGCCGCTTGAGCAGCCGGCGATCGTTGCCGGCCAGGGCCTCCAGGAACTGGCGCACCAGGCGCCGGGCCTGGGGCAGCAGCGGGGTGTCATCGGGCAGGGTGGCGAGCTGCAGCAGCAGGCACTCGCGCAGATCGCGGGCGAACACCCCGGTGGGCTCGAACTGCTGCAGGCGCAGCAGCACCGCTTCGACCTCGCGGGTGGCGAGCCCCTCGAGGGCCTGGGCGCGCAGGCCATCGCGCAGCTCGTCCAGCGGCTGATCCAGATAGCCGTCCGGGGTCACGGCATCGATCAGGCTCTCGGCGATGCGCCTCTCGCGCTCATCGAGACCGCTCATCGCCAGCTGCCAGACGAGATGGCTCTGCAGGCTCTGGTCGGCGGCCTGACGTTCGAAGTCGGGGGCCTCACCGCTGCCGCCGGCGTCCTGGAAGGTGTCGGACCAGTCGCTGTCGACGCTCAGCTCTTCCGGGATCTCGTCCGACCAGTCGTCGTCCGGCGTCTCGCTGACGGCCTGTTCGCCGAAGTCGTCCTCGAGCTCGAGCATGGGATTGGCCTCGAGGGCCTGCTGGATCTCCTGGCGCAGATCGAGGGTCGAGAGCTGCAGCAGGCCGATGGCCTGCTGCAGCTGAGGGGTCATGGTCAGCTGGGTGCCGACACGCAGTTGAAGGGATGCCTTCATGGCCATGGGCGAGCGGTCCGATCCTGCGGTAAAGAGGTCTTCCACCCTAGTGCCCGGGCGTCCGCCATGCAAGCGTGTTCGCAGCAATTAGCGTGCCAACGGCAATCGCCATGCCCGTCTGTGCATGGCGTTAGTATATCAGTGACTTGCGAAGGCCAAGGGGTCAGAGACGGAAGTCCTGGCCCAGATAGACGTCGCGCACCCGCTGGTTGGCGAGGATCTCCTCGGCGTCACCGTCGGCGATGATCTGGCCGTCGCCGACGATGTAGGCGCCGTCGCAGATGTCCAGCGTCTCGCGCACGTTGTGGTCGGTGATCAGCACGCCGATCTCGCGCGCCTTGAGCTGGCGGATGATGCCCTTGATGTCGCCCACCGAGATGGGGTCGACGCCGGCGAAGGGCTCGTCGAGCAGGATGAAGTCGGGTTCGGTGGCCAGCGCCCGGGCGATCTCGACCCGCCGGCGTTCGCCGCCGGACAGGCTCATGCCCAGGTTGTCGCGGATGTGGGTGATGTGGAACTCCTCCAGCAGCGCCTCCAGGCGCGCCTTGCGGCCGCTGCGGTCGAGATCGCGGCGGGTCTCGAGGATCGCCATGATGTTGTCGGCCACCGACAGCTTGCGGAAGATCGAGGCCTCCTGAGGCAGGTAGCCGATCCCGGCCTGGGCGCGCTGGTGCATGGCGGCGCCGGAGAGGTCGCGGTCGTCGATGGCGACACGGCCGGCGTCGGCACGGACCAGGCCGACGATCATGTAGAAGGAGGTGGTCTTGCCGGCCCCGTTGGGGCCCAGCAGGCCGATGATGCGGCCCTGCTGGATCTCCAGGCTGATGTCGTGGACCACGCGGCGACGCTTGTAGCTCTTGGCCAGGTTCCGGGCGCTGAGGGTCTTCATGGGCCGTCCTGTTGTTCCGGCTCGAGGGTCATGCGCACGCGCTGGCTCTCGCCGACGCCCTGGGCATCGGAGCGCGCCTGCACCACCCGGCGATCGAGGAAGTATTCGAGGTAGCCGCCGTCGAAGGTGTCGCCGCCCTGGTGAAGTTCGGCCTGGTCGACCAGCTCGATGCGCCGCTCGGCCACGTGGTAGATCACGGTGCGGCCCCAGGCGCGGACCAGCGGCTGGTCCGGGGAAGGCTTCTGCTCCAGGTAGGCGCGCTGGCCGGTAGCGGTGGCGGTGGTCAGCTGGCCGGCGTCGTTGCGCTGGATCTCCACGCGGTCGCCGGTCAATTGCATGCTGCCCTGCTGGATGCGCACGTCGCCCTGGTAGACGGCGGTGCCGGCGCGATCGTCGAGATCCAGCCGGTCGGCCTCGACCTGGATGGGGGCGCTGGCATCGCCTTCCAGTGCCAGGGCGGCGGGGGCGGCCAGCATCGTGGCGAGCAGCGCCGCGCTGAGCAGTGAAGCGAGGGGTCGCGTCATGACTCGGGGTCCTCCTGGGTGTCCGGCGGGTGGTGGCCGCGCACATTGTCGGTCAGTCGGGCGCGGTTGTCATCGAGCCAGGCGTCGAAGCGCTCGCCGCGCATCCACTGCGGTGGCTGGCTGAGTCGCGCCGGCGTGTCGCTCCAGGCGTGACCGGCGATGCTGTCGTAGTGCAGGAGCTCGGTCTCGAGCCGCCAGCGCTCCTCGGGGGCGGTCAGTACCGCCTGGCCCTCGAGAGTGAGCAGGCGCTGCCCGTCTTCCAGGCGTCCACGCTGAGCGTCGGCCAGCCACAGTCGGCCCTCGCTGTCGCGGAGCTCGGCGTGGGGCGTGGTCAGTCGGGTGGCGTCGTCGACGGGCGTGTGCTCCAGGCGCGGCGTGGTCAGGCGCTGGTGCGGCGCGCCCTGGGTATCGAAGCGCGTCAGGTGCGCGTCTTCCAGATAGTAGTCGGGCTCTCCCGTCTCGCCCTGGGGCGCGGGGCCCGGCGGTGCGTCGGGGCGCTGGTCGAGCAGCGCCAGGCCGCCGCCGAGGGCGAGCAGCAGCAGGAACAGCCAGGTGCGAAAGCCGGGGCGGGGGAGGCGCATGGCGTCAGTCCTGGCCGTTCAGATAGGTGTCGAGCACGGCATCCAGCCGGCCCTGGGCCCGGAGCAGGGTGTCGCAGATCTCGCGTACCGCGCCATGGCCGCCCTCGCGCTCGGTGATCCAGTCGGCGTGCTGGCGGATATAGCTCGGCGCGCCGGGCACGCTGATGCCGACGCCGGCCTGGTGGATCGGGGCCAGGTCGGGCAGGTCGTCACCGCAGTAGGCGACCTCGGAGAGGTCCAGCGCCAGGTCCCGGCACAGCTGGCGCAGCGTCGGCAGCTTCTTCTCGATGCCCTGATGGAGATGCCGGATGCCGAGCGCGCTGGCGCGGCGAGTGACCATCGGCGAGTCGCGGCCGGTGATCAGTGCCACCTGAATGCCGGCTCGCTGCACCAGCTTGAGGCCGTGGCCGTCGAGGGTGTGGAAGGCCTTGAGGCTGTCGCCGTCGGCATCGAAGTAGAGGCGGCCGTCGGTCAGCACGCCATCCACGTCCAGGGCCAGCAGGCGCACATGGCGCAGCCGTTCGACCAGATCCGGGTGCTGCAGAGGGGCGTCGAGGGACATGGAATCTCCTTGGGTCAGATGACGCCGCTGGCCAGCAGGTCATGCATGTGCAGGGCGCCTACCGGGCGGCCGTCGTCGCCCACCACGGCCAGGGCGGTGATGCGGTTGTCTTCCATCAGGCGCACGGCCTCGGCGGCCAGGGTGTCGGGCGAGACCCGCTTGCCGGGCACGGTCATCACCTGATCCACCGTCAGCGACGACAGGTCGCTGAACTGATCCAGGGTGCGACGCAGGTCGCCGTCGGTGTAGACCCCGGCCAGCAGGCCGTCGGGGGCGATCACGCAGGTGAAGCCGAGCCCCTGACGGGTGATTTCCAGCAGCGCATCGCGCAGCGGGCTGCCCAGCGCGACCTTCGGCAGGCGGCTGCCCTGGTGCATCAGGTCCGAGACCTTGAGCAGCAGGCGCTTGCCGAGGCTGCCGCCGGGATGCGAGAGCGCGAAGTCCTCGGCGGTGAAGCCGCGGCTCTCGAGCAGTGCCACGGCCAGGGCGTCACCCAGCGCCAGGGCGGCGGTGGTCGAGGAGGTGGGGGCCAGATCCAACGGGCAGGCCTCGCGCTCGACACCGGCGTCCAGATGGGCTTCGGCGTGGCGAGCCAGGGTCGAGCCGGGGCGGCCGGTCATGCTGATCAGCGGTGCGCCGAGGCGCTTGATCAGCGGCAGCAGGGCGGTGACCTCGGCGGTCTCGCCGGAGTTCGACAGCGCCAGCACCACGTCGCCGGGCGTGATCATCCCCAGGTCGCCATGGCTGGCCTCGCCCGGATGCACGAAGAAGGACGGGGTGCCGGTGCTGGCGAGGGTGGCGGCGATCTTGCTGCCGATGTGGCCGGACTTGCCCATGCCGGTGACCACCACGCGGCCGCGACAGGCCAGCATCAGCTCGCAGGCACGCTCGAAGTCGCCGTCGAGGCGTTCGACGAGGGCGCCGACGGCCTGCTGCTCCAGCCGCAGGGTACGTTCGGCGCTGGCCAGCAGGCCGGCGGGGAAGGAGGAATCGTCTGTCATGAGAGGATTGTTGCCTGTCGCGGGGTTGGGCTCAAGGGCGGGCGGCCGAATCGGCGCCGGCGGGCCGCGCAAAAGGGCGCTCATTGAACCCGCTGAGGCCGCTCGGCGCAAGCCGTGACATGACGGCGCTGGCGCCCCGGGCGATGGTTAGGATACGATGTTCGATAATCTATCAGGGAATTCAATGGATGACTGATTCTCCCCTCATCGAGGTGGAGGGCCTGCGCTTCTCTCGCGGAGAGACGGAGATCTTCCGCGGGCTCGACATGGTAGTACCCCGCGGCAAGATCACCGCGATCATGGGGCCCAGCGGCACCGGCAAGACCACCCTCCTCAAGTTGATCGGCGGCCAGCTCGTGCCCGATGCGGGGCGGGTGCGGATCGCCGGCGAGGACGTTCACGGCCTGTCGCGCAAGGCGCTGTTCCGGCTGCGTCGCCGCATGGGCATGCTGTTCCAGAGCGGGGCGCTGTTCTCCGATCTCGACGTGTTCGAGAACGTGGCCTTCCCGCTGCGCGTGCATACCGACCTGCCCGAATCGATGGTCCGCGATCTGGTGCTGATGAAGCTCCAGGCCGTGGGGCTGCGCGGCGCCCGCGGGCTGATGCCGTCGGAGCTCTCCGGTGGCATGGCGCGGCGCGTGGCGCTGGCGCGGGCGATCGCCCTGGATCCGGACCTGATTCTCTACGACGAGCCCTTCGTCGGTCAGGACCCGATCTCCATGGGTGTGTTGGTGCAGCTGATCCGCCGGCTCAACGATGCCCTCGGGCTGACCGCCGTGGTGGTGTCGCACGATATCAAGGAGACGCTGTCCATTGCCGACTACGTCTATGTGATCGCCGACGGCCGGGTGATGGCCCAGGGCACGCCGCAGAGTCTCGACGTGGATCGTGACCCGCGGGTCAGCCAGTTCATCCACGGTGAGCCGGACGGTCCGGTGCCGTTTCACTATCCCGCCATGGACTTCCACGACGATCTGCTCGGCACGGGAGGACCGCGATGACCGCTCTGATTCGGCGCCTGGGACGCATGGGCTGCGATCTGACCGAGGGGCTCGGCCAGGCGACCCTGCTGCTCGTGCAGTCGGCCGTCGGCGTGCCCTCCGCTGAGGGCATTCGCCTGTGGCTGCGCCAGATGTACTTCGTCGGCGTGCTGTCGCTGGCCATCGTGCTGGTCTCGGGCCTGTTCATCGGCATGGTGCTGGGCCTGCAGGGCTATACCATCCTGGTCGATTTCGGCGCCGAGGATGCGCTCGGGCAGATGGTGGCGCTGTCGCTGCTGCGCGAGCTGGCGCCGGTGGTGGCGGCGCTGCTGTTCGCCGGCCGCGCCGGCTCGGCCCTGACCGCGGAGATCGGCCTGATGAAGGCCACCGAGCAGCTCACCAGCATGGAGATGATCGGCGTCGACCCGCTGCGCCGGGTGGTCGCGCCGCGGCTGTGGGCCGGCTTCGTCGCCCTGCCGCTGCTGACCATCGGCTTCGGTGTGATCGGCGTCTGGGGCGGTGAGCTGATCGGGGTGAAGTGGCTGGGCGTCTTCGAGGGCTCCTACTGGGGCAACATGCAGGCCAGCGTCGAGTTCGTCGATGACGTGCTCAACGGCCTGATCAAGAGCCTGGTGTTCGCCCTGGTGGTCACCTGGATCGCGGTCTATCAGGGTTATGCCCTGGTGCCGACCTCGGAGGGCATCGCCCGGGCCACCACGCGTACCGTGGTCTACGCCTCGCTGGCGGTACTGGGGCTGGATTTCGTACTGACCGCCCTGATGTTCGGTGGGCTCGCCTGAGCCCGGTGGGCGGGCAAGATGGCGGCCGGGCGCCGCCGCGGATTTGTGGAGACATGGAATGAAGCGCAGCAAGACGATGGAACTGGGCGTCGGCCTGTTCATGCTGGCCGGCATCCTGGGGCTGCTGTTCCTCGCCCTGAGGGTCAGCGGCCTGAGTCTCGAACCTCCGGGTGACGACTTCCGCCTGGAGGCCAACTTCGCCAACGTCGGCGGCCTCAAGCCGCGCGCCCGGGTCACCATGGCCGGGGTCACGGTGGGCCGGGTCGAGAGCATCGAGTTTGACTCGGAGTGGTACGACGCGCGGGTGGTGCTGACGCTCGATGACGAGCTCGAGGGTCAGCTGTCCGAGGACACCACCGCGGCGATTCTCACCTCCGGGCTGCTCGGCGAGCAGTACGTGGGGCTGTCGGTGGGCGGCGCCCCCGAGACGCTGGCGGACGGCGATCGCATTCGCGATACCCAGTCCGCCCTGGTGCTGGAAGAGCTCATCCAGCAGTTCGTGTCCAACATGGCCAAGGAGTGAACCCGATGAATGCAACGAGCCTTTCCCGGCGTCTGGCCGGTGTGCTGATGCTGCTGGCGATGTGCCTGGCGGCGCTGCCGGCGATCGCCCAGGCCAACACCCCCGAGCAGATGATCCGCGACAGCGTCGATGAGCTGATGGGCAACATCGAGGGGCGCAAGGACTACTATCGTGAGCACCCCGGCGAGCTGGAGGCCGTGGTCGACGACAGCCTCGAGCAGGTGGCCGATTTCCGCTACATCGGTGCCAGCGTGATGGGGCGCTACTTCCGCAACGCCTCTCCGTCGCAGCGCTCGCGCTTCGTCGACACCTTCCGCCAGACCCTGATCGACACCTACGCCAAGGGCCTGGTGACCTTCGATTACCAGGACATCCGGGTGCTCGAGAATCAGGATGCCTCGCGCTACGAGGACCAGGCCAGCGTCGAGATGGAAGTGGTGGCCAGCGACGGCACCGTCTATCCGGTCAGCTATTCGCTGCGCCAGGATGACGGCCAGTGGAAGGTGGTCAACGTGATCGTCAATGGCATCAACCTGGGGCTGACCTTCCGCAACCAGTTCGATCAGGCGATGCGCGACCAGAGCCGCGACTACGATGCCGTGATCGATGGCTGGGCGCCGGAGCTCGCCGTCGAGGAGCTGGAGCAGGGCGACGAGGGATGAGCGTGCTGCTGGACAACGGCGCCAATCGTCTCGAGGCCGACGGCGAGGTACTGTCGGTGTCCGGTGAGGTCGACTTCGCCGGCGCCGCGGAGATCGCCGCGACCGGCCAGCGCTGGCTCGCCGGCCTGAGCGAGGGCAGCCGCGTGGTCTTCGATCTCGGCGGGGTGGGGCGCGTCAGCAGTGCGGCGGTCAGCGTGCTGCTGGAATGGGCGCGCCAGAGCCGGGCCAGTGGCCTCGAGCTCGAGGCGGTGCGTCTGTCGCCGCCGCTGGCCCGGCTGACCGAGGTCGCGGGTGTCGATACCCTGTTGCCGGTGCAGGCGAGCGTCGACGCCGCCGAGGCGTGAGCGGGGCCATGCGGCAAGGGGCCGGGAGCGACAGGCATCGCTCCCGGCCCTTTTTTATGCCGAGGCCCGTCATGGCGACGCTCGCCGGCCGACACGCTGTCGCCGAACGCACACGTCGCCAACGCGAACGTCGCCTACGCGAACGTCGCCTACGCGAACGTCGCCAACGGCG
The DNA here is from genome assembly GCF_043496975.1 of Halomonas sp. B23F22_10. Lineage (NCBI taxonomy): Bacteria > Pseudomonadati > Pseudomonadota > Gammaproteobacteria > Oceanospirillales > Halomonadaceae > Halomonas > Halomonas sp. B23F22_10. The sequence continues at coordinate 416,454 of NZ_JBIEKF010000002.1, read as the reverse complement.
TCGCTTTTCATTACCATGGTCGGCTGTTCGTCCCGTCATCGCGTTGCGGTGGCGCTTTCACGGATCAACCATTTTCTAGCGAGGGTTCGATGCTTCCCACTGAGGTCAAGGCGCTGCTCGAGAGCCGGCTCGATGGCTGCGAATTCCATATCCAGGGCGAGGGCTGCGACTTCCAGGTGGTCGCCGTCGGTGAGGTGTTCGAGGGGCTGTCCCGCGTCAAGCGCCAGCAGCTGATCTACGGCGCGCTGTCTGACGAGATCGCCTCCGGCGCCCTGCACGCCGTGACCATCAAGACCTACACCCCCGAGCAGTGGCAGGGTGCCGCCGAGAACAAGGGGGCCTGAGGCTCGAGGTGACATGGACAAGCTGATCATTACCGGCAACGGCCCCGTCGATGGCGAGGTCTGGGCCAGCGGCGCCAAGAACGCCGCCCTGCCGATTCTCTGCGCGACCCTGCTGGCCGATGAGCCGGTGACCATCGGGAACCTGCCGCACCTGCAGGACATCACCACCACCCTCGAGCTGCTCGGCCACATGGGCGTGCAGCCGGTGATGGGCGAGCGCATGAGCATCCAGCTCAATGGTGCCCAGGTGACCGACTGTCACGCGCCCTACGAGCTGGTCAAGAAGATGCGCGCCTCGATCCTGGTGCTCGGCCCGCTGCTGGCCCACTTCGGCCAGGCCGACGTGTCGCTGCCCGGCGGCTGCGCTATCGGCTCCCGGCCGGTCGATCTGCATATCCGCGGCCTCGAGGCCATGGGCGCGGACATTCGCGTCGAGGGTGGCTACATCCGCGCGCGGGTCGACGGTCGCCTCAAGGGCGCGACCATCTTCTTCGACACCGTCACCGTGACCGGCACCGAGAACCTGCTGATGGCCGCGGTGTTGGCCGAGGGCACTACGGTGCTCGAGAACGCCGCCCGCGAGCCCGAGGTCATCGATCTGGCCGAGTGCCTGATCAAGATGGGCGCCAACATTCGCGGCCACGGCAGCGACACCATCGTCGTCGAGGGTGTCGAACGCCTGCACGGCGCCGAGCACGACGTGATGCCGGACCGCATCGAGACCGGCACCTTCCTGGTCGCCGCGGCGCTGTCGCGGGGCAAGGTGAAGGTGCGCAACACCCGCGCCGATATCCTCGAGGCGGTGCTGGCCAAGCTCGAGGAGGCCGGCGCCAGCGTGACCACCGGCGAGGGCTGGATCGCGCTGGACATGCACGGCAAGCGGCCCAAGGCGGTCAACGTGCGCACCGCGCCCTATCCGGCCTTCCCGACCGACATGCAGGCCCAGTTCGTGGCCATGAATGCGGTGGCCGAGGGCACCGGGCGGGTGGTCGAGACGATCTTCGAGAACCGTTTCATGCACGTCCAGGAGCTCAACCGCATGGGCGCGAGCATCGCGCTCGAGGGCAACACCGCGGTGATCACCGGGGTCGAGAGCCTGTCCGGCGCGCCGGTCATGGCCACCGACCTGCGGGCCTCGGCGTCGCTGGTGATCGCGGCGATGATGGCCGAGGGCGAGACGCTGGTCGATCGCATCTACCACATCGATCGTGGCTACGAGTGCATCGAGGAAAAACTGCAGCTGCTGGGCGCCAGGATCCGGCGCATCCCGGGCTGAGCCGACAACAGGCGAGACCATGAGCAAGCAACTGATTCTGGCCCTCTCCAAGGGCCGCATTCTCGACGAGACCCTGCCGCTGCTGGCCGAGGCGGGCATCACGCCCGCCGAGGACCTCGGGGCCAGCCGCAAGCTGTTGTTCGACACCAACCTGCCGGACGTCAAGCTGGTGGTGATCCGTGCCACCGACGTGCCGACCTATGTCCAGCTCGGCGCCGCCGACGTGGGCGTGGCGGGCAAGGACGTGCTGCTCGAGCATGGCGCCGAGGGGCTCTACGAGCCGCTGGACCTCGAGATCGCCGGCTGCCGGCTGATGACCGCGGGCGTCAGCGGCGCCGAGCCGTCCCAGGCCCGGCGTCGGGTGGCCACCAAGTTCGTCAACGTGGCCAAGCGCTATTACGCCGAGCAGGGCATCCAGGCCGAGGTGATCAAGCTCTACGGCGCCATGGAACTGGCGCCGCTGATGAACCTGGCCGACGAGATCGTCGACATCGTCGATACCGGCAACACCCTGCGGGCCAACGGCATGGAGCCGCGCGAGCTGATCGCGCCGATCTCCACCCGCCTGGTGGTCAACAAGGCGGCCATGACCATGAAGCACGATCGTCTCAAGCCGCTGATCGCCCGCCTGCGCGAGGCGGTCGAGCGGCGCAGCGCCGAGGCGCCGGCCTGAACGGCCGGTCATCCCCGAGAGGAAAGGAACCGTCATGAGTGAAGTGTCCGCCGGCCGTCTCGAGATCGCGCGTCTGTCCACCGCCGACGCCGACTTCGAGACTCGCCTCGATGCCCTGCTGGCCTGGGAAGGCGTGTCCGACGGCGAGGTCCAGCGCCGCGTCGCCGACATCCTCGAGGCCGTGAAGACCCGTGGCGATGCCGCCGTGGTCGAGACCAGCAACCGCTTCGATCGCCTCTCGGCGTCGAGCATGGCCGACCTGACCCTGGGGCCGGATCGCCTGCGCCAGGCCTTCGAGGGCCTGCCCGAGGCGCAGCGCCAGGCGCTGGCCACCGCCGCCGATCGCGTGCGTCGCTACCACGAGCACCAGAAGCCGGAATCCTGGTCCTACACCGAGGAAGACGGCACGCTGCTCGGCCAGCAGGTCACGCCGCTGGATCGCGCCGGCATCTACGTGCCCGGCGGCAAGGCGGCATATCCCTCCTCGGTGCTGATGAACGCGCTGCCGGCTCACGTGGCCGGCGTCGGCGAGATCGTCATGGTGGTGCCGACCCCGGACGGCGTGCTCAACGAGCTGGTGCTGGCCGCCGCCCACCTGGCGGGCGTCGATCATGTCTTCACCATCGGCGGCGCCCAGGCCGTGGCCGCGCTGGCCTATGGCACAGAGACGGTGCCGCGGGTGGACAAGATCGTCGGCCCCGGCAACATCTACGTGGCCACCGCCAAGCGGGCCGTGTTCGGGCAGGTCGGCATCGACATGATCGCCGGCCCGTCGGAGATCCTGGCGGTCTCCGATGGCGGCACCGACGCCGACTGGCTGGCCATGGACCTGTTCTCCCAGGCCGAGCACGACGAGGATGCCCAGTCGATCCTGGTGAGCTGGGATGCCGGCCATCTGGACGCGGTCGGCGACGCCATGGCGCGCCTGCTGCCGACCATGGAGCGCGAGGCGATCATTCGCACCTCGCTTTCCGAGCGCGGCGCGCTGATCCAGTGCCGCGATCGCGACGAGGCGGTGGCGCTGATCAACCGCATCGCGCCGGAACACCTGGAGCTGTCGGTCGAGGCCCCGGAGGACTGGCTGCCCGAGGTGCGCCACGCCGGCGCCATCTTCATGGGCCGCCACACCGCCGAGGCCCTGGGCGACTACTGCGCGGGGCCGAACCACGTGCTGCCGACTTCCGGCACGGCGCGCTTCTCCTCGCCGCTGGGCGTCTACGACTTCCAGAAGCGTTCCTCGCTGATCGGCTGCTCCGCCGAGGGTGCCTCGACGCTGGGCCGCACGGCCTCTGTGCTGGCTCGCGGTGAGTCGCTGACCGCTCACGCCCGCAGCGCCGAGTATCGCATCCGCGACTGAGGCCCCTTCGGGCCTTGCCAGGCGCCACAACGAACGCGGCCCCGTCGATGACGGGGCCGCGTTCGTTGTGGGCAGCGGGATGAATCAGGGCGCCTCGCTGTCCTCGACGGACAGCGGGCGTGATGGCGTGGGGCGCTCGGCGACCCGCAGCGTGATCTCGAGGCTCTCGCCGCCGCGCACCACGGTGACCGGCAGTTCGGTGTCGGGTTCGATGTCGGCGATGTCGCTCATGGTCTGGCGGGGATCGAGGATCGGGCGATCGTTCACCTCGAGCAGCACGTCGCCGGGCTGCAGGCCGGCCGCGTCCGCCGGTCCATCGGGCACCACGCCGGCGATGATCACCCCGGTGGGGGCCGCGAGGCCGAAGGAGGCGGCGAGCTCGGGGTTGAGTTCCTGGGCCTCGATGCCCAGCCAGCCGCGTATCACTCGCCCCTGGGTGACGATCTGCTCGAGGATGCTGCGCGCCAGATTGGCGGGAATGGCGAAGCCGATGCCCTGAGAGCCGCCGGAGCGCGAGAAGATGGCGGTGTTGATGCCCACCAGCGCCCCCTCCGGGTTGATCAGGGCGCCGCCGGAGTTGCCCGGGTTGATGGCGGCATCGGTCTGGATGAAGTCCTCGTAGGCGTTGAGCCCCAGGTGGCTGCGGCCGGTGGCGCTGATGATGCCCATGGTCACGGTCTGACCGACGCCGAAGGGGTTGCCGATGGCCAGCGAGACATCGCCGATTGCCGCCTGGTCGGAGTCGGAGAGCTCGATGACCGGAAGGTCGTCGAGGTCGATGCGCAGCACCGCCAGGTCGCTTTCGGGATCGGTGCCGATGACCTCGGCGAGGGTCTCTCGGCCGTCGCGCAGGGCCACCTGGATCTGGTCGGCGCCGCGAATGACGTGATGGTTGGTCAGCACGTAGCCGTCGTCGCTGACGATCACGCCCGAGCCCAGACTCGACAGCATGCGCTGGCGGCGCGGGGCGTCGTCGCCGAAGAATTGGCGGAAGAAGGGGTCGGACATCAGCGGATGGCTGTCGCGCTTCACCACGCGCGAGGAGTAGACGTTGACCACCGCCGGTGCGGCCTGCTCCACGGCGCTGGAGTAACTCGCCGGCCCTTCGCCGCGGGTCATCGGCGGGGCTTCGCGCAGGCTGGGTGCCGGCCGCTCGACGTCCTCGGCGGTCGGGGTCACCTCGGGCACCGACGGCACCTGCACCGTGGGCGTATCGGTGACGGGTGGCGTGGCCTGGCGCCCCACCAGTGGCGGGAAGGCATTGAGCAGCACGATGGCCAGCAGCAGGCCGATCAGGATGGGCCACAGGTAGGGGAGGGCGCGTCGCATGCGGCGGGCTTCCTTCTGGTGCGTGGTCGCGGGGCGGCGGGGCGGTTTAGAATGCGTGGATTGTAACATTGCACGAATGAACCGTCCGGAGGCTTCATGACGACATCCGCGGAACTGGTGGCGGCCTGCGATCGGCTGCTGTCACCGGCGCGCTTCAAGGACTACACCCTCAACGGCCTGCAGGTCGAAGGCCGTGAGCGAGTTGCCCGGGTGATGAGCGGCGTGACCGCCTGCCAGGCGCTGCTCGATGAGGCAGTGGCCTGGGAGGCCGACCTGCTGCTGGTCCATCACGGCTATTTCTGGAAGAACGAGCCGGTGGCCGTCACCGGCATGAAACGCCGTCGGCTGGCGACCCTGCTGGGCCATGAGGTCGGCCTGCTGGCCTATCATCTGCCGCTGGATGCCCATGCCGAGCTCGGCAACAACGCCCGGCTGGGCGAGCGGCTCGGCTTCACGGCGGAGGGCTGTGCCGACGGCGAGCTCGGCGAGGGTCTGATCTGGCTGGGGCGGCCTTCCGCACCGCTGAGCGCGGCGGCGCTGGCCGAGCATGTCGGCGAGCGGCTGGGGCGCGAGCCGCTGCTGGTCGAGGCGCCGGGCGCCGGAGAGATCCGGCGCGTGGCCTGGTGCACCGGCGGCGCCCAGGACATGATCGCCGAGGCCGCGGCGGCCGGTGCCGATGCCTTCATTTCCGGCGAAATCTCGGAGCGCACCACGCATCTGGCGCGGGAGCTGGGGATCCACTACCTGGCGGCGGGGCATCACGCCACCGAGCGTTACGGCGTCCAGGCGCTGGGCGAGCGTCTCGCCGCGGAGTTCGGCATCGAGCATCGCTTCGTGGATATCGATAACCCGGCCTAGTGATTCGGGGCGCGCCCCGGAAACGAAGACGCCGCCCGCTGCCATGGGCAGCGGGCGGCGTCTCGAGGCCCCGAGGGCGATGTCTCAGTAGCGCGGCGGCTGGGGGGCGTCGCCGTCGGCCTGCTTGAGGCCGAAGTCCTCGGAGAGGGTGCCGCGGTTGCCGTCGGCGTAGTCGCGGGGCGCGGCCACGTCGTCGCTGGTGGTGGCGGCTTCCTCGGGCTCGGGCATGGTGGCGGTGGCCGCCGCCAGGTCGGGGCGGTGCGGCGCCTCGACGGCCAGGCGGCTCGTGGCCTCGCCGACTTCCTTGTTCAGTGCGGCGGCGAGGCTGCCGAGGCGCTCGAAGTGCTCGCCGACGCCGTCGCGCAGTTCGGCCAGCTGGCGGTCGCGTTCGGCGAGGCGCTGGCGCAGCATCTGTGCGTTACGGGCCCCGGCGTTCATCAGGTGATAGCCCAGCACCCCGAGGCCGATGCCGGCCAGCAGGCAGGCGGCGCCCAGCATCCAGTTGATATTGCTTAGTTCCACATCATTCTCCTGAGCGGTCGATCGGCTCGGCATCGGCGGCCGGCTTCCAGCGCCGGGCGGCCCCGGCGGCCCATTATAGGGCCGAGGCGGTCGCCGGGGTCAACGGCCGGTCGGCGATGCCAAGCGCCGGCCGGGCGCGTATAATCCCTCCCTTTCACCGGATGCCGAGGACCGTCGCCCCCATGTCCATGAGCGAGAGTCACAGGATGCCGACTGCCGCCGAGCCGAATACCCCGATGGGGCGCTATCGCGCCGATCTCCAGCGCGCCGACTTCGCGCACGACCCTGCCCAGGAGCAGGCCGTGGCGCATCTGCAGCGCCTGTTCGACGAGCTGCTGGCCAGGCCGCGCGACAGCGCCCGGCCCACGCCGGCCGGCAAGGGGCTCAAGTCGCGCATGGCCGGACTGTTCGGCAAGCGCAGCGAGCCCGAGGCGCCGGTGCTTCCCGAGGTGACGGGGCTCTATTTCTGGGGCGGCGTGGGTCGCGGCAAGACCTACCTGGTGGATACCTTCTTCGAGGCGCTGCCGTTTCCCGAGAAGATGCGCACCCACTTCCACCGCTTCATGCAGCGCGTGCACAACGAGCTCGAGCACTACAAGGGCGAGAAGAATCCGCTGACCCTGGTGGCCGACAAGTTCGCCGCCGAGGCGCGGGTGATCTGCTTCGACGAGTTCTTCGTCAAGGACATCACCGACGCGATGATCCTGGCCAATCTGCTCGAGGCGCTGTTCGCCCGCGACGTGGTGCTGGTGGCGACCTCCAATATCGTGCCGGCCGATCTCTACCGGGACGGTCTGCAGCGGGCGCGCTTCCTGCCGGCCATCGATCTGCTGGAGCGCCACTGCGAGGTGGTCAACGTCGACTCCGGCATCGACTATCGGCTGCGCGCCCTGGAGCGCGCCGAGATCTTCCATTCGCCCCTGGACGAGGCCGCCGAGGCCGAACTGGCGCGCAGCTTCCGCGAGATCGCCGGGCACGAGGGCGAGAGCGGGGCGCCGATCGAGATCAATCATCGCGTGCTCTACAGCCGTCGGCTCCACGATGACGTGGTCTGGTTCGCGTTCGACGAGCTCTGCGACGGCCCGCGCAGCCAGAACGACTACATCGAGCTGGCGCGTGAGTATCACAGCGTGCTGGTCTCCGGCGTGCCGTGCATGGATGGCGCCAGCGACGACCAGGCGCGGCGCTTCATCAACATGGTCGACGAGTTCTACGACCGCGGCGTCAAGCTGCTGATGTCCGCCGAGGCGCCGGCGGAGCGGCTCTACCGCGACGGCAAGCTGGAGTTCGAGTTCGAGCGTACCCTGTCACGGCTGCAGGAGATGCAGTCGAGGGAGTATCTGGCCCTGCCGCACAAGCCCTAGCCGGTACACGAAAGTCGCTGCGCTCGGCTAGACGGCGTTAAACATCAGCTCGTGCGCGAGCCCGGTCCGCCTTCTCGCCGATTCTTGCCTTGCGACCCACATGGATGTGGGAAGTGCGTTGGCCCGTAGGGAACGGGCCTAGGACTAGCCTTCGCTCGCTGACTGTTCGACTTTTCAGATGTTGGCTCGAGCGTTTTCGAGCAAGGGATTCCTGCCTTGGGGCGGAAAGCATTGTCCTGACGGAGTAGGGCGTGTAGAATTCGCGCGCTTGACCGTTGTCGTCCCCGGGCGGCAACCAAGAAAAATAGGGATGGTCCGAACCGCCGAGGCGGGCAGGACCCAATACATCGATTTGGTGATTCACCCATGAAGACGTTCACTGCCAAGCCGCAGTCCGTCCAGCGCGACTGGTACGTCGTCGACGCTGCGGACAAGACTCTGGGCCGTCTGGCCACCGAGATCGCTCGCCGCCTGCGTGGCAAGCACAAGCCGGAATACACCCCGCACGTTGACACCGGCGACTACATCGTCGTGATCAACGCCGAGAAGGTGCATGTCACCGGCAACAAGGCGAGCGCCAAGAACTACTATCGTCACACCGGTTATCCGGGTGGCCTGCGCTCCATGAACTTCGAGAAGATGATCGCTCACGCACCGGAGCGCGTCATCGAGTCCGCGGTCAAGGGCATGCTCCCGAAGGGCCCGCTGGGTCGTGCCATGTACTCCAAGCTCAAGGTCTACGCCGGCACCGAGCATCCGCACGCCGCGCAGCAGCCGCAAGAACTGAACATCTGAGGGAGCTTTCGCCATGACACAGCAGTATTACGGTACCGGTCGCCGCAAGACCTCTACCGCCCGCGTCTTCCTGAAGCCGGGCACTGGCAAGATCACCGTCAACAACCGTGAGCTGGACGAGTTCTTCGGCCGCGTCACCGGTCGCATGGTCGTCCGTCAGCCGCTCGAGCTGACCGAGACCCTCGGCCAGTTCGACGTCTACGTGACCGTCAAGGGTGGCGGCGGCAGCGCCCAGGCCGGCGCCATCCGTCACGGTGTTACCCGCGCCCTGATGCAGTACAACGAAGACTTCCGCAAGCCGCTGCGCGAAGCCGGCTACGTCACTCGTGACGCCCGTGAGGTCGAGCGTAAGAAGATCGGTCTGCGCAAGGCCCGTCGTCGTCCGCAGTTCTCCAAGCGTTAAGCTGCGACGAGCCTCGTCAAAAGCGCCCGGGTCCTCAGGACCCGGGCGCTTTTTTTTGTGCGAGGTCAAGAGACCGGCGCCTTGGTGTCGGGCTCTCGGCGCGGCGTGTTGTGCAGGCTGTCCCCATTACCTACCATGGAATGCATTCCTCAACCTCGTGGTCGCGGCTCTGGTGGCTCGCGCAGGAAGGGCGGGCAAACGCTGATGGGAGAATACCAACAATGACAGACAGCGGCGTGAACAAGGGGCGACGCCGTTTCCTCGTGGGCGCCACCTCCGTCGTCGGTGCGGCGGGGGCGGTCGGGGTAGCGGTTCCCTTCTTGTCTTCCTGGCAGCCGAGCGCTCGGGCGCGTGCCGCCGGTGCGCCGGTCAAGGCGGACATCTCCAAGCTCGAGCCCGGTCAGCGCATGACCGTCGAGTGGCGTGGGCGCCCGGTGTGGGTGCTCTATCGGACGCCCGAAATGATCGAGCGCACCGAGGCCCTCGGCGGTGAGCTGCTGGCCGATCCCGGCTCCGAGGAGCCTCAGCAGCCCGGCTATGCCGGCGGTCCACTGCGGGCCATTCGCCCGGAGATCGGGGTGCTGATCGGCATCTGCACGCATCTGGGGTGTTCGCCGCTGTTCAAGCCGGATCCCGGGGCCGACGACGTCGGCGTCGCCGACTGGCCGGGCGGTTTCTTCTGCCCGTGTCACGGTTCGCGCTTCGATCTGGCGGGACGCGTATTTGCCAACGTGCCGGCGCCGCTGAATCTGGAGGTGCCCCCCTATCGCTTCGAGAGTGACGACGTCATCGTCGTCGGTGAGGATGAGGAGACGGCCTGATGGCGAATCCCGATAAGCCCAAGGCGGAACGCGGCGTCATGCGCTGGGTCGATGATCGCTTCCCGGCCACGCAGATGTGGCAGGAGCATCTGTCGAAGTACTACGCGCCGAAGAACTTCAACTTCTGGTATTTCTTCGGCTCGCTGGCACTGCTGGTGCTGGTCAACCAGATTCTCACCGGCATCTGGCTGACCATGAGCTTCAATCCGTCCGCCGAGGGCGCCTTCGCCTCGGTCGAATACATCATGCGCGACGTGGAGTGGGGCTGGCTGATCCGCTACATGCACTCCACCGGCGCCTCGGCGTTCTTCGTCGTGGTCTACCTGCACATGTTCCGCGGCCTGCTCTACGGCTCCTACAAGGCCCCTCGGGAGCTGGTGTGGATCTTCGGCATGGCGATCTACCTGGCGCTGATGGCCGAGGCCTTCATGGGCTACCTGCTGCCCTGGGGCCAGATGTCCTACTGGGGCGCTCAGGTGATCATCTCGCTGTTCTCCGCCATTCCCGGCATCGGTCCGGATCTGGCCCAGTGGGTGCGCGGCGACTATCTGATTTCCGGCATCACCCTGAACCGCTTCTTCGCCCTGCACGTGGTGGCGCTGCCGATCGTGATCCTGGCGCTGGTGGTGCTGCACATCATCGCCCTGCACGAGGTCGGCTCGAACAATCCCGACGGCATCGACATCAAGGCCAGGAAGGACGAGAGCGGCAAGCCGCTGGACGGCATTCCGTTCCATCCCTACTACACGGTCAAGGACATCGTCGGCGTGGCCGTCTTCCTGTTCGTGTTCTGCGCGGTGATCTTCTATTTTCCGGAAGGCGGCGGGTACTTCCTCGAGAAGCCCAACTTCGAGCCGGCGAATCCGCTCAAGACGCCGGATCACATCGCTCCGGTATGGTACTTCACGCCCTTCTACGCGATTCTGCGCGCCATCAACTTCTCGCTGTTCGGCCTCGATGCCAAGTTCCTCGGCGTGGTGTGCATGGGGGCGGCCATCGCGGTGCTGTTCGTGCTGCCCTGGCTGGATCGCAGTCCGGTGCGCTCCATTCGCTACAAGGGCTGGATCTCGAAGCTGATGCTGACGCTGTTCGCGCTGAGCTTCATCGTGCTCGGGGTGCTCGGCGTGCTGCCGCCGACCGCCGCGCGCACGGTGCTGGCGCAGCTGTGTACCGTGCTCTACTTCGCCTTCTTCCTGCTGATGCCGTTCTACAGTCGCTGGGAGAAGACCAAACCCGTTCCGGAAAGGGTGACTGGCTGATGAAAAAGGGACTGCTGGCTCTGATCCTGGCCCTGCTTCCGACGCTCGGGTTCGCCGCCGGGGGCGGAGCGCACCTGCAGGAGATGACGCCTGATCTTCATGATCGGGCGTCGCTGCAGCGTGGCATGAAGCTCTTCGTCAACTACTGCATGGGCTGTCATTCCCTGCAGTACCAGCGCTTCTCGCGGGCGGCGGAGGATCTGGGCATGCCTCAGGATCTGGTCGAGGACCATCTGATCTTCGCCGAGCCGCTGGGCTTCAACGACCAGATGCGCAATGCCATGTCGGCCGAGGACGGCGAAGGCTGGTTCGGCGCGGCGCCGCCGGACCTGACCCTGGAGGCGCGGCTGCGCGGTACCGACTGGATCTACTCCTATCTCCTCGGTTTCTATCGCGATCCGTCGCGGCCCACCGGCGTCAACAATCAGGTCTTCCCGCTGGTGGCGATGCCCAACGTGCTCGAGCCGCTGCAGGGCGTGCAGGAGAAGGTCTGTGCCGCCAGCGAGCACCCCGTCGAGGGGGCCGAGCTCGATCCGCTCACCGGCAAGTACCAGTCCTGCGAGGTGCTGCAGGTGACGAGTCCCGGTGCCATGGAGCCGGACGAGTTCGAGGGTGCGGTCTACGATCTGACCAACTTCCTGGCCTATGCCGGCGAGCCGTCCCGGCTCAAGGCCGAGGCCCTGGCGCCCAAGGTGCTGATCTTCATCTTCGTCTTCGGCGTCATCGCCTACCTGCTCAAGCGCGAGTACTGGCGCGACATTCACTGATCACGTCCGGCCCCGCGGGCGCATGGCATCGGCCATGCGCCCGCGCCGTGTGCCGTGGCGATAGCGGGGCGCCAGACGACGCCCCGTGAGGCGGCACGTCGTGTTATCATGCCGCCACGAACTGATGCGAGGATGGTTTCATGGGTGTAGTGGCCAAGCGGTCATCGATGATCTTCTATTCCGGGGGCGATGATCATTACAGTCATCGGGTGCGTATCGTGCTCGCCGAGAAGGGCGTGGCAGTGGATATCGTCGAGGTCACCGAGGAGAGCCACCCCGAGGAGCTCGCCGACCTCAACCCCTACAACAGCGTGCCCACACTGCTCGACCGCGACCTGGTGCTCTATGAGTCCAAGGTGATGATGGAGTACCTCGACGAGCGGTTCCCGCATCCGCCGCTGCTGCCGGTGTATCCGGTGGCCCGGGCGCAGAGCCGGCTGTGGATGCACCGCATCGAGCGCGAATGGTGCCCGAAGGTCGAGCAGATCCAGAACGGCACCAAGAAGGAGGCCGAGAAGGCTCGCAAGGAGTTGCGCGAGAGCCTGGTCGGCATCTCGCCGATCTTCGAGGACATGCCGTTCTTCATGAGCGAGGAGTTCACTCTGGTGGACTGCTGCCTGGCACCGATCCTGTGGCGTCTGCCGGCGCTCGGCATCGAGATGCCGGAGAAGCAGATCAAGCCGCTGATGGGGTACATGGAGCGCGTCTTCGAACGCGATGGCTTCCGGGCCTCGCTGAGTGAAGCCGAGCGCGAGATGCGCCCCTGAATGTTCTTTCACGCCCCGGCAGCGCGCCGGGGCCGCTTTCCTGGAGGGCCAACCGATGCAATCGAGTCGTCCCTATATCGCACGGGCCCTGTACGAGTGGCTGCTGGACAACGAGCTGACGCCCTACATCGTGGTCGATGCCGAGCAGGCGGGCGTCGAGGTGCCGCGTCAGTTCGTGCAGAACGGCCAGATCGTGCTCAATCTCGGCGTCAGCGCGATTCGCGATCTGTCGATGACCAACGAGGCCATCGCCTTCTCGGCGCGCTTCGGTGGTCAGCCGACCCAGATCATGGTGCCGACCGAGGCGCTGATCGCGATCTATGCCCGTGAGAACGGTGTCGGCATGGTGTTCGGTCATGAGCCGGTGATGCCGGCCGAGGACGCCAATGACGTGGCGGACGAGGTCTCGGAAGACGAGGCGCCGGGTCTGTCCAGCGTCGAGAGCGTCGAGCGTGATGACGGCGAAGCCAATGCCGGCGGCGAGCCGGACGAGGCGCCGAAGAAGGGGCGTCCCTCGCTGCGCGTGGTCAAGTAGCGCGTCCCTTCCGCCGGCATGCGCGGAGCATTGACAGAAAAACGGCAGGCCCGAGGGCCTGCCGTTTTTCGTTCCTTGCCGCCTAATGGTGGGGCGCGAGGGTGTCAGTCGAGGTAGTCGAACACCTTGACGATGCGTTGCATGCCGCCGACGTTGCGGACCGCGGCGACGACGCGTTCGGCTTCCTGGCGGCGCACGATGCCCATCAGGAAGACGCTGTCGTTCTCGGTCACGATGCGCAGCTTGCTGGAGTCGATGGCCTCGTTGGCGGCCAGGGCGGTGCGGATGCGGGTCGTGAGCCAGGTGTCGGCGAGCCGCTGGCTGGCCGGCAGGTTGGCGGCCACGCTCAACTGGTTGTGAACGCGGCGAACGTTGCGGACCTCGCCGGCGATGCGTTCGGCCATGTTCTTGAGTTCCTGGCTCGGCACCTGACCGGTGAGCAGCACCACCCCGTTGTAGCTGTCGATGTTGATGCGCGCGTCGCCGAGGCGGGCGTCGGTACTGGCGAGGTTATGGGCGACCTTGGTCTCGATGCTGTCGTCCTCGACCTTGGTGCCGACGGTGCGCTCGCTGTAGTTCTCGTTGATGGGGCCGGAGCTGGTGGCCGCCGTCATGGTGGTGCAGCCGGACAGGGCCAGCAGCAGGACCAGGGGCAGACCCAGGAGGCGTGACTTGTCGATCATGGGTATCACTCGCTTGCGCCGAAGAGTTGCTCGTCGATGAGGTCGCACAGGCAGTGGATCACCAGCAGGTGGACTTCCTGGATGCGGGCGGTCGAGGTGGCGGGCACGCGGATCTCGCAGTCGTCCTGGCCGAGCAGGGAGGCCATGTTGCCGCCGTCGCGGCCGGTCAGGGCGACCACGGTCATCTCGCGGTCGTGGGCGGCCTGGATGGCCTGCACCACGTTGCCGGAATTGCCGCTGGTGGAGATCGCCAGCAGTACGTCGCCGGGCTGGCCCAGGGCGCGAATCTGCTTGGAGTACACCTCGTTGTAGCTGTAGTCGTTGGCGATCGAGGTCAGCGTCGAGGTATCGGTGGTCAGCGCCAGGGCGGGCAGGCTGGGGCGCTCGCGCTCGAAGCGGTTGAGCAGCTCGGAGGAGAAGTGCTGGCTGTCGCCGGCGCTGCCGCCGTTGCCGCAGGCCAGGATCTTTCCTTCGTTGACCAGGGCCTGAACCATCATCTGGCTGGCGACCTCGATGAAGGGCGGCAGCACCTCGCTGGCGTAGGTCTTGGTGTCGATGCTGGCGTTGAAGTGTCCGAGAATGCGGTTCTGGAAATCCATCGTGGCTTCCTGGTCCTTGGGCGATCAGAACGCTTCGAAGGCGCCGGGGACCCAGATGAATTCGAGGTCCGGAGGCGTGCCGGTGACGGCCAGCACATCGAAGCGGCAGGCACATGATAGCCGGTTGCGTTGCAGATAAAAACGCGCCGCCTGGATCAGGCGGCGCTGCTTGGTGACGGTGACGGTCTCGAGCGGGTGGCCGTGACGGGCGTTCTTGCGGTGGCGGACCTCGACGAACACCAGGGTCTCCCCTTCGCGCATCACCAGGTCGAGCTCGCCGCCCCTGGCGTGCTGGTTGGCGGCCTCGAGCGTGAGCCCGCGGGCCGCCAGCCAGTCCGCAGCGAGGCGCTCGATGCGAGCGCCACGGGCGCGGGCGTCAGCGGGACGCGTCATCGGCGAAGCGGTTCATGTCGAGCGCCGGCTGGGGCACGCCGTCCTCGAAGCGGGCCCAGGGCAGCCGGCGATGGAAGCGGCCGTCCTGGTCGGCGCTCAGGGTGCCGGTGGCGCCGAACATCTCGCTGCCGGGAATGGCCTGGAATTGCGGCAGGCGACGGGCCAGCTCGTAGGCGTCCACGCCCATGGCCATCAGGCGGAACATGTTGGGGTCGGACTCCTCCCGCAGCTGGCGATAGCTGTCGAGGAAGGGCAGGGCCTCTTCGCCGCCCACGGCGGCATCCGGAATCTGCCAGGGGATGTCGAGGAACATCACGCCGTTCAGGTCCTTGTCGAGGCGCGGCTGCGGGCGGCCCTCATAGAGATGCGAGGTGGCGTAGACCGACAGTTCCTGCTTGTAGGCGTAGTAGTCGATGGTCGGGGGGACCTGGCGGGCATAGTCGGGCAGGGCCAGCAGGAACAGCATGTCCGGCCGGCTGGAGCCCAGCGCGCGGCGGGTGCTTTCGGTGGCCGGCCGGCCGGGGTTGTAGCGCACGGCGTTGGCGATCTGGCCATCACGCTCGCGCCAGGCGTCGGCGAAGGCCTCGCCGACCCGGCGACCCCAGGCGTTGTCCGGCACCAGCAGCGAGGCGCTGCGGTGGTCGTCCTGGCGGCCGCGGGCGGCCACCGAGCGCGCCTCGTCCTCGGCGGAGAGGCCGTACTGGAAGAGTCCCTTGGCGCTGCTGTGCTCGTCTTCGCCGTAGTTGAGCGCCAGTGTCGGCATCGGCACCCGGTCGCGGCGTTCCAGGGCGGTGACCGCATCCTTGTTCAGCGGGCCGATCACGACCTGGGCGCCACGCTGTTGAGCTTCCTGGTAGAGGGCGTCGAAGTTGCCGCCGGAGGAATCCAGGAAGGTCAGCTGGGTGCCGCGGCTTCCACCGTTCACCTCGTTCATGTGATGGGCGCGCAGGCCCTCCTCGAGGGCGTCGGCGACACTGGCCAGGGGGCCGGACTCGGGCAGGAAGACGGCGATGTGGCTCACGTCCTGTCCGCGCAGGTCGCGCAGTGCCAGGATGTCGGCGGGCAGCTGGCGGGCCGCCGGGTGGTCGGGGTTGCGGTCGCGCCAGTCGTCGAGGCGGGCGAACAGGCGTTCGATGTCGCCGCCGCTGGCGCGGACCAGCTCGGCGAGATCGAGCCACGCCTGAGTCGGTTCGCTGGCGCCGTCACGCAGCTCGTCGATGGCGCCCGGCGCCAGTCGCGAGAGCTGTTCCCAGATCGGGTCGTTGAGGTCGAGCCGGTCGGTGTCGGCCTGCAGGCGCAGCAGTGCCTGGGTGGCGGCGCGCGTTTCGCCGATCTGGCCGAGGGCGCGGGCCTGGCGCTCGCGCAGCAGCGCGGCCTGGTCGCCGGACAGCTGCAGCTCGTCGAGCCGCTGGGCGGCCTGGATCACCGCCGAGGTGTCACCCTCGGTCTCGCCGAGGTCGGACAGCAGCATCGCCCAGCGGCCGCGATCCTCGGCGGAGAGCCGGCTATCGTCGATGCCCTTGGCAATGTCCAGCGCCTGGGGGCGGCTGCCCTGCCGTGCTAGGATGTCGGCCGCCTGAAGCCGCGATTGCGCGGCCTGCTCGGGTGCCTGCTGCTCGGCCTGGGCCAGCAGCTGGTCCGGATCGCCGACGGGTTGTCGTTCGGTGATGCCAGGCTGGAAGGCACAGCCGGCCAGCCACATTGCCACGAAGGCGGCGGCCAGCGGGCCGCGAGACGAAATCTTCATGAATCCTTCCTTGTCCTCACGTGCGGAGAGCTTCCCGGGAGCCGAAATGACAGACGCCATAATAGGGGTATTGTACGTGGTCGCCACGCCGATTGGGAATCTGGACGACCTTGCCCCCCGTGCCGCACGGCTGCTGGGCGAGGTTGACCTGGTGGCCGCCGAGGATACACGACACACCTCGCGCCTGCTGCGCCACCTGGGCGTGGCGCCGCCGCTGCTGTCGCTGCACGAGCACAACGAGGCGGCGCGGGTCGAGCAGATCGATGCCCGGCTGGCCGCCGGGGAGTCCGTGGCGCTGGTCAGCGATGCCGGCACGCCCCTGATCAGCGATCCCGGCTTCGTGCTGGTGCGCGAGCTGCGCGCCCGCGGGCGTCGCATCGTGCCGGTGCCCGGCGCGTGCGCCCTGGTGGCGGCGCTCTCGGCGGCGGGCCTGCCCACCGATCGCTTCCTGTTTCAGGGCTTCCTGCCGGCCAAGGGTGGCACCCGGCGCGGTCGCCTCGAGGCACTGGCCGAGCGCGAGGAGACGCTGGTCTTCTACGAGTCGCCGCATCGCATCCGCGATACCCTGGCCGATCTCGGTACGGTGCTCGGCGCACGTCAGGTGGTGCTCGCCCGGGAGCTGACCAAGACCTTCGAGACCTTTCTCGAGGGCAGCCCCGGGGCGCTGCTGGCGAGGATGGCGGATGACCCCGACCAGGCCCGCGGCGAGTTCGTGGTGATGGTGGCCGGCGCCGCGCCGAAGTCGGTCGACGAGGCCGCCAGTGTCGATGCCGATGCGCTGATTTCCGCCATGCTCGCCGAGGGCGTGGGGGTCAAGCAGGCCGCGGCGGTGACCGCTCGTACCCTGGGCGGTGCCAAGAAACAGTGGTACGCCCGGGCCCAGGCGCTCAAGGACGGTGATTGAGGCGGCGCCCGGGCGCTGGTATCCTTGCCGCGGGAGTTGGCCAGACAGCCGCCGCCGGAGCGATCCGGGGGAGGAAAGTCCGGGCTCCACAGGGCAGAGTGCCAGGTAACGCCTGGGCGGCGCGAGCCGACGGAAAGTGCAGCAGAGAGCAGACCGCCTACGTCTCCTTCGGGAGGCCGGTAAGGGTGAAAGGGTGCGGTAAGAGCGCACCGCGCGCCTGGTAACAGTGCGTGGCACGGTAAACCCCACTCGGAGCAAGACCAAATAGGAACCCGTTGGCGTGGCCCGCGTTGGGTTCGGGTAGGTTGCTTGAGGGCGACGGTGACGTCGCCCCTAGAGGAATGGCTGTCCCCGACAGAACCCGGCTTATCGGCCGACTCCCCACGATTTTCCCTGCGCCGCCGTTCGGCGGCGCCCCGCCACTTGCAAGACCAGCCGCCAAGAGAAGTGCATGACGTCATCCGCCCCCGAACACGCCCCCCGCGGCTTTCGCCATGCCAGCGTGCTGCTCGACGGGGCCGTCGACGCCCTGATTCATGATCCGGCGGGCCATTATCTGGACGGCACCTTCGGCCGCGGCGGCCATTCCCGGGCGATCCTCGAGCGGCTCGCCCCCGAGGGGCGGCTGCTGGCCATCGATCGCGATCCCCAGGCCATCACCGAGGCGGCGAGCATCGACGACGAGCGCTTCGCCATCGATCAGGGCGAGTTTGCCCGCCTGGGCGAGTTCGCCGAGGCGCGCGGCCTGCATGGCCGGCTGTCCGGCGTGCTGCTCGATGTCGGCGTCTCCTCGCCCCAGCTCGACGATCCGGAGCGCGGCTTCAGTTTCCTGCGTGACGGCCCGCTCGACATGCGCATGGACCCGACCCATGGCGAGAGTGCCTCGGACTGGCTAGCCCATGCCGCCGAGGGCGAGATCGCCCGGGTGTTCAAGACCTACGGCGAGGAACGCTTCGCCCGTCGGCTGGCCAAGGCGATCGTGGCCCGCCGCGTCGAGACACCCTTCACCCGCACCGGTGACCTGGCCGAGGTGATCAAGACCGCCCATCCCGCCTGGGAGAAGGGCAAGCATCCGGCCACCCGCGCCTTCCAGGCGCTGCGCATCCAGGTCAACGGCGAGCTCGACCAGCTCGATGCCGCGCTCGAGGCCGCCCTCGAGGCGCTGGCGCCCGGCGGCCATCTGGTGGTGATCAGCTTCCACTCGCTGGAGGATCGCCGGGTCAAGCGCTTCATCCGTGATCACGTGCGCGGCGACACCCATCTGCCCAAGGGCATCCCGCTGCGCGACGATCAGATCCAGCGTCGTCTGGAGTCCGTCGGCAAGGCGCGCCGTCCGGGGCCGGAGGAGGTCGAGGCCAATCCCCGTGCCCGCAGCGCGGTGATGCGCGTGGCGCGCAAGCGATACTGAGGCACGGCATGGCTCAAGGACGCGACGCCACCCCCTCCTTCGCCTGGCCGCTGCGCCTGCGCCCGACCCTTGGGCTGGCGCTCAATGCCGTGCTGCTGGTCGCCTGCCTGGGTGCGGCCCTGGCGGTGATCGCCACCAGTCACCACACGCGCGGCCAGTATGCCGAGCTACAGCAGCTCGAGCGCGAGCACCAGCAGCTGCAGACCGAGTGGAGCCAGCTGCTGCTAGAGGAGAGCGCCTGGTCCTCGCCGTCGCGCATCGAACGGCTGGCCAGCGACCGGCTCGAGATGCGCCTGCCCGATATCGATGAAGTCGAGGTCATCCGACCATGAGCGCCACGCCACGTCGCGGCAAGGTGCGTCACGCCCCGTCGCCCATGGGCCAGGCCCGCTATCGGGTGATGCTGGGCCTGGTGCTGATCGGCCTGGCGCTGCTCGCCGGGCGCATCGTCGACCTGCATGTCTTCGACCGCACCTTCCTGCAGGGCCAGGGCGATGCCCGCACCCTGCGCGTCGATCCCATTCCCGCTCACCGCGGCATGATCACCGACCGCCACGGCGAGCCGCTGGCGATCTCCACGCCGGTGGTGACGCTGTGGGCCAACCCCCAGGATCTGCCCGAAGACCGTATCCAGCGGCTGCGCCTGGCCCAGGCCCTGGGGCAGGATCCAGACGCCTTGAATGCGCGCATCGAGCGCTATGCCGATCGTGAGTTCATGTACCTGCGCCGTCGCATGACGCCGGTGGATGCTCAGGAAGTGCTCGACCTGCGTGTCCCCGGGGTGCACAAGCGGGCCGAATACAAGCGCTACTATCCGGCCGGGGAAGTGATCGCCCAGCTGATCGGGGTGACCAACATCGACGATCACGGGCAGGAGGGGCTGGAACTCGCCTATCAGTCCTATCTGTCCGGAGAGCCGGGGCGTCGTCGTGTGCTCAAGGATCGGCGCGGGCGCCTGGTGCGCGACCTCGAGGTGCTCAAGGAAGCCGAGCCCGGCGGCGACCTGACGCTCGCCATCGACCAGCGCCTGCAGTACATGGCCTATCGCGAGCTCAAGTCGGCGGTGGACGAGAACGACGCCGACGGCGGCGTGCTGGTGATGCTCGACGCCGAGACCGGTGAGGTGCTGGCCATGGCCAACCAGCCGTCCTACAACCCCAACAATCGTGCCGGCCTCGACCCCAGCGGGTTGCGCAACCGCGCCATCGTCGACGTCTTCGAGCCCGGCTCGGTGATGAAGCCGCTGGCCATGTCGGCGCTGCTCGAGACCGGCCGGTTCCCGCCCGATACCGTGATCGACACCTCCCCGGGCTGGATGGTCATCGACGGCTACACCATCAAGGACGTCGCCAACTACGGCGAGCTGACCCTGTCCGGCATCCTCGAGAAGTCCTCGAACATCGGCATGTCCAAGCTGGCCCTGCAGCTCGACGATCCGGTGGTGCCCGAGCGCTATCGGGCGCTGGGCTTCGATCAGGTGCCGGGTACCGGCTTCCCGGGCGAGGCGGGGGGCAGCGTGCCGGCGCCCCAGGTCTGGTCCAGCAGCCAGTGGGCGGCGCTGTCCTACGGCTACGGCCTGTCGGTGTCGGCGCTGCAGCTGGCCAGTGCCTTCACCGCCATCGCCAACCACGGCGAGCGGCTGCCGCCGTCGCTGCTGCGTCTCAACCGGCCGCCGGTCGGCGAGCCGGTGATCGAGCCCGATGTCGCCGACCGCGTGCTGGGCATGATGGATCGGGTGGTGGAGCCGGGTACCGGCGCGCGGCGTGCCCTGGTGCCCGGCTACAGCGTGGCCGGCAAGACCGGCACGGTGCGCAAGAGCGGCGGCGGCGGCTACGAGAAGAACGCCTATCGCTCGCTGTTCGTGGGCATCGCGCCGGTCTCCGATCCGCGCCTGATCACCGTGGTGATGATCGACCAGCCCCGGGGCGATGCCTTCTACGGCGGCGCCGTGGCGGCGCCGGTGTTCTCCAGGGTGGCCGGCAATGCCCTGCGTATCCTGGACGTGCCGCCGGATCAGCTGGACGAGGACCCATGAGCGCCATCGACGCCCTGCAGCCCGTTGCGGGCGCGGTCGGCCGCTTCCCGCTTTATCGCCACAACGTCTACCGCCCGACCGTTGATAGAAAGGAGAGCCCATGGACGTGACCGCCGAGCGCCTGATCGAGGCGCTGACCGCGCACTGGCCCGGCCGGCGCGAAGCCCTGGCCGAGCTCGCGCTGCCCGCACGGCCGCGGCTGATCCTGGACAGCCGGGAGCTCGCCGCCGGCGATGTCTTTTTCGCCGTGCCCGGGGTCTCGGGCGACGGCCGCGACTACATCGCCGCCGTCCTCGAGGCCGGCGCCGCCCTGGTGCTGGCCCATGATGACGAGGCGGCGACGCTGCCGGATGACCCGCGGGTGGTGGCGCTGCCGCACCTGCGCCCCCGGCTCGGCGAGCTGGGGCGCGACCTGTTCGGCGTGCCCGAGGCCCTCGAGCTGATCGGCGTCACCGGCACCAACGGCAAGAGCTCGGTGACCCACTATATCGCCGCCCTGAGCGAACGCCTCGGCCGGTCGGCCGGCATGGTCGGTACCCTGGGGCACGGGCGCCCCGACGCGCTCGTCGAGGGGCGTCTGACCACGCCCGGGCCGCTGGCGCTGCAGGCCGCCCTCGGCGAACTCGCCGGCGAGGGCCTCGAGCGGGTCGCCATGGAGGCCTCCTCCCATGCGCTGGAGCAGGGGAGGCTCGATGCCTGTCGCTTCCGCGCCGCGGTGTTCACCAACCTAAGCCGCGACCATCTCGACTATCACGGCAGCATGGCCGCCTATGCCGCGGCCAAGGCGCGGCTGTTCCGTCGCAGCGAGCTCGAACTGGCGGTGGTCAACGCCGACGATCCGCTGGCCCGGCTGATGCTGGCCGGGCTGGGCGAGGGCGTGCGCGTGCTCGCGGTGGGCGAGGACGAGGCCGTGACCCTGCGCGTGGTGGACTGGGTCCCCCACGACGAGGGCCAGCGCGCGCTGATCGCCACCCCCGACGGCGAACGCGTGCTGACGCTGCCGCTGATGGGCCGCTTCAACCTGACCAACGTGCTGCTGGCCATCGCCACGCTGCACGGCCTGGGCGAGGAGATCGATGCGCTGTTCGAGGCCGCCGCCGATCTCGCGCCGGTGCCGGGCCGCATGCAGGCGCTGGTCGGTGAGGGGGCGCCCACGGTGGTGATCGACTATGCCCACACCCCGGACGCCCTGGAGAACGCGCTTCAGGCGCTGCGTGCGCACCTGCCCGACAGTGGCCGGCTGTGGTGCCTGTTCGGCTGCGGCGGCGACCGCGATGTGGGCAAGCGCCCGCTGATGGCCGCCGCCGCCGAGCGCCACGCCGACCGGCTGGTGATCACCGACGACAACCCGCGCTCCGAGGCGCCGACGGCGATCCGTGAGGCGATGCGGCAGGGGCTGTCCGAGGCCGGCCGTGAGAGCGCCGAGGTCGTCGACGGCCGCGCCCGGGCGATCCGCGACGTCATCCGCGAGGCCGCCGCCGAGGACGTGATCCTGATCGCCGGCAAGGGCCACGAGGCCTACCAGGAAATCGACGGCGTGCGCCATGCCTTCTCGGACCTCGCCGAGGCCGAAGCGGGGCTGGCCGCCCGCCGGGAGGGCGAGGCATGAGCGGCGTCGGTCTCGACACCCTGGCCGAGGTCGCGACGGCGCTCGGCCTCGCCGCGCATGACGCCGGCGTGGACGCCGAGCGGTCGGTGGGCGAGATCGTCACCGATACCCGCCGCCTGGGCCCGGGGGCACTGTTCGTGGCGCTGACCGGCGAGCGCTTCGACGGTCACGACTTCATCGGCCAGGCCCGCGAGGCGGGGGCGGTGGCCGCGGTGGTCGAGCGTCGCGTCGATGACCCGCTGCCGCAGCTGGTGGTGGCCGATGCCCGCCTGGCGCTGGGCCTGCTGGGTCGCGCCCGGCGCCGCGCCTGGGGCGGCCCGCTGGTCGCGGTGACCGGCAACAGCGGCAAGACCACGGTCAAGCAGATGCTGGGCGCGCTGCTGGCCCGTCGCGGCGAGACCCTGGCCACCCGGGGCAACCTCAACAACGACATCGGCGCGCCGCTGACCCTGCTCGAGCTGTGCGCCGAGCACCGTCAGGCGGTGGTCGAGCTGGGGGCCAACCATCTGGGCGAGATCGCCTGGACGGCGAGCCTGGCCGAGCCACGGGTGGCGGTGATCACCAACGTCACCGGCGCCCATGTGGGCGAGTTCGGCGGGCCGGGACGGATCGCCCAGGCCAAGGCCGAGATCCTGATGTCGCTGCCCGGCGACGGGGTGGCGGTGCTCAACCGCGACGACCGCTACTTCGCCAGCTGGGCGAGCCTCGCGGCCCCGCGGGAAGTGCTGGATTTCGCCGTGGAAGGGCCGGCGCGTCTGCGCGCCGAGACACTGGTTTGCGATCCGCTCGGACGCTATGCTTTCACGCTGTTTCACGACGATCACGAACTGGGGCGCGTCCAGCTCGCCCTGCTCGGTCGCCACAACGTGGCCAACGCCCTGGCGGCGGCCGGTGCGGCGCTGGCCATGGGCCTCGCCCCGGACGACGTGCTGGCCGGACTCGAGACGGTCGCACCGATGCCGGGGCGGCTCAGCGTGGCGGAAGGCGTCAACGGCGCGCGGCTGCTCGACGATACCTACAACGCCAACCCCGGCGCGGTGAAGGCGGCCCTCGATCTGCTGGCCAGCCTGCCGGGGCCGCGCTGGTGCCTGCTGGGCGCCATGGGCGAGCTGGGCGAGGCGTCGGCGTCGCTGCACGAAGCCGTGGGTCGCCACGCGCGCGAGCTCGGCATCGACTTTCTCGGCACCCTCGGCGAGGCGGCGCGGCCGGCCAGCCGCGCCTTCGGCGACGCGGGGTGTCATTTCGACGATCGGGAGGCGCTGACGCGCCACGTCCTCCATCATCTGCCGCCAGGGGCCAGTGTACTGGTCAAGGGCTCGCGCAGTGCCGGCATGGAAGCCGTGGTGTCGGCGCTGTGTCCGGATGCATCAAGGTAAGGCATTACATGCTGCTCTTTCTGGCTGAACTGCTGGCGCAATACCAGAGCGCCTTTCACGTCTTCAACTATCTGACCCTGCGCATGATCCTGGGCACCCTGACCGCCCTGGTGCTGTGCCTGTGGCTCGGTCCGAAGGTGATCCGCCGGCTGGTGGAGCGCCAGATCGGCCAGGCGGTGCGCGATGACGGCCCCCAGTCGCACCTCTCCAAGGCCGGCACCCCGACCATGGGCGGCGCCATGATCCTGATGGCGATCGCCATCAGCACCCTGCTGTGGGGCGACCTGCGCAACCACTACGTATGGGTGGTGCTGGGCGTGACCCTGGGCTTCGGGGCCATCGGCTGGGTCGACGACTACCGCAAGGTGGTGGAGAAGAATCCCCGCGGCCTGCCGGCGCGCTGGAAATACTTCTGGCAGTCGGTGATCGGCCTGGCCGCCGCGGTGATCCTCTACGTCACCGCCGCCTCGCCGGTGGAAACCAGCCTGATCCTGCCGCTGTTCAAGGACTTCGTGCTGCAGATGGGGCTGTTCTACATCGTGCTCACCTACCTGGTGATCGTCGGCAGCTCCAACGCGGTGAACCTCACCGATGGCCTGGACGGCCTGGCCATCATGCCTACCGTGCTGGTGGCCATGGGGCTGGCGGTGTTCGCCTACGCCAGCGGCAACGCGGTGTTCGCCGAGTACCTGCAGATCCCGATGATTCCCGGTGCCGGCGAGCTGGCGGTGTTCTGCGCCACCATCGCCGGCGCGGGCCTCGGCTTCCTGTGGTTCAACACCTATCCGGCCCAGGTCTTCATGGGCGACGTGGGCGCCCTGGCGCTGGGCGCTGCCCTGGGCGTGGTGGCGGTGATCGTGCGCCAGGAGGTGGTGCTGTTCATCATGGGCGGCATCTTCGTCATGGAGACGGTCTCGGTGATCCTGCAGGTGGGCTCCTACAAGCTCACCGGACGCCGCATCTTCCGCATGGCGCCGCTGCACCACCACTTCGAACTCAAGGGCTGGCCGGAGCCGCGGGTCATCGTGCGCTTCTGGATCATCACCGTGGTGCTGGTGCTGCTGGGTCTGGCGACCCTGAAGATCCGCTGACGCCGAATCGCTGAGGAGCCGCTGATGGTCAAGGTGCCCCAGGGGATGACGCTGGTGGTGGGGCTCGGGATCTCCGGGCGCGCCATCTGCCGCCACCTGCAACGTCTCGAGCGCCCCTTCATGGTCGCCGACACCCGCGCCGCGCCGCCGGGGCTGGACGACTTCCACGCCGCGCATCCGGGCGTGGCGGTCCACTGCGGCCCCTTGACCGAGCTGGACATGCTCGATGCCCATGAGGTCGTGGTCAGCCCCGGCGTCGATCCGGCAAGCCCGGGGCTCGATGCCCTGGCCGGGCGCCTCGGCGAATCCGGTGAGCCGTTCGTCGTCGGCGAGATCGCGCTGTTCGTGCGCGCGGCGCGCGCGCCCATCGCCGCCATCACCGGTGCCAACGCCAAGTCCACCGTGACCACGCTGCTCGGCGAGATGGCCGAGGAGGCCGGCCGTCGCGTGGCGGTGGGGGGCAATCTCGGCACGCCGGCGCTGGACCTGCTCGTCGAGCGGGCCGACGCCGAGCTCTACGTGCTCGAGCTGTCCAGTTTCCAGCTCGAGACCACGCCGCGCCTCGGCGCCGAGACCGTCGCCTTCCTGAACCTGTCCGAGGATCATCTGGATCGCCACGGCGACCTGGCCGGCTATCGCGCCGCCAAGCAGGCGATCTTCCGCGGTGCGCGCCATGGCGTGGTCAACGCCGAGGATCCGGCCACCTGGCCGGAGACGCCGCCGCCGGCCCTCGATCGCTTCACCACGGCGTCGCCCGCGCTCGGTGCGGCGGCCGCGGCCGATGAGTGGGGCATCGCCATCCATGACGACGGCAGCGGCCCCCGCGACTGGCTGATGCACGGCGCCGTGCCGCTGATGCCGGCCGACGCGGTGCGCCTGCCGGGGCGCCACAACCAGGCCAATGCCCTGGCGGCACTGGCCATGGGGCATCGTCTCGGGTTCGAGCTCGCCGCCATGCGTCGCGTGCTCGAGCGCTTCCGCGGCCTGCCGCACCGTGGCGAGCTGGTCGCCGATGCGGGCGGGGTGCGCTGGATCAACGATTCCAAGGGCACCAACGTGGGCGCGACCCTGGCCGCCATCGCCGGGCTCGGCCCGACCCTGTCCGGCCGGGTGATCCTGCTCGCCGGCGGGGAAGGGAAGGGCGCCGACTTCACGCCGCTGGCCGCACCGCTGGCCCGCCACGGCCGCGAGGCGATCCTGTTCGGCCGCGACGCCGAGCGTCTGGCGACCGCGCTGGACGGCGCCGTGGCGCTGACCCGGGTCGATGACCTCGAGGCCGCCATGCAGCGGGCCGCCGAGATCGCCGCCCCCGGCGACTGCGTGCTGCTGTCGCCGGCCTGCGCGAGCCTCGACCAGTTCCCCAACTACCAGGTCCGCGGCGAGGCCTTCCGGGCCGGCGTGGCGCGCCTGGTGCAGGAGACACACCGATGAGCCGCCTGGCCCGTCTACGCGAACGGCTCTCCACCGCCGATCAGCCCTTCGACGGCTGGCTGGTGATCGCCGCCCTGGCGCTGCTGCTGATCGGCTGGGTGATGGTGACCTCGGCCTCCAGTGAGGTGGCCTCGAGCCTCACCGGCAATGCCTGGTACTTCAGTCTGCGTCACGGCACCTTCCTGCTCGGCTCGCTGGTGATCGGCGCCCTGGCGCTGCGCGTGCCGCTGGCCTGGTGGAAGGCCAACGGGCCCTTGCTGCTGCTGGTCGGGCTCGCCCTGCTGATGCTGGTGCTGGTGGTCGGGCGTGAGGTCAACGGCAGCAAGCGCTGGCTGTCGCTCCCCGGTGTGCCGTTCAACCTCCAGGCCTCCGAGGTCGCCAAGCTGTGTCTGATCGCCTATCTGGCCGGCTACCTGGAGCGCTTCCTGCCCCAGGTGCGCCGCGAGTGGGGCGCCTTCCTGCGGCCGCTGGCCGTGCTGGCCCTGTTCGGCGCCCTGCTGATCTTCGAGCCGGACTACGGCGCCGTGGTGGTGATGACCGGCTGCGTGATGGGCATGCTGTTGATGGCCGGGGCGCCCTGGGGCCGCTTCCTGCTGCTGATGGTGCTGGTCGCCGCCCTCGGCGCCGTGGTGGCGATCGCCGAGCCCTATCGCATGGCGCGCCTGACCAGTTTCGTCGACCCCTGGGCCGATCAGTTCGCCAGCGGCTACCAGCTCACCCAGGCGCTGATCGCCTTCGGCCGCGGCCAGTGGCTGGGTACCGGGCTCGGCAACAGCGTGCAGAAGCTGTTCTACCTGCCCGAGGCGCACACCGACTTCGTGTTCGCCGTGCTGGCCGAGGAGCTGGGCCTGGTCGGCGCGATCAGCGTGATCGGCCTGTTTGCGCTGCTGGTGTGGCGCGCCATGGCGGTGGGGCGGCGCGCCGAACTGGCCGGGCTGGCCTTCGCCGCCTATGCCAGCTACGGCATCGCCCTGGTGATCGGCGCCCAGGCCTTCATCAACATCGCGGTCAGCAGCGGCATGCTGCCCACCAAGGGCCTGACGCTGCCGCTGCTCAGCTACGGTGGCTCCAGCCTGATGGTGAGCTGCATCATGGTGGCGATGCTGCTGCGGGCCGACATCGAGACTCGCCAGGCGGTGCGCCGGGCGAAGCCGACCGCATCCCGCGACGGCGGGTCGGGGCAACGGGCTTCCGGCAAGCGCGCTGCCGCCAACAGCACCCCGGGCAAGAGCAAAGGAACGCAATCATGAGTCGACGCGAAGGGCGGCGCGCCCTGATCATGGCCGGCGGCACCGGCGGTCACGTCATCCCGGCCCTGTCGCTGGCCCGCGCGCTGCAGGCCCGCGGGGTCGAGGTCG
Organism: Halomonas sp. B23F22_10; assembly: GCF_043496975.1. Lineage (NCBI taxonomy): Bacteria > Pseudomonadati > Pseudomonadota > Gammaproteobacteria > Oceanospirillales > Halomonadaceae > Halomonas > Halomonas sp. B23F22_10. Next base: position 388,750 of record NZ_JBIEKF010000002.1, on the reverse strand, counting down.
AGTGGCTGGGCAGTCCGCGCGGGATCGAGAACCGGCTGGTGCCCGAGGCCGGCCTGCCGCTGCATCGCATCGCGGTGAGCGGCCTGCGCGGCAACGGGCTGGCCGGCTGGGCGATGGCGCCCTGGCGGCTGATCGGCGCGGTGCGACAGGCCGGCCGGGTGATACGCGACTTCGATCCCCAGCTGGTGGTGGGCCTCGGCGGCTTCGCCAGCGGCCCGGGGGGGCTGGCCGCCTGGCTGGCGCGCCGGCCGCTGGTGATCCACGAGCAGAACGCCGTGGCCGGGCTGACCAACCGCGTGCTGGCGAGAATGGCGCGCGGCGTCTATGCGGCCTTTCCCCAGGCCTTCCCGGGCCGCGCCGAGGTGGTCGGCAATCCGGTCCGTGACGACATCGCCGCCATCGGCGAGACCCCGCGCGGCGCCGAGACGATGCGCGCGCGTCCGCTGCGCCTGCTGGTGGTCGGCGGCTCGCTGGGCGCGCTGGCGCTCAACCGTGGCATGCCCGAGGCGCTGGCCCGACTGCCGGAAGCCGAGCGGCCCGAGGTGCGTCATCAGGCCGGCCGTGACAAGGACGCGGCGACCCGCGAGGGCTACGCGCAACAGGGCGTGGAGGCGGACGTCAGCGCCTTCATCGATGACATGGCCGAGGCCTACGACTGGGCCGACCTGGTGGTTTGCCGGGCCGGTGCCCTGACCGTGGCGGAGCTGGCGGCGGCGGCCAAGCCGGCGCTGTTCGTGCCCTTCCCGCACGCGGTGGACGATCACCAGACCGCCAATGCGGCGGCCCTGGTCGAGCAGGGCGCCGCTGCCCTGATGCCTCAATCCGAGATGACTGCGGTGACGCTGGCCGATCGGCTGGCGGCGCTGCTCGACCCCGACACGCTTGCCACCATGGCCGCCGAGGCGCGAGGCTGTGCCCATCTGGATGCCGTCGAGCGGCTGGTGGCCGGTTGCATGGAGACAGCTTTTGAGTGATCAGACCCTGGGGCCGGTTCCCGGCCAAGCCACGCCCCCGCGCCTCGGGCGCGGGCTGGGCATGCGTCGCATCCGGCGCATTCATTTCGTCGGCATCGGCGGCGCCGGCATGTGCGGCATCGCCGAGGTGCTGGCCAACGAGGGCTATGCGGTCAGCGGCAGCGATCTCAAGGCCTCGCCGGTGGTGGAGCGCCTGCGCGCCTGCGGCGTTCGCGTGGCGATCGGCCACGCCGAGGAGAACGCCCTTGAGGCCGATGTGGTGGTCGTCTCCACGGCGGTGGACCCGACCAACCCCGAGGTGCGCTGGGCCCAGGAGCACCGTGTGCCGGTGGTGCGCCGGGCCGAGATGCTGGCCGAGCTGATGCGTTTCCGCCACGGCATCGCCGTGGCCGGCACCCACGGCAAGACCACCACCACCAGCCTGACCGCGACCCTGCTGGGCGAGGGCGGGCTGGATCCGACCTTCGTCATCGGCGGCAAGCTGACCAGCGCCGGCACCAATGCGCGGCTGGGCGAGGGCGATTACCTGGTGGCCGAGGCCGACGAGTCCGACGCCTCCTTCCTGCACCTGCAGCCGATGGTGGCCATCGTCACCAACATCGACGCCGATCACATGGCGACCTATGGCGGTGACTTCGAGCGCCTCAAGGACACCTTCGTCGAGTTCCTGCACAACCTGCCGTTCTATGGCCTGGCGGTGCTGTGCATCGACGACGGCAACGTGCGCGGGCTGCTCGAGCGGGTCAATCGTCAGTTCGTGACCTACGGCTTCAGCGACGACGCCGACTACGGCATCGAGGACTTCTCCCAGTCGGCCGGCGAGGTGCGCTTCACTGCGCGGCGGCCGGAGGGGCTGGCACCGCTGCCGGTGCGGCTGGCCATGCCGGGGCGTCACAACGCCCTGAACGCCCTGGCCGCCATCGCCGTGGCCAGCGACGCCGGGGTCGATGATGACGCCATCCTGCGTGGCCTGGCGAGCTTCGCCGGCGTCGGCCGTCGCTTCCAGGTCCATGGCAGCTTCCCGACGCCGGCCGGCGTCGGCGAGGTGATGCTGGTCGACGACTACGGTCACCATCCCCGCGAGGTGGAGATGGTCATCCAGGCGGTGCGCGACGGCTGGCCCGACCGCCGCCTGGTGATGGCCTACCAGCCGCATCGCTATTCGCGCACCCGTGATCTCTACGAGGACTTCGTGCGCGTGCTGGCCGGGGTCGATACCCTGCTGCTGCTCGATGTCTACGCGGCCGGCGAGACGCCGCTGCCCGGGGCCGACGGCCGCAGCCTGGCCGGCTCGATCCGCCAGCGCGGCGAGGTCGATCCGATCTTCGTGCAGGACAAGGCCGAACTGCCGGGGCTGCTGGCCAAGGTGCTGCGCCCCGGTGACATCCTGATCACCCAGGGCGCCGGCGACGTGGGCGGCATCGCCCAGCGGCTGGCCGACGCCCGTCTGGCGCTCGACGAGGTGACGCTATGACGACCGACGTGACCGGCCTGGGCCGGGTGGTGGTGCTCTGCGGCGGTGACTCCGCCGAGCGCGAGGTGTCGCTCAAGAGCGGGACGGCGGTGCTCGAGTCGCTCAAGCGCAGCGGCGTCGAGGCGATCGGCTTCGACCCGGCCGAGCAGGGCGGGCTGGCCGGTCTCGAGGCGCTGAAGCCGGACCGCGTGTTCATCGCCCTGCACGGGCGCGGCGGCGAGGACGGCACCCTTCAGGGGGCGCTCGAACTGCTGGGCATTCCCTATACCGGTAGCGGCGTGCTGGCCTCGGCGCTGGGCATGGACAAGCAGCGCACCAAGCTGGTCTGGCAGGCCCTGGGGCTGCCGACGCCGGAAAGCGAGATGCTCGGCCCCGACGCCGACTGGGCCGCGGTGGCCGAGCGGCTCGGGCTGCCGCTGATCGTCAAGCCGGTGCACGAGGGGTCGACCCTTGGCATCACCATCGTCGAGAGCCCCGAGGCACTCGAGGCGGCCTATCGCGACGCCGCCCGCTTCGATGCCCGGGTGATGGCCGAGCGATTCGTCAGCGGCGAGGAATACACGGTGACGCTGCTGGGCGACAGCGCGCTGCCGGCGATCCGGGTCGAGGTGCCGAATGGCTTCTACGACTACGAGGCCAAGTACCTCTCCGACGAGACCCTCTATCACCTGCCCTGCGGGCTGTCGGCCGAGGACGAGGCACGGCTCGCCGACCTGAGCCGTGAAGCCTTCCTTGCCGTCGGCTGTGACGGCTGGGGGCGCGTCGACGTGATGCGCGATGCCGGAGGCCGTTTCTGGCTGATCGAGGTCAACACCGTGCCCGGCATGACCGATCACAGCCTGGTGCCTCAGGCCGCGGCCTACGCCGGCATCGACTTCGATGCGCTGGTGCGGCGCATCCTCGACACCGCCGGGCGGTCCTGAGGTCATGGCGCGTCGCGGAAGCCTGGTCGGCGTCCTGCTGCTGCTGCTGGTGCTCGGCGCCGGCGGCCGTGCGCTGTGGCTGTGGCTCGACCGCCCGCTCGAGCGCGTCTCGATCCGCGGTGACCTGGAACGGGTCAGCGCCGACTATCTGCGTGGCAAGCTGGCGCCGCTGGTGCGGGGCCAGACCTGGCTGTCGGCAGACATCGGCGAGCTGCGCGAACAGGCCCGTGACATCGGCTGGCTGAGCGAGGTGCGCATTCGTCGCGAATGGCCCTATGCGCTGGTGTTCGAGCTGGTCGAGCAGGTACCGGTGGCGCGCTGGAACGATGAGCAACTGCTCAACCCGGCCGGCGAGCCCTTCACCTTCGCCCCGCTGTCGGCGCCGGAGGGGCTGGTGCATCTGGCCGGGCCGTCCGGCAGCGGCGCGGAGGTGCTGGCCTATCACGATACCCTGAGCGCGCAGCTGGCCGAGCACGGGCTGTCCATCAGCCAGCTGCGGCTCGAGGATCGCGGTGCCTGGCGGCTGCAGACCGATGATGGCATCTGGGTGATGCTGGGGCGCAGCAATCGCGAGCCCCGACTGGCTCGCTTCCTGGCGGCCTGGGATCGGGAGTTCGATCCGGTGGCGTCGCATATTCGCTACATCGATCTGCGTTATCCGAACGGCGTGTCGGTGGCCTGGCATGGTGAAAGCGAGCCGGTCGATGAAGAGGGTGCTAAGGAAAGTTGAGGGCGATCGGCGAACACCATGTGATGGATTGAAGCATCTCGCGGGTGTTCCTTTTAGTGCAAAATCGCCGTATCGTGACGGATGTTTTTCGCTCTGGGCTGGTGGAGCACGGGAAGTTGTTCCTATAATTGGCCCAGGTTTTTTTATTATTAATGCTTAATTTCCCCAAGCGGGTCAGCGCGAGGAGATTTCCCGACTCATGTCAGGTCCATCCAATGCGTCCAATATGGTAGTCGGGCTGGATATCGGAACATCCAAGGTCGTGGCGATCGTGGGTCAACCCACCGATGATGGCGGCATCGAGATTGCCGGCATCGGCTCTCATCCCTCCCGCGGGATGAAAAAGGGCGTGGTGATCAACATCGAATCCACGGTGCAGTCCATCCAGCGTGCCGTGGAAGAGGCCGAGCTGATGGCCGGCTGTGACATCCATTCCGTCTACGTGGGGATCGCCGGCAGTCATATCAGCTCGATGAACTCCGATGGCGTGGTGGCGATCAAGGAGCGTGAAGTCGCGCCCGCCGATATCGAGCGCGTCATCGATTCGGCGAGGGCCCGGGCCATTTCCGAAGGCCAGCGCGTGCTGCATGTGCTTCCACAGGAGTTTGCGATCGACACCCAGGGCGGCATTCGAGAGCCGCTCGGCATGTCCGGTGTGCGCCTGGAGGCTCGAGTGCACCTGGTGACCGCGGCGCTCAACGCGGTGCAGAACATCGAGAAGTGCGTGCGCCGCTGCGGGCTCGACGTGGACGCCATCATCCTCGAGCAGCTGGCCTCCAGCCACGCGGTGCTCACCGAGGACGAACGCGAACTCGGCGTATGCATGGTCGACATCGGCGGCGGCACCACCGACATCGCGGTCTTCACCGAGGGTGCCATTCGCCATACGGCGGTGATTCCCATCGCCGGCGATCAGGTCACCAACGACATCGCCATGGCGCTGCGCACGCCGACTCAGCACGCCGAGGAAATCAAGGTCAAGTATGCCTGCGCGCTGACCCAGATGGCCGCCAGCGACGAGATGATCAAGGTCCCCAGCGTCGGCGACCGGCCGGCCCGGGACCTGTCCCGGCAGTCGCTGGCCGAAGTGGTCGAGCCGCGCTACGAGGAGCTTTTCACCCTGGTGCGTGACGAGCTGCGGCGCAGCGGCTTCGAGGACCTGGTGGCCGCCGGTGTGGTTCTGACCGGCGGCACCTCGCGCATGGAGGGGGTCGTCGAGCTGGCCGAGGAAATCTTTCACATGCCGGTGAGAATCGCCTGTCCCCAGAATGTGCGAGGGCTCGCCGATGTGGTACGCAATCCGATTTATTCGACGGGGGTCGGTTTGCTACATTACGCTCTAAACGAGGCCCGTCAGGGGCACGGCCAACAAGAGACGTCGGGCAGTGGCATGTCGGCGCAGCCGAGGCGTGGGGACGCCTCCCGGCGCGGAGCAGGGGAAGGGATTCCGGCGCTGGTAAAGCTCAAGGGCTGGTTCAAAGGAAATTTCTGACAGGGCCGCGATCGCGGTCCAGGAGACGGGGCTAATGTTCGAACTGGTAGACAGTGCACCCTCAAGCAGTGCAGTCATCAAGGTCATCGGTGTCGGCGGTGGTGGCGGCAACGCCGTCAATCACATGGTCGAAAGCAGCATCGAGGGCGTCGAGTTCATCTGCGCCAACACCGATGCCCAGGCGCTGAAGCGGGTGGCGGCCAAGACCGTTCTCCAGCTCGGCAGCGAAATCACCAAGGGGCTCGGCGCCGGCGCCAACCCGGAGGTCGGCCGTCAGGCCGCCATGGAGGACCGCGAGCGCATCGCCGAGCTCCTTCATGGCGCCGACATGGTGTTCATCACCGCCGGCATGGGGGGCGGTACCGGCACCGGCGGTGCACCGGTGGTCGCTCAGGTCGCCAAGGAGCTCGGCATCCTGACCGTGGCCGTGGTCACGCGTCCCTTCCCCTTCGAAGGGCCCAAGCGCATGCGCTCGGCCGAAGAGGGCATGAAGGAACTGTCCGAGCACGTCGACTCGCTGATCACCATTCCCAACGAGAAGCTGCTCTCGGTGCTCGGCAAGAGCGCCAGCCTGCTGACCGCCTTCAGCGCCGCCAACGACGTGCTGCTGGGGGCGGTGCAGGGCATCGCCGAGCTGATCACCAGCCCCGGCATCATCAACGTCGACTTCGCCGACGTGCGCACCGTGATGTCCGAGATGGGCATGGCGATGATGGGCACCGGCGGCGCCACCGGCGAGAATCGCGCCCGCGAGGCTGCCGAGAAGGCGATCCGCAGCCCGCTGCTGGAAGACATCGACCTGCATGGCGCTCGCGGCATCCTGGTCAACATCACCGCCGGCCCGGACCTGTCCATCGGCGAATTCAATGACGTCGGTGCCACGGTCCAGGAGTTCGCCTCCCAGGACGCGACCATCGTGGTGGGTACCTCCATCGACATGGAGATGACCGACGAGCTGCGCGTTACCGTGGTGGCCGCCGGTCTCGACGGCCAGCGTCAACCGGCGGCGGCCAGCCAGAATTCGCGCCGCGAGACGGGCAGCGGCGGCGACTATCGCCAGCGGCAGCCGGCGGCGGCGAGCCGTACGCAGCAGCAGGCGCCTGCCGCGGGTCGCGGTTCGGCCGCGGCCTCCAAGGCCGAGCCTCAGGAGTCGTCACGGCCCCAGCAGGAGCCGCGCAAGTCCCAGGAGCTCGACGATTACCTGGATATTCCGGCGTTCCTGCGCCGCCAGGCCGATTGAGCGCCGCTATCGTTCGCATAGGCACACCGAACGCACGTTGTTTTTGTTGAAACGTGCGTTCGGTGTTATAGTGAACGGTGTTTGATAACCACCGAGCCTGGCGACTGCCCATGATCAGACAACGCACACTGAAGAACGTCATCCGCGCCACCGGCGTCGGCCTGCACTCCGGCAAGAAGGTCTACCTGACCCTGCGGCCGGCACCGGTCGATACCGGTATCGTGTTTGTGCGCACCGACCTGGATCCCGAGGTGCAGATTCCGGCCAGTGCCGACAGCGTCACCGACACCACGCTGTGCACCGCGCTGTCCAAGGACGGCGTCAAGGTGGCCACCGTCGAGCATCTGATGTCGGCGCTCGCCGGCCTCGGCATCGACAACGCCTACGTCGACGTCAGCGCCCCCGAGGTGCCGATCATGGACGGCAGCGCCGGTCCCTTCGTGTTCCTGATCCAGTCCGCCGGTATCGCCGAGCAGAACGCCGCCAAGAAGTTCATTCGCATCAAGCGTGAAGTGGTGGTGCGCGACGGCGAGAAGGAGGCGATCTTCCTGCCCCATCAGGGCTTCAAGGTCTCCTTCGCCATCGACTTCGATCACCCGGTGTTCGAGGCCCAGAAGCAGAGCGCCGAGGTCGACTTCTCGACCACCTCCTTCGTCAAGGAGGTGTCTCGGGCGCGGACGTTCGGCTTCATGCGCGACCTCGAGTACCTGCGCTCCAATAATCTGGCCCTGGGCGGCAGCCTCGACAACGCCATCGTGGTCGATGACTATCGGATCGTGAACGAGGGTGGCCTGCGCTACGACGACGAGTTCGTCAAGCACAAGGTGCTGGACGCCATCGGCGATCTCTATCAGCTGGGCTACAGCCTGATCGGCGAATTCCGCGGCGTGAAGTCCGGCCATGCGCTGAACAACCAGCTGTGCCGCGCGCTGATGGAAAATCAGGACGCCTGGGAAATCGTCACCTTCGAGGAAGAAGCCGCCAAGGCGCCGATCTCCTACGCCGCGCCGGCCATGGCCTGACGCCTCGCCCGTGAGCCCTGTAGAGAAAGGCCCGCCAGACTTCTGGCGGGCCTTTCTCGTTGGCGAGCAGGTGATCGGGCTTGCGGGCGTCAGGGCTCGCGTTCGGCGTGGGAGGCGAGGCGTTCCAGGGCGCGCCTGAGCTTGGGGTCCTCGACGTCGGCGGCGCAGCTCGAGAGCTCGTCGGCGGCCCGGGCGGGCAGGTGACGCGTCTGGCGCGGTGGCACCTTGGCCGGGCGCACGGGGCGGACCTTGAAGTCGAAGCCGGTCACCGCGGCGAACCCTGGCAGCTCGTGGAGCAGCGACAGCAGCCGTGACTGTTCGTAGCGCAGTCGGGTCAGCCATACGGCGCGATCGGTAATCACCGTCAGCCGTCCTTCATGGAAGCCGCCCACGAACAGGTGCTCGCCGAGCTCGGCGGGCAGATGATCGCGCAGGTGCTGCTGGGCCTGCTCGATCAGTCGGGCCCGGCGCATCAGGTTGCCCAGCTCCCCGCGGCCGTTCAGCACCTGGGTCATGGGCTGGGCTCGCCTGCGCTTAACCTTTATACTCATCAGCTTGATTCTCGGGTCCGGCCCGGGGTGGGGAATCGTCGACGTGGCGTCGACGGCCTTGAACGCATGAGCCTAGCACAGGCACGGGAGTCCCTCGACAGCATGGCCAGTCTTACCGCGCAGACAGCACCGGCAGCGTCCGTCGAGCATGACTCGACGTCTCGCCGCACGCCGGAGCGCCGTCGTCCGCCTCGCTGGTGGCTGGCGGGTCTGCTGGTGGGCTGCCTGCTGCCGGCGGGGCTGTCACCGCTCGGGGCGGCAACGCCGGTCGAGCGCGTCATCCAGGTCTGCATCCTGGCGCCGGCGCTGATCCGGGCCAGCTCGCGACTCCAGGCTCGTCGGCGTGCCCGGCGTCGCTGGCCGACCCGCCCGCTCCCCCGCCGTGCCGGACGACTCGCGCTGCGGCTGCCCATCGTCGCCCCGCGGCAGCGGGCCGTGGCGGCCCACGATGTCCTGACCCGCCGCGGGCCGCCGCGGGTGCTTCTCGCCTGAACGACGAGCGACCGGGCACGAGGCCCGGTCTTGAGCACCCCAGCGATGGACTCTTCATGATCAACAACCTGTTACGCAAGGTCGTCGGTTCCAAGAACGACCGTGAAGTGAAGCGCATGGGCCGCGCCGTGGCCCGCATCAACACCCTCGAGAAGGATCTCGAGACCCTCGACGACGCCGCGCTGCAGGCGCGTACCGCCGACTTCCGCGAACGCCTGGCCGCCGGCGAGAGCGTCGATGCCCTGTTGCCCGAGGCCTTCGCCACCGTGCGTGAGGCCAGCAAGCGGATCATGGGCATGCGGCATTTCGACGTCCAGATGATCGGCGGTATCACCCTGAACGGCGGTCGCATCGCCGAGATGAAGACCGGCGAGGGCAAGACCCTGGTCGCGACCCTGGCCGTCTATCTCAATGCCCTGCCCGGCAAGGGCGTGCACGTGGTCACGGTCAACGACTACCTGGCCCGCCGCGACGCCGACTGGATGCGTCCCCTCTATGAATTCCTCGGCCTGACCGTCGGCACCATCTATGCCGGCCAGACGCCCGAGGAGAAACGTGAGGCCTACGCCTGCGACATCACCTACGGCACCAACAACGAGTTCGGCTTCGACTACCTGCGCGACAACATGGCCTTCTCGCTGGAGGACAAGGTTCAGCGCGGGCTGCACTACGCCATCGTCGATGAGGTCGACTCGATCCTGATCGATGAGGCGCGCACGCCGCTGATCATCTCCGGTGCGGTGGACGAGAACACCGAGCTGTACAAGGTGGTCGACCGGCTGGCCCTCGATCTCACGGTCTGCACCGACGAGGAAGACCCCGAGAGCGGTGACTTCACCCTCGACGAGAAGCAGAAACAGGTCGAGCTCACCGAGGGCGGTCACCACAAGGTCGAGCAGCTGATGCGCGGCGAGGGGCTGCTGGGCGAGGAGGACTCCCTCTATGCCGCCCAGAATCTCAATCTGCTGCAGCACATGCACTCGGCACTGCGGGCCCGCCATCTCTACCAGCGTGACGTCGACTACATCGTCAGCGACGGTCAGGTGGTGATCGTCGACGAGCACACCGGCCGTTCCATGCCGGGCCGGCGCTGGTCCGAGGGCCTGCACCAGGCGGTCGAGGCCAAGGAGGGGGTGACGGTTCAGCGCGAGAGTCAGACGCTGGCCTCCACCACCTTCCAGAACTACTTCCGCCTTTACGACAAGCTGTCCGGCATGACCGGCACCGCCGATACCGAGGCCTTCGAGTTCCGCCAGATCTATGGCCTGGACGTGGTGGTGATTCCCACCAACCGGCCGCTGGCGCGCAAGGACCATAACGATCTGGTCTATCTCAGCGCCGAGGAGAAATACGAGGCCATCATCGAGGACGTCAAGGTCCAGACCGAGGCCGGCCGCCCGGTGCTGGTGGGTACCGCCTCCATCGAGACCTCCGAGTATCTCGCCGATCTGATGAAGCGGGCGGGCATCTCCTTCAACGTGCTCAACGCCAAGCAGCACCAGAGCGAGGCGCAGATCATCGCCCAGGCCGGTCGTCCCGGGGCCATCACCATCGCCACCAACATGGCCGGTCGCGGCACCGATATCGTGCTGGGCGGCAACTGGGAAGCCGAGGCCGCCCAGCTCGAATCGCCCAGCGAGGCGCAGATCGAGCGCCTCAAGGCCGAGTGGAAGGAGCGCCACGAGGCGGTACTCGCGGCCGGTGGCCTGCACGTGATCGGCTCCGAGCGTCACGAGTCGCGGCGTATCGACAACCAGCTGCGCGGCCGTTCCGGTCGCCAGGGCGATCCGGGCTCGACCCGTTTCTTCCTGTCGCTGGAAGACAACCTGATGCGGCTGTTCGGCTCCGAGCGCGTGCAGAAGCTGATGCAGGCGCTGGGCCTGGAGCGCGGCGAGGCGATCGAGCACAAGATGGTCTCCAACGCCGTGGAGCGCGCCCAGAAGAAGGTCGAGGGCCGCAACTTCGATATCCGCAAGCAGCTGCTTGAATATGACGACGTGGCCAACGACCAGCGTCGCGTCATCTACGAGCAGCGCAACGAGATCCTGGCCGCCGACGACGTCTCCGAGAATGTCATCGGCATCCGCGCCGAGGTGCTCGACGAGGGCATCAGCCAGTTCGTGCCGCCCCAGAGCCTGCCCGAGCAGTGGGACCTGGCCGGACTGGAGGACCATCTCAGCACCGAGTTCAACCTCGAGGCGCCGGTGCGGCAGTGGGCCGAGGAAGACCAGCGCTTCCACGAGGATCAGCTGCGCGAGCGTCTCCACGAGATGCATCGCCAGGCCTACGACGAGAAGATCGAGATCGCCGGGCCCGAGCTGATGCGCCGCTTTGAGAAGCAGGTGATGCTGCAGGTGCTGGACACCCGCTGGAAGGAGCACCTGCAGTCCATGGACCACCTGCGTCGGGGCATCCATCTGCGTGGCTACGCCCAGAAGAACCCCAAGCAGGAGTACAAGCGCGAGTCCTTCGAGCTGTTCCAGACGCTGCTGGCCAACATCAAGTCCGACGTCACGCGCATCCTCAGCCACGTGAAGGTGCGTCAGCCCGAGGAAGTCGAGGCCCTGGAACGGCAGCGCCGCGAGTCGCTGGAGCGCGAGAAGGCGACCGCGGCCAGCCGCCACGACGCGCCCGAGGGCGCCGAGTCGGAAGCCGAGCCGGCCGCCGCCGCGGCACCGGCCGGCGAGGCCCGCCCCCAGCGTCGCGAAGGTCCCAAGGTCGGGCGCAACGATCCGTGCCCCTGCGGGTCGGGCAAGAAGTTCAAGCAGTGCTGCGGCAAGCTGAGCTGATCGGTCGGGGGCCGGGCGAGTCGTCCGCGCCGGCCCCGCCAAGCGAATTCATACAGGAGACAGACGATGGCAGTGGGCCCAGCAAGCTTTCCCGAGATGCCGGTGATCGATGGGGTGCGCCTGGGTACGGCCCGGGCCGGGATCAAGACCGCCGATCGCCGTGATCTGGTGGTGATCGAGGTGCCCGAGGGCGCGGCCGTGGCGGGCAGCTTCACCCGCAACGCCTTCTGTGCCGCGCCGGTGACCGTGGCCCGCGAGCATCTGGCGGCCTGCACCCTGCACGGTGAGGCGCCGCGCTATCTGGTGATCAACACCGGTAACGCCAACGCCGGCACCGGCGAGACCGGTCTGCGCGACGCGCGGGCCACCTGTGCCGAGCTCGGCGGCCTGGTCGGGGTGGATGCCTCCCGCGTGCTGCCGTTCTCCACCGGCGTGATCGGCGAGACGCTGCCCATGGAGCGCCTGCTGGGCGGGCTGCCCGAGGCCTTGCGCTGCCTCGACGAGGGCGCCGCGGGCTGGGCCTCGGCGGGCGAGGGCATCCTCACCACCGATACCCGGCCCAAGGGCGCCAGCGTGACCGTGCCGCTGGGGGACGAGACGGTCACCCTCAACGGCATCAGCAAGGGCTCGGGGATGATCAAGCCCAACATGGCCACCATGCTGGCCTTCGTGGCCACCGATGCGGCCATCGCCCCGGCGCTGCTGGACGAGCTGCTGCGCGAGACCGTCGAGCGCTCCTTCAACTGCATCACGGTGGATGGCGATACCTCCACCAACGATGCCTGCATGCTGATCGCCACCGGGCGAGGCGCGGCCATCGACGACGACGAGCGACTGGCGGTATTCCGCGAGGCGCTCGAGCGGCTGATGATCGAGCTGGCCCAGGCCATCGTGCGCGACGGCGAGGGCGCCACCAAGTTCGTCGGCCTGCAGGTCGACGGCGCGGTGTCGCGCCAGGAAGCCCTGGACGTGGCCTTCACCGTGGCGCATTCGCCGCTGGTCAAGACGGCGCTGGCCGCCAGCGACGCCAACTGGGGGCGGATTCTCGCCGCCGTGGGCCGGGCGCCGGTGGAGAATTTCGACGTCGAGCGCGTGGTCATCGATCTGGGCGATGTGCGCCTGGTGGAGAACGGCGGCCGAGCCGCCGGCTACACCGAGGAGGCCGGCAGTGCCGTCATGGCTCGCGAGGAGATCGCGATCCGCATCGATCTGGGGCGCGGTGAGCGCAGCGCCACCGTCTGGACCACGGATCTGACCCGGGAATACGTCGCCATCAACGCCGATTACCGCAGCTGAGCGCCGCGGGGCCGCGGCGTTCCCGGGCCACATCAAGAGAGTAACCCCCCGCGCCATCGCCGTGGGGACAAGTGGGATAAGGTGAATGAACGCAATGGTCAAGAGAAGGGTGCATGTGGCAGCCGCCGCCATCATCAGCGCGGACGGTCGTGAGGTGCTGCTCGCCCGGCGCCCGTCCAACGTCGATCAAGGTGGCCTCTGGGAGTTTCCCGGCGGCAAGCTGGCGCCCTACGAAACGGGTCTCGAGGCCCTCAAGCGCGAGCTGCACGAGGAGCTGGGGATCGAGATCCGTCGCGCCCAGCCGCTGATTCGCATCCATCACGAGTACACCGACAAGCACATCCTGCTCGACGTCTGGCAGGTGCATGACTTCGCCGGCGAGCCCTTCGGGCGCGAGGGCCAGGCGGTGCGCTGGGTGCCGATGAACGAGCTGTTCAACTACCCCTTCCCGGCGGCCAACGTGCCGATCCTGCGGGCGGTGATGCTGCCCACCGAGTACCTGATCAGCGCCGAGGAAGAGGATGAGGCGATCTTCCTGTCGCGGCTGGAGCGGGCGCTGGTCGAGGATGGCGTGCGCCTGGTGCAACTGCGGGCCAAGGATCTGGACCGCGAGGCCTATCTGGCCCGCGCCGAGCAGGCCCTGGCGGTATGCCGTCGTCACGGGGCACGGTTGATGCTCAACGGCGAGCCCGAGCTGCTCGACGAGGTGGACGCCGACGGCATCCATCTGACCAGTGCGCGACTGATGAGTCTCGATCGTCGTCCGCTGGGCGAGGGCAAGTGGCTCTCCGCCTCGACCCATGATCGCGAGCAGCTGGATCAGGCCCATCGCGTCGGCTGTGACTTCGCGACCCTGTCGCCGCTGCGCACCACGCCCTCGCATCCGGAAGTGGCGCCGATCGGCTGGCACGATTTCCAGCAGCTGGTCGAGCACGCCGGCATGCCGGTGTTCGCGCTGGGTGGCATGACCCGCTTCGACGCCAATCACGCCCGCGCCGTGGGCGCCCAGGGCATCGCCTCGATCCGCGACTTCTGGAAGTAATCGGCGCCGAGCGACCAGCACCGAGCGACAAGAAAACCCCGAGGGACAGCCCTGCGGGGTTTTCTTTTGCTTCAGGCAATGTCAGCCAGTCGACTGGCCGCTAGTCCCGATAACGGCGGGTCAGGTCCCCATAGGCGTCGACGCGGCGGTCGCGCAGGTAGGGCCAGATGCGCCGCACCGCCTCGCCGCGCTCCATGTCCAGTGTCACCAGCAGCCGCTCGGCCTGCTGGCCGGCGTGGGCGAGCAGTTCGCCCTGGGGGCCGCAGATGAAGCTGCCGCCCCAGAAGTCGATGCCCGGGCCCACCCCGGAATGGTCGCTCTCGTGGCCGACGCGATTGGCCACCACCACCGGCAGGCCGTTGGCCACCGCGTGGCTGCGCTGGATCAGCGTCCAGGCGTCACGCTGGCGTGCCTTCTCGTCGTCATCGTCCTGCGGGTCCCAGCCGATGGCGGTGGGGTAGAGCAGCAGGTCGGCACCGGCCATGGCCATCAGACGCGCGGCCTCGGGATACCACTGGTCCCAGCACACCAGCAGGCCGAGGCGGCCCAGTGAGGTGTCGATGGGGGTGAAGCCCTCCCCGCGAGCGGCGTCATGATCGCCCGGTGTGAAGTAGAATTTCTCATAGAAGCCCGGATCGTCGGGAATGTGCATCTTGCGATACTGGCCGACCCGGCCGCGGCCGCCATCGTAGACCACGGCGGTGTTGTGGTAGAGCCCCGGGGCGCGGCGTTCGAACAGCGAGCCCACCAGCACGATGTCGAGCTCCGCGGCCAGCGCTGCCAGCCGCTGGCCGGTGGGGCCGTCCAGCGGCTCGGCCAGATCGAACAGCGCGGTGTCCTCGAACTGGCAGAAGTAGTGGGTGGCGTGCAGCTCCTGCAGCATCACCAGCTGGGCGCCGGCACCGGCCAGCTCGCGGATGCCGGCCTCGCTCTCGGCCAGGCTCCTGGCCTTGTCGGGCCAGGCCGGCTGCTGGACCAGGCCGACCTTGAGGGTGCGGGTCATGATGTCTCTCCTTCATGGCGGCGAGCCCCGGCCAGGGTGCCGCGGGGCAGCTGCATGGTCAGGCAGTGCAGGCTGCCATGCTGGCGGATCACGGTGCCGCAGTCGATGGGCACGATGTCACGGTCCGGGAAGGCCTCGGCCAGGGCCGCGAGGGCGCGCGCATCGGCGGCGTCGCCGTAGGTGGGCACCAGCACCGCGCCGTTGATGATCAGGAAGTTGGCATAGGTGGCCGGCAGGCGGCGGCCGTCCTCGGCGTCGAAGCAGGCGGCGGGCCAGGGCAGCGGGATCAGCCGGTAGGGCTCGCCGTCGGCGCGGCGCAGCGCCCGCAGTTCGTCTTCCATGGCGGCCAGCGCCGGATAGTGCGGGTCGGCCTCGTCGTCGCAGCGCACGTAGGCGATGGTCTGCGGGTCGCAGAAGCGCGCCAGGGTGTCCACGTGGCTGTCGGTGTCGTCGCCTTCCAGATGGCCATGAGCCAGCCACAGCACCCGCTCGGCGCCCAGCTCGTCGGCCAGTCTCGCCTCGATGGCGGCCCGGTCGAGGTGCGGGTTGCGGTTGACGTTGAGCAGGCAGGCCTCGGTGGTCAGCAGGGTGCCCTGGCCGTCGCTCTCCAGAGCACCGCCCTCGAGCACCAGGTCGTGGGAGAACAGCGGCGCGTCGAAGACGCCGTCGGCGGCGAGACGCCGGGTCAGGCTGTCGTCGCGGCCGGCGGGAAACTTGCCGCCCCAGCCGGTGAAGACATAGTCGAGCAGCACGGGTTCGCCGTCGCGTTCGACAGTGAGCGGACCGTGGTCCCGGGCCCAGGTGTCGTCGGCTTCGGCGACCCTGAGCAGCAGGCGCTCGGCGGACACGCCGCGATGGCGGAAGGCCTCGGCCAGCCGGAGGCGGGTGGCGTCGTCCGGCACGGCGATCAGCACCGGCTGGTAGCGGGCGATGGCCACCGCCAGGGTCTCGAGGGTCGCCTCGATGTTCGCCAGCAGCGGCGCCCAGTCGCTGTCGGGACCCGGCCAGGTCAGTTGCACGGCATCCTGGGGATGCCATTCGGGGAGCAGGCAGACGGCCATGGCAGGCCTCCTCGATGAAGGAATCCGGCGCAATGTAGGGGGCGGTGCGTCGGGATGCAAGCCCGGCGAGGCCGTCGGCTCCCCGGGCGACGGGGCCGGGTGCCGCGCCCCTGTCAGATGGTGTCTCGCGTCGCCGAACCGGCAAGGTGCAGTCATCGTGCAAGCCTTGCCTTCCCGATGCAGGGCCGGCCAAAAACACGTACCATGAGCGCCCGCCGACAAGGAACGCTCAAATGCTGGATCGTCTGCCTCTCCTGATCGGGTTGCGCTACGTGCGGGCCAAGCGACGCAACCACTTCATCTCCTTCATTTCCCTGACCTCCATGCTGGGCCTGACCCTGGGCGTGGCGGTGCTGATTCTCGTGCTGTCCGTGATGAACGGCTTCGACCGCGAGCTGCGCGAGCGGGTGCTGGGCATGGTGCCGCACACCCGTATCGAGGTGCCCTCCGGGCTTACCGACTGGCAGCCGCTGGCCGAGCGCCTGCAGCAGCGCGAGCACGTCATCGGGGCGGCGCCCTATATCCAGCAGCAGGGTATGTTCTCGGTCGGCGGGCGCAACAACGGCGCCCTGGTCAACGGCATCAAGCCCGACTGGGAGAAGCGCGTCTCGATCGTCGACGAGCACATGGAGCGCGGCAGCCTCGATGACCTGCAGCCCGGCGAATGGAACGTCGTGCTCGGCTCGATGCTGGCGCGTCAGCTCGGCGTGACGGTGGGGGACCGGGTGACCCTGCTGGTGCCCGAGGCCTCGATCACGCCGGCCGGCGTCTTCCCGCGCCTCAAGCGCTTCACCGTCAGCGGCATCTTCAGCGTCGGGGCGGATCTCGATGCCAACCTGGCCTATGCCAACATCGCCGACATGCAGACCCTCGCGCGCATGGGCGATGACGTGGGCGGGCTGCGCCTGGAGCTCGACGACCTGTTCCAGGCCGGTAGCGTGACGCGCTCGATCATCGACGATCTGGGAGCGGGCTATCGCGGCCTGGACTGGACCTATACCCGGGGTAATCTGTTCCAGGCGATCCAGATGGAGAAGCGCATGATCGCGCTGCTGCTGACGGTGATCATCGCCGTGGCGGCCTTCAACATCGTCTCGACCCTGGTGATGGTGGTCACCGACAAGCATGCCGATATCGCCATCCTGCGCACCATCGGTGCCACGCCACGTTCGATCATGGGCATCTTCATGGTCCAGGGGTTGGCCATCGGCGTGATCGGCATCCTGATCGGGGTGGGGCTCGGCGTGCTGCTGGCGCTGACGGTGTCCGACATCCTCGCCTTCGTCGAGTCGACCTTCGGCATCCATTTCCTCGATGCCGGTGTCTATTTCATCAGCGAGCTGCCCTCGCAGCTGCTGTGGTCCGACGTGGGCCAGATCGTTTCCGCGGCCTTCGTGCTGACCTTCCTCTCGACCCTCTACCCGGCCTGGCGCGCGGCTCGGGTTCAGCCTGCCGAGGTGCTCCGCTATGAATGATCCCGCCATGACCCAGGCGTTCACCCGTGACGCGGGGCAGCGTGAGGTGATGTTGGCCTGCGATCACCTGACCCGCGTCTACCGCGAGGGGCCGCGCGACCTCACGGTGCTCGACGATCTGGCCCTCGAGGTGCGGGCCGGCGAGCGCGTGGCGGTGGTCGGCAGCTCCGGCTCCGGCAAGACCACGCTGCTCAACCTGCTGGGCGGGCTGGATCATCCCAGCAGCGGCGCGGTCCGCATCGCCGGGCAGGCGCTGCACGAGCTGGGCAATGCCGCCCTCGGGCGCTTTCGCAACCGGCACATCGGCTTCGTCTACCAGTTCCACCATCTGCTGGCCGAGTTCACGGCGCTGGAGAATGCCGCGCTGCCGCTGATCGTGCGCGGCCAGCGCAAGAAGGACGCCGAGGCCAGGGCGCTTAAGCTGCTGGATCGGGTGGGCGTGGCCGAGCGCGCGGCCCACAAGCCCGGTGAGCTCTCCGGCGGCGAGCGCCAGCGCGTGGCCATCGCCCGGGCGCTGGTCACCGACCCGAGCCTGGTGCTGATGGATGAGCCCACCGGCAACCTCGATCAGACCACCGCGGCGAGCATCCTGGCGCTGATGGACGAACTTTCCGCCAGCGCTGCCTGCGCCTTCGTGATCGTCACCCACGACACGGGGCTCGCCGCCCATCAGGATCGGGTGCTGCGCCTCGATGGCGGTCGCCTGACGCCGGATACCTCCGGCGCCTGACGCCCGATCCTGCCTTCTTCCTTCCCGCTTCAGGCGCGGTCGCCCAGCCGGTCACGGCGGCGCCGCGCCCTTCGCTTCCAGCTGCGCGACACCTGCCAGCGCCACGCCAGACGAATCGTCACGCTGCCCAGCCCGCCCGCCAGGACGGCCGCCACCAGTGAGCCGGCCGCCAGGGCCGGGAGGGCATCGATCAGCTGCCCGGCAACCCATTCGGTGGATAGCTGCGTGGGCGCGGCACGCGCCGGCAGGTCCAGCAGCCAGGCGCCGAGTCGGTAGTTGCCGTAGAAGATCAGCGGCATGGTCAGCGGATTGGTGATCCACACCAGTCCCACCGAGAGCGGCAGATTGGCGCGTAACGCCCAGGCGCCCAGGGCGGCAAGGACCATCTGGCACGGGATCGGCAGCAGGGCGCAGAACAGCCCGACGAAGAAGGCGTTGGCCACGCTGCGTCGCGACAGCATCCACAGCGAGGGATTGCCGATCAGGTGGCTCAAGAAGCGCAGAGAGCGCTGGCGCCTGAGGGTCTCGGGATGGGGCAGGTAGCGCTGCAGGAGACGGCGCGGCATGACGACGGGCTCGCGGCTTCGATATGCGCGCTATTATCCATACAAGCCCGCTCCCTCGCCATGGCGTTGCTCAACGCGTTGGCGCCGGGTCGTCACGCCATGCCGGGCAGCCTGCTCAGGATGATGTCCATGGTAATCGGGTTGGCCCTGCCGCTCGCTCTCGCGGCGCTCACCGGAACGCTGCTCGGGGCGCTCGTCGACCAGGGCGATGCGGCCCTCTGGTCCCAGGCGCTGGGGCTGGCGCTGTTGATGGCTATCGCGGCCCGGCGCTGGCGCCTGTTGCTGATGCTGTCGCTGATCGCGCTGGTGGCCGGCCAGCTGTGGTGGAGCCGCGGCGGCGAGCTGCCCCGGGGGCTCAGTCGTCAGGATCTGACGGTGGAGGGGCGCCTGACGACCGTGTCACGAGAGGCCGGCCTGACCCGGCTGATGCTGGCGGTGGCGGGCTGTCGTCCTCTGGTCCCCGGGCTGCCGGACTGTGATCGGCTGTCGCGCGTGCGTCTCAACGCCTATCGAGCGCCGGCCATGGTCGCGGGCGAGCGCTGGCGGCTGACCGTCCGGCTAAGGCCGCCCGCGGGGTTCGCCAACCCCGATACCTTCGACTATCGCGCCTGGCTGCGCCGGGAGGGCATCCAGGCCACCGGCTACGTGCGCGAGGCGCCGCCGCCGGCGCGTCTCGAGGCGGCCGGCGGCTCGGTTCGCCGATGGGCGCTCGCCCGGCTCGATGAGCGCGACCTCGCCCCGCGTACGACGCGCTGGCTAGCGGCCCTGACCCTAGGCGCCGGCGAACGGCTGGGCGACGACGACTGGGATCTGCTCAATGCCAGCGGCACCACCCACCTGATGGTCATCTCCGGGCTGCATGTCGGCCTGGTGGCCGGTGTCGCGCTGTGGCTGGCGCGTGGGGCTGCGCGTCTTCTCGCGTCGGGGCGCTGGCGCATGGCGATCTGGCCCTGGTGGATCGCCGGCACCGCGGCGGTGGCCTATGCCTGTCTGGCCGGGCTTGAGCCGCCGGCGATGCGGGCCATGATCATGGTGCTGGTGGGCCTGTGGGTGGCCAGTGGGCGCCATTCGCCGGGGCCCTGGCAGGCCTGGTGGCTGGCCCTGGCACTGGTGGTGATCCTCGATCCGCTGGCGGTCTGGCGCCCCGGCAGCTGGCTGTCCTTCGGTGCCGTGGCGCTGCTGATCCTGATCTGGCAGGGCCGTCCCCGCCCGCGGGGCTGGCGCGGCTGGCTGTGGGCGCTGGTGCGCAGCCAGCTGCTGCTGGCGCCGGTGATGGCCGGCGCGGTGTTGCTGGCCTTCGATCGCCTCGCACCGGCGGCGCCGCTGGTCAATCTGCTGGCCGTGCCGCTGGTCGGCAGCGTACTGGTGCCGCTGGGCCTGGCGGGCTGGGCGCTGGCCTGGGTGCCGCCGTTGGGCGATATGGCCTGGGGGCTGTTCGGCGCGCTTGCCGAGGGCGTCGCCGCCGGGCTAGAGATGGCGTCGCGCCTGGCGCCCCTCTGGCAGCCGCCGCCGGCCGTGGCCGAGGCGCTGGGCACGGCGCTGATCCTGATCGGTCTGCTGTGGGCACTGCCGGGGCTGGCCGAACGACTGCGCCTGGCGGGCACCGCGCTGCTGGCCTGCGGCGCGCTGTGGCTGACGCCGTCGCTGCCGGAACCCGGGGCGCTGCGCGTGCGCGTCCATGACGTGGGGCAGGGCCAGCTGGTGGCCCTGCGCACCGCCCACTACCGGGCGCTGATCGACACCGGGCCGCGCTTTCCCTCCGGCTTCATGCCGCTCTCGACGCTCTGGCCCGAGGGGCAGCGCTTCGACGATGTGATCGTCAGCCATGACGATCGCGATCATGCCGGGGGGCTTGAGGCGCTGATCGAGGAGCATTCGGTCGGGCGCTATCTGGCGCCGCCCGGCAGCGTGCTGCCGGTGACGTCCGAGCCCTGCGTGGCAGGGCGGAGCTGGCGCCGCGATGGGGTGAGCTTCCGCGTGCTGTGGCCGCCCGCCGAGGCCGTGGGCCTGTCCGACAACGACCGCTCCTGCGTGCTGTTGATCACCGCGGGTCAGCAGCGGCTGCTGATCACCGGCGATGCCGGCGCTCGGGTGGAGCAGGAACTCCTGACGCGGATCGATGGCCCCATCGACGCGCTGGTGGCGGGGCATCACGGCAGCACGACCAGCTCCGGCCCCGATTTCCTGGCCGCGGTCCGGCCACGGCAGGTGATCTTCAGCGCGGCACGCGACGGCCGTTTCGGCCACCCGGCGCCGTCTGTGGTGCGTCGCTTCCGGCGCCTCGGCAGCTCTCTGTGGAACACGGCCGAGGACGGTGCCGTGACCCTGTGGCTGGGCGGGATGGCACGCGTCGCGACCACGCGCCCGGCGGCCTGGTGGCGCGGCGGTGTCGGAGGCGAGTGCCTTGCGTTAGAATCGCCTGCAATGACGCCGGAGGCGCCGGTGACTGCTCGAGGGAGGTGACCCCATGACCCTGATGGAGGCCCTGATCGCCGGGGGCTGGCTGATGCTGCCGCTGCTTGGCTGTTCGCTGGTGGCGGTGGTGATCGTCGTCGAACGCCTGTGGGCACTGCGCGCCGGACGGATTGCCCCGAGGGGGCTCGGCGAGGAGGTCTGTTCGCTGGCGGCGCGTGGCCAGGTCAACCTCTACTGGCTGGAGAGCCATTCGCCGCTGGGTGGCGTACTGGCGGCCGGGCTGCGCAACGCCCGGCTCGGCCACGAGCAGGTCCGGGCGCGTTTTCAGGAGGCGGCCACCGCGGTGGTGCATGACATGGAGCGCTTCCTGAGTCCGCTCGGCACCATCGCCTCGATCACCCCGCTGCTCGGCCTGCTGGGCACCGTGGTGGGCATGATCGAGGTCTTCGCGGTGCTCGTCTCGAGCGACGGCGGCGAGCGTGCCGCGGAGCTGGCCGGCGGCATCTCCCAGGCTTTGGTGACCACCGCGGCGGGCCTGACCGTGGCGATTCCCGCGCTAATGTTCCACCGCTACTTCCAGCGGCGGGTCGAGGACATCACGGTGCGCATCGAGGAGCAGGCCGGCCAGGTGGTCGAGTTCCTGGCGCATCACCAGGGCCAGCTGACGCTGGACGAGCGCCACGAGCCGGCGACGGAGGCGAGGCCCCGCGCGGCCGACGAGCGTTCGCCGGCGGGGGGAGGGCGCCCATGAGGGTGCCGCGCAGGCGGCGCGAGGCGGTGGAGGTCAATCTGACCCCACTGATCGACGTGGTCTTCCTGCTGCTGATCTTCTTCATGGTCTCGACCACCTTCGAGACCCGCCAGGCGCTGGAGCTGGTACTGCCCGAGAGCGTGACCGGCGTCGCCGCCGAGGCCTCGCCGGTCACCGTGGTGATCACCCCCGAGGGCGAGTATCGCCTGGGCGAGCGGGCCCTGGCGCCCGGCGAGCTGGAAGCGGCACTCGAGGCCGTCGCGTCGCGCGCCCGAGAGCGCGGGCTGGTGGTGGAGGCCGATGGTCGCGCCGCCCACGCCGACGTGGTGCGCGTGCTCGACCGCGCCGGCGCACTGGACATTCGGCGGGTGCGTATCGCCACCGCCAAGGCAACACATTCTGAAGCGGAGACACCGTGAGCGAACACTCGGGCTGGACCCTCTACAAGCGTCTGCTGGGCTATGTGAAGCCCCATTGGAAGGCCTTCGCCCTGGCCATCGTCGGTTACGCCATCTATGCGGCGTCCAGCACGGCGCTGGCCGAGATGATGAAACGCCTGATCGACGGCATCCAGAATCCGGACGCCGCCTTTCGCCTGATGCTGCCGCTGTTCGTGGTGGGCATGTTCGCCGCTCGCGGGCTGGGCACCTTCCTCGGCACCTACTTCATGAGCAACGTGGCCCGCAACCTGGTCCACGCGCTGCGCTGCGACGTCTTCAATCACATGCTGCACCTGCCGGGGCGCTTCTTCGACGAGCATTCCTCGGGACATCTGGTGTCACGGGTCACCTACCACGTCGAGCAGGTCACCGGGGCCGGCACCAAGGCGATCACCATCCTGCTGCGCGAGGGGCTGTTCGTGATCGGGCTGGTGGTCTACCTGCTGTGGACCAACTGGATGCTGACCCTGCTGTTCCTGGCCGTGACGCCGCCGATCGGCGGCGTGGTCAGCTATACCAGCAAGCGTTTCCGCCGGATCTCGAGGCGCATCCAGCGCTCCATGGGCGACGTGACCCATGTGGCCTCCGAGGCGCTGTCGGGCTATCGGGTGGTGCGTACCCACGGTGCCGAAGCCTATGAGCAGGCCCGCTTCGCCGAGGCCAGCGAGGTCAATCGTCGCCAGAGCATGAAGGAGGCGCTGACCAAGGCCACCAGCACCCCGGTGATCCAGCTGATGGTGGCGCTGGCGCTGGCGGTGCTGGTGTGGCTCGCCATGTCGCCGGCGATGCTGTCCGACATGACCCCCGGCGAGTTCGTCGCCTTCATCACCGCGGCTTCGTTGATGGCCAAGCCGGTGCGCCAGCTCACCGAGATCAACGCCACGGTGCAGAAGGGCATCGCCGCCGCCGGCGAGTTGTTCGGGCTGCTCGACGTGCCGCCCGAGGAAGACAACGGCACCCGCGAGCCGGGTCGGCTCGAGGGGCGCGTGACCCTGGAAGGCGTGCGCTTCGCCTACGGTGCCGACCAGCCGGAGGTGCTCAAGGGCATCGACCTGGACGTGGCGCCCGGCGAGATGATCGCCATCGTCGGCCGCTCCGGCAGCGGCAAGTCGACCCTGATGGGGCTGCTGCCGCGCTTTTACCGGCCCACCGCGGGACGGATCTGCCTCGATGGGGTGTCGCTCGAGGACTTCAAGCTGCTGCCCCTGCGTCGCAGCATTGCCCTGGTCTCGCAGCAGGTGACGCTGTTCAACGCCAGCATCGCCGACAACATCGCCTACGGCATCGACGACCCCGACCCGCAGGCGGTCGAGGCCGCGGCGCGGGCGGCTCATGCCCACGAGTTCATCGAGCGCCTGCCCGGGGGCTACGCCACCGTGGTCGGCGAGAACGGGGTGATGCTCTCCGGTGGCCAGCGCCAGCGTCTGGCCATCGCCCGGGCGATCTTCAAGGATGCCCCGCTGCTGATCCTCGACGAGGCCACCTCGGCGCTGGACACCGAGTCCGAGCGCTACATTCAGGCGGCGCTCGAAGAGGTGTGTCGCGATCGGACCACCTTCGTCATCGCCCACCGGCTGTCCACCATCGAGCGTGCCGACCGCATCCTGGTGATGGAAGGCGGCGAGATCGTCGAGCAGGGCAGCCATGCCGAGCTGCTGTCGCGGGACGGCGCCTACGCGGCCCTGCATCGCCTGCAGTTCCAGGACGCCGAGACGGCATGAGCGGCGGCTTCGGCGAGCGCTGGCTCGAGGCGGCCTATGCCGGCGCCGCCTGGCTGTGGCCGCTGCGACCGCTCGAGGCGCTATATCGTCGGCTGATCGCGCGCCGCACGCGGGCCTACGCCGAGGGACGACGCCAGGCCTGGCGGGCCCCGGTGCCGGTGATCGTGGTCGGTAACATCACCCTCGGCGGCACCGGCAAGTCGCCGCTGGTGGCCTGGCTGGCACGCCATCTCGACGAGGCCGGCTGGCGGCCCGGTATCCTGTCCCGTGGCTACGGCGGCCGCGCCGATCGCTATCCGCTGCGGGTCGAGGCCGATACCCCGGCCTCGGCCTGCGGCGACGAGCCGCGCATGCTGGCCGACCAGACCGGCGTGCCGGTGGTGGTGGACCCGGATCGCCCGCGAGGCGCCCGGCGGCTGCTGGAGGAAGGCTGCGACATCCTGCTCGCCGACGACGGCCTGCAGCACCTGCCGCTGGGGCGCGACCTGGAACTGGTGGTGGTGGATGGCCATCGCGGGCTCGGCAATCGCCGCTGCCTGCCGGCCGGCCCGCTGCGCGAGCCTGCCGAGCGGCTCGATAGCGTGGATGCCGTGGTGGTCAACGGGGCGCCGCGGGATCAGCGCCTGGACGATCACTACCGCATGACCCTGACGCCCGCCGGCTGGCGCCCGCTGGGCGGCGGCGAGCGTCGGGCGGTGGCACCGGCGCCCTTCGTCGAGCCGGTGCATGCCCTGGCCGGCATCGGTCGACCGGCGCGCTTCTTCGAGACCCTCGAAGGCCTGGGCATCGCCCACTGGACCCACCCCTTCGCCGACCATCACCGCTTCACCGCCGACGATCTGGCGTTCGCCGACGGGCGCCCGCGGGTGATGACCGCCAAGGACGCGGTGAAGTGCCGTGACCTGCCGGCGGACGATGCCTGGGTGCTGGAGGTGGAGGCGGTGCCCGACCCCGATTTCGTCGCCTGGCTGGATGCGCGCCTGGCGGCCCTGTGAATTCCGTGCGGTCGCCGTTCGTGCGGCCGTCGATACCGACCCTGGAGGCGTGAGAGATGGACAAGCAACTGCTGGCGATGCTGGTCTGCCCGCTGTGCAAGGGCAAGCTGGCCTTCGATCGTGAGGCCGGCGAGCTGGTGTGCCGCTATGATGGCCTGGCCTATCCCGTGCGCGACGGCATCCCGGTGATGCTGCCCGACGAGGCGCGCGCCATCGACGTGGACGAGAAGCTGCCGCCGTCGACCGGCGCCGAGGGCTGAGGAGGCAAGATGCAGGACTTCATCGCCGTGATTCCGGCGCGTTTCGCGTCGACCCGTCTGCCGGGCAAGCCGCTGCTCGACATCGCCGGCGAGCCGATGGTGGCCCACGTCTGGCGCCGGGCCTCGGCCAGCGCCGCCGGCCGGGTGGTGGTCGCCACCGACGATGCTCGCATTCGTGACGCCATGACGCCGCTGGGCGCCGAGGTGGTGATGACCCGCGACGATCATCCCTCCGGCACCGATCGGCTGGCCGAGGTGGCCGATACGCTGGGCCTCGCCGATGACGCCGTGCTGGTCAACGTGCAGGGCGACGAGCCGCTGCTGCCGGCGACCCTGATCGACCAGGTGGCGGCGCGCCTGATGGACGATCCCGGCGCCTCCATCGCGACGCTGGCCGAGCCGATCGGCGACGTCGAGACGCTGTTCAATCCCAACGTGGTCAAGGTGGTGCGCGCGCTCTCGGGGCGGGCCCTCTACTTTTCCCGTGCGCCGATTCCCTGGGACCGCGAGGCCTTCGCCGCGCGCCCCGAGCTGCTCGAGACCGACGCCTGGCTGCGCCATATCGGTCTCTATGCCTACCGGGCGAGCTTCCTCGACGAATATCGTCACTGGGCGCCGTCGCCGCTGGAGCAGCTCGAACAGCTCGAGCAGCTTCGCGCGCTGCACCATGGCCATGCCATCCAGGTCGCCCTTTCCCGCGAGCCACATCCGGCGGGCGTGGACACCGCCGAGGATCTCGCCCGTGTGCGCCAGATCCTGGGGCAGGAGGCAGGCCGCGACGACAAGGGAGAGTGCCGATGAGGGTACTGTTCGTCTGCCTGGGCAATATCTGCCGTTCGCCCACCGCCGAGGGCATGTTCCGCCGCCATCTCGACGAGGTCGGCCTCGCCGGTCGGGTCGAGGTCGACTCCTGTGGCATCGGACCCTGGCACGTGGGCAAGTCGCCCGACGCGCGTGCCCAGGCGGCGGCCGCCTCGCGCGGGCTCGATCTCTCCGGCCTGCGGGCCCGCCAGCTCGATGACGGCGACTTCGCGCGTTTCGATTATCTGCTGGCCATGGACCACGACAACCTGGCGGCGCTGGAGGCGCGTCGGCCGGCCGACAGTACCGCTCACGTCGGTCTCTTCCTGGCCTTCGCCGGGCTGCCCGATCGCGCCGTGCCCGACCCCTACTACGGGGGCGACGACGGCTTCGAGCAGGTGCTGGACCTGGTCGAGGCGGCCTCCCGCGGCCTCGTCGAGGACGTGCGGCGGCGCCTGGAGGAGGGCGCTTGAGCCTGGCCATTCTCGCCGACCACGACCTGACCGCGGCCAATACCCTGGGACTGGCCTGCCGTGCCGAGCGCTTCGCCGCCCCGGCAAGTGTCGCCGAGCTCGGCGAGGCGCTGTCGCTGGCCCGGGACGTCGGCTGGCCGACCCTGGTGCTGGGTGGGGGCAGTAACCTGATTCTGCCCGCCCTTCAGCCGGGGCTGGTCATCCGGACCGCCATGAACGACTGGTGGTTGGAGGAGGTCGGCGACGGCAGCGTGCGGGTGCACGCCGAGGCCGGAGTGGTCTGGCACGAGCTGGTCATGGCCCTGGCCGCCCGCGGCCTCTGGGGGCTCGAGAACCTGGCGCTGATTCCCGGGCACTGCGGTGCGGCACCGATCCAGAACATCGGCGCCTACGGCGTCGAGCTCGCCGAGCGCCTCGAGGCCGTGCATCTGGTGCACCTGGACGACGGCCGCGAAGCGGTGCTGGGGGCCGACGAGTGCGCTTTCGGCTATCGCGACAGCGTCTTCAAGCGCGCCCTGGCGGGGCGGGTGGCGATCACCCGGCTGGTGCTGCGCGTCTCGCGCTCGGCCGAGCCGCGCCTGGGCTACGGTGACCTGGCCGGCCGCGTCGGCGAGGTGCCCACGCCGCTGGAGGTCGCCGAGGCCGTCTGTTCGGTGCGGCGCGAGAAGCTGCCGGATCCGTCGGTGCTCGGCAACGCCGGCAGTTTCTTCAAGAACCCGGTGGTGTCGTCGGAGTGTGCGGCGTCGCTGCGCGAGGCGCATCCCGACATGCCGAGCTTCCCGCTGGAGGATGGCCGGACCAAGCTGGCCGCCGGCTGGCTGATCGATCGCTGCGGCCTCAAGGGCTGGCGCGAGGGCCCCTTCGGTGTCCATGACCGCCAGGCCCTGGTGCTGGTGCACCACGGCGGCGGCGATGCGGCCGGGCTGCTGGCCTTCGCCGCGCGGGTCGCCGCGACGGTGGAGCGGCGCTTCGGCGTGATGCTGGAGCGCGAGCCGCGCCTGGCGACAGAATAGGGACATCGGCGCTTCCGGCGCCTGCGATAGACGTCAACGAAAACGCCCGTGGCCAATGGCCACGGGCGTTGTCGTTCAGGGGCGGGCGTCGGGATCAGCCTTGCTGGCCTTCCTGGCGCTTGGCCTCCTGTTCACGACGGCGGATTTCCCGCGGGTCGTTGTGGGCGCGGCGGCGGCGCGGCGTCTCGGCCTTCGGCGCTTCCGTCTTGCTCTCGGCCTTCGGCTGTTCTGCCTTGGCGTCGGCCTTCGGCTGCTCGGCTTTGGGTTCTTCGGACTTCGGCTGCTCCGCCTTGGCGTCGGCCTTGGGCGCTTCAGCCTTGGTCTCGGGCTTCGGTTCTTCGGCCTTGGCTTCTGCCTTCGGCTGTTCCGCCTTGGGCTCTTTGGCCTTGGACTCGGCCTTCGGCTGCTCGGCCTTGGGTTCTTCGGCCTTCGGCTCTTCGGCCTTGGTCTCGGCCTTGGGTTCTTCGGCCTTCGGCTGCTCCGCCTTGGCGTCGGACTTCGGCTGCTCCGCCTTCGGCTGCTCGGCCTTGGGTTCTTCGGCCTTCGGCTGTTCTGCCTTGGCGTCGGACTTCGGCTGTTCTGCCTTGGGCTGTTCGGCCTTCGGCTGCTCCGCCTTGGCATCGGCCTTGGGCGCTTCAGCCTTGGTCTCGGCCTTCGGCTGTTCCGCCTTGGCGTCGGCCTTGGGCGCTTCAGCCTTGGTCTCGGCCTTCGGCTGTTCCGCCTTGGTGTCGGCCTTGGGCGCTTCGGCCTTGGTCTCGGCCTTCGGCTGCTCGGCCTTGGCGTCGGACTTCGGCTGTTCTGCCTTGGGCTGTTCGGCCTTCGGCTGCTCCGCCTTGGCCTCGGCCTTGGGCGCTTCAACCTTGGTCTCGGCCTTCGGCTGTTCCGCCTTGGCGTCGGCCTTCGGCTCTTCGGCCTTGGTCTCGGCCTTCGGCTGCTCGGCCTTGGCGTCGGACTTCGGCTGTTCTGCCTTGGGCTGTTCGGCCTTCGGCTGCTCCGCCTTGGCCTCGGCCTTGGGCGCTTCAGCCTTGGTCTCGGCCTTCGGCTGTTCCGCCTTGGCATCGGCCTTGGTCTCAGCCTTCGGCTGCTCGACCTTGGGCTCTTCTGCTTTCGGCTGCTCCGCCTTGGCCTCTTCCGGCTGTGCTTCTGCCTTGGCGGCTTCGGCCTGCAGGCGCTGCTGTTCGGCCACGGACTCCGGGTTCAGGGCCTGCTGGCGACGGCGCTGGCGCGGGTTGTTGCGGGTGCGCTTCGGCTTGCCATTCGTCTCGGCCTTGGCCGGTGCCTGCTCGCCGGTGGCAGCCGCCTCGGCGTCGCCCTTGGACTTCTGGGGCTTGGCGTCCTGGGGCTTGTCGCTCTGGCGCTTGGTGTCCTGGGACTTGGTGTCTTGGGGCTTGCGACCGCCCTGGTCCTTGTCCTTGCGCTCCTGGCCCTTGCTTTCCTGCTTGCCTTCCTGGGGCTTGCGACCCTCGGCCTGCTGGCGGCCGTCGTCCTGGCGCTGGTTGCGACCGCGGCCGCCGCGGTTCTGGCTGCCGCCCTTGTCGGCCTTCTCGCCTTTCTCGGAGCGGTCGCCGCGGGCCTTGTCCTCACCCTGGCGCTGCGGCTTGGTGCTGCGTGACTCGTCGCGATTGTCACCGCGCTCCTGACGCTGGCCGCCACGACGATTGTTGCGCTGGCGGCCGTTGCCGCTACCGGAGCGGTTGTCGGCGCTCTTACCGCTGTCGCCGCGCTGCTGGCCGCGGTCGCCTGAGCGGGCGGTGTCGGCCTGGCGCTGGCCGCTGCCCTCGGACTGACGCTGCTGCTGGCTGGACGGGGTGGTCTCTTCGCCGCTCAGCAGGCGAGAGAAGCCCTTGACCAGGCGGCTCAGCACGCCCTCGCGAGCGGCGGGGGCCGCAGCGGGCTTGGCCGCCGGGGCCGGCTTGGCGGCGGGTTTCTGGGCGGGCCTTTGCGGTGCCGGCTTCTCGGCAGGCTTGGCCTTGGCCTGGGGCGCGGGCTCTTCCTGCAGGGAGGCGGGAGCGGGCTCGTGGTGCACCACGGTCTTCACCGCGGCCTCGTCGCGCTTGACCGGCTTGCCGAAGGCGGCCTCGGGCTCCTTGCCGACCTCGGTCTCCGTGGGCAGCTCGTGACTCGGCAGGTGGGAGGTGCCTTCCTCGTCGACGTGATCGTCGCGCAGGCGCTGCACGTCGTAGTGGGGCGTGTCCATCTCGGGGTTGGGCAGCAGCACCACGCGCACGCCCTGGCGGCGCTCGATGTCGGCCAGCATCGCCCGCTTCTCGTTGAGCAGGTAGGTGGCGACCGGGACCGGAAGGATGGCGCGGATCTGGGCGCTGCGCTCCTTCATCGCCTCTTCCTCGATCAGGCGCATGATGGAGAGCGAGATGGAGCGCACGTCGCGGATGGTGCCCTGGCCGTCACAGCGCGGGCAGACCACGCCGCTGGTCTCGCCGAGCGACGGGCGCAGGCGCTGGCGGGACATTTCCATCAGGCCGAAGCGCGAGATGCGGCCGATCTGCACCCGGGCACGGTCGATCTTCAGGGCGTCGCGCACCCGGTTCTCGACCTCGCGCTGATTGCGCGCCGGCGACATGTCGATGAAGTCGATGACCACCAGGCCACCGATGTCGCGCAATCGCAGCTGGCGGGCGATCTCGTCGGCAGCCTCGAGGTTGGTCTGCAGCGCCGTCTCCTCGATGTCGCTGCCGCGGGTGGCGCGCGCCGAGTTGATGTCGATGGAGACCAGCGCCTCGGTGTGGTCGATGACGATCGAGCCGCCGGAGGGCAGCTTGACCTCGCGCTCGTAGGCGGTCTCGATCTGGGATTCGATCTGGAAGCGCGAGAACAGCGGCACCTCATCGGCGTAGCGCTTGATCTTCTGCTGGTAGGAGGGCATCACCTGGCGGATGAAGCCCAGCGCTTCCTGGTGCACCTGCTCGCTGTCGATCAGCACCTCGCCGATGTCCTGGCGCAGGTAGTCGCGCATGGCGCGGATGATGACGTTGGACTCGCGGTAGATCAGGAAGGGCGCGGCGCGCTTGCCGGCTTCCTCGGTGATCGACTCCCAGACCTGGGTCAGGTAGTCGAGGTCCCACTGCAGTTCCTCGGGATTGCGGCCGATGCCGGCGGTGCGCACGATCAGGCCCATCTTGTCGGGCACGGTCAGGTGGCTCATGGCCTCCTTGAGCTGAGCGCGTTCCTCGCCCTCGATGCGGCGCGAGATGCCGCCGGCGCGGGGGTTGTTGGGCATCAGTACCAGGAAGCGGCCGGCCAGGCTGATGAAGGTGGTCAGGGCCGCGCCCTTGTTGCCACGTTCTTCCTTGTCGACCTGGACGATGACTTCCTGGCCTTCCTTGAGCACTTCCTTGATGCTGGGGCGGCCGGAGGGGTCCTTGAGGAAGTATTCGCGGGAGACTTCCTTGAGCGGCAGGAAGCCGTGCCGTTCGGCACCGAAGTCGACGAAGGCGGCTTCGAGAGAGGGTTCCACGCGGGTGATCTTGCCGCGATAGATGTTGGCTTTCTTCTGTTCCCTGGCACCGGATTCGATGTCCAGATCGTACAGGCGTTGTCCATCGACCAGGGCGACGCGCAGCTCTTCGGGCTGGGTCGCGTTGATGAGCATCCGTTTCATGTCGTCTCGCAAAATGGACGCGCCGGTGGGCGCCCATGGGCAATGACGAAGGCGAACCGCTGGGTGCTGCGTGCTTGTGCTCAGCGCATGTCGCGGAAGCGGAACTGCGCCCGGCCGTGTCGGGGCCTGATAGCGGTGGCGGGCCGGCACGGCAGGATCATGTTGAGTACGGGGCGGAGGCAGGACATGTTCTCGGCGGGTCTCGTTGCCCATCCGGTCCTGCGGTCACCGCCAACACCTGGCATTCATCGATTCGCCAACGCCGGCCTCCGGCACGGTGTTATACGTATCCCGTGGTCGCCGCCTGCTCGTCGGGAGCGGGGCGGGGCGGGCGTGGCGTTGTATCGCTTTACTGTCGGCGGCGGGACCTCATGCGGGAGCGTCGTCGCGGCCTGATTTCGTCGTTCCGGCCTGCGTGTCTGTCGTGCAGGCGCCAAGCGGACGGTTCTGTCCATTGGAACGCCTCGGCAATATAACAGTAAAGGGGGTGCCCAGCAATTGGCGGCAGGACGGCGCACAGTGCGGTAGAATGCGTCTTTTACGACGGTGGCAAGTGGAGAGCGGGATGACCGATGGTCGCGAGGTTCAGTGGGTGGAAGTGACCGAGGGCCAGGTGGGTCAGCGGGTCGACAATTTCCTGATTACGCGCATCAAGGGCGCGCCTCGGGCGCTCATCTACCGCATCGTGCGCAAGGGCGAGGTGCGGGTGAACAAGAAGCGCGTCAAGGCCGATACCCGCCTGGCCCTGGGCGACGTGGTCCGCATCCCGCCGCTCAAGCTCGCGCCGCGCGAGGCGGTGCGCGAGGTCAGCGACAACCTGCGCAATCTGCTGGCCGGCAGCGTGCTGCTGGAGGGGCGAGACTGGATGGTGCTCAACAAGCCCTCCGGGCTGCCCGTGCACGGCGGCAGCGGCGTCAAGATCGGCCTGATCGAGGCGCTACGTCAGGTGCGCGAGGACCTGGATTTCCTCGAGCTGGTGCATCGGCTCGATCGCGATACCTCCGGCTGCCTGCTGCTGGCCAAGTCGCGCCCGGCGCTCCTGAGTCTCAACGAGTCGCTCAAGCGCCACGAGATGAGCAAGCAGTATCTGGCGCTGGTGGCCGGCCGCTGGCCGGCGCGGCGCGACTTCGTCAGCGCCCGCCTGGATCGCTTCGACGCCGGCAACGGCGAACGGCGGGTGCGGGTCGACAGCGGCGGCAAGGTGGCGCGCACCCGTTTCGCGGTACGCGAGGCCTTCGCCCGGGCCACCCTGGTCGAGGCCGAGCCGATCACCGGCCGCACCCACCAGATTCGCGTGCACGCCGCCCACGCCGGCCATCCGCTGCTCGGCGACGACAAGTACGGCACCCGCGAGGGCGGGCGCATCGCCGCCCAGCTGGGGCTGTCGCGGCTGTTCCTGCATGCGGCATCTCTCACCTTTCCCGAGCCGACCAGCGGCAAGCCGGTGAAGATCCGCGCGCCGCTCGGCGAGACCCTCGACGGCGTGCTGGGAAGCGCCCGCAATGCCCGCTGATCCGGAGCCCACATGCGTTACCGACTGATGATCTTCGACTGGGACGGCACCCTGATGGATTCGCTCGAGCGCATCGTCGCCTGCATGCAGGCGGCCGGGCGTGACGTCGGCTGGGGCGAGCTGTCCGAGGAGGCGGTTCGCGACATCATCGGCCTGGGGCTGCCCGAGGCCATCGCCAGGCTGTGCCCGGGGATCGGTCCCGAGCAGGCCGAGGCCCTGCGTCAGCGCTATGCCTATCATTTCGTGGAAGGCGACGTGACGCCGATGGCCTTCTATCCCGGCGTGGCCGAGGGGCTGTCGCGGCTGCGCACCGATGATGCCAGTCGTCTGGCGGTGGCCACCGGCAAGAGTCGCCGCGGGCTCGATCGCATCTTCCGCGAGAGCGACTGCGGCCACTGGTTCCATGCCAGTCGCACCGCCGACGAGACGCTCTCCAAGCCGCACCCGCGCATGCTCGAGGAGCTCCTCGAGGAGCTCGGCGTGCCGGTCGAGGAGGCGGTGATGATCGGCGACACCGAGTATGATCTGGAGATGGCGCGGGCGCTGGGCATGGATCGTGTCGCCGTGACCTACGGCGTTCACGCGCCGGAGCGCCTGGCGTTGAGCCGCCCGGCCTTCACCGCCCACGGCTTTCCCGAGCTGGTCGACTGGCTGCGCGCCTGATCACGGATTTTCCTCGAGCGACAAGGAGGCGACGTTATGGACGACGATCGACGCGACGACTGGACCCGAGGTCCCGAACTCAGCGCCGACCAGGCCCGGGAGGCCCGCCGGCGCCGCGAGGGCGTGGGACAGGCGCCGCAGGAGAGGGATGACGATGCCGAGACGCTGCGCGAGCGTCAGCGCCTTGCCCAACAGGACATGCTCGATCGCTGGATCGACGGCGTGCTGGCCGAGCAGCGTCGCTCGCGGCGCTGGAAGCTGTTCTTCCGCTTCCTGTTCGCCTTCCTGATCCTGGCCTCGCTGAGTACCACCCTCTATGGGCTCTTCGTGGTGCCGGGGGCGACCGATCCGGCCGGGCCGCACCTGGGGATCGTCGAGGTGGAGGGCGTGATCGACGGCGATTCCCGGGCCGGCGCCGAGCGCGTCATCGAAGGCGTGCAGCGGGCCTGGAAGGCGCCGGATGCCGAGGCGGTGGTGCTTCACATCGACAGTCCCGGCGGCAGTCCGGTGCAGTCGCAGCGCATCTATGACGAGCTGATGCGCCTGCGCGAGCAGGGCGACAAGCCGATCATCGCCGTGGTCGAGGATATCGGCGCCAGCGGCGCCTACTATATTGCCTCGGCCGCCGACGAGATCGTCGCCGCGCCGGCCAGCCTGGTGGGGTCGATCGGAGTGATCAATGCCGGTTTCGGCTTCGAGGAGGCGCTCGAGCGCCTCGGCGTCGAGCGTCGGGTGTTCACCGCCGGTGAGAACAAGGCCTTCCTCGACCCGTTCTCGGATATCTCCCCGCAGCAGCGCGACTTCTGGCAGCAGGTGCTGGCCACCACCCATCGCCAGTTCATCGATGACGTGAAGGCCGGGCGCGGTGATCGGCTGGCCGATGATGAGCGGCTGTTCACCGGTCTGATCTGGACCGGGGAGCAGGCGCTGGAGCTGGGTCTCGTGGATGAGCTGGGCAGCCTCGATACCCTGGCGCGGCAGCGGCTGGAGACGCCGCGTACCCAGGACTACACGCCGCAGCTGGATCCGTTCGAGCGTCTGGCGCGGCGCTTCGGTCGGGTTGCCGCCGAGTGGGTGGGCGTGCCGCAGGCGGCCTCGCCGCTGCGCTATCAGCTCGCGCCCTAGTCCCGTGTTCGGGCTCGCGCTCCGGTAGCGCGTCTGCCTTGGCGCATCGCCGTCATCTGCCGCCCCGTGGCCTCG
This sequence comes from Halomonas sp. B23F22_10, assembly GCF_043496975.1. NCBI lineage: Bacteria > Pseudomonadati > Pseudomonadota > Gammaproteobacteria > Oceanospirillales > Halomonadaceae > Halomonas > Halomonas sp. B23F22_10. Next base: position 354,026 of record NZ_JBIEKF010000002.1, on the reverse strand, counting down.
GCCCGGGGCGGTTGGCGTTGAAGCGCGCCTAGCCGCTGCTCAGCGGGTCCATGCCTGCCTCGCGCAGCAGCTGGCAGAGGCGAATCAGCGGCAGTCCGATCAGGGCGTTGGGGTCGTCTCCCTCGAGGCGCTCGAACAGGGTGATGCCGAGACCTTCCATGCGGAAACTGCCGGCGCTGTCCAGCGGGCGCTCTTGCTCGACATAGTGGGCGATCTCGCTGTCGCCGAGCTGGCGGAACACCACGTCGTAGCGTTCGTGGCAGACCCGGTGGCTGGCATGGCGGGTATCGATCAGCGCCAGTCCGGTCAGGAAGCTCACCCGATGGCCCGAAAAACGGGCCAGCTGGGCGCGTGCGGCGGTCTCGTCGGCGGGCTTGCCCAGTGCCTCGCCGTCGAAGACCGCGACCTGATCGGAGCCGATGATCAGATGGTCAGGCCAGTCGTCGGCCAGCCGCTCGGCCTTGGCCAGCGACAGGCGATGCACCAGCGCGCGGGGCGTTTCGCCGGGGCGGGGCGTCTCGTCGATGTCCGGGCTTTCCCAGGCGTACGGAAGTTCCAGTCGGTCGAGCAGCTGGCGGCGAAAGCGCGAGCTCGAGGCGAGTACCAGGCGTGGCATGGTGGGCTCCTCGTGTGACACGGTGGGGCGGTCTCTGCCGCAACGGGTGGGCATTGTAACCCCGAAGCGTGCGGGCTTTGACAGGGGGGAGGGGAGTGCCTATCATTGCGCGCCTATGTTGACCTCAAGACTCCCTGGCAGGGTCGAGCCTTACAAGCTCGCCGCGCATGCCGAACATCTCGAAGGCCTGGTGGCGCTGGGCGATATGCCCCGTCTCGCCGATGAAGCCGGTGTGCAAGACGGTGATGCCGAGGTATGGCTGGACTTCGCCATCGACGCCCAGGGGCGTCGAGAAATCCGCGGTCGTCTGACGGCCGAGCTGCAGCTGCTGTGTCGGCGCTGCCTCTCGCCCATGCCGCAGCCGGTCGAGAGCGAGTTCCTGCTGGGAATGGTCTCCAGCGACGCCCTGGCGGCCTCTCTGCCGAGCACCCATGAACCGGTGCTGGTGGAAGACGAACAGCTGAACCTGCTGGCGATGATCGAGGACGAGCTGATCCTCAGTCTGCCCCAGGTGGTTTACCACGACGAGGCCGACTGTACGGTCTCGCGCGACCAGCTGAGCAGTGGGGAGAGCGCCGAGTCCGTCTCGGACTCGCCCGCGGAGAATCCCTTTGAGGTGCTCAAGCAGCTCAAAGGCAAAACCTGATTACCTCATCGATTCACTCTGGAGTGATATCTCATGGCAGTTCAACAGAACCGCAAGACCCGTTCCAAGCGCGGCATGCGTCGCAGCCACGACGCCCTGGCTGACAACAAGGCGCTGTCCCAGGACAAGGAGACCGGTACCACGCACCTGCGTCACCACGTCTCTCCGGACGGCTTCTACAAGGGTCGCAAGGTCGTCGACGCCTGAAGCGACGCGTCCTACCGATCGTCATGACGCCTGACGCCCGCTGACATGCGGATTGCCGTCGATGCCATGGGCGGGGATCTCGGTCCCCGCGCCACCGTGGCAGGCGCCGCCAGCGCCGTCATGGCCGATCCCGAGCTCGATATCCGGTTGTTCGGCCCTGCCGCCCGGCTGGAAGAAGAGCTCTCCCGGCTGCCGCGGCCTCTCGCCGCGGCGTCGTCGCATCTGAGCATCGAGAATGCGCCCGGCGAGATTCGTCAGGATCAGCGCCCGGCCGAGGCGCTGCGCCGGGGCCGGGACTCCAGCATGGCGGCCATGCTGGCCTGTCTGGCCCGCGGTGAGGTGCAGGCCGGTGTCAGCGCCGGCAATACCGGTGCGCTGATGGCGCTGTCGCGGCGTGCGCTCGGTACCGTTGCCGGCGTAGCACGACCGGCGATCAGCACGGCGATTCCCGTTGACCGCGAGGGGCGCTGCTATCTGCTCGACCTCGGCGCCAACGTCGATGTCGAGGCCGAGCGGCTGCTCGACTTCGCGCTGATGGGAGACGTCATGGCGCGCCACGTGGACGGTCTTGCGCGTCCGCGGGTGGCGCTGCTCAACGTCGGCGTCGAGGGCACCAAGGGCACGGCGAGCGTGCAGCGGGCCGATGAGCTGCTGCGCGAGCGCGACGACCTCGACTACGTGGGCTTCGTCGAGGGCGACGGCATCTTCGCCGGCGAGGCCGACGTGGTCGTGTGCGACGGCTTCGTCGGCAATGCCGTGCTCAAGGCCAGCGAAGGGCTGGCGAAGATGCTGGTGCGTCGGGTCCAGGCGACCTTCGAGGCGCACTGGACCAGCCGCCTGGTGGGCGCGCTGGCACGTCCCGCGCTGGCGCGCCTGCGCCGTGAGCTGGATCCGGTGCGCTACAATGGCGCCAGTCTTCTGGGCCTGAACGGCATCGTCATCAAGAGTCATGGCGGCGCCGACGCCGCCGGTTTCCACTACGCCGTGGCTCGTGCGGCGCAGGAAGTACAGCATGGCCTGCCCGAGCGGCTGGCCGACGAGCTTCGTCTTCGACGGTCTGTCGTCGATTCGGCCACTTCCGGTGACCGAGCCGACAGCGGATCCAGGACTTCCGGCTCCGCCGCCACGGACAGTGGCGGGGCCGGGAACCGTCAACAAGTGCAAAGGTGATCGACATGACACAACCCCTTGCCCTCATCTTTCCCGGGCAGGGCTCCCAGCAGATCGGCATGCTGCGCGAGCTGGCGGAGCGTTACAGCGTGGTGCGCACGACCTTCGAGGAGGCCGCCGATGCGCTGGGCTATGATCTCTGGCAGGTGGTCCAGGAAGGGCCTGCCGAGTCGCTCAACGCCACCGCCTGCACGCAGCCGGCGCTGCTGACCGCCAGCGTCGCCATCTGGCGCGTCTGGCAGGAGCTCGAAGGGCCGCGCCCGGGCGCCATGGCCGGCCACAGCCTGGGCGAGTACAGCGCCATGGTGTGCGCCGGTGCGCTGTCGTTCGCCGATGGCGTGCGGCTGGTCAAGCTGCGCGGCGAGGCGATGCAGGATGCCGTGCCCATGGGGCAGGGCGCCATGGCCGCGATCCTCGGCCTGGACGACGCCGCCGTCGAGCAGGCCTGTGAGCGGGCCGCCGAAGGCGAAGTGGTCTCCGCGGTGAACTACAATGCTCCGGGGCAGGTGGTCATTGCCGGTGCCAAGGGCGCCGTCGAGCGCGCCATCGCGGCCTGTCAGGAGGCCGGTGCCAAGCGTGCGATGCCGCTGCCGGTGTCGGTGCCCTCGCACTGTGATCTGATGCGTCCGGCCGCCGAGCGTCTGGCCGCGGCGATGGATGACATCACGCTGCGCGCGCCGCGCTACACCGTGGTGCAGAACGTCGATGCCCAGGCCCACGCCGACGTCGATACCCTGCGCACGCGCCTGATCGAGCAGCTCTACCAGCCGGTGCGCTGGACCTCCTGCGTCGAGAACATGGTGGGCCGTGGTGCCGAAGTGTTCATCGAATGCGGGCCAGGCAAGGTGCTCACCGGTCTGAACAAGCGAATCGCCCGGGGCAGCCGCGGGCTGGCGGTCAACGATCCCGACAGCCTCTCGGCGGCCCTCGAGCTGGCCCGCGAAGCGGCGGATCAGTCAACGTCGGCCAACGGCTGACCCCTCTCCTGGACGAGAACGGAAGAGACCATGTCAAGCGAGTCTAGAGTCGCCCTGATCACCGGGGCCAGCCGCGGCATCGGCCGCGCCATCGCCCACGAGCTCGGTCGTCAGGGCCGCATCGTGATCGGTACCGCCACCAGCGATGCCGGTGCCGAGCGCATCGACGCCGACCTCAAGGCCCATGGCATCGAGGGCGCCGGGCGCCGCCTCGACGTCACCGATCAGGCCAGCGTCGACGGCCTGGTTCGGGCCATCAACGAAGAGTTCGGGGCGCCGACCATCCTGGTCAACAACGCCGGCATCACCCGCGACAACCTGCTCATGCGCATGAAGGAAGATGAGTGGGATGCGGTGATCGACGCCAACCTCAAGTCCGTGTATCGCGTCAGCAAGGCCTGCCTGCGTGGCATGACCAAGGCGCGTTTCGGTCGCATCGTCTCGGTCAGTTCGGTGGTGGCCACCATGGGCAACCTCGGCCAAACGAACTACGCTGCGGCAAAGGCCGGCATGGAAGGCTTCACCCGGGCGCTGGCTCGTGAGGTGGCTTCCCGCGCCATCACCGTCAACGCGGTGGCGCCGGGCTTCATCGCCACCGACATGACCGAGGCCCTGCCCGAGGCGCAGAAGGACGCGCTGCTCGGCCAGATCCCCCTGACGCGCCTCGGTCAGCCCGAGGAAATTGCCGCGGCGGTGGGATTCCTGACCAGCGAGCCGGCCGGCTACATCACCGGTGAGACACTACACGTCAACGGCGGCATGAACATGCGCTGAAGCCGCGTCATGCGGCGGTTGCGTTGTCCTTGAGCGGTCTATAAACTACCCCGCAGCTTATTGGCTTGCGGATCTGAAACGGCTGGTTAGCAGTCGCTTAACGTGAACGACTGGAGTACTTCATAATGAGCACCATCGAAGAGCGCGTGAAGAAGGTTGTGGCCGAGCGCCTGAACGTCAAGGAAGAGGACATCCAGAACTCTTCTTCTTTCACCGAGGACCTCGGCGCGGATTCCCTGGATACCGTCGAGCTGGTGATGGCGCTCGAAGAGGAATTCGACACCGAGATTCCCGACGAGGAAGCCGAGAAGATCACCACCGTTCAGGAAGCCGTCGACTACGTCAACGCCCACCAGTAAGGGTGCTGTCGGACACCGCTTGCTGAGGTGTGCCTGGGGCCACGCGCCCTGGTGAGAGAGCCGTCCTGCCATGCAGGACGGCTCTCGTGCTATCTGGGGGGTGCGCGCGACCACAGCGGCCGCGGACTCGGGTATAATGCGCGCCAAGACGGTCCCGCGGGGCCGTGACACTATCTGGATCTGGAGGAGAGCGGATGGCTCGTAGAAGGGTTGTGGTGACGGGGCTTGGCCTGGTCACGCCAGTCGGCAATACCGTGGACGAGAGCTGGGGCAACATCCTGGCCGGGAAGAGCGGTATCGCCCCCATCGAGCACTTCGATGCCAGCGGCTTCAACACGCGGTTCGGCGGGTCGGTCAAGGACTTCGACATCAGCCCGTACCTGAACCCCAAGGACGCCCGCAAGATGGATCTGTTCATCCAGTACGGCGTGGCCGCGGGTGGACAGGCGATCAGCGACGCCGGCATCGAGTGCACCGAGGAAAACGCCCACCGCATCGGCGTGGCGATCGGTTCCGGCATCGGTGGTCTGCCGATGATCGAGCATAACCACAATGCCCTGCAGAAGGGCGGCGCACGCCGCATCTCGCCGTTCTTCGTGCCGGGCTCGATCATCAACATGATCTCCGGCAACCTGGCGATCCAGCACGGCTTCCGCGGTCCCAACATCGCCATCACCACCGCCTGCACCACCGGCACCCACAACATCGGCTACAGCGCCCGCACCATCGCCTACGGCGACGCCGATGTCATGGTCTGTGGCGGCGCCGAGATGGCCACCACGCCGCTGGGTCTGGGTGGCTTCTCCGCCGCCCGCGCGCTGTCGACCCGCAACGACGATCCGGCCGCGGCCAGCCGCCCCTGGGATCGCGATCGCGACGGCTTCGTGCTCTCCGATGGCGCCGGCGTGATGGTGCTCGAGGAGTACGAGCACGCCAAGGCCCGTGGCGCGACCATCTACGCCGAGCTGACCGGCTTCGGCATGAGCGACGACGCCCACCACATGACCGCGCCGCCGGAAGACGGCAGCGGGGCGGCCCTGTCGATGGCGAATGCCATCCGCGACGCCAAGATCGATCCGGCCGAGGTGGACTACATCAACGCCCACGGCACCTCCACCGCGGCCGGCGATCTGGCCGAGAGCCGCGCCGTCGAGCGCGTGCTGGGCGAGGCCTCGAAGGACGTGGCGGTCAGCTCCACCAAGTCGATGATCGGCCACCTGCTGGGCGCCGCCGGCGCCGTCGAGGCGGTGTTCTCGGTGCTGGCGATCCGCGATCAGGTCGCGCCGCCCACCATCAACCTCGACAACCCCCAGGAAGGCTGCGAGCTGGACTACGTGCCCCATACCGCCCGGGAGATGAAGATCGACGTCAGCCTGTCGAACTCCTTCGGCTTCGGCGGCACCAACGGCACGCTGCTGTTTTCCAAGGTGTGAGGATGACGGGCGGCGTCGATGTCGCCCGGCTGCCGCCGGGGGAGGGCGTGCCCTTCGACGACCGTGGCCTGGCCTACGGCGACGGCCTGTTCGAGACCGTGCTGGTGCGCGACGGCGAGCCGCGGCTGTGGGCCGAGCACCTGGCTCGGCTGGCCCGCGGTGCCGAGATCCTCGGCATTCCGATGCCGGATCGGGCCACGCTCGACGCCTTGCCGGCCCGGGCCGGCAAGGGGTTCTCGGTGCTCAAGCTGATGCTGACCCGCGGCTCCGGCGGGCGCGGCTATCTCGCGCCCGCCGAGCCCGAGCCGCGGCTGCGCTGGCAGGCCGTGCCCTTCGCGCCGCTCGAGGCCCGCTGGCGCGACGGTGTGCGGGTTCGCCACTGCCGGCTGCGGCTGGGCATCCAGCCGGCGCTGGCCGGCCTCAAGCATCTCAATCGGCTGGAGAACGTCCTGGCCCGGGCCGAATGGTCCGATCCCGAGATCGCCGAGGGCCTGCTCGCCGATGCCGAGGGGCGGCTGGTCGAGGCGACCTGCATGAACCTCTTCTGGTGGCAGGACGGCGACTGGTACACGCCCAGGCTCGATCGCTGCGGCGTGGCCGGCACCCTGCGGGCATCGCTGCTCGACGACGGCGTGATCCGCAAGGCGGACACCTCGCCCGAGGCGCTGGCGACGGCCGAGGCGGTGTGCCTGGCCAACTCCGTGCAGGGCCTGTGGCCGGTGACCCGGCTCGATGACGCCGACGGCCGCCGCCTGGCGCGCTGGGACATCGGCGATCGCCATCGCGCCCTGCGGGCCGAGGCCCACGCGCGGCTCGGCTATCCCCACGACTGAACGAGGACTTCCCATGAGGCGAGTGGCCAAGCTGCTGTTGATCCTGGCCGCCCTGGTGCTGGGCGCGGGGTATCGCTACTGGCAGAGCCGGCTCGAGGCGCCGCTGGCCCTCGAGGCGCCGACGCTCTACGAGGTGCCGGCCGGCGCCGGTTTCCATCGCGTGATCCGTGAGCTCGACGAGCGCGGCATCCTGGCCGACGGCTGGGCCTATCGCCTGCTGAGCCGGCTCGACCCCGAGGCGCTGCCCGACCTGCGCCCCGGCGAGTACCGTCTGACGCCTGACATGAGCGGTCGCGAGCTGCTCGGCCTGTTCGATCGTCACGAGGTGGTCACCTATCCGCTGACCGTCCCCGAGGGCTGGACCTTCGCCCAGATGCGCGCCGCGCTGAACGCCGCGCCGAAACTCGAGCATCGCACCGCCGAGTGGCCTGATGCCGAGATCATGGCCGAGCTCGGCCGCGAGGGCGAGCTGCCGGAGGGCCGCTTCTTCCCCGACACCTATCGCTACCGCAAGGGCATCAGCGATCTGGAGATCCTGCGCCAGTCGATGGCGCGCATGGACGAGCTGCTCGCCCAGGCCTGGGACGCGCGTGACGACGACCTGCCCATCGATACGCCCTATCAGGCGCTGATCCTGGCCTCGTTGGTGGAGCGCGAGACCGGGGCGCCCGAGGAGCGCGACCGCATCGCCGGCGTCTTCGTGCGGCGCCTGGAGCAGGGCATGCGCCTGCAGACCGACCCCACCGTGATCTACGGCATGGGCGACGACTATGACGGCAACATCACCCGCGCCGACCTGCGCGAGGCCACGCCCTACAACACCTACGTGATCGACGGCCTGCCGCCGACGCCCATTGCCCTGCCGGGACGGGCGGCACTGCAGGCGGCGGTGCAGCCCGCCGAGGGCGAGGCGCTCTATTTCGTGGCCCGGGGCGACGGCACCCACCACTTCTCGCGCTCGCTGCGCGAGCACAACAATGCCGTCAATCGCTACATTCGCAACCGCTGACCATCGGAGAGGCCATGCAACGCCGAGGACGCTTCATCACCCTGGAAGGCGGCGAAGGGGTGGGCAAGTCCACCAACCTGGCCTGGGTCGCCGAGCATCTGGAGGCCCGCGGCCTTGAGGTGGTGCGCACCCGCGAGCCGGGCGGCACGCCGCGCGCCGAGGCGATCCGCGGCCTGCTGCTCGATCCCGCGTCCGACGAGCCGCTGGACGATGATGCCGAGCTGCTGCTGGTGTTCGCCGCCCGCGCCCAGCATCTGGCACGGGTGGTGCGGCCGGCCCTCGAGCGGGGCGCCTGGGTGGTCTGCGACCGCTTCACCGACGCCACCTTCGCCTATCAGGGAGGCGGGCGCGGCATTTCGGCCGAGCGCATCACCGAGCTGGAAGCCTTCGTCCAGCAGGGGCTGCAGCCGGACCTGACGCTGCTGCTCGACATGCCGATGGTCGCGGCCCAGCGCCGGCTCGAGGGACGCCTGGAGCGCAGCGGTGGCCAGCGTGATCGCTTCGAGCGCGAGCGGGCCGAGTTCTTCGAGGCCGTGCGCCAGGCCTATCTGGCCCGCGCCGCCGCGGCGCCCGAGCGCATTGCCGTGGTCGACGCCGACCGCGCCCTCGCGGACGTGCAGGCCGAGCTCGGCCGCCGGCTGGATGCGCATCTGGAGGCGTCATGAGCGAGCCCGTCCGGCCGCTGCCCTGGCTCGAGCCCCGCTGGCAGGAGCTGATCGCGCTGGCCGAGGCCGGCCGCCTGCCCCATGCGCTGCTGTTCTCCGGCCCCCACGGCGTCGGCAAGCCGTCGCTGGCCGAGGCGCTGATCGCCCGCACCCTGTGTCAGGCGCCGGGCGAGGTCGCCTGCGGCCGCTGCCACGCCTGCCAGATGCTGGCGTCGGGCTATCACCCGGACCTGATGCGGGTGTCGCCGGACGAGGGCAAGCGCCAGATCCGCATCGATGCCATCCGCGAGATCAACGGCTTCGTCTCCCAGACCGCCCAGCAGGGCGGCTACCGGGTGATCGTCATCTCGCCGGCCGAGGCGATGAACGTGGCCGCCTCCAACGCCCTGCTCAAAAGCCTGGAGGAGCCCGGCGGTCGGACCCTGTTCCTGCTGCTCTCGGACATTCCCTCGCACCTGCTGCCGACCATCCGCTCGCGCTGCCAGCACTGGAGCCTGACGGCGCCGGACGAGGCCGAGTGCCTCGACTGGCTGGCCGAGCGGCTCGGCGGCCGCGAGGATGCCCGTTTCTGGTATCAGGCCGCCGGCGGACTGCCGCTGCGGGCCCTGGAGCTCGCCGAGCCCGACGCCCGGGCGCTGCGCCAGCAGCTCCACGAGACCTTCGACGCCCTGGTGCGCGGTGCCGAGCCGGTGGCCGAGGCCGCGCGGCTGGACCGCCAGTCGCTCGATGCCATCCTGTGGTACGGTATCGCCTGGCTCGAGGATCTGATCCGGCTGGGCCTGTCCGGGGAGAGCGCGACGCTGCGCAACCCCGACCTGCTGCCGCTCTATCGCCAGGCGGTGAAGAACGGCCGGGTCCGCGACTGGTTCCGCCTGCTGGACTATGCTCGCGAACAGCGGCGCCTGCTCGGCGCGGGAGGCAATCCCAACCCGCAGCTGGTGCTGGAAGCCTGGCTGGTGCGCTGGTCCGCGCTGTTGCGCTCCTGAAGACACTGCCCGAGGAGGCTAGCCGATGTCCGCCCAGAAAGCCCTCTCTCTGACGATCCGGGATATCCCCACGCTGCTCTCGGCCTACATGCCGTCGCTGGAGCGCGGCGGCATCTTCGTGCCGACCCGCGAGCGCTACGAACTCGGCCAGGAGGTCTTCGTGCTGCTGACCCTGCCCGAGGAGAGCGAACGCCTGCCGGTCACCGGCCGCGTGGTGTGGGTCTCGCCCGAGGGCGTTTCCGGGCGCCGCGTGCCGGGCATCGGCGTTCACTTTGGCGTCGAGGACCAGGGCGTGCGTGATCATATCGAGACCCTGCTGGCGGGCCAGCTGGACAAGGACGCGCCGACCTACACGCTCTGACCCGCGTCGAGCTCCCGAACTTATCCTACTTTCCGTGTGAACCTGCCGATGTTTGTCGATTCCCACTGCCATCTCGATCGCCTCGATCCCCGCACCCACGACGGCGACGTCGCCGCCGCCCTGGACGCCGCCCGCGCCCGCAACGTGCGCCAGTTCCTGGCCATCGCGGTCACCCTGGAGGAAGTGCCGGGCATCGCCGCCATCGCCCGCGAACACGACGACGTGGTGATCTCCGCCGGCGTGCATCCGCTGCATGAGGTGCCGGAAGAACCGAGCGTCGAGGCCATCAAGGAGTGCGCGGAGCGCCATGAGGCGGTGGCGATCGGCGAGACCGGCCTCGACTATCACTATGATGGCGTCTCCCGCGAGGTGCAGCACGAGCGCTTTCGGCGCCACCTGATCGCCGCCACCGAGCTCGAGCTGCCGGTGATCATCCACACCCGCGCCGCGCGCGAGGACACCCTGGCGCTGATCCGCGAACACGTCGATCCGCGGGTCGGCGGCGTGCTGCACTGCTTCACTGAGGACCTGGACATGGCCCGCGAGGCGGTGGCCCACGGTTTCATGGTCTCGCTGTCGGGCATCGTCACCTTCCGCAACGCCGAATCGGTGCGCGAGCTGGCCCGCAAGGTGCCGCTTGATCGCCTGCTGATCGAGACCGACAGCCCCTATCTGGCGCCGGTGCCGCATCGCGGCAAGCCCAACGAGCCGGCCTGGGTGGTCGAGGTCGCCGAGTGCATCGCCGAGGAGCGCGGCATCAGCGTCGAGGAAGTGGCCATGCAGACCACCGCCAACTTCTACCGGCTGTTCAGGGCGGCCGTGCCCGAGGCGTCGGCGGAAGTCCGCGAGGCGCTTTCGAGCGCCGGCCTGGTGGTCTGATCCGGCGCGCAAAGGAGGCGTCATGAACCTGGACACCTGGCTGGCCGGCATTCCGCCCGAGGGCGAGATCCCGCCGCTGGAGCGCTGGCATCCCGACTGCCGGGGCGACATGGACCTGACCATCGTCGCCGACGGCCGCTGGATCCACGAGGGGGCCGCCATCGCGCGTCCTGCGCTGGTGCGGCTGCTGGCGAGCGTGCTGCGCCGCGAGGACGACGGCGAGTATTACCTGGTAGCGCCGGGCGAGAAATGGCGCATCCGCGTCGAGGATCGCCCGCTGCTGGTCGTCGATGCCGAGCGCGATGCCGCCGGCGACTGGTGCCTCGTCACCAATGCCGGCGATCGCGTGAGGCTCGACGAGGCGCACCGGCTGACGGTCAGCGACACGCCCCGCGGCGAGGCCGTGCCGGAGGTGCCGGTACGCTTCGGGCTGGCCGCGCGCCTCGGGCGCAACGTCTTCTATCGCCTCGCCGAGGCTGCCGAGTGCCGCGGCGACGAGCTGGGCCTCGAGAGCGGCGGCGCCTGGCATTCGCTGGGCCGCTTGGATGACGAGGCATCATGAGGCTGACGCCGGAACAGCACGCCGTGGTCAGCCATCCCGATGGCCATGCCCGCGTCGCCGCCGTGGCCGGGGCGGGCAAGACCACCACCCTGGTGGCGCGGGTTCTGCACCTGCTCGAGCGCGGCATGGCGCCCGGACGCATCCTGGTGCTGATGTTCAATCGCTCGGCGCGGGAGGACTTCCAGGCCCGGCTGGCCGCGGCGGCGCCCGCCGGCCAGGCGCTGCCCGACGTGCGCACCTTCCACTCGCTGGGTCATCGCCTGACCCAGAGCCTGACGCGCTGGGGCGTGCTGGAGAATCGCCGTCTGCTGACCGCCGACTGGCAGCTCGAGCGGCTGCTGCGCCAGGCCACCCAGCAGGCGCTGGAGGCCTTCCCCGAGGCCGGCGAGCGCGCGCTGGAAGCCGAGAAGCTCGAGGCCCTGGCCCACTTCAGCGGCCTGGTGAAGGCCGAGATGGCCGAGCCCGCCGAACTCTACGCCCGCCTCGACTTCGGCGAGGACACCGAGCACTTCGTCGCCGCCTTCGAACACGCCGAGACCTTGCTCGCCGATCAGGGCCTGATGACCTACGCCGACCTGCTGTATCGGCCGGTCCGCGCGCTGGAGGCGGATCCCGCGCTGCGCGCCCGGGTCCAGGGCTTCCTCGACCAGGTGATCATCGACGAGTACCAGGACATCAACCCCACCCAGCAGCGCCTGCTGGCGGTGCTGGCCGGGCGCGAGGCGGCGGTGATGGCGGTGGGCGATGCCAACCAGTGCATCTACGAATGGCGCGGTGCCCACCCCGACACCATGCTCGAGGACTTCACCGCCATCTTCGGCGAGGCCCGTGACTACCCGCTCTCCACCACCTTCCGCCACGGCCACGCCCTGGCGCTGGCGGCCAATCACGCCATCGAGGCCAATCGGCGTCGTCCGGACCAGCTGTGCCTGGCCGCGCCGGACAATCCCGACACCCGGCTGGCGGTGGGGCAGGGGAGCCAGGCGCTGCTCGACGAGCTGGCCGGCTGGCAGCGCGACGGCCGCCGTCTCGACGAGGCCTGCCTGCTGGTGCGCAGCTGGGCGCTGTCGGTGCCGCTGCAGCTGGCGCTGCTGCGCGAGGGCGTGCCCTTCCGGCTGTCCCGGGAGGACCGCTTCGTGTTCCGCCTGCCGCTGGTCGAGGCGCTGGCCGGCTACCTGGCGCTGGCGCTCGACGGTCAGCTGTTGCGCGACCCCGGCCATCTGCTGTTGCTGCTCTCCCAGCCCACGCCCTTCGTGCCCCGCGAACGGCTCTCGGCGCTGGCCGCCCGGCTGGCCGAGACCCAGCGCTGGCCGGAGCGCCAGGACCCGCTGCTGGCCTCGCTCAAGCCGCACCAGCGGCGGACCCTCAAGCGTCGCTGGGCGCTGCTCTGCGAGCTGCCGAAACGCGGCGGCTGGTCGCCGGCCAAGCTGCTCGAGCACGTGGTCGAGGAGGTCGAGGCCGAGAAGGTGCTAAAGCGCGCCGCGGCGCGCCGCGACAAGGGCGAGGAGGACGTGCGCCTGCTCGACGTGCTGGTGGAGCAGGCGAAGGAGGCCTCCGATCTCGCGGCCTTCATCGAGCTGCTGCGCCGCCCGGTGGAGAACCGCGACGACGGCGTGCTGATTACCACCGTGCATGGTGCTAAGGGGCTGGAGTGGCCGCTGGTGATGCTCGGCGGCGTCAACGAGGAAGACTTCCCGCACTACACCCGCGACAACCCGCTGAGTCCGCCGCGCCTCGAAGAGGAGCGGCGGCTGTTCTACGTGGCGATCACCCGGGCCTGCGAGCGGCTGGTGATGCTTCACGACGGCGGCGATCACCGGCCCAGTCGCTTCCTCGGTGAGACCGCCTGGCAGGACGGCCAGCGGGTGGCCGAGCGGCTGGTCGCCGAGGACTCTGAAGAACCGCTGGCGCCGCTGCGGGTCTCCCGTCCGGCGCTGGTGCAGCGCTACCTCGAGCGCTTGGGCCGGCCGCTGCCCGTCGAGGCCGCCGCGGCGCAGACGGGGCAGGTCGCCGAGGGAGCGGCCGACTATCGGGTCGGCCAGCGCCTCAACCATGCCGTCTTCGGCGAGGGCGAGATCAGCGTGGTGGAAGGCGACCCGGCAAACCCGGTGATCGAGGTGCGATTCCGTCAGGCCGGCCGTAGGCGACTGATCGCCCGGCGGGCCCCCATCGAATGGCTGGAAGGAGAGGGCGCATGAAGGTGTTGATCGAAGCCGGCGAGCTGGCCGAGGCGCTCGCGGGCGATATGCCGCCGCTGGTGCTGGACTGCCGGGCGCGGCTCGGCGATCCCGAGGCCGGCGAGCGGCTGTGGGGCGAGGGCCATGTGCCGGGCAGCCAGCATCTGGACATGGATCGCGACCTGGCTACCTCGCCGGGCGAGAACGGCGCGGGCGGGCGTCATCCGCTGCCGAGCCGCGAGGCCTTCACGGCGACGCTGCGTCGCCTCGCCGTCACCCCCGAGCGGCTGGTGGTGGTCTACGACGACGTGGGCGGCCAGCTGGCCGCGGCCCGGGCCTGGTGGATGATCGCCTGTTGGGCGGGACATCCCGACGTGCGGCTGCTGAACGGCGGTCTCGGGGCCTGGCAGGCCGCCGGCGGCGAGCTGGCGCAGGGGCGTGAGCCGGCGCCCGCGCCGAGCGACTGGGCGCCCGGCTATCGCGACGATGTGATGGTACAGGCCGACGAGGTGTTCTCCGGCCGGGCGCTGAAGCTCGATGCGCGCCCCGCCGAGCGCTTCCGCGGCGAGGCCGAGTCCGTCGATGCCCTGGCCGGGTACATCCCCGGCGCACGCTCCCGGCCGAGCGCCGAGAACCTCGACGCCAGCGGCCGCTTCAAGTCGCCCGAGACGCTCGACGCCGAGCTGCCGGATGCGGATCCGGTGATCGCCTACTGCGGCTCCGGCGTCACCGCCTGCCACGACATCCTCGCCTACGCCATCGCCGGCCGCCCGCTGCCGCGGCTCTACGTCGGCTCCTGGAGCGACTGGATCACCGACGCCGACCGGCCCATCGCCACCGGCGACTGAGCTTGGGCAGCGTCCAGAGAGATAAGAGGGAAGAGCGGCGCTTCGCGCCTGGAAGCCTGAAGACAAACGCCCCGCAGGCTGTGTGCCTGCGGGGCGTTTTTAGCTAAGCGGTCAGGCGGCATCGACAAGCAATGCGAGCGATTTCACCAGGGCGCCGCCGTGCAGCGCGCCGGGTAGCGCGAATCGACAGGGATGTCGATTCAGGGGCGGCCAGAGGGACCTTGTTCCGCCCCGAGCGCGTCACCCGGCTCGCGGAGCGCCGGGGTTTCGTCCTGGTGCAAGCGAGTCGTTGCTTGCCGATGACATGGCCCCGTCTGAGCCGGGTTTTCCTCACATGTTGGGGTAGTTCGGCCCGCCGCCGCCCTCCGGCGCGACCCAGGTGATGTTCTGGGCCGGGTCCTTGATGTCGCAGGTCTTGCAGTGCACGCAGTTCTGGAAGTTGATCTGGAACGCGGGCTTGCCGTCGTCGTCCTCGACCACCTCGTAGACCCCGGCCGGGCAGTAGCGCTGCGCGGGCTCGGCGTAGGTCGGCAGGTTGTCGCGGATCGGCAGCTCCGGGTCCTCGAGGCGCAGGTGGCAGGGCTGATCTTCCTCGTGGTTGGTGTTCGATAGGAACACCGAGGAGGCCTTGTCGAACGAGATCACGCCGTCGGGCCTGGGATAGTCGATCTTCTCGCACTCGGCCGCCGGCTTGAGCGTCGCGTGGTCCGGCGTGGTGTCGTGGACCGTCGGCAACTTGCCGCCGGTGAGCTGGTCGAGGAAGTTGTAGGCGCCGCCGCCCACGGTGCCGTACTTGTGGATCGCCGGGCCGAAGCTGCGGCTTTCGTCGAGCTCCCGGTACGCCCAGCTGGCCTGCCACTTGGCCTCGAAGGCGGTGAGATCGGCACCGCCTTCATCGTTCTCTCCCCCGGCCGCGATCGCCTCGAAGACGCTCTCGGCGGCGACCATGCCGGACTTCATGGCGGTGTGCAGCCCCTTGATCTTGGCGAAGTTCAGGGTGCCGGCATCGCAGCCGATCAAGAGCCCGCCGGGGAAGGTCATCTTCGGCAGGCAGTTGAGACCGCCCTTGGCGATGGCTCGGGCGCCGTAGGCGACCCGCGAGCCGCCTTCCAGGTACTGCTTGAGCACCGGGTGGTGCTTCATGCGCTGGAACTCGTCGAAGGGCGACAGGTACGGGTTCTGGTAGGACAGGTCGAGGATCAGGCCGACCACCACCTGCTGGTTCTCGGCGTGATAGAGGAACCAGCCGCCGTGGGTCGACGTGTCCAGCGGCCAGCCGGAGCCGTGCAGCACCAGGCCCGGCTCGTGCTTGTCGGCGGGCACGTCCCACAGCTCCTTGAGGCCGATGCCGTAGTGCTGCGGATCCTTACCGGCATCGAGCTCGAAGCGCTCGATCAGCCCCTTGCCCAGGTGGCCGCGGGCGCCCTCGGCGAACAGGGTGTACTTGGCGCGCAGCTCCATGCCCGGCATGTGGCCGTCCTTGGGCTGGCCGTCGGCGCCCACGCCCATGTCGCCCACCAGGATGCCCTTGACCACGCCGTCCTCGACGAGGGGCTCCTGGGCGGCGAAGCCCGGAAACACCTCGACGCCGAGCTCCTCGGCCTGTTCCGCCAGCCAGCGGCAGAGGTTGCCGGCGCTGATCACGTAGCGTGTCTGGTCGCCGCCGGAGTGCCGGCCACCGGTGTTATGCATGGTCTTCGGCACCAGGGCATTGGGCAGCTTCTGGGCCTTCTCGGCGTCCTTGAGCAGATAGAGCTCGTCGCGAATCGCCGGCGTGGTCAGCGGCGCGCCGCGTTCCTGCCAGTCGGGGAACAGCTCCTGCAGGGCGCGGGGTTCGAAGACGGCGCCGGAGAGGATGTGAGCGCCGACCTCGGACCCTTTCTCGACCAGGCACACCGACAGCTCCTGCTCGGCCTCGTTGGCCTGCTGCATCAGGCGGCAGGCCGCGGCCAGGCCGGAGGGGCCGGCGCCGACGATGACCACGTCGAACTCCATGGCGTCGCGCTCGATCTGTTCTGTCATTGGATCCTTCTCCTCCCATCTCGACGACGTCCTGGCCGAGGCGTTCTCGGCATCGTCAGGGTATTAAAACGGTCGTTTGCTTCCGGGGTTGCCCCATGGGTCGCATGATAGCGGGATTGGCCCCCCCTTACGATGGCCAAACCCCGGAAAGCCTCACTCCCGGCATGCCGGGGATTGTTGGAGTGGTCCGGGTTGTGGCACATTTAGGGGGTTTTTCGGCAAGGCGCCTATCAAACGCTCGTCTGAAACGCATAAAAGCATATCGGCCAGTTCTATGGGGTCGGTGTCGCGTGACGTCAGCGAGTCGCCGAGCTCCGTTTCCCAGGTTCCGAGACAGAACCCAGCGAGGACATTATGAAGGTACTCGTCGCGGTCAAACGCGTCATCGACTATAACGTCAAGATCCGGGTCAAGCCGGACAACAGTGATGTCGACCTCACCAACGTCAAGATGGCCATGAATCCCTTCTGCGAGATCGCCGTGGAAGAGGCGGTGCGGCTCAAGGAAGCCGGCGTGGCCACCGAAGTGGTCGCCGTCACCGTGGGGCCGAAGGCCGCCCAGGAACAGCTGCGCACCGCGCTGGCGCTGGGCGCCGATCGCGCCGTGCACGTGCAGACCGAAGCGCCCGTCGAGTCGCTGGCCGCGGCCAAGCTGCTGGCCAAGGTCGTCGAGGAGGAGCAGCCGCAGCTGACCATCCTCGGCAAGCAAGCCATCGACAGCGACAACAACCAGGTGGGGCAGATGCTCGCCGCACTGACCGGTCGTCCCCAGGGCACCTTCGCCTCCGAGATCGCGGTCGAAGGCGAGATGCTCAAGGTCACCCGCGAGATCGATGGCGGCCTGCAGACCGTGGCCCTGCAGCTGCCGGCCATCGTCACCACCGACCTGCGCCTCAACGAGCCGCGCTACGCCAAGCTGCCCGACATCATGAAGGCCAAGAAGAAGCCGCTGGACACCAAAACGCCCGAGGAACTCGGCGTCGCGGTGGCCTCCGGCCTCAAGCTGGTCTCCGTCGAGCCGCCGGCCGAGCGCCAGGGCGGCGTCAAGGTGGGCTCCGTGGATGAGCTGGTCGACAAGCTGAAGAACGAAGCGAAGGTGATCTCATGAGTATCCTGGTCCTTGCCGAACATCACGACGGTCAGCTGGCCGAGACCACGGCACACGTGGTCGCCGCGGCCCAGGCCATCGGCGGTGACATCGACGTGCTGGTCGCCGGCGAGAACGTGGGCGCCATCGCCGAGGCCGCCGCCAGGCTCGACGGCGTGAGCCGGGTGCGCGTCGCCGATGCGCCCGTCTACGCCCATCAGCTGGCCGAGCCGCTGAGCGAGCTGCTGGTGGCGCTGTCCGGCGACTATGGCCATGTGCTGGCCGCCGCCACCACCAACGGCAAGAACGTGCTGCCGCGTCTCGCCGCGCTCAAGGACGTCAGCCAGATCTCCGAGATCATCGAGGTGGTCGGCGCCGACACCTTCAAGCGCCCGATCTACGCCGGCAACGCCATCGCTACCGTGCAGAGCGAGGACGCGCTGAAGGTGATCACCGTGCGCTCCACCGCCTTCGATGCCGTCGGCGCCTCTTCACAAGATCAGGGCAGCGCGAGCGTCGAGGCCGTCGAGAGCGGCGTCGACAATGCCCTGTCGTCGTTCATCGACGAGCAGCTCGAGCAGAGCGACCGCCCCGAGCTCGGCGGCGCCAAGGTGGTGATCTCCGGCGGCCGCGGCATGGGCAGCGGCGAGAACTTCAAGCTGCTCGACGGCATCGCCGACAAGCTGGGCGCGGCCATCGGTGCCTCCCGCGCGGCGGTCGATGCCGGCTACGTGCCCAACGACATGCAGGTCGGCCAGACCGGCAAGATCGTGGCGCCGGAGCTCTACATCGCGGTGGGGATCAGCGGTGCCATCCAGCACCTGGCGGGCATGAAGGATTCCCGGGTGATCGTCGCCATCAACAAGGACGACGAGGCGCCGATCTTCCAGGTCGCGGACTATGGCCTGGTGGGCGACCTGTTCGAGATCCTGCCGGAGCTCGAGAGCAAGCTGTAAGGCGAAGATCGGGATCTTCCCGATCGCGCTCTCGATGACCCATGGTCTCGTCGGCGACCTGTTCGAGATCCTGCCGGAGCTCGAGAGCAAGCTGTAAGGCTCTCTGTTGTCAGCTAGACAACGGGCCGGCCTCTCCACGGAGAGGCCGGCCCGTTTGCGTTGGTGGCGTCGTCGATGCCGGGGCGCGTGTCGGAGAGGCGGCGAGGGCGCTCAGCGGCCCAGCCAGCCGACCAGTCGCCGGGTCGCGGCCTGCCAGTGGCTTTCCTGTGCCCGGGAGGGGCGTCTGCCGCTCAGCCAGGCGGCGGCCTCCTGCAGCGGCGTGATGATGGCGTCGATCTGGGTCTCGCAGCGCTCGCGATCCATGCCGCCGGGGCACTGGGCGAGCAGCAGGCTGGCATGGGCGAGGGCGGCGTCGAGCGACTGCCAGGCCGCCGGATGGCGGGCGGCCGCATCCCGGCAGCGCGTCAGTTCGCCGGTGAGCATCTCGATCAGCCGGGCATCCGGCCAGCAGGGGCTCGTGGCGGATGGCGCAGCCTTGCCCAGATCGTCGCGAAGCGCCCGGAAGGAGACCGAGAGGAAGATGCAGGTGTAGTGCAGCTGGGGATGCGCCGCCGACATGACATGCTCTCCTTGTTGGTATTAATTCTCATTCTTTTATCGAGAGCCATACCCTGTCAACCGGCGCCGGCCCTGGTCGGGAGAACGCTTCGGCGATGAGAGTCGCTCGCGGGCGCGCCATGGAGCGTCAAGCATTGATAATTATTCTTGTTCCGAGTAGGGTTTCGAGGATCTGTTGGACCTTTCGGAGACTAGCGTGTCCTACCACCATCCCCGGCTTCGCCTTGCCGTGGCAGGGCTCGCCCTGCTCGTGGCCGGCACCGCGGCCGCCCAGTCGACGGTGCGCGACGAGGCGCTCGATGCCCAGCGTACCCAGGCCGAGCTCCAGGCGCGCATCGACAACGCCGACGAGGCCGTGCGCGACAAGCTCCAGGTACTGCGCCAGGCGCGCGAGGAAACGCGGCGCCTGAGCGACTACAACGCCGAGCTGGCGCCGCTGGTCGAGCGTCAGGCCGAGACCCTGGCCCGCCGTGACGAGGCGCTTTCCACCCTGTCCGCGACCCGCGAGGCCCTGCCGGGCCTGATGCGCGACATGGTCGAGCGTCTGCGTGCCTGGGTGGAGCACGACATGCCCTTCCTGCAGGACGAGCGCCTGGCTCGGGTCGAGAGCCTCGAGCGTCTGCTGGCCGACCCCGAGACGAGCCGCGACGAGAAGCTGTCGCGGATGCTGGCCGCCTGGCGCGCCGAGCTCGACTATGGCCGGGAGATCGACGCCTGGCGCGGCGAGCTGGCCGGCGATTCCTCCCGCGAGGTGGACTACCTGCGCCTGGGCCGGGTCGGCTGGTACTACCTGACGCCCGACGGCCATCGCGGCGGCGTGTGGAAGGCCGAGCAGGGCGACTGGCAGCCGCTGGAGGGCGCGGCCCTGGCCGAGGTCCGCAAGGGGCTGGCCATCGCCCGCGAGCGACGCGCCCCCGCGCTGCTCGAACTGCCCGTTTCTCAACCCGTGTCTGCGTCAGAGACACCCGCCGGGGAGGACGCCTGATGCACCTGACGACGGCAATGCGCGCCGCGCTGGTGGGCCTGTGGCTGGCCGGCTCTCCCTTGCTGGCCCAGGCCCAGCAGGCGACCGCGCCGGACGACGAGGCCACGCTGTCCACCCTGCGCGCCGAGCGCGAGGCCGCCGAGGCCCGCGACAACGCTCGCCTGGCCGAGCTGGTCGATGACGAAGCGGCGCTGGATGAGGCGCTTGCCGAGGCGCAGGACGCCCTGGCCGATGCCCGCGAGCGGCGCGAATCCCTCGACGCCCGGGAGCAGTCCCAGCGCGAGGCGCTCGAGGAACTCGACGCCCGCCGCCAGGAACAGGGGGGCGATCTGCAGGGACTGTTCGATGAGGTGGCCGGCGTCAGCGGCGAGCTGCGGGACGATCTCGCCGCCAGCTGGCTGACCCTCGGCGGCCAGGCGGAGCTGCCGCCGCGCCTCGAGGCCGACGGTATCCTCGGCGCCGATCAGGTGGCCGGCCTCGCCGACAGCCTGATGGCGCTGACGCGCGAGACCGCCCGGGTGGCGGAGCTCGAGGCCCCGGTGGCCGGTGCCGATGGCGAGGTGTCCGAGCGCTCGGTGCTGCGGGTCGGCGATCTGCTGGCGGCGACCGACGACGGTCGGCTGCTCGAGCGTTCCGGTGAGGACGGGCGCCTGGCGGTGCTGCCGACGACGCCCGGGGCGATCGCCGACCCCCTGGCGGCCTTCCAGAGCGGCGAGGGCGATACCCTGGCCTTCGATCCGGCCGACGGTCAGGTCGTCGCGGCCATGGCGCAGACGCCGAGCCTGTGGGAGCGCTTCCAGCAGGGCGGCGCCGTGGGCTATGTGGTCGTGGCGCTGGGCGTCGTCGGCCTGCTGGTGGCGCTGGTGCAGTACCTCTATCTGACGCGGGTGACCGTGCGGCTGCGTCGTCAGCTCGGCGATCTCGATCGGCTGCGCGACGACAATCCGCTGGGGCGCGTGCTCGAGCGTTTCCATGCCCTCGGCCCGGGCCATGCGCCCGAGGCGCTGGAGGCCCGCCTCGACGAGGCGCTGCTCGCCGAGCAGCCGAAGCTCGAGCGCGGCCAGGGGCTGGTCAAGATGCTCGCCGCCGTGGCGCCGCTGATGGGGCTGCTCGGCACCGTCACCGGCATGATCGTGACCTTCCAGTCGATCACCGTGTTCGGCACCGGCGACCCGCAGCTGATGGCCGGCGGCATCAGTCAGGCGCTGGTGACCACGGTGCTGGGCCTGATCACCGCGGTGCCGCTGCTGTTCGCCCAGACGGCGCTCTCCAGCCGCAGCCGTTCGCTGATCGGCACCCTCGAAGGGCGCGCCAGTGCCGTGCTCGCCGACACCCTGGAGGCCGGCCGCGACGCCGCTTCCCCGAGCGTGACGCCGCGCCATGCCGATGCGCTGGCTTGATCCCCTGGCCTGGCTGGTCGAGGCCGGCGGCCCGGTGCTGGTGGTCATCATCGGCGTGGCGGTGCTGCTGTTCTCGCTGGGCCTGGAGCGCTGGTGGTTCTTCCGCTTCCACTATCGTCCGGCGCGCCACGCCCTGGTGGCGCGCTGGGTGGCCCGCGAGGATCACGCCAGCTGGAGTGCGCTGACCCTGCGCGAGATCTGGGCCCGCGAGCTGATCACCCGGCTGCGCGCGCCGCTGCCCTGGCTCAAGCTCTTGGTGGTGATCTGCCCGCTGTTCGGCCTGCTCGGCACGGTGACCGGCATGATCACCGTCTTCGACAGCCTGTCGGTGAGCGAGGTCAATCAGGCCCGGGCCATGGCCGACGGCGTGGCCCGCGCCACCCTGCCGACCCTGAGCGGCATGGCGGTCTCGGTGGTGGGGCTGTTGTTCATCGCTCGTCTCGAACACATCATCCGGCGCGAGGATCAGCGGCTGCACGACCGCCTGGCACGCGCCGCGGAGGACGCACATGCGTAGACGTCGACTGGCGGCGGCCGGTGAGGAGAGCAGCGAGGTCAACCTGACCCCGATGCTGGACGTGGTCTTTATCATGCTGATCTTCTTCATCGTGACCACCAGCTTCATCAAGGAGAGCGGGGTGGAGATCGAGCGGCCCGAGTCCAGCGCGGCGTCGCCGCGGCCGGACGTTCAGGTGCTGGTGGCGATCACCCCCGAGGGCGCGGTATGGGTCGACGGCGAGCCGGTGGACCTGCACCGGGTCGGCCCGCGCGTGGCCGGCCTGGTCAGCGACGACGGCTCGGTGATGATCCAGGCCGATCGCGATGCCACCACCGGCGTGCTGATCGAGGTCATGGATCGCCTGCGCGAGGCCGACGTCGACAACGTGGCGGTGGCCGCCCAGCGGAGCGGTGACTGATGCGGCTACCGGTGTCGTTGCTGGCCGGGGCGGCCCTGACCCTGGCGCTGTTCGCGCTGCTGGCCCTGCTGGTGGCGCCGCCCGAGGCCGAGCCCGAGCCGCAGCAGGAGATCATGATGACGCTGGCCGAGGCGCCGGCCGAGATGGCCCCCGAGCCGGCCACGGCGGCCAGCGCGGCGCCACCGCCGCCGCCCAGTGCCCCGACGCCGCCGCCACAGCCGGCACCGGCGCCCCAGGTCGACAGCGCCATTTCCCTGCCGGAGCCGGAGCTTCCGCCCATGGAAACGCCGGAGGCGCCGGTGGACGAGGCCCTGCCGGAGCTCACCGAGACGCCGCCCGAACCGACGCCAGAGCCCCGGCCCGAACCGCAACCCGAGCCGCAGCCCGAGCCCGAACCGCAGCCGGAACCCGCGCCGACGCCGGCACCGGACCCTGCTCCGAGCCAGGCCACGGCCAGCGCGTCGTCGGCCCCGGCCGCGAGTCAGGCGGCCTCCAATGAGCCGGTGGATGTCGGGTCCTCCGCCCAGGCCACGCGTCGCGTGCCGCCCGAGTATCCCTCGCGGGCCCGCCGTCGCGGTCTCGAGGGCCACGTGGTGGTGCAGTTCATCATTCGCCGCGACGGCAGCGTCGAACGCGACAGCATCCAGGTGGTGGAGGCCAGTCCGCGCCGCGTCTTCGACCGCGTCGCTCGCCGCGCCATCGCCGGCTGGCAGTTCGCCTCCGCCGACCAGCGCCGTCGGGCCCGCCAGCGCCTGGAGTTCCAGCTGAGATGACGATCATGACGCCGACTCGCCCGTTGTGCCTGCTCGCCTGGTTGCTGCTGGCCTCGCCCGCCCTGGCGGCGCCGACCCTGTCCGGGGCGCGCATCGACGATCTTCGGGGCCTCGAGCAGCGCCTGGGGCGGTCCGAGTCTTCCGCCGTGCGCGAACGCGCCCTGAGCCAGGCCGAACGCCTGGCCGGCGGCAATGCCTCGGATCGCTGGGCCCGCGCCCTCTACCTGCAGCTCGCCGCCAGCGCCGAGGCGCGCCTCGACGATCCGCGCGCTGCCGCCGGTCATCTGGCTGAGGCGCGCGGCATCCGCGGCGTCGAGCGCGCCCAGGCGGATCGCTGGCTGCGCCAGGAGGCGGGGCTGCGCCTGCGGGGCGATCAGCCCCAACGGGCGAGGGCGCTGCTGGGCGACTGGTTCCAGCGTCACGGCGGCACCCGCGAGGATCACTGGCTGATGGCCCAGCTGCTGGCCGCCGAGGCCGATTGGGACGCCGCGGCGCGCTGGGTGAATCGCGCCCTGAGTGGCGGCGGCGAGCCGAGCGAGGCGCGTGCGACGCTGGCCGCCACCGTGCTGCAGCGTGCCGGCGACGAGGGCGGCGCGCTGGCGCTGATCGAGCGGCGTCTCCAGGCCGCCGACGGTGATGCCGAGACCTGGCGCCGGGCGGCCAGCCTGGCCCAGCGCCTGGGCGATCCGGGCCGGGCCGCGGCGATCTGGGAGGCCGGCTGGCGCCGTGGCGTGCTGTCCGGCGCCGATGACCTGCGCCAGCGCATCCGTCTTCACCTGGTCGGCGGCACGCCGGCGCGGGCCGCCGAACTTCTGACCACCGCCCTCGAAGAGCAGGCGCTGCCGGACGATCTCGAGCATCGTCGCCTGCTGGCGCGCGCCTGGCAGGCCGCGCGCGATCACGACAGGTCCCTGGACGCCTGGCGCGACGTCGCCGAGCGCAGCGGGGCCGGCGACGACTGGCTGCGGCTGGGCGAGCTGGCCTACGGCTGGGGCGAGTGGGGCATCGCCGGCGAGGCGCTGGCGAAGGCGCGCGATCTGGGCGAGCCCGAGGCGGAAGAGTGGCTGTCGAGCCTGCCGGCGCAGGAAGGCGGTGAGGCAACAGGCGGGACCGAGGAGGGTGGTCCCGCCGATGCGGCCTGAGGCGTGATTACGCTTCGAATTCGGTCCACACGGGGGCGTGGTCGGACGGCTTCTCCATGCCGCGAAGCTCGTAGTCGATGCCGGCGTCGCGCACCCGGCCGGCCAGCGGCTCCGTCACCAGGATGTAGTCGATGCGCAGGCCGCGCTTCGGGTCGCGGTCGAAGCCCTTGGAGCGGTAGTCGAACCAGCTGAAGCGGTCGTCCACGTCCGGATGGCAGAGCCGGTAGCTGTCGGCCAGGCCCCAGGCCTTGATGCCCGCGAGCCACTCGCGCTCCACCGGCTGGAAGCTGGTCTTGCCCTCGCGCAGCCAGCGCTTGCGGTTGGGCTCGCCGATGCCGATGTCGATATCCTCGGGCGAGATGTTGAAGTCGCCCATGATCGCCAGGCGCTCGTCCGGGGCGTGATGCTCGCCGAGCAGGCGCGACAGCTGGGCGTAGAACTCGCGCTTGTGCGGGAACTTCACCGGATGGTCGACGCTCTCGCCCTGGGGGAAGTAGCCGTTCCACACCGTCAGCGGCTCGCCGCCGGCGATGCGTAGCCGCGCGCCGATCAGCCGGCGCTGGGCGTCCTCGCCGTCGTCCGGGAAGCCGCGGTGGATCGCCTCCGGGCCGTCCGGGCACTGCTCGTTGCAGATCATCAGCGCCACGCCGTAGTGGCCCTTCTGGCCGTGAAAGTGGACGCTGTAGCCCAGCGCCTCGACGGCCTCGATCGGGAACTCGCTGTCCTGGACCTTGGTCTCCTGCAGGCCGATCACCGCCGGGCGATGCGCGGTGACCAGGGCCTCCAGCTGATGCAGGCGGGCGCGAATGCCGTTGATGTTGAATGACACCAGGCGCATCGGTCAGTCGTCCTTCTGCTCGGGCTTGTCGGGATGGATATCGATCTTCTGGCCGCTTTCCTGGCGAGCCAGCTTGCGCTCCGCCTGCTGCTTGCGCTGCTGGCGCTTCTTCTCGGTGTAGCGCCGCGACGAGGTCACCTCGTCGGGATTCTCGTGGCGCCACTTCTTGTAGTCCTTGCGCCGACCGGTGCGGATGGTCACCTTGTCGGCGATGGAACGGGTCTTCTTCCTGCGTGTCATGACACGGCTCCTCTTTCAATGGGCGCCATTCTAGCAGCCGGAGGCTTCCCTTCGACAGCAGACGCGCCCTCGGCGCCTGAGACTGGTACAATGCGCGTTTGCGTCACGCATCTCTCATCGATGCACCTCCATCCACGAACATGGACGAGACAGCACAGCCTATGAGCGAGTCGGAACAGACCACAGCACCGGCCCAGACCGAGAACCGCAAGCCCAAGCGTCGCCGCCGCAAGCCGCGTCGTCGCCAGTCGAACTGGGATCTGCGCCAGTTCCAGGTCCCCGCCGTGGCGGGCAAGTGGCGCTTCCACGATTTCGACCTGCCGCTGCCGCTGATGCGTGCCATCCATGCTCAGGGATTCGAATACTGCACGCCGATCCAGGCCGAGGCGCTGACTCACACGCTGCTCGGCGGCGACGTGGTCGGCAAGGCCCAGACCGGCACCGGCAAGACCGCCGCCTTCCTGATCTCGATCCTCGCCTACTTCCTCGAGGAAGAGGCGCCGGACGGCCAGAAGCCGGGCGCGCCGCGGGCGCTGATCTTGGCCCCGACCCGCGAGCTGGCACTGCAGATCGAGAAGGACGCCAAGGCGCTGGCGCGTTTCACCAAGCTCAACGTGGCCAGCGTGGTCGGCGGCATGGACTACCAGAAGCAGCTCGAGGGCCTCGGCCAGCAGCTCGACATCCTGGTGGCCACCCCGGGCCGGCTGCTGGACTTCCACCAGAAGCGTGACGTCGATCTCTCCCAGGTCGAGGTACTGGTGCTGGACGAGGCGGATCGGATGCTCTCCATGGGCTTCATCCCCGACGTCAAGCGCATCATCCGTCACACGCCGAAGACCGAGGAGCGCCAGACCTTCCTGTTCTCGGCGACCTTCACCGAGGACATCCTCAATCTGGCCAGCCAGTGGACCCTCGATGCGACCCACGTGGATATCGAGGTCACCGTCGATAACGCGGCCAACATCGATCAGCGGGTCTACCTGGTCGGCGACGAGGAAAAGGCGAAGCTGCTGGTCAAGCTGCTGCAGCAGGAGAGCTTCGATCGGGTGATGGTGTTCGGCAACCGCCGCGATCTGGTACGCAAGCTCGACGGCCTGCTCAAGGATGCCGGCATCAACGCCGCCATGATCTCCGGCGACGTGCCCCAGAACCAGCGCATCAGTACCCTGGAGCAGTTCCGCGAGGGCGAGATCCAGGTGCTGGTGGCCACCGATGTGGCCGGCCGCGGCATCCACATCGAGGACGTCAGCCACGTCATCAACTACACCCTGCCCGAGGATCCGGAGGACTACGTCCACCGGATCGGCCGCACCGGTCGCGCCGGCGCCAAGGGGGTCTCGATCAGCTTCGTGGGCGAGGAAGACGCCTTCTCGCTGCCGGAGATCGAGCGCTTCATCAACGACAAGCTGCCCTGCGAGCATCCGCCGGAAGGGCTGCTGTAAAGCTGGAGGAGCGGCGCTGCGCGCCTGGAAGCGCAGGCGCGGCTTCGCCGCTTGACGAGACGACACAACGGTCGGCTTTCCCCTGGCGAGCGGCGCCGGGGGCAGGGTGAAGCGAGGCTCTTTTGTCATGGCTGATGCGATACTCGCCGAACGGGTTGGCCAAGGATGGCCAACACCGGTCCTGCAAGTGAAGCAGGACGCGAGAGCGCCGCAGGACAAAGGGAGCGTCCAGGGAAGGATGTACCGCGTCCTCGCGACGCCCTGCCGCCGGAACAGCCGCGTTTCTCTATGGACCCATCATGCTTGACGAGGCCCTGAAGGGCGAGATCCAGGGCGCCTATCGCAAGGTGCTCGACGGCCTCGACCTCACCCCACGCTACGGCCAGCGGCTGATGATCGCCGAGATCGCCCGCACCCTGGGCGGCATCGAGGCCGACGACGCCGGCCAGCGCACCAGCCATGAGCACGTCTGCGTGCTCGAGGCCGGCACCGGCACCGGCAAGACCCTGGCCTATCTGCTCGCCGCGCTGCCGGTGGCCAAGGCCCATGGCAAGCGCCTGGTGGTGGCCACCGCCACGGTGGCCCTGCAGGAGCAGGTGCTGCACCAGGACCTGCCGGCGCTCAAGGCCCACAGCGGGCTCTCCTTCAACTTCTCCCTGGCCAAGGGCCGAGGTCGCTACGTCTGCGTGGCGCGCCTCGACCAGGCCATGGACGGGGGCGAGGACGACAATCCCACCCTGTCGCTGTTCGAGCAGGCCCTGGACAGCGGCGGCGACGATTTTCAAGAGCTCGTCCAGTCCCTCGGCGAGGCCTACGGCAACGGCCGCTGGGCCGGCGATCGCGACAGCTGGCCGGAGGGCATCGACGACGCCCACTGGCGCAAGCTGACCGTCGATCATCGCCAGTGCACGAATCGCCGCTGCGGACACTACGGCGCCTGTGCCTTCTTCCGCGCACGGCGCGAGCTGGACAGCGCCGAGGTGATCGTCGCCAACCACGACCTGGTGCTGGCCGACCTGGCCCTGGGCGGCGGCGTGGTGCTGCCGGACCCCGGCGACTGCATCTACGTCTTCGACGAGGGCCACCACCTGCCGGACAAGGCGCTCAACCACTTCACCCATCGCTTCGCCGTGGGCCATGGCCTGCGCTGGCTGAGCACGCTCAAGAAGTCGCTCACCGAGCTCAATCAGGCGCTGGCCGTGCAGCCGACGCTGGCGCGCCTGCTGTCGAGCCTGCCGCCGCTGTTCGAGGGGCTCGAGCCGCGCCTCGGCGACGCCTTCTCGCTGGGCCATCAGCTCGCCGGGCGCCCCGAGGGCCTGGGCGACGGCGAGGACAGCGCCCAGCATCGCTTCGAGATGGGCCGAATCCCCGACGCGCTGCGCGAACAGGCCGATGGTCTGGTGACGATGTTCGCCGAGCTGTCGCGGACCCTGGAGTCGATGGCCGATATCCTGCGCGAGAGCCTGGACCCGGAGAAGTCCACCGGGCTGCCCAAGGAGCAGGCCGAGCCCTGGCTGCCGCTGGTGGCGCTGCTCCACGGCCGAGCGCTGGAGGCGCATGCCCTGTGGCAGGCCTTCGCCGAGACCGATCCGGAAGGCGAGCCGCCGCGGGCCCGCTGGCTGACGCTGGAGCGCTTCGGCGGCGACCCGGAGCTGACCTTCTCGGCGAGCCCGGTGTCCGCCGCTCATACCCTGGCCAAGTCGCTGTGGAAGCGCTGCTTCGGCGCCGTGGTGACCTCGGCGACCCTCACCGCCCTGGGCCGCTTCGAGCGGCTGCAGGAGCGCGCCGGGCTCGCCAACCGCTATCGCTACCAGAGCCTGCCGAGTCCCTTCGACTACTCCCGGGCGGTGCTCAGCGTGCCCCGCGAGGCGGCCGACCCGTCCGACCGCGAGGGCCACGAGCGCGCCATCGTCGACTTCGTCGAAGCCCTCGGAAACGACGAGGCGGTGCTGGCGCTGTTCTCCTCCCGCGCCCAGCTGCGGGCTGTGGAGCGCGCGCTCTCTGATGGCACGCGGGAGCGGGTGCTGGCCCAGGGCCGGCTGCCCAAGCGCGAGCTGGTGGAGCGCCACCGGGCGAAGATCGACAAGGGCGAGGGCAGCATCCTGTTCGGCCTGGCGAGCTTCGCCGAGGGCATCGATCTGCCCGGTGACTACCTGACTCATGTGATCATCACCCGGCTGCCTTTCGCGGTGCCCGACGATCCGGTGGGCGCGACGCTGGCCGAGTGGATCGAGCGCCAGGGCGGCAATCCGTTCATGCGCATCAGCGTGCCCGACGCCTCCATCAAGCTGGTCCAGGCCTGCGGCCGGCTGATCCGCAAGGAGGCCGATCGCGGCCGCATCACGCTGCTCGATCGCCGGGTGCTGACCCGTCGCTATGGCCGCGCGCTGCTGGATGCGCTGCCGCCCTTCATCCGGGAGATCGACGGCAAGTAACGGCGCGTTATGGCTTACCACCGGGTGAGATCACCCTTCCTCGGCGAGCAGCCGCTCGAGGTCGTGTCGCACGTCCTCGGGGCCGTCGCCGTCGCGGATCAGCAGCCGGGCATCGCCCGCTCGGTCGAAGGCGAATACGCCGCTCGGATGCGAGACGGCATAGCCGCCGACGGCGTCCTTGTCGCCATAGCCGTAGGTCACCCGATAGCGCTTGGTGAGGGCGTCGAGCTGCGCCGGGCGGCCGGTCAGGCCGACGATGGCCGGTCCGAAGGCGTCGGTGTAGGCCGCGAGCCGTTCGGGGTCGTCGCGGTCCGGATCGACCGAGACGAACAGCACGCGTACGTCATCCCGGCGCTCGGCCGGCAGCGACCGCAGCTGGCCGGCGAGCCGAGCCAGGGTGATGGGGCAGACGTCGGGGCAGTGGGTATAGCCGAAGACCAGCAGGGTCACGTCGCCGCGATAGTGGCCGGCCTCGACCGTCTCGCCGCGTTCGTCGATCAGCGTGAAGGCCAGCGGCGGCATCAGTGGGGCGATGTCCTTGGTCTGCCACGCCTTGTCGCCGCAGCCGACCAGGGTCAACAGGGCGCATAGGGCAAGCGAGGTCAGCGGGGCGCGGCGCATGGCGTCTCCTTCGTGGAGCTAGGGGTGGGCCGGCGATGACGGATGCCGGTGTCCTTGGCTGTCGCCGCGGCGCAGCTGGCGCAGCACGATCAGGGTACCGAGTACGCTCATCATGGTGGCCGGAATCCAGGTGATCAGCCCGCCGATCTGCTGGTCGACCAGCGGCGCCAGCGGCCAGGCGCGCCCGCACACCTCGTAGACATCGAACAGCACCGTGGGGCTGAAGGTCAGGTAGGCGCCGATCAGGATCTGCGGCGGAATCACCGCCAGCAGCAGCAGGATGCGTCGCCCCGGGCCGAGTCGACCGTGAGGCGTCAGCACCAGCCACCAGAACAGCAGGCCGTCGAGCAGCATGCTCCAGTTCATCAGCTGGTAGAGGCGGCGGCTCAGCATGGCGTCGAAGTGCACCGACGGGGTCAGCCAGAAAGCGATCAGGCCGACGAACAGCAGCGGCGCGACGAGCGGATGCTGCAGCAGGTCGAGCAGCGGGCGGGCGAGGCGGTGCACCGACGAGGCCCGGGGCGGCAGCCCGGCGGCCAGCACCCGGGGCGGCGTGGCCAGCACCAGCAGGAAGGGGGCCGCGTGGTGAAGTACCAGATGCTGCGCCCGGTGGGGAAAGAACATGTACTGGGCGAGGTAGTCGTAGCGGGTCTGGCTCACGACGTAGATCAGCGTCAGGCCGATCAGGAAGGTCGCGTGCCTCGGCCATCCCGGTGGCGGGGCGCCCGGGTCGAGCGTACGCAGGTGGCGCACGCCGCGCCAGTAGATGCCGAGCGCCGCCAGGCAGGCCAGCCCCCACAGCGGCTCGAATTCCCAGGGCGCGAGCCAGTGCAGCGCGGTCGCGAGGATCGAAGGTTCCGTCGACTCGGGCATCCGGGCTCCTCGTGGCAGGGGGCGCCTCATGCCTCAAGCTAGCCGAGGCGTGCCGGACCGGCAAACGGCCCGCTCCACGCTGGCCGCTGACGCTTGAAACCCGCGCCGCCGTTGGCCACCATGCCGCGCGCGTCGATCGCGCCTACCGACCGGAGACCCGATGAAACTGATCCTGAGCCGCAAGGGCTTCGATACCTCTGCCGGCGGGGTGCCCAACCCGATCCTGCCCGACGGCCGGCTGCTGGCGCTGCCGATTCCCGATCCTCAGTCGGTGATGCCCTACGAGGCGATCACGCAGCAGGGCGAGCCGCTCGGGCCGCTGGTACAGGACCTGACCCGGGGGCGTGTCTCGCCGGGTCACGGGGCGCATCTGGATCCCGACCTGCGGGCCGACCAGCATCCGCGCCCAGCGGGCTGGACGCCGCTGTTCGGACAGCGGGGCGCGGCCCAGGGCCATCTGCGCAACCAGGGCGTGGGGCCTGGCGACCTGTTCCTGTTCTTCGGGCTGTTTCGCGACATCGAGCGCGTCGATGGTGGCTGGCGCTTCGTGCCCGAGGCGCGGCCGCGACATGTGCTATGGGGCTGGCTGCAGGTGGGCGAGGCGCTGATGCTGGGCGATCATCTGCCGGCGGGTCTCGAGTGGGCTGCCGAGCACCCGCACTGCCAGCGGCTCGGCGAGGCGCGCAATGCGCTCTATATCGCGCGTGACGAACTGGCGTTGCCCGGCGGCGAAGGCGGCGGGCTGCCGGGAGCGGGGATCTTCCCTCGGGAGACGCCCCGGCAGCGGCTGACCGCGCCGGACGCCGAGACGGTATCGCAGTGGCGACTGCCGGGCTGGTGGCATCCCGGCGAGGGTCGGGCGCCGCTTTCCTATCATGCCGATCCCGGGCGCTGGGCGCGGCGCGGCGACGAGGTCGCGCTGCAGGCCGTGGCCCGGGGGCAGGAGTTCGTGCTGGACGCCGAGCAGTACCCCGAGGCGATGCCCTGGGCCCGGAGGCTGATTCGAGGGCCGGGCGCGCCGGGGTAGCGGGCCCTTGCCATGGAATGCAACGCAGAGGGCCCGCCATTCGGCGGGCCCTCGTCGCGTCAGGCGGAGGCGATCAGTCCTTGGCGCGACGCTTGGCCAGTGCCGGGGCCAGCTTGTCGTTCATGGTCTGGAAGGCCTGTTCGGTGGCGTCCCAGTCGATGCAGGCATCGGTGATGGAGACGCCGTAGGTCAGCTGGCTCAGGTCCTCGGGGACCTTCTGATTGCCCCAGCCGATGTTGGACTCGACCATCAGGCCGATGATCGAGCGGTTGCCCTCGAGGATCTGGTTGGTGACGTTCTCCAGCACCAGCGGCTGCAGGCTCGGATCCTTGTTGGAGTTGGCGTGGGAGCAGTCGATCATGATATTGGGCGTCACGCCGGCCTTCTGCAGCTCCTGCTCGGCCAGCGCCACGCTGACGCTGTCGTAGTTGGGCTTGCCGTTTCCGCCGCGCAGCACCACGTGGCCGTAGCGGTTGCCGCGGGTGCGGATGATCGCCACCTTGCCGGCCTGGTCGATGCCCAGGAAATTGTGCGGGTGGGCGACCGACTGCAGGGCGTTGACGGCCACGTCGAGGCTGCCGTCGGTGCCGTTCTTGAAGCCCACCGGGCCGGACAGGCCGGAGGCCATCTCGCGGTGAGTCTGGGATTCGGTGGTGCGCGCGCCGATCGCCGACCAGCTGATGCAGTCCTGCAGATACTGGGGCGAGATCGGGTCCAGCGCCTCGGTGGCCAGCGGCAGGCCCATCTCGGCCAGCTCGACCAGCAGGCGGCGGGCGATGTGCAGGCCTTCCTCGATCTCGAAGGAGCCGTTGAGATGCGGGTCGTTGATCAGGCCCTTCCAGCCGACGGTGGTGCGCGGCTTCTCGAAATAGACGCGCATCACGATAAAGAGGCTGTCCTTGACCTGATCGG
Organism: Halomonas sp. B23F22_10; assembly: GCF_043496975.1. Lineage (NCBI taxonomy): Bacteria > Pseudomonadati > Pseudomonadota > Gammaproteobacteria > Oceanospirillales > Halomonadaceae > Halomonas > Halomonas sp. B23F22_10. The sequence goes on along the minus strand of NZ_JBIEKF010000002.1, from coordinate 321,237 downwards.
CCAGGCGGCGCAAGTGGCGGGCATAGTCGAGGGCGGCATCGACGTCGTGGATCGAGCAGGGGCCGACTACCATCAGCAGGCGGGGATCGCTGCCGTCGAGGATGTTCTGGATGACCTGGCGACCCTCGATCACCGTGCGTTCGGCCTCCTCGGAGAGCGGGATTTCCCGCTTGAGGTCGGCCGGGGGGAGGAGGACGTCTTCGGCCAGGACGTTGAGGTTGTTGACCTGTTGCTCGGACATGGAATTCTGCTACCTGTATCGTGTCAGCGCTGTTGCGGCGTCAAACGCCTACTATCGCCCGCGTGACAGGCAAATTCAATCGAAGACGGAACTCTCCGGCCGTCTCGGCTGTCTGAGCGCTCGCGTCGGCGGCGCCCCATGGTTAGCCGCGTCCGCTCGGGCCTCGTGGCGGTGTCCAGGCTTGATGCCGACCGGCGAAACAGGAACACTTGGTCTCCCGCCGAGAACGGCGCACGCTCACCCCAGGGTCTAGGTTGATACATATGGAAGCGACACCCGTCTCATCGCGACGTCAGCGGACGTCGCGGCAAGCTCCCGCCACGGGGAGGCGTTGAATGAGCAACCGGGAAACCGACCAGCAACTCGTCGAGCGCGCGCGCAAGGGAGATACCCGCGCCTTCGACCTGCTGGTGAAGAAGTACCAGCACAAGATCATCGGCCTGATCGGCCGCTACGTGCATGACCACGCCGAGGTCCAGGACGTGGCGCAGGAGGCTTTCATCAAGGCCTATCGGGCGCTGGGCAAGTTTCGCGCCGAGAGTGCCTTCTATACCTGGATGTATCGCATCGCCATCAACACCGCCAAGAATCATCTCGTCTCCAAGGGGCGTCGCCCGCCGGGCAGCGACATGGATATCGTCGATGCCGAGGTGGTCGATCACAGCGGCCGGCTGGCCGACATCGAGACGCCCGAGGCGGCGATGGCGCGTGACGAGCTGCAGAGTGCCGTGTTCGAGGCCATCGAGGCGCTGCCCGATGATCTGCGCACGGCGATCACCCTGCGCGAGCTCGACGGGCTGTCCTACGAGGACATCGCCAACATCATGGATTGCCCGGTCGGCACGGTGCGCTCGCGCATCTTCCGCGCCCGAGAGGCCGTGGACCAGCATATTCGGCCGCTGGTCTCCACGTCGCGCAACCAGGAAGCGGTCACCGAATGAGCCGAATTTCCATCGTTTTTGCCGATTGGCTGAACTGTCGAGCGACAGTGACGTCATATGCGGTGACCGATTCATACACGACGAGGCAGGGGCCTCTCGACATGGCCGGCATGACGGCCTGCATGGTCGGGAATCCGGGCTTCCAACAGGCTGCAAGGCAGTGTCGCCTTGACGATTGTGAGGGTGTAGAGACATGAGTCAGAACGCACGGGAATCGCTTTCTGCGCTAATGGACAACGAAGGGGACGAGCTCGAGCTGCGGCGCGTTCTCAAGTCGCTGGATGACGAGCCCGATGCGGCGGATGCCTGGCGCCGCTACCATCTGATGCGCAGCCTGATGCGACGCGAGAGCGAGGCCGACATGTCGGCCGACCTCTCCGTGGGCGTCATGGCCGCGCTGGAGGACGAGCCGACGCCGATGGCGGAACCCGAGCCGGCGTCGCGCCGTTCCCTGCCGCTGGGGCGCAGTGCCGGCATCGCCGCGGCGGTGTCGCTGATGGTGATCACCGGCGTGCAGTTCTACAACGGCGCTTCCCCGCTGGGCGGTGGCGACTCACCGGTCGCGACCAACGCCGGGGTCTCCAATGCTGGCGCGTCCAATGCCGGCGTCACGACCGCCAGCGCCACCAGCGCCACCAGCGCCGCCACCCATGCGACGTCCGGACTGGAATCGCTGGGCGGCTCCTCCTTCGGCCAGGGCGCGTCGCTGGTGGACATGCCGATCTTCCAGGGCGGCGGTGGCAGCGAGCAGGGCGTGATGACCGTCGGCGCCGGTGCGCCGATGGTGCTGTCCCCCGCGCAGCGTCAGTCGCTGCGCATGGATCGCCAGCAGGCGCTGCTGCTGCAGTCCTATCTGGATCGTCACGCCGAGGGCGCGGCCGCCACCGGGGGCGATCCCTGGATGCCCTTGCTCAGGGCCTCGGGAAGCGAGTCGCTGGGGCAGCGCTGATGCTGGCCCGGTGGAGACGGTCGGTGCGCCCCGGGGCGTGGCGGCTGGCCGGCGCGGCCCTCATGACCGCCGCGCTGATGCCCGTCGCTCAGGCGTCTCCGGTCTCCACCGACTTCGACTGTGCCCCGCTGGCCGAGGAGGACGAGCCCGACTCGGCCTCGGGCTGGTACGAGCGCAGCCTGTGGGCCAGTCACTGCTACGACTTCCGGGCCAGGGCCGTGCGCATCGGCAGCGATGGCGTTCGCACCCTGGCCCTCTCTCACGAGATTCACGACGGCGTCGAACGCGAACGCGCCCGCTTCCTCGACGGGCCCGCCGTCGCCTTCGAGCGTCAGAGCCGCATCGCCGGCCCTGGCGGGCTTACCCAGGATGCCTCTCAAGCGGCCCCGCCCGGGGCCCTCGTCGCGCATCTCGACGGCCTCTATCGTCTCCAGCTGTCCGGCATGGACCGCATCGCGGGCCGTTCGAGCGTGCGGCTGGACATCGAGCCCCTCGACGACCATCGCTACGGCCATCGCCTGTGGCTCGACGCCGATACCGCCCTGCCGCTCAAGAAGATGCTGCTCGACGAGCGGGGCAGGGTGCTCGAGACCTTCCAGATCACCGAGCTGCGTGCCCCGGAGCTCTATCGCGGCGGCATTGAGCTGGCCTCGCCTGCGTCGCTTCCCGAGGTGGACTGGCGACCGGGATGGCTGCCGGAGGGCTTCGTGGCCCAGCCGGTGTCGCCCGGTGGCGAGCGGCGTCCCGGGGGCAGTCATCGGGTCTATGGCGACGGCCTCTCGGCCCTGAGCCTGTTCGTCGAACCCCTCGAGGATCGCGACCTCCTGATTCCCGGCCTCCATCGGCTGGGCGTGTCCCATGCGGCGGTGCTGCACCGCGAGCTGGGCGGCCATCCGCGCCAGATCGTGGCCATGGGCGAGCTGCCGCCGGGCGTGCTGCGGCGAGTGGTCGAGTCCATCGCCTGGGACGCGGGCGGACAGCCGATGCCGCACACGGCCGGGGCGTCGAGCGCTGCCGCGGCGGCGCCGAGCGGCGATGGCGCGCGCTGAGTGCCGCCGCCCTTGGGCGACGCCGGGTGCGCCGGCTCGGCCGCCGTGCTGAACCTTTTGCCCTCGTCGGGGTAAAGAAGTGGGGCAGTTGTCCTTGCCATTCATCGCACCTTGTCACAGGAGTCATTCATGACACGCATGACGCGCACGCTATCCCTCTGGGTGCTGCTGGTCGTGGGGCTGTTCTCCGCACAGTCCGCCTTGGCCCGCGAGTTGCCGGACTTCACCGAGCTGGTGAAGGAGGCCGCGCCGGGGGTCGTCAACATCTCCACCTCGCGCATGGTCGAGCGTCGCGACTCGCCCTTGCGCGGCTTCGGCCATCAGGAGATCCCCGAGATCTTCCGTCACTTCTTCGGCGACCAGCTGCCGATGCCCCGCGGCGACGGCAATGGCCGCAGCCACAGCGAGGAGCGTCAGTCGCTGGGGTCCGGGTTTATCATCAGTGAAGACGGCTACATCATGACCAACGCTCACGTGGTCGACGGCGCCGATCAGATCCTGGTGCGACTCAACGATCGCCGCGAGCTCGAGGCCGAGCTGGTGGGCGCCGACGAGAAGACCGACGTGGCGGTGCTCAAGGTCGAAGCCAGCGACCTGCCGACCCTGGATCTCGGCGACTCCGACCAGCTCGAGGTGGGCGAATGGGTGGCGGCCATCGGCTCGCCGTTTGGCTTCGATCACTCGGTGACCTCCGGCATCGTCAGTGCCATCAACCGCACCCTGCCGCGTGACGCCTACGTGCCCTTCATCCAGACCGACGTGGCGATCAATCCCGGCAATTCCGGCGGCCCGCTGTTCAATCTCGACGGCGAAGTGGTCGGCATCAATTCCCAGATCTTCACCCGCAGCGGCGGCTTCATGGGGCTGTCCTTCGCCATCCCCATCAACGTGGCGATGGACGTGGCCGATCAGCTCAAGTCCAGCGGCTCCGTCGAGCGCGGCTGGCTCGGCGTGATGATCCAGCCGGTGTCCCGCGAGCTGGCCGAGTCCTTCGGCATGGACAATCCGGAGGGGGCCCTGATCGCCGATCTCGATCCCGAGGGGCCGGCGGCCGAGGGTGGTCTCCAGGCCGGCGACGTCATCCTCTCGGTCAACGGCCAGACGGTCGATCGTTCCAGCACCCTGCCGCGGCTGATCGGCCGAGTCTCGCCGGGCGGCGACGTGGCGATCACCGTGCTGCGTGACGGCGATCGCCAGACCCTGGACGTCGAGGTCGGCGAGTGGCCGGGCAGTCAGAAGGCCGGCGGTGACGGCAGCGACGGCGATGCCTCGCCCGCCCGCCTCGGTGTGGTGGTCCAGGCGCTGGACGAGGCCCAGCGCCGCAAGCTGGAGCTGGATCATGGCGTCCAGGTGGCCCAGGTCGACCCGGACGGCATCGCCGCGGCGGCCGGCATCCGTCCCGGTGACGTGCTGGTCAGCATCGCCCGCCAGGCGGTGGAGAGCCCGGCGCAGCTGGCCGAACTGGTCGCCGAGCTTCCGGCCGGCAGCGCGGTGCCGGTGCGCCTCTATCGCGACGGCCGCTCCTACTACGTGGCTCTGCGTCTGGCCGACGACTGAGCGCCTGACCCGCTCACGTCGTGATCCGCGACCCGACGGCCTGCGCCGTCGGGTCGCTGTATCTGGAAGGCGCATCCCGCTACAATGCCGCCATCTCACTCGACGCACCCGAAGAGGGCGGCAAGCCTGTAGTTGGTATAGGGTTGTGTACACGAACCGGATCTTTTCGAATGTCAGAAAGCGATAACCGCAAAGTAATCAATGGGATACGGAACTTCTCCATTATCGCCCACATCGATCATGGCAAGTCGACCCTGGCCGACCGCCTGATTCAGACCTGTGGCGGGCTCACCGAACGCGAGCTCAAGGAGCAGGTCCTCGATTCCATGGACCTGGAGCGTGAGCGCGGCATCACCATCAAGGCCCAGTCGGTGACGCTGGATTATCAGGCCGCGGACGGCAATACCTATCAGCTGAACTTCATCGACACCCCGGGGCACGTGGACTTCTCCTACGAGGTCTCGCGCTCGCTGTATGCCTGCGAGGGGGCGCTGCTGGTGGTGGACGCCGGCCAGGGCGTCGAGGCCCAGTCGGTGGCCAACTGCTACACCGCCATCGAGCAGGGCCTCGAGGTGCTGCCGGTGCTCAACAAGATGGACCTGCCGCAGGCCGACCCGGACAAGGTGGCCACCGAGATCGAGGAGATCATCGGGCTGGACGCCACCGACGCCTGCCAGGTCTCGGCCAAGAGCGGGCTCGGCATCGATGCGTTGCTCGAGCGCCTGGTGCGCGACATTCCGCCGCCCAAGGGCGATGCCGAGGCGCCGCTGCAGGCGCTGATCATCGACTCCTGGTTCGACAACTACCTGGGCGTGGTGTCGCTGGTGCGGATCTTCGACGGCACGCTGAAGAAGGGCGACAAGATCCGCATGACCTCCACCGGCCGCGACTGGCAGGCCAACGAGGTCGGCATCTTCACCCCGCTGCGCCGCGAGACCGGCGTCCTGCGCGCCGGCGAGGTCGGCTTCGTGGTCGCCGGCATCAAGGACATCCACGGCGCGCCGGTGGGCGACACCATCACCCACGCCAAGACGCCCGACGTCAAGCGTCTGCCGGGCTTCCAGAAGGTCAAGCCGCAGGTCTATGCCGGCATGTTCCCGGTCTCCTCCGACGACTACGAGGAGTTCCGCGACGCCCTGGAGAAGCTGGCGCTCAACGATGCCTCGCTGGACTACGAGCCGGAAAACTCCGACGCCCTGGGCTTCGGCTTCCGGGTCGGCTTCCTCGGCACCCTGCACATGGAGATCATCCAGGAGCGGCTGGAGCGCGAGTACAACCTCGACCTGCTGACCACCGCGCCGACGGTCATCTATGAGCTGCTGATGAAGGACGGCGAGGTTCGCTACGTCTCCAACCCGTCCAAGCTGCCCGACATGGCCGACGTCGAGGAGATGCGCGAGCCGGTGGTGCGGGCCAGTATCCTGGTGCCCCAGGAGTTCGTCGGCAACGTCATCGCCGAATGCGAACAGCGCCGCGGCACCCAGCTCGACATGCTGTTCCTCGGCAGCCAGATCCAGCTCACCTACGAGCTGCCCATGGCCGAGGTGGTGATGGACTTCTTCGACCGCCTCAAGTCGATCTCCAGGGGCTACGCCTCGCTCGAGTACAACTTCGAGCGTTTCGAGGCCGCCCAGCTGGTGCGTCTCGACGTGCTGATCAACGGCGACCGGGTCGATGCCCTGGCCATCATCATCCACCGCGACCATGCCCATGCCCGTGGTCGGGCGCTGGTCGAGAAGATGAAGGAGCTGATTCCGCGTCAGATGTTCGACGTGGCCATCCAGGCGGCCATCGGCGGCCAGGTGGTGGCGCGCTCCACCGTCAAGGCGATGCGCAAGAACGTGACCGCCAAGTGCTACGGCGGCGATGCCTCGCGCAAGAAGAAGCTGCTCGAGAAGCAGAAGGCGGGCAAGAAACGCATGAAGCAGGTCGGCCGGGTGGAAATTCCCCAGGATGCCTTCCTCGCCGTGCTCAAGGTCAACGACGACTAGGGAAGGCAACGACCGATGGACTTCACTCTCCTGCTGACGGTGGCCGTGCTGGCCACCGGCGCGATCTGGCTGCTCGACCTGGTGTGGTGGCGGCCGGCGCGCCGGTCGCGCCTGACGGCCAGCGTCGAGGCCGGCACCACCGAGGGCGCCGATCCCGCCACCCGCGAGAGGGCGCTCCGAGAGCCCTGGCCGGTGGACTATGCGCGCTCCTTCTTCCCGGTGCTGCTGGTGGTGCTGGTGCTGCGCAGTTTCGTGGTGGAACCCTTCCAGATCCCGTCGGGCTCGATGCGCCCGACCCTCGAGGTGGGCGATTTCATCCTGGTCAACAAGTTCTCCTATGGCCTGCGCCTGCCGGTGCTGGACACCAAGATCGCCGATCTCGGTGAGCCCGAGCGCGGCGACGTCATGGTGTTCCGTTTCCCCAACGATCCGTCGGTCGACTTCATCAAGCGGGTGATCGGCCTGCCGGGTGATCGCATTCGCTACGAGGGCAAGCAGCTGTTCGTCAACGGCGAACCGGTGCCCAAGTCACTGCTCGAGAGCGGCCCCGAGTCGGCGCCCGGCGAGCGGCTGCTGGAAGAGCGGCTGGGCGAGGCGCTGCACCCTATCTACAATAATCCACGCGATCCCGGCCCGCAGATGCGCGAGATCACGGTACCTCCCGATCACTACTTCATGATGGGAGACAATCGCGATCACTCCAACGACAGCCGCTACTGGGGTTTCGTGCCGGAGGAGAACATCGTGGGCAAGGCCTTCGCCGTCTGGATGCACTGGGATGGCGGGCTGCCGAGTTTCACCAGTGTACGCCGTATCCAATGAATGCCGGGAGCGGCATTCCTTGCATGACATAGCAGGAGCTTCGTGAGCAATTCCCTGACCCAATTCAGCCGTCGCATCGGCCATGACTTCGCGCAGCCCGACCTGCTCGAGCTGGCCCTGACTCATCGCAGCTACGGCGGCCGCAACAACGAACGCCTGGAGTTTCTCGGCGACTCCATCGTCAACTTCGTCATCGCCGAGGACCTCTTCCAGCGCTTCCCGCAGGCGCGGGAAGGGCAGCTGTCGCGCCTGCGCGCGCGGCTGGTCAAGGGCCAGACCCTGGCCGAGCTGGCTCGTGAGATGGAGTTTGGCGGCCACCTGCTGCTGGGCTCCGGCGAGATGAAGAGCGGCGGCCATCGCCGCGACTCGATCCTCGCCGATGCGGTCGAGGCGGTGATCGGCGCCATCTATCTGGACGCCGGCATGGAAACCGCTCGTGCCCGCGTGCTGGCCTGGTACGCCGAGCGCCTGGAGGACATCAACCTGCAGGATACCCAGAAGGATCCCAAGACCCGGCTGCAGGAGTTCCTGCAGTCGCGTCAGTCGGCGCTGCCGCGCTACGAGGTGATCTCGGTGGAGGGCGAGGCCCATGCCCAGACCTTCACCGTCGAATGTCACGTCGAGATGCTCGAGGAGCATACCCTGGGGATCGGTTCCAGCCGCCGCCACGCCGAACAGCAGGCCGCCGAGATGGCCCTGTCCCACCTCGAAGGCCATGGAGGTCGCTCATGACGCAACGCTGTGGTTTCGTGGCCATCGTCGGCCGCCCCAACGTCGGCAAGTCGACGCTGATGAACCGCATCCTCGGCCAGAAGATCTCCATCACCTCGCGGCGCCCGCAGACCACGCGCCATCAGGTCATGGGCATCAAGACCGAGGACGACGATCAGTTCATCTACGTCGACACCCCGGGCATCCACATCCTCGAGAAGGATCGTGACAAGGCCATCAACCGCTTCATGAACCAGGCCGCCACCCAGGCCCTGCGTGACGTGGATGCGGTGGTCTTCATCATCGATCGCACACGCTGGACCCAGGAAGACCAGGTGGTGCTCGACCGCCTGGCCAAGGTCGAGGTGCCGGTGATCCTGGCGGTCAACAAGGTCGACCGTCTCAAGGACAAGAAGGAGCTGCTGCCCTGGCTGGAATCGGTCGGCGCGCGGCGGGACTTCGCCGCCATCGTGCCGATCGCCGCCAAGCACGGCACCCATGTGGAGGCGCTGGAGGCCGAGGTCGCCAAGCACCTGCCCGAGAGCATCCACTACTTCCCCGAGGACCAGGTCACCGACAAGAGTCAGCGCTTCCTGGCTGCCGAACTGGTTCGCGAGAAGGTCATGCGCCAGCTTGGCGACGAGCTGCCCTACCAGATGACCGTCGAGATCGAGGAGTTCCGCGACGAGGGCCGGGTGGTGCACATCAGCGCCCTGATCATGGTCGAGCGCCACGGTCAGAAGAAGATCCTGATCGGCGAGCGCGGTGAGCGGATCAAGAAGATCGGCCGCGAGGCACGCCTCGACATGGAACGGGCGCTGGACGCCAAGGTCATGCTCAACCTCTGGGTCAAGGTCAAGAGCGGCTGGTCCGACGACGAGCGGGCCCTGAAGAGCCTGGGCTACGACCTGGACTGACCGTTAAGCGCCAAGCGCCGGTCAGCCAGGATAGCGGTCGCCAGGAGCGGTGAGCGCCTGGCCCCTTGCGACCTGGCCGTTATCCTTCGCTTGGCCGCTTGGCCGCTTGGCCGCTTGGCCGCTTGGCCGCTTGGCCGCTTGGCCGCTTGGCCGCTTGGCCGCTTGGCCGCTTGGCCGCTTGGCCGAAGGACCGATCATGCAACCCCAGCCAGCCTATCTGCTGCACAAGCGCCCCTACCGCGAGACCAGCGCCCTGGTCGAGCTTCTGACGCTCGATCACGGGCGCGTGCGGGCCGTGGCGCGAGGCGTGCAGCGCCCGGGGAGTCGTGCCCGGGCGACCCTGCAGCCCTTCGCGCCGCTGCACATCACCTGGAGCGGTCAGGGCGAGCTCAAGCGCCTGTCGCTGATGGAGAGTCGAGCGCCGGCGGCGATGCTGGTGGGGGAGGGGCTGCTGTGCGGTCTCTACGCCAATGAGCTGCTCACCCGGCTGCTGCCGGTGGAGCTGCCGGTGGGCGACGTCTTCGCCTTCTACGCCGCCGCCCTGGAGGCGCTGCCGCGCCCGGACGGCCGGGCCGGTGCCCTGCGTCGCCTGGAACTGTCGCTGCTCGAGGCGCTGGATGCCGAGCCGCGCTTCTGCACGCCGGGCGGTGAGGCCCTCGATCCCCAGACCCGCTATCGCCTCGACGTCGATTCCCGCGCCTTCGTGGCCGCCGAGCGCGGCATCGACGGCCGTACGCTCAAGCTGCTGTCCGGCGGCGACTGGCGCGAGCCGGGTCTCGCCGGCCCGGCCAAGGCGGTGACCCGGGCGGCGCTGGCGCCGCTGCTGGGCAGCCGGCCACTGCGCTCCCGCGAGTGGATGCAGCAGCTGGTGGCGCGCCGCCGGGCCGGCGAGGACGCCGCCCGCGGCTGAACGGCCTGTGCCGAACGGCAGCCCAGGGCGCTTGGGCGACCGTCCGCTTACCCTTATCCTTGTGACCCTGTTTTCCTCGTATTCCGGACCTGGAGAGTTCCCCATGCATCCTCCCCGCATCCTGCTCGGCGTCAACATCGACCATATCGCCACCCTGCGTCAGGCGCGCGGCACCCGCTATCCCGATCCCGTCCAGGCGGCGCTGCTGGCCGAGGAGGCCGGGGCCGACGGCATCACCGTTCACCTGCGTGAGGACCGCCGGCACATCCAGGAGCGTGACGTGCGGCTGCTGGCCGAGGTGCTCAACACGCGCATGAATCTGGAGATGGCGGTCACCGAGGCGATGCTGGCGATGGCCGAGGAGATTCGCCCGGCCCACGTGTGTCTGGTGCCGGAGAAGCGCGAGGAGCTGACCACCGAGGGCGGTCTGGATGTGGTCGGCGGCTTCGAGGCGATCGAGGCGGCCTGCCGCCGACTCGCCGCGGCGGGCTCGGAGGTGTCGCTGTTCATCGACCCGGAACCGGCGCAGATCGAGGCGGCGGCCAAGGCCGGGGCGCCGGTGATCGAGCTGCACACCGGGGCCTATGCCGAGGCCACCGGCGCGGATGCGGCCGCCGAGCACGCCCGCCTGGTGGCCGCCGCGGAGATGGCCAGCGAGCTGGGGCTGACCGTCAACGCCGGCCACGGCCTGCACTACCACAACGTCGAGGCCATCGCCGCCATCCCGGGGCTTTGCGAGCTCAACATCGGCCACGCCATCATCGCGCGCTCGCTGTTCGTCGGCCTCAAGGAGGCGGTGGCGGAGATGAAGCGCCTGGCGATCGCCGGCCAGGAGGCGGGATTCGTGGCGGCGCTCGACGAGCACGACCACGAGCATGATCACGACCATCAGGCCGACGGCGGCTGCTGCGGATGATCCTCGGGGTCGGCACCGATATCGCCCGGGTGGCGCGCTTCGAGGCCGCCCAGGCGCGTCACGGCGAGCGCTTCGCCCGGCGGGTGCTGGGCGACGACGAGCTGGTGGGCTACCGGGAGCGCGGTCAGACGGCCGCCTTCCTGGCCAAGCGTTTCGCCGCCAAGGAGGCCTTCGTCAAGGCGCTGGGCACCGGGCTGCGTCACGGCATGCGCTGGACCGAGATCCAGGTCGTCAACGATGCCCTGGGGCGCCCGGCGCTGGTGCTGTCCGGGCGTGCCCGGGAGCTGGCCGAGGCCGAAGGCGTCAGGAACCTTCACCTGTCGCTGTCCGACGAGGCGGCCTTCGCCGTGGCCTTCGTGGTGCTCGAGGCCTGAGGCGAGGTGCCGGAGCGATCCGGCACCTCGCCCGATCAGGCGCCGGACGGCGACGTCGAGGTGGGCTGAGCCGCCTGCCAGTCGCGCAGCGCGGCCATGGCCGCGTAGAGGTCCGGCAGCAGCGGCGTGACCGCGTCCAGCCCGCGGGAGCGCAGCCGGGTCTCCAGGGTCTCGGCCAGCAGCCCCAGGCGCGGCACGCCGCAGTAGCGGCAGGCGCCGTTGAGGGCGTGAATGGCGTCGAGCAGCGCCTCGGCGTCGCCGTCCTTCATGGCCTGGCGAACCTGGGCCTCGCTCTCGTCCAGCGAATCGATCAGCTGGCCCAGCAGCTTGCGGGCCAGGGCCTCGCGGCCGCCGGCCAGCTGGGTGCCGAGGGCCAGGTCCACCGAGGCCAGCTCGTTATCGGTGGCCGGGTCGGCCCTCGGCGCCTCGTCGTCTTCGTCCAGCGCCAGGCCCACGCCCATATGATGGCGCAGCAGGCTCGACAGCTGGGCCGTGTCCAGCGGCTTCTCGAGCACGCCGTCCAGCCCGTTCTGCAGCAGCTGGCGACGCTGCTCGTTCTGCACATGGGCGGTGACGGCGATGATCGGCACGTGACGCCAGTGTCCGCCCAGCGCGCGCAGGGCGCGCGTCGTTTCCACCCCGTCCATGCCGCGCATGCGGATATCCATCAACACCACGTCGAAGCATCTTTCCTCGGCCATGGCCAGCGCCTCCTCGCCGCTGGCGGCAAGCCCCACCTCCAGCTGCGGGCCGCTGATCAGTTCCTGCAGCAGCAGGCGATTGGATTCGGTGTCATCCACCACCAGCAGGCTCAGCGGCCCGTGGGGCGCCTGCGTCTGGCGATCCGGCTGCGGGTCGCGACGGGCCCGCGTCAGGGCGCGGCTGACCGATTCCACCAGCGTTCGCCTGGATAGCGGCTTGCTCAGGACCTCGCCGCCGTGAGGCAGCGGCAGTGCCGGCAGGTCTGGCGGGCTGGCGTTGACCAGCAGCATCGCCGGGCATCCCAGGCACTCCAGTCGCCGCTGCAGGGCCGCCTGTCCCGATGGGGTGAGGTCGGCATCGGTCAGACCCAACACCGCCAGTGAGGCGTCGTGGCCAGGCGCTCGCTCCTCGCCGATCACGCGGCCTTCCCAGCGGCCCAGCAGATGCCGCAGGGCGGAGCGGGTCGGCCCGTGGGGTTCCTGCAGCACCACTCGCTGGCCGTCCAGCCTGATTTCGGGCTCGCGTTCTTCCGCGGCATCCGGCGGGCAGGCCAGCGGCAGGGTGAAGGCAAAGGTCGAGCCCTCGTTCGGGGCGCTCTCGACGCAGATCTTGCCGCCCATCTGCTCCACCAGCTGACGGCTGATGGCCAGGCCCAGGCCGGTGCCGCCGAACTCGCGTTGGTGGCTGGCATCGGCCTGGCGAAAGGCCTGGAAAAGCCGGCGCTGGGCGTCGTCGCTCATGCCGATGCCGGTATCGCTGACCGCCACGCGTAGCACCACGTGTCCGCCGCTGCGCTGTTCGACCATGACGCGGACGATGACGTCGCCGTGCTCGGTGAATTTCACCGCGTTGCCGACCAGGTTGGTCAGTACCTGGCGGATGCGCAGCGGGTCGCCGCTCAGCGTGTCGGGCACGTCGTCATAGACCAGGCCGAGCACCTGGATGCCCTTGGGCTGGGCCTGGGGCGCCTGCAGGCCCAGCACCTCGTCGACCAGTGCCACCATGTCGAGCTCGGCGTGCTCGAGCTCCAGGCGACCGGCCTCGATCTTGGAGAAGTCGAGCACGTCGTTGACCAGCATCAGCAGGTTGTCGCAGGCACGCTGCACGTGGTCGAGCCATTCGCGCTGGCGAGGGGCCATCTCGGTGCGTTGCAGCAGGCGGCAGAAGCCGATGATGCCGTTGAGCGGGGTGCGGATCTCGTGGCTCATGTTGGCCAGGAACTCCGACTTGGCACGGTTGGCCTCCAGGGCGCGGCGGTGTGCCAGGTCCAGCTTGATGTTCTGCACCTCGATGGTTTCCATCGATTCCTGCAGCTCGCCGGTGGCCTGTTCGATCTGGGCCTGCAGGTCGTCGCGGGCCGAGGCCAGGTGCTCACCCAGGGCGTTGAGTCCCTGGGCGAGGCGGGCCAGCTCGGTTTCCTTCGGCACCGATAGGGGCTGAGGGGCACCGCCGGCGGTCAGCCACTCCAGCGAGCGGGTGACGTCTTCCAGCGGCTGGGTCAGCCGCCGGCTCAGGCCGTAGCCCACCAGGAACAGCAGCAGACCCACGATCATCAGCAGCAGCCCGCCGCCGGCCAGGTGGCGATAGTAGGTCAGTGGCAGCGTCGAGGCGTCGATGTCCAGCATCAGCAGGGCGCCGGGCGCCCCGGGCAGCGCCGCCTGCAGCCGCCAGTGACGACCGTCCTCGATCAGCGCCGGGCCCTCTTGCGGCGAGAGATCCGCGGCCTGTCGCAGTCGACCCAGTTCCAGCCGGCGCTGGCCATCGGCATCGCGAATGCTCAGGGCGCGCACGTCTTCCAGGTCGAGCAGGCGATCGGCGAGGACCTCCAGCTCGCGTGTGGCACCCTCCGCCAGCGCCTGGCCCAGGCTCGGCGTCAGCAGGCCGGTGGCCTGGGTCAGGCGCTCGCGCAGCTGCTGGCGATGGTGGCGATCTTCCAGTTCCGTGACCCCTACCAACAGCAGTGTGAACAGCACCAGGGGCAGGGCGAGGATGGCCAGCATCAGGCGGGTCTTCAAGGACATCGGGAGGGCTCGTCGGCTGGAGTGTCGTGGCCCAGTATGCCACAGCCGAACAGGATGCCTGTCCAGTGTCGGTGCCCGAGGATATAATGCCGAAAAGACGTTTCCAGAAGGACGGTTGCATGCATTTCCCCACCCTGGAGGAGACCATCGGCCACACGCCGCTGGTCCGCCTGAAGCGCATCACGGCAGGGCGCAACAACACCCTGCTCGCCAAGCTCGAGGGCAACAATCCGGCCGGGTCGGTCAAGGACCGTCCGGCGCTGTCCATGCTCGAGCAGGCCGAGGCGCGCGGTACCATCACTCCGGGCGACACCCTCGTCGAGGCGACCTCGGGCAATACCGGCATCGCCCTGGCCATGGCCGCGGCGATCAAGGGCTATCGACTGATCCTGATCATGCCGGAGAACGCCTCCAGCGAGCGCAAGCAGGCCATGGCCGCCTACGGTGCCGAGCTGATCGAGGTCAGCCGCGAGGGGGGCATGGAGGCGGCCCGCGACCTGGCCGAGACGATGATCGCCCGGGGTGAGGGCAAGCCGCTCGATCAGTTCGCCAACCCCGACAATCCGCTGGCACACTACCAGGGCACCGGCCCCGAGCTGTGGGAGCAGACCGGTGGCACCATCACCCACTTCATCAGCTCCATGGGCACCACCGGCACCATCATGGGCGTCTCGCGCTACCTCAAGGAGCAGAGCCCCGAGGTGCAGGTCGTCGGCCTGCAGCCGGAAGACGGCGCCAGCATCGCCGGTATCCGCCGCTGGCCCGAGGCCTATCTGCCGGGCATCTTCGAACCCGCCCGCGTCGACCGGGTGCTGGACATCGGCCAGGCCGAGGCCGAGGATCATATGCGTCGCCTGGCCCGGGACGAGGGCATCCTGGCCGGCGTGTCGTCCGGGGGGGCTCTGGCCGGGGCGCTGCGCGTTGCCGAGGAGGTCGAGAACGCGGTGATCGTGTTCATCGTCTGCGACCGCGGCGACCGCTATCTGTCCACCGGCCTGTTCGCCCCGGAGTCCTGAGATGGGGCTGGGACAACGACGCCCCGCGCGGGCGAGCTCCGGCGTCTCGGGGCTGCAGACGGCGAAACGCGGCAAGAAGGCCGCCCGTGGCGGCGGCGATCAGGGCGCCATCCTGACGATCGATGGCCTGGCCCATGACGGTCGCGGCGTGGGGCGTCTGGCCGACGGCAAGACGGTGTTCGTCGACGGAGCCCTGCCGGGCGAGCGCGTCGAGATCGCCGTGCATCGGACCCGCCAGCGCTTCGACGAGGCCCACGTGCGCGAGGTGGTCGAGGCCTCGCCCGAGCGCGTCACGCCGCCCTGCGTCCACTACGGCACCTGCGGCGGCTGCGACCTGCAGCACCTGAGCCTGGACGGGCAGCGTCGTCACAAGCAGGCGGTGCTGCGCGAGCTGCTGGCCCGCCAGGGCATCGCCCCGGACGGCGAGCCCGAGCTGCTGGCGGAGGTCGGTGAGGGCTATCGGCGCCGGGCGCGCCTCGGCGTCAAGGTCGATGCCGAGGGCGGGGTGCACCTGGGCTTCCGCGCCCGGCACAGTCACCGGCTGGTGGATCTCGACGATTGCCCCATTCTGGTGCCGGCGCTGGCCGCCCTGCTGGCGCCGCTGCACCGGCATCTGGCCGAACTGGAGGCGCCGCGGCAGGTCGGCCATCTGGAGCTGTCCTCGAGCGACGCCGGCGTGACCCTGGTGGTCCGCCAGCTGCGCGAGCACGACGCCGATACCCGCCGCTGGCGCGAGTTCGCCCTGGCCCGCGGCTTGCATCTGGCCCGCTGGGTGGGGCGCGAATCGCCGACCTTCGAATGGCTGACGCCGGCGCCGGACCTGCACGCTCACCTGGCGGTCGACGAACGCTCGCTGCGGCTGGGTTTCGCCCCCGGCGATTTCCTGCAGGCCAACGAGGCGGTCAACCGGCGCATGGTGACCGAGGCGCTGGCATGGCTCTCGCCGCTGGCGCCCGGCGAGCGGGTGCTCGACCTGTTCGCCGGGGTCGGCAACTTCAGCCTGCCGCTGGCGGCCCTGGGCGCCGAGGTGACGGCGGTGGAGGGCAGCCCGGCGATGGTCGAACGGCTGGCCGACAATGCCCGCTGCAACGCGCTCGAGGTGACGGCCCGTCAGGCCGACCTCAACCGCAGCGAGGCCGTGGGCGCCCTGTTCGACGCGCCCGGGCTGCGCCACGTGCTGCTCGACCCGCCCCGCGACGGCGCCGAGGCCGTGTGCCGGGCGCTGGCCGAACGACCGGTGCCGCAGGTGCTCTACGTATCCTGCGACCCGGCCACCCTGGCGCGGGATGCCGCGCATCTGGTGCAGGCGGGCTACGTCATCCGGCGGTGGGCGGTGGCCGACATGTTCGCCCACACCGCCCATCTGGAATCCATGCTGCTGCTCGAGCACCCGGACGCCGGGCAGCGGGACGAAGGAGCGTCAAGCGATGGTTAAAGTGCGGGAAGATCAGCCCCTGACCGAGTGGGGGACGGTCGATATCCCCCGCTGGGTCGAGCGTCTCCAGGACGACGTCAAGCTGCGCGACGGCGACGAGATGCGCGTGGCCTGCGAGCTGGCCCAGCGACTCGAGCAGGAGTCCGACCGGCCTCACAAGACCTGGCTCAAGGACGGCTCGAGCTTCCGCATGGGCCTGGAAATGGCCGATATCCTCGGCGAGCTGCGCCTCGACCAGCCGGCCCTCGAGGCCGCGGTGCTGTATCGCGCGGTGCGCGAGGGGCTGATCGACCTGGCCGAGGTCACCAAGCGCTTCGGCCATGAGGTCGCCGGGCTGATCGACGGCGTGCTGCAGATGGCCGCCATCAGCACCTCCCAGATGCCGAGCCAGGGGCTGAGCCAGCACGACCAGCAGGACAACCTGCGCAAGATGCTGGTCAACATGATCGACGACGTGCGTGTGGCGCTGATCAAGATCGCCGAGCGCACCTGCGCGCTGCGCCAGGTGCGCGATGCGCCGCGCGAGAAGCGCCTGCAGGTGGCCCGCGAGGTGTTCGATATCTACGCACCGCTGGCCCACCGGCTGGGCATCGGCCATCTCAAGTGGGAGCTGGAGGACCTGTCCTTCCGCTACCTGCACGAGGAGGACTACAAGACCATCGCCCGCCAGCTGGCCGAGAAGCGCCTCGATCGCAACCGCTACATCGAGGACGTGGTGTCCACCCTCGAGGGGCTGATGGAGGCCCAGGGCATCCATCAGTACCAGGTGGACGGGCGCGCCAAGCATATCTATTCGATCTGGCGGAAGATGAAGCGCAAGCACATCGACTTCTCCCAGGTCCACGACATCCGCGCGGTGCGCATCCTGGTCCCCGAGATCACCGACTGCTACACCGTGCTCGGCATCGTCCACTCGCGCTGGCATCACGTGCCCACGGAGTTCGACGACTACATCGCCAACCCCAAGAAGAACGGCTACCAGTCGCTGCACACCGCGGTGTTCGGCCCCGAGGGCAAGGTGCTGGAGATCCAGATCCGCACCTTCTCGATGCACGAGGAGGCCGAGCTCGGGGTCTGTGCCCACTGGCGCTACAAGGGCCACGACACCAACGCCCGCAGCGCCAGCTACGAGGACAAGATCGCCTGGCTGCGCCAGGTGCTCGAGTGGCAGGAGGAGGTCGGCGACTTCGGCGACATTCGCGAGGGCCTGTCGAGCGACGTGGCGCCGGACCGCATCTACGTCTTCACCCCCGACGGCCACGTCATCGATCTGCCGCGGGAGGCCACGCCGATCGACTTCGCCTACCGGGTGCACACGGAGGTCGGCCACCGCTGTCGCGGGGCCAAGGTCAACGGGCGCATCGTGCCGCTGACCTACCGGCTCAGCACCGGTCAGCAGGTCGAGATCCTCACCGCCAGCAAGGGCGGCCCGAGCCGCGACTGGCTCAATCCCAACCTCGGCTATGTGTGCACCTCCCGGGCGCGGGCCAAGATCCAGTCCTGGTTCAAGCATCAGGCCCGCGACCGCAACCTCGAGGAGGGACGGATCCTCTTCGAGCGCGAGATGAAGCGTCTCGACGTCGGCGACATGGACCTCACCCGGCTGGCCAACCAGGTCAACTACAGCGGTCCCGAAGACATGTACGCCGCGCTCGGCGCCGGCGACCTGCGCATCGGCCAGGTGCTGCACCAGGCCCAGCAGCTGTTCGGCGAGAGCGATGATCAGGAGCAGCTCGACAAGCTGCTGGCCAAGCCGCGCAAGGCCGCCGACAAGCCCGATGGCAACGGCATCACGGTGCTCGGGGTCGGCAACCTCAAGACCAGCATGGCCAACTGCTGCCACCCGGTGCCCGGCGAGTCGATCGTCGGCTTCATCACCCAGGGGCGCGGCGTCACCGTGCACCGCGAGGACTGCCCGAACATCCTTCAGCTGCGCCTCGACGAGCCCCAGCGGGTGATCGAGGTGGAGTGGGGCGAGCGGGCCCGCACCCAGTATCCGGTGGACATCGAGATCCAGGCCTGGGACCGCTCGGGGCTCTTGCGCGATGTCACCGCGGTGCTCAGCAACGAGAAGGTCAACGTGCTGTCGGTGAACACCCTGACCGACACCGATGATGGCATCGCGCGGATGCAGATCACCCTGGAGGTGGACGGCCTGGAGACGCTCGGGCGGCTGTTCTCGCGCATCCAGCAGCTGTCGAACGTCATCGAGGTGCGTCGCCTGCGCAGCGGTGGCAAGAGTCACAAGAAGAAGGGCAAGAAGCCATGAGCGAGCGCCACTTCGATCTCGACGACCTGCTGACGCTGATGGCGGTGCTGCGTGACCCCGAGCAGGGCTGCCCCTGGGACGTGAAGCAGCACTGGGACAGCATCGTGCCCCACACCCTGGAGGAGGCCTACGAGGTCGCCGACGCCATCGAGCGGCGTGCCTGGGACGAGCTGCCGGGCGAGCTGGGCGATCTGCTGTTCCAGGTGGTCTACTACAGTCAGTTCGCCGCCGAGGAGGGCCGCTTCGATTTCCATGAGGTGGTCCATGTCCTCACCGCCAAGATGCTGCACCGTCATCCCCACGTCTTCCCCGACGGCACCCTGTCCTCGCGGCGCGAGGGCGTGAGCGCCGCCGAGGTGGAAACGCAGCAGGTGCATTCGCGCTGGGAGTCGCTCAAGGCCGAGGAACGCGACGCGCGGGCCGAGGACGCGGCCGTTACCTCGGTGCTGGACGATGTGCCGCGCAACCTGCCGGCGCTGTCCCGTGCGGCCAAGCTCTCCAAGCGGGCCGCCCGGGTCGGCTTCGACTGGCCGGACACCCGCGGGGTGATCGCCAAGCTGCGCGAGGAGCTGGCCGAGGTCGAGGAGGCGCTGGCCGAGGACGATCATGACCATGCCAGGGAAGAGGTCGGCGATCTGCTGTTCGCCGCCGTCAACCTGGCGCGCACGCTGGATGCCGACCCCGAACGTTGCCTGCGGGTCACCAACGGCAAGTTCGAGCGCCGCTTCCGTCAGGTGGAGGCCGCCCTGGATGATGAGGGCGTGCCGCTGGCGGAAGCGGGGCTCGAGCGCATGGAACGGCACTGGCAGGCGGCGAAGCGACAAGAAAAAACATAACGATATCCCCACCCACGAGGAAAGGAGAAGCCTGGACATGAGCCACGACCTGCACGAATCGCTGCGGGACAACGTCCGTATCCTGGGCGACAGTCTGGGACGTACCATTGCCGATGATCTCGGCAAGGACTTCGTCGATCGCATCGAGACCATCCGCGGCCTTGCCAAGCAGGGTCGCCAGCGCGAGGCCGACAGCAACCGCCAGCTGATCGACTACCTGCGGGGCCTGCCGGACAGCGACCTGCTGCCGGTGACCCGGGCCTTCAACCAGTTCCTCAACCTGGCCAACATGGCCGAACAGCACTATCGCGCCCGCTTCCGCCGGGTCGAGGACTACAAACCCGGCGCCCAGCCGGCGCTCGGCGAACTGCTCGAGCGCGCGCGCAGCGAGGGCCACACGCCGCGCAAGCTGGTCGAGGCGCTGGCCAACATGCGCGTCGAGCTGGTGCTGACCGCGCATCCGACCGAGGTCATCCGCCGCACCCTGATCCAGAAGTACGACGCCATCGATGAGTGTCTGACCATCATCGAGTCTTCTGCCGACTATCCCGAGCGCGCCGCCCGCGCCCACGGTCGCCTCGAGGAGCTGATCAGCCAGGCCTGGCATACCGACGAGATCCGCCACGAGCGCCCGACGCCGGTCGACGAGGCCCGCTGGGGCTTCGCGGTGATCGAGAACTCGCTGTGGCAGGCGGTGCCGGACTTCCACCGCGACCTCGACAACCTGCTGCTCGATACCGCCGGCGAGCGGCTGCCGCTGGACGCCGCGCCGATCCGCTTCGCTTCCTGGATGGGCGGCGACCGGGACGGCAACCCCAACGTCACCGCCAAGGTCACCCGCGAGGTGCTGCTGCTGGGCCGCTGGATGGCCGCCGACCTCTACTCGCGCGACCTCGAGCAGCTCAAGGCCGAGCTCTCCATGTGGAAGGCCAACAGCGCGCTCAAGGCCGAGGTGGGCGATGTCGCCGAGCCCTATCGCGAGCTGATCAAGCGCCTGCTGAGCAGGGTCGAGGCCACCCGCGACTGGGCCCAGGCCCAGCTCGACGGCGTCAACCACGACGGCGGGCCGATCATCGAGACCCGCGATCAGCTCTACGCGCCGCTGCTGGCCTGCTACCGCTCGCTGTGCGACGTGGGCCTCGACACCATCGCCAACGGCGTGCTGCTCGACACCCTGCGCCGGGTCTCGGTGTTCGGCGTCACCCTCACCAAGCTCGACCTGCGCCAGGAATCCACTCGCCACGAGCAGGTGTTCGAGGAGCTCACCGATAGCCTGGGGCTCGGCCACTACCGCGACTGGAGCGAGGAGCAGCGCCAGGAATTCCTGCTCAACGAGCTGTCTTCCCGCCGGCCGCTGATTCCGCGTCGCTGGGAGTGCTCCGCCGAGGCCCGCGAGGTGATCGACACCTTCCGCGTGATCGGCTCCGAGCACGTCGAGGCGCTGGGCACCTACATCATCTCCATGGCCGGCCAGCCCTCCGACGTGCTGGCCGTGGCGCTGCTGATGAAGGAAGTGGGCGGCGAGGCCACGCTGCCGATCGCGCCGCTGTTCGAGACCCTGGACGACCTCAACCGTGCCGGCGACGTCATCGACCGACTGCTGGCGCTGCCGGGCTATCGTCGACTGGCCGGTGATCGTCAGGAAGTGATGATCGGCTACTCGGACTCCGCCAAGGACGCCGGCCAGCTGGCCGCGGCCTGGGCCCAGTATCGTGCCCAGGAGACCCTGGTCGAGGTATGCCGGCGTCACGACGTCGACCTGACGCTGTTCCACGGCCGCGGCGGCACCGTCGGTCGCGGCGGCGGCCCGGCCCACGCGGCGATCCTGTCCCAGCCGCCGGGCTCGGTGAACGGCAGCCTCAGGGTGACCGAACAGGGCGAGATGATCCGCTTCAAGTTCGGCCAGCCCGACATCGCGCTGCGCTCCATGGAGATCTACGCCTGTGCGGTGCTCGAGGCCTCGCTGCTGCCGCCGCCGACGCCCGAGCCGGCCTGGCGCGAGGAGATGGATCGCCTCGCCGACGTGGCCCACCAGGCCTACGTGGGCGTGGTGCGAGAGGACCCCGACTTCGTGCCCTATTTCCGCTCGGTGACGCCGGAGACGGCGCTGGGCCGCCTGCCGCTGGGCTCGCGCCCGGCCAAGCGTCGCCAGGAGGGCGGCGTCGAGACCCTGCGGGCCATTCCCTGGATCTTCGCCTGGACCCAGACGCGCCTGATGCTGCCGGCCTGGCTGGGCAGCGGCGAGGCCTTCGCCAAGCGCCTCCAGGAGCCGGGCGGGCTCGAGGTGCTGCGCGAGATGCGCGACCGCTGGCCGTTCTTCGGCACCTATCTCGACATGCTCGAGATGCTGCTGGCCAAGGCCGATGTCAGCATCGCGGCCTACTACGAGCAGCGCCTGGTCGACGAGCCGGCCCTGCAGGCCCTCGGCGAGCGGTTGCGCGAGCGCTTCGGTCGTCTCAACGGCGCGGTGCTCTCGATCCTGGATCAGGACGAGCTGCTCGAGAGCACGCCGCTGATCCGTCAGGCGGTGGAGGTGCGCAATCCCTACATCGACCCGCTGCACGGCCTTCAGGCCGAGCTCCTGCAGCGTAACCGCGATGCCGACGGCGCGATCAGCGGGGATCTTTCCCGGGCGCTGATGGTGACCATGGCCGGCATCGCCGCCGGGTTGCGCAACACCGGCTGATCGCTGGACAGCACCTGCGACAGTACACCCCGAGGGCCTCGGCCCTCGGGGTTTTTCGTTGGGGGTGTGCGGTGGTGGGCGTTGGGTCGTAGGCGCGGGTGTCTGATGAGGCCGGCTAGAAGGGCATGTGCACCGAGGCGGTGACCATATTGAGATGTTCGAGTGCCGGATCGTCGACGCGCTCCATTTCCAGCCGGCTGACCCAGTCGTTGGCGAAGCCGAATCGCGCACCGATGCCGTTGACGCGTGTCATGCCGCCTTCGGAGAGCTCGGGCGCATGGCCGCTGGCGGCCTTGCCCTGCCAGCCGGCGAGTCCCGACTTGGCGTAGAGGCCGAGCGCACCGAAGCGCACGCCGGCCATCAGGCTGCCGCCGAGGCTGGTGGTGTCGAGCAGGGTGTCGCGGGTGGCGTGGGAAACGGGTACGTCGTTGCTTTCCCGATAGCGGACCTCGGCGCCGAAGTCGAAGCTCGGCAGCCCCCGGGGCGAGATGCCGGTGGTCAGTCGGAAGCCCGAGGTCACGCCGTCGGGGCTTTCGACGTTACCGCCCAGCAGCCGCATGCCGTTATCGAAGTGAGCAAGATCGATGGCGTCGCCGGCAAAGGCGGGCTCGTTGGAACCCGCCAGCGCGGGCGCGACGCCGATGGCGGGGAACAGCAGCAGGGCGATCAGCGTCGACCGCCAGGAGTCCGGGATCTTCATCGCTCAGGCCTGGGAAGGGGAGCCCGTCGGGTGTCATCAACAAGATGAGGCTAGCAGGCGACACCCGAAACGGCCAGGCGCTGCATCATCCGGTGGCGCTGGAGGCGGGCACGGTGTCGGCCGCGGTCAGGCGGGCATGGAGCCCCGTCAGCACGGGCGTGGCCAGGCCGTGGCGGCGCCCGGCGGCGAGCAGCGGGCCGAGAATGGCGTCGTGCTCGGTGGGCCGGCCGGCCAGCACGTCCTGCAGCATCGAGGCGCGATTGTTGGCGGTGGCCGACACCACCGACCACACCCGCGCCGACCAGCCGGAAGCGGGGGCCGGAATGGCCTCGGCGGCCATCACCGCCGAGACTTCCTCGATCACGGCCTCGACCATGGGCCGGAAGGGGCGGTCGCGTAGCTGGCCGTTGCGGATCCGGAAGCGGGCCACCAGCGGATTGATGGCGGCGTTGACGGCCAGCTTGTGCCACAGCCGTACGCGGATATCGTCGACGGCGCCGGCGGCGAGGCCCGCCGTCGAGAGCCTGGTGGCGACCGTTTCCGCCAGTTCGGCGTGACGGCCGGCGAGATCGCCGATCACCGTCTGCCCGCGCCCGGCATGCACCACGCCGGCGTCACCGTCGAGATATGCGCCTTCGGTGGTGCTGGCGCACAGCACCGGGCCGTCCCAGCGTTCGCTCAGGCGCGGCTGCACGCCGTAGCCGTTCTGCCACAGCACCAGCGGCGTGTCCGGCGCCAGCCGGGGCGCGATCGCCTCGAAGGCGGCCTCGGCGGCGTAGGCCTTGGTGGTCAGGTGAAGGATGTCGGCGCGTGCGGCGAGCCCGTCGGCCAGCGTCGCGGGGGTGACGCTGTCGATCTCGTGCGAGTGCGTCTCACCGGTCGGGGTGGTCAGGGTCTGACGACGCGGCAGCTCGCGGCGGCCGATCAGGGTGACGGGCATCGTGGCGGCCAGGTGCAGCGCCAGCAGGCGCCCGACGGCGCCCGGCCCGAGGATCAGCGTGTTCATGAGGACGTGCTCCGCTTGCGTCGGGCGGTGCCGCTGCCGGCCTTGGTGCCTTTCGTGGCCTTGCCGGCGGCGCCGCGCCGGCCGGTGCTCTTGCTGCCGCCTTTGCCGGCGCTCCGGCTTTTTGCGCCGCGTCGCCCCTTGCCGCCCGACTTGCCCGAGCGGGCCGCCGGCTCGGCGCCCCGGGCATCGGCCAGAGACTGGCGCATGCGGCCGGCGTCGGCGCGGCCCAGCAGCGTACGCAGATCGGTGACGAGGGCGTCGAGGAAGGGCGCCGGGGCGTCGCCGTCCTCGGCGATGGCGGAGAGCCGCTGTTCCCACAGGGCGGTGCGCTCGGGGCGGCTCACGGCCTCGGGCAGCGAGGCGATCAGGGCGTCGCCGAGGCGGGTGGCGCGCAGGGCCTTGCCCTCGCGCACCAGGTAGCCACGGGTCTCCAGGGTCTCGAGGATGCCGGCGCGGGTGGCCTCGGTGCCCAGGCCGTCGGTGTCGCGCAGGGTACGGCGCACCTCCGGGTCGTCCACGTAGCGGGCGATGTTCATCATCGCCTTGATCAGGCTGGCGTCGGTGAAGGGTTCCGGCGGCCGGGTCTCGCGATCCTCCACCCCTGCGTCCTCGACGCGGCACGCCTCGCCCTCGTCGAGCAGCGGCAGCGGCGGGGCCTCGTCGCGGGTGGTGAACAGCGGCTTCCAGCCCGGATCGAGGATCTCCTGGCCGCGGGCGCGGAACCGTTCACCGATGACGGTGAACTCGGCCTTCACCTCGCGGGTCGAGAGCGCAGGGTAGAACTGGGCCAGCACGTTGCGCGCGATCAGCCGGAAGACGTCGGCCTCCTGGCGCGAGAGCGTCGCCGGATCGGCGGTCTTGCCGGTGGGCGCGAGGGCGTGGTGGGCGCCGACCTTCTTGTCGTTCCAGGCCTTGGAGCGCTTCGAGAAGTCGGCGCCGGCGAGCCAGCCGCGCAGGGTGTCGTCGCCGGCGCAGGCGCCCTCGAGGGTGCGGCGGGCGCCGGCGAAGTGCTCCTCGGGCAGATAGCGGCAGTCCGAGCGCGGATAGGTGATCAGCTGGTGGCGCTCGTAGAGGCGCTGACAGATGTCCAGCACCGCCTTGGCCGAGAGCCCGTGGCGGCGGGCGGCGTCGACCTGCAGCGCCGACAGCGAGTAGGGCAGGGGCGCGGCCTGGCGCTTGTTGCGGCGCTCGAGCTTGGACAGCCGGCCCTCGGCGCCGGGCAGGCGTTCGGCCAGCGCGGCCGCCGGGGCACGCTCGATCAGCCGCCCCTGATCGTCCAGCGGGTGCGTCTCGCCGGGCGCCCACCAGGCCCGCAGGCGGCCGCGGGAAACGGCCAGATCGGCCCACAGCACATAGAAGGGCCGCGGCTCGAAGTCGCGGATCTCGGCGTCGCGACGCACCACCAGGCCCAGCACCGGCGTCTGTACCCGGCCCACCGAGAGCACGCCATCGTGCCCCGCCTGTCGGCCGATCAGCGTCCAGGCGCGGGTCAGGTTGATGCCGTACAGCCAGTCGGCCCGGGAGCGGGCCTGGGCGGCGCGGTAGAGCGGCGCGTAGCGGGCGTTGTCCTCCAGCCGCGAGAGCGCGCGCTTGACGGCCGGGGCGTTGAGGTCGCTGACCAGCAGTCGCGACACCGGCCCCTTCCAGCCCAGATGCTCGATCACCTCCTGTACCAGCAGCTGGCCCTCGCGGTCGGGGTCGCCGGCATGCACGACCTCGCCGGCCTGCTTGAGCAGCCGGCGGATCACCGCGATCTGCCCCCTGGCCTTGGGCCGCGGGGCGAGTTTCCACTGCTCGGGCAGGATCGGCAGGGTATCGAGCCGCCAGCTCTTGAGGGCGGGGTCGTAGGCCTCGGGCGGGGCCTGTTCCAGCAGGTGGCCGAGGCACCAGGTGACGGTGGTGTCACCGGCCACCAGGGCGCCGTCCTCGCGGCGAACGGCGGCGGGCAGGGCCTCGGCGATGGCCCGGGCCAGGCTCGGCTTCTCGGCGATGATCAGGCGCATGGCGTCTCGTCGGCGGGGTAAACGTCGATAGGATGAAAGTCATGGGGATTCTTACAGTATTTGTCGCGGGTCGCCAGGGGTAAGATGGTGATCCGTTGTACAATGCTTGTCACACTTTATCGGAGGGCGTGATAGATGCGCGAACGCGGTCGCACACGGCGCCTGCTGGGCCTCGGCACTCGCACCGGCGGTGCCCTGCTGCGCACCCGGCTCGGCGGGCAGGCCGACTGGCGTGCCCTCGGCGAGGCGCTGTTCGAGGGGCTTTCCGAGCTCAAGGGGCCGGCCATGAAGCTGGCTCAGGTGATGTCGCAGTGGGATGACCTGCTGCCGCCGGACCTGGCCGATGAGCTGGCCCGGCTGCAGCGTCAGGCCACGCCGATGCCCTGGGAGGCCATCCGGGGGACCCTCGAGGCGCAGTACGGCGACCTCGAGGCGGTCTTCGCCGAGGTCGAGACCGCGCCCTTCGCCAGCGCCTCCATGGGCCAGGTGCACCGGGCGGTGACGCGAGACGGCGAGACGGTGGTGCTCAAGGTGCAGTATCCCGGCCTCGCCGAGGTGCTGGAGGGCGATCTCGCCCAGCTGCGCCGCCTGATGCGTCTGGGGCGCTGGTTCAAGGTGCCCCAGGCGCGCCTCGACGCGCTGTTCGAGGAGCTCGCCGCCGGCCTGCGCGACGAGCTCGACTATCGCGCCGAGGCCGAGCATCTGGTGCGCTACCGGGCGCGCTACGCGCATCTCGATTCGCTGGTGATCCCCGAGCCGCTGCCCGATCTCTGCGGGCCCCATGTGCTGGCCATGCGCCACGTGGCGGGTACGCCGCTGCGCGAGCTGGAGGATGCCGACGACGCCGTGCGCCAGCGGGTGGCCACGACGCTGGCCGACTGGCTGATCGAGGAGCTGTTCACCTTCGGCGAGCTGCACGCCGACCCCCATGCCGGCAACTTCGCCGCCGATGAGCAGGGTCGGCTGGTGATCTACGACTTCGGCGCCGTCATCCCGGTGCCGCGCGAGCGGCTGGCGGCGATGATGCGCCTGCTCGAGGCCACCCTGGCCGCGGACCCCATGGCCATGGATGCGGCGATGCTCGAGCTGGGCGGCCGCCAGGGCGAGGGCGCGCCCCTGGCGCTCTATCGCGAGGCCGCCGAGGCGGTAGGCCCGCTGTTCGCCCCCGGCATCCAGGACTTCGGCGACGTGCGCGTGCATCGCCGGCTGCGCGAGCTGAGCCCGCGGGTGTGGGCGGCCATGGATCGCCTGCAGCCGCCGGCGGACACCCTGCTGCTGTCGCGGACCCTGAACGGCCACTACTGGAATCTGGTGCGCCTCGGCGCGCGGCTGGACATGGATGCCCGGGTGAGGCCGCTGTTCGCGAAGGTATCACGCTGAGCGGCTGCCAGCCCGGCGCGCGGCTGGTAGACTGTGCGGTTTTTCGGCAGGGGAGACGGCCATGCTGGCGGTATGGGTAGAACAGCTGCTGGGGTTCGCCTCGGGCGCCCTCAAGGCGATTCGCGAAGACGAGCGTTATCCGACGCTGATGGCCTGGGCCCGCGAGGAGGGTCCCAAGCTGACCGGGGATCCGGCCATGGCCCAGGCGCTGGCTCCGGAGCTGTGGTCGCAGACCCCGCTGGCGCGGCTGGACTTCGAATGCGAGGCGCTGGCCCGCCCGGGGCGCAACGAGCCCTGCTGGTGCGACTCCGGGCGCAAGACCAAGCGCTGCTGCGGCGCCGTCAGCCTGCCGGGCGATGTGCCCGATCACCTGATGTGGATGCTGTCGCTGCGCGAGTGGAAGGGCGATACCCTCAAGGCCGCGCTGGCCAGCGGCAAGGCGCCCGCCCAGGCGCTGCTCGAGGCCGGGCTGATCGCCGCCGAATCCGGCCAGCGCGGTCGCGCCCAGCAGATCCTCGAGTCGCTGTTCGAGACCGCCGACTGGTCGCGCCTGCCGGAGCAGGCCGAGCCGGCCTTCGAGATCCTGGTCGATCTCTATCAGGAGCGCGGATTCCATCGCAAGCGCGAGGCGCTGCTCGACGCGGTGCTCGATCGCGGCCCGCTGTTCCTGCGCGGCGTGGCGCTGGAGCGGCTGTGCCTGATGCACCTGGACAACGATGACCTGGACAGCGCCCGGGCCGCCTTCGTGCGCGCCCAGCAAGCGCTGCCGGACTCGCCGACCCTGGCCTACATCGAGGCCATGCTGCTGCTGCATGAAGGGCACGAGGAAGAGGCCCGCGAGCGCTCGAGCTTCTGGTTCCGCCGCCTGTCCCGTCAAGGCGAGCTCGATCCCGACCAGCTGCAGTTCCTCTCCGACCTGGCCGATAACCCCGGCGCGACCCTGGCCGAACAGCTGCTCAACGCCGAGGAGGATCTGGCCGAGCCGCTGGTCGCGCTGCAGGCGCTGCTCGAGTCGCTGGACGGTGCACCGACGCTGGACCTGCGCGTCGAGGAGGGCCAGCTGGCCTATCACCGCAGCGCCCGGGAAGACACGCTCTATGCCGGTTTCCGCGCGGTGTTCCCCGCCGAGGTCGAGAACGAGGCCCCGCTGGGCTTCGATGACGATCCCTGGCAGGCGGCCGGCGACTGGCTGCCGGCGCTGTGTGCCCAGCCGGAGTGGCTCGATTCGCCGGCGGTGGTGCAGTCGCTGGCGCTGGCGCTGACCAGCCGCTTCGGCAGCCTGCCGTGGATGGCGCCGAGCCTGTTCGAGCCGCTGGCCGAGCGCCTGGAACGTTGGCTGGATCAGGCACGCGAGGCGGCGTCCGGCGACGCCTCGCCGGGCGACGCCTCACTGGACTGGGACGCCGCCGATAACGCCATGCTGCTGCGCACCGGCCTGGCGCTGGTGGTCGGCATGGAACGCGGCGCGCGGCAGCGTTCCCGGCATCTGGCCGAGCGGCTGCTCGAGCTGGATGATCGTGACAGCCTGGGGCTGCGCGAGCTGGTGCTCGACCAGCTGCTGCGCGAGGGCCGCGACACCGAGGCGCTGGCGCTCAGCGAGTCGGCGCTGGCCAAGCCGTCCGAGGACGAGGCGGTGCTGGGGCTGCTGATGGGCCGGGCGCTGGCGCTCTACCGCCTGGAGCGCCTCGACGAGGCCGTCGAGGCGCTGAGCGAGTCCCGGCGCCACAACGGTCACGCCCTGTCGCTGCTGTGCGCCGAGAATCCGCGTCCGGCCAGCCCGTCGGGCGACGGTACGGCGGCGCCCGGTTCGCGGGCCGAGGCCTGGCAGTACCGCACCCTGATGCGTGACCAGTGGCGCGCCACCCCGGGCGCGCTGGAATGGCTCGCCGGTCGGCTGGACTGAGCGGCGGGGCCGAGAGGGGCGGCCTCAGGCCGTGGTCGGCGCCGGTGCCAGACGGCGGTCGCGGCTGACCCAGATCGCCAGCGCGATGGCCGGCAGGCCCAGCACCGAGGCCGCCAGGAAGAAGTCTGCGTAGCCGTGCGAGGCCACGACCAGGCCGCCGAAGCCGCTCAGGAACTTGCCGGGCAGCGTCATCAGCGACGAGAACAGCGCGTACTGGGTGGCGGTGTAGGCCCGCGAGGTCAGCCCCGAGAGGAAGGCGATGAACACCGCGCTGGCGAGGCCGTTGGAGAGGTTGTCGCCGACGATGGTGACCACCAGCATCGGCAGGCTGTCGCCGGCAAGCGATAGGGCCACGAACAGCAGGTTGGTCAGGGCGGTGGCGCAGGCGCCGAGGATCAGGATCGGCCCCACTCCGTAGCGCGCCACCAGCAGGCCGCCCATCAGCCCGCCGCCGATGCTCATGGCGATGCCGAACACGTTGGTCACGTTGGCGATGGCCTCGAGGCTGAAGCCCAGATCGATGTAGAGCGGGTTGGCCATGGAGGCCATCGCCAGGTCGCTGATCCGGAACACGGCCACGAAGGCCAGCAGCCACAGCGCCTTGAGCCCGTGCCGACCGAAGAAGTCGGTGAACGGGCAGACCACCGCGCCGATCACCCAGGCGCCCAGGCGGCGCAGCCAGGCCGGCCGGCCGCGGCTGGCGCGCAGGAAGGCCCGCACCCGCGGCTCGTGGATCAGCTGGACGCCCAGCGCCTGGCGTTCGGGTTCCGGGCGCACCAGCACCGTCACCATGCCCACCGCCATCAGCGCCGCCATCGCCAGGTAGGCGACGTGCCAGGACACCAGCGAGGCCAGGTAGAGCGCTCCCGCCCCGGCGGCGATCAGCCCGCCGCGATAGCCGATGATATAGGTCGAGGCCATGGCCGCCTGCAGGTCCTCCGGCGCCGACTCGATACGAAAGGCGTCGATGGAGATGTCCTGGGTCGCCGAGCCGAAGGCCACCAGCAGCGCGAACAACGCCACCAGCGGCAGCTGGTTCGGTGGATCGAGACTCGACAGCCCCGCCAGGCCGGCGGCGATCATCGCCTGCGCCAGCAGCATCCAGCCGCGGCGCTGGCCGAGCCGGCGGGTCAGGCCGGGGAGCGCCAGCCGGTCGACCACCGGGGCCCAGAAGAACTTGATCGAGTAGAGGATGCCGATCCAGGCGAAGAAGCCGATCGCGGCCACCTCGACGCCGTCGCTGCGCAGCCAGGCCGACAGTGTCGAGAACACCAGCAGGAAGGGCAGGCCCGCCGAGAAGCCCAGGAACAGCATGGTCAGCACCGGGGCACGCAGGTAGACCGACAGGGCGCTGCGCCAGCTGCGATGCGCGGTGGGGGGCGGCATGAGGGGCTCTCCTTGCGATGGGTCAGGGCACGTGCCGGGCCATCGATGTTAAAATCTCGGTCTCGACCGGGGCCGACGACACCGGCGGCACGCGCCGCCGATTGTTGCAGAGCCCCGGCGCCGACACCAGCCAGAGACGATCGACGACATGCGTGATGACGACCTTTCTCTCGAGGCCACCGAGGATGCGGTGCCCCGCTGGTATGCCATCCAGTGCAAGGGAGGCGAGTCCTTCCGTGCCGCCGAGCACCTGGGCAACCAGGGCTACGAGGTCTTCCACCCGGTGCTCGAGGTTCAGAAGAAGCGCCGCGGCAAGCTGGAGTGGGTGAGCGAGCCGCTGTTTCCCTACTATCTGTTCATCCGCCTCGACCGGCTGATCAGCAACTGGCGGCCGATCCGCTCGACGCGCGGCGTGCTCAAGCTCGTGACCTTCGGCGGCGACATGCCGGTGCCGGTCGGCGACGGGCTGATCGAGGCCCTGCGCCGTCAGGCCAGCCAGGATGATGACGACGTCGCCCACGTCTACTTCCGCGCCGGCGAGGCGGTGGAGATCACCGAGGGGCCGTTCAAGGACCTGCAGGCGGTCTTCGCCAGCCACAAGGGCGAGGAGCGCGCCATCGTGCTGCTCAACATGCTGCATCAGCAGCAGCGACTGGAGATGCCCGTCTCCCGACTGCGCCGTCGCGACTGATGCCCTTTAACCCTATCTTTCATTCCCCAGTACCGGAGGCCCCATGACCATCGCCCCCCAGCGGGTCGTGACCCTGCACTACGTGCTGAGCGACGAGGACGGCCAGGTCCTCGACGACTCCCGCGCGCGCCAGAAGCCACTCGAATACCTTCACGGCCACGGCAACCTGATGGCCGGGCTGGAGCAGGCCCTGGCCGGGAGCGAGGCCGGCGCCGAGCTCGAGGTGACCCTGGCCCCCGCCGAGGCCTATGGCCTGCGCGACGAGGCGCTGGTGCGCGAGGTCGGCCGCGAGGCCTTCCCAGTGCCCGATCTCGCGCCGGGCATGCGCTTCCAGACGCCGGGCGATGACGGCCCGGAGATCGTCACCGTGCTCGAGGTGCGCGACGACGGCGTGCGGATCGACACCAATCATCCGCTGGCCGGTCGCCACCTGCACTATCGTCTGGAGGTGCTGGAGGTGCGCGAGGCCACCCGCGCCGAGCTCGCCAAGGGCCACCCGCTGCCGCCGGGCACCACGCCGGATCAGGTCGAAGACAAGAAGATGGTCTGAGCCCTCGGCTCGGGAGCGCCGGCCGCGTCGCCCTTCGGCGCGGCCGCGTTTCCCGCGTTTCTCTCCCTCCTCCTTGCCCCCCCTCCTTCCCTGCGGCGCGATGCGGCATCGTTTCCGGGGCCGAGGAGCTCCCAGCGGCAGCGTCGCGAGCGTGAAACTGACCTGGATCAAGCCCGTACGGCCGGCCTGTTCACACCGGGTGGCGCACTTGACCCAGATCAGCGTATCGCCCGGGACGGGCCGCTAGAGTAGGGCCATCACATCGCGACGGGAGGCAAGCACCATGTACTGGGACGATGCCGTGATCTTCGGGCTTGCCACCGTCGGCATGATGATCGCCTTCATGGGCGGCTGGGTGGCCTTCGTCATCCGCGACCACCATCGTCGCGAAAACAAGAAGCGCTGATCCGCCGTTCCACAGTCGTCAGGGGAGGGGGGCTACCCCCCACTAGGCCGACCCTTCGGGGCCGGCCTTTTTTTGTGCCGTCGTTCGGCAGAGGGGGTCGCTCAGCGGTCGGCGGTCAGGCGCTCGGGCAGGCCGAGGGCCGCGGGCGTCCAGCGACGGGCCAGGGCGCGCATCACCCGCTCGGGGTACCAGGTCTTTCCCAGGCTGCCGTTGTAGCGGGCCAGGGCGCGGGTCAGGTCGCCGTCTTCCACCGCCAGGTAGTGGGCCAGTATCGTGCAGCCATAGCGCAGGTTGCGGATGGGATCCTTGAGGTCGTCGGCGGGCAGGCCGAGCTCGCGGATCCAGAACGGCATGATCTGCATCAGCCCCACGGCGCCGGCCGATGACACCGCCTCGGCGTGGAAGGCGCTCTCCACTTCAATGACGGACAGCACCAGCGCCGGCGGGAGGCCGGCCAGGCTCGCCTCCTGATGGATGCGGGTCAGCAGCGTCTGGCGACGATCGGCATCGGGCACGTAGCGCGCCAGGCGCGGTGCCATGTCGTTGATCCACTGACGGGCCGCCCACACCTCGGCGGGCGAGCGCGGCGTCCGCCGGGCGCCGTCCAGGGTCGGGCGCAGCGTGGCGGGGAGCGGCGGCAGGGCCCGAACCACCGGCGCCCGGTCCGGGACCGGGTGCGCGGAGAGGGCATCGAGGAAGTCGCTGCCCGCCTGGCCGTCGAGCGGTTGGGCGACGAGCGGGGTCGCCAGCAGCAGGGAGGCGGCCGCCGCCAGGGCGGCCGTCAGTCGCCGCTTAGCGGGCGTCGATCTTCTCGTGCAGGAAGGCGAGGATGTCCCCGGCGGGGACCATGGTGGCGTCGCTGTCACGGCGTCCCTTGTACTCCAGTTCTTCCTTGTCCAGCCCGCGGTCGCCGACCACCAGGCGATGGGGAATGCCCATCAGTTCCTGGTCGGCGAAACGCACGCCGGGGCGCAGGTCGCGATCGTCGAGCAGCACGTCGAAGCCGGCGGCGCTGAGCTCCTGATAGAGACGCTCGCTTTCCTCGCGCACGCGCTGCGACTTGTGGGCGTTCATCGGCACCACGGTGACGTGGAAGGGCGCGATGGCGTCCGGCCAGATGATGCCGCCGTCGTCATGGTTCTGTTCGATGGCGGCGGCCACGACCCGGGTCACCCCGATACCATAGCAGCCCATCCAGGGATGTGCGGCCTTGCCGTTGGCGTCCAGCACGGTGGCATTCATCGCTTCGCTGTACTTCTGGCCCAGCTGGAAGACGTGGCCGACCTCGATGCCGCGCTTGATCGACAGGGTGCCCCGGCCGTCCGGGGAGGGATCGCCCTCGACCACGTTGCGCAGGTCGGCGACCTTGGGCAGCGGCAGGTCGCGCTCCCAGTTGATGCCGAAGTAGTGCTTGCCGTCGACGTTGGCGCCGGCGCCGAAGTCGCTCATCATCGCCACGCTGCGGTCGATGACGATCGGCATGTCGAGGTTCACCGGACCCAGCGAACCGGGGCCGGTGCCGGCCGCCGCGCGGATCTCTTCCTCGGTGCCCATGGTCAGCGGGCTCGCCACCTCGGGCAGGTTCTCGGCCTTGACCTCGTTGAGCTCGTGATCGCCGCGCACCAGCAGCGCGATCAGGCCGCCCTCGGTGGCGTGCACCATCAGCGTCTTGATGGTCTTCTCGATCGGCAGGCCGTGCTGCTCGACCAGCGCGGCGATGGTCTTGGCATCCGGCGTGTCGACCAGGCGCAGCTCCTCGCGCGGGGCGTCGCGCTCGCCCTGGGGCGCCATCGCCTCGGCCTTCTCCATGTTGGCGGCGTAGTCGGACTCGGTGGAGAACACGATGTCGTCCTCGCCGGAGTCGGCCAGCACGTGGAACTCGTGGGAGCCGGTGCCGCCGATGGAGCCGTTGTCGGCGATCACCGGGCGGAAGTCGAGCCCCAGGCGAGTGAAGATGCGCACGTAGGTGTCGTACATCACCTGATAGGTGTCCATCAGCGAGGCTTCGTCGATGTGGAAGGAGTAGGCATCCTTCATCACGAACTCGCGGGAGCGCATCACGCCGAAGCGCGGGCGGATCTCGTCGCGGAACTTGGTCTGGATCTGATAGAAGTTCGACGGCAGCTGCTTGTAGCTGGAGATCTCGCGGCGCACCAGGTCGGTGATGACTTCCTCGTGGGTCGGCCCGACGCAGTAGTCACGCTCGTGGCGGTCCTTGAGGCGCAAAAGCTCGGGGCCGTACTGGTCCCAGCGGCCGGACTCCTGCCACAGTTCGGCGGGCTGCACGGCCGGCATCAGCACTTCCTGGCCGCCGGCGCGATCCATCTCCTCGCGGACGATGCGCTCGACCTTGCGCAGGGTGCGAAGGCCTAGCGGCAGCCAGGTATAGAGCCCCGAGGTCAGGCGGCGGATCATCCCCGCGCGCAGCATCAGCTGATGGCTGACCACTTCGGCGTCGGCGGGCGTTTCCTTGAGGGTGGAGATCAACAGTTGGCTGGCGCGCATGGGTCCGGGATGTCCTCGAAAGCGTCTGTCGGGTGGGGCGGAAGGCCGCCCAGCGATGAGCGGCATTGTACGACCAAGCGCCAGTGGCGGCAAAAGCCGCCGGGCCGTCTCCCGTGGTTTACCCGTCGAGCGTCTTGCACCAGAAGATCATCGGCTTGGCGGTCTCCTCGTCCGCATCGATGTCCTTCCAGGTGAAGGTGGTCGAGAGTGACGGCGTGCGGCGATAGCCCCAGGCGTTCCAGAAGTCGTGCAGCGGCCGGTAGTCGTCGGGCTTGAGCGGATGGTCGATCGGGCGTTCCACGGCGCAGAAGGCCGCATGGCCGAAGCCCTCGCTTTCGGCGTGGCTCTCGCGGGCTTCCATGAAGGCCTTGCCGATGCCGCGGCCGCGGTATTCGGGCAGCAGCACCGATTCCCCATAGTAGAAGACGCCTTCGGGGCGGTAGCCGGCGGCCTCGAAGGGGGCACGGAAGTCGTCGATCTCGTCGTCCAGCGGCTGGCCGGTGGCCGCGCCGACCAGGGTGTCGCCGTCGAAGGCCAGCACGAAGAAGCTTTCCGGATTGGCGGCATAGCGCTCGAGGTAGCTGGCCTCGTAGGCCTCGTTGCCGTCGTAGAGATAGGGGTAGTCACGGAAGACCCGGATGCGCAGCTGGGCCAGGGCCGGCAGGTGCGGGGTGATGTCGCGCCCCCGGCAGATGGAGAGAGTCGGGATCGCCATGGGCATGCTCCAGGGAAGTTGTTATTGGATCGCGGCAGCCTAGCAGTCCCACCGCCATGGTGCGGCACCGAGGCGACGCCAGCAGTGCCCAGGGCGACATGGTTCAGTCGTCTTTTCCGGTGGCGCGCCAGCGGCCGATGGCCAGTGCCACCAGCCCGGCCACGAGCCCCCAGAAGGCCGCCCCGATGCCGCCCGGCGCGATGCCCGAGGCGGTGACCAGGAAGGTGAGCAGGGCGGCGTCGCGCTGGTGGGCATCGCCCAGGGCGTCGGCCAGCGAGGCACCGAGGGTCGGCAGCAGTGCCAGACCGGCGATGGCGACCACCAGTTCGCCTGGCAGGGCGGCGAACAGCGAGCTCACGGTAGCGCCGAACAGCCCCAGCAGCAGGTAGAAACCGCCCGCCGCGACCCCGGCGGCGTAGCGTCGCTGCGGGTCGTGATGGGCCTCCGGGCCCTGGCAGACCGCGGCGCTGATCGCCGCCAGATTGAGGGCGAAACCGCCGAAGGGCGCGAGCACGAGGCCAGTAAGCCCGGTGCCGCCGACCAGCGGCGAGATCGGCGGCCGGTAGCCGGCGGCGCGCAGGGCGGCCACGCCGGGCAGGTTCTGGGAGGCCATGGTGACCACGAACAGCGGGATGCCGACGCCAATCAGCGTGCCGAGGTCGAAGCTCGGTGCCGTATAGGCCGGCACCGCCAGCCCCGGGGTAATGGCGCCGAGATCCAGCAGGCCCTGGGCCTTGGCCACCAGGCCCCCCACGGCCAGCACCAGCGGGATGGCATAGCGCGGCCACAGCCGCTTGGCCACCAGATAGGTCAGCCCCATCGCCAGCGGCAGCACCAGTCGGTGTTCCACGGTCATCACCAGGTCGAGTCCGAAGCGCAGCAGCACGCCGGCCAGCATGGCCGAGGCCAGCGCCCGCGGCAGGCGGTGCATCAGGCGCTCGAACACCCCGGTCACGCCGCACAGGGTGATCAGCAGCGACGAGAACAGGAAGGCGCCGATCGCCTCGCTCATGGGCAGCCCCGGCAGGCTGGTGGCGAGCAGCGCCGCGCCCGGGGTCGACCAGGCGGTGAGCAGCGGCATGCGGTAGCGCAGCGAGAAGATCAGCGTGGTGACGCCGGAGCCGATGCCCAGCGCCCACAGCCAGGAGCCGATCTCGGCCTGGCTGGCGCCGGCCGCCTCGGCGGCCCGAACGATGATCGCCGCCGAGCTGGAATAGCCGATCAGCACGGCGATTAAGCCGGCGGTGAGGGTCGACAGGCTGCCGTCGCGCCACAGCGAGGGACGCTCGGCGCTGGCGGGGCTCGGCGTTGGCCGGCTGGGCGTGGGCATGGGAGGGCTCCGGGTGGCTGTGCGTGATAGCGCACGATGGCGCCACCCTAGCACCGTGCGCTATAACGCACAAATGGACAGGCAGGCCTCGGCGGCCGCGCTACAATGGCGCCTTTCCATCTATCCGAACGATCTATCGGAACTGTCTGAACGCGACCGGGAGAGGCCGATGCAGGAGATCTCGCAGCATATTGCCGAACGGCTCAGGGCGCTGCGCCGCGTCGAGGCCTGGAGCCTCGATCGCACCGCCCGGGAGACCGGGGTCAGCAAGGCCATGCTGGGCCAGATCGAGCGCGGCGAATCGAGCCCCACGGTGGCGACGCTGTGGAAGATCGCCAGCGGCTTTCGCGTGCCGTTCTCGAGCCTGTTCGAACCCGAGGCCGTTGTTCCGGATGCGGGACTGGCCGGTGCCGCGCCTCAGGCTGCGCCGGCCTCCGAGGGCGATGCCGCCGGGATGGCGGCCGTGCCGCTGTTTCCCTTCGACCCCGTGCTCGGCTTCGAGCTCTTGGTGGGCACCCTGGCCGCGGGCGCGGTCAGCGAGTCGGCGCCCCATGCACCGGGCGTGGTCGAACATCTTGTGGTGGTCGAGGGCGAGCTGGAGGTGCGGGTGGACGGCGTCTGGCGGCGTCTGGCGGCGGGCGAGGGACTGCGCTTCGCCGCCGACCGGCCCCACGCCTATCGCAACCCGGGCGAGGGGCCGGCGCGCTTCCACGACGTCATCCACTATCCCCGCGGCGCGGGTGGCTTCCCGGGCGTCGCCGCGGACGGCGAGAGCGGCGAGGCGAGCGCCGGATCGACCAGCGCCTCGGGCCGGTAGCGGGCGAGCAGCGCCCACAGCCGAGCGGCGGTGTCGGCGTCCGGCCGGCCGCGATGGTCGGCGGGCCGATAGCGCATCTGGAAGGCGCGCAGCGCGCCTCGGGTCGCACTATCGAGTTCGCCGCTCGGCGTGACCGCGTAGCCCCAGGCCGCCAGCGCCCGCTGCAGTACGGCGAGCGGCGGTGGGCCCGCGGCAAACAGGCGACGGTAGCGGGCCAGGTCGGCTTCGAGCGGCCAGGTGCCGATGCCGGCCGCATACAGGCGCCGCCAGGGGAAGGCCGGTCCCGGGTCGATCTTGCGCGTGGGCGCGATCTCGGCGTGGCCGAGCAGATCGGTGGGGGCGATGTCGTGGCGCGCGATCAGGTCCCTGAGCAGGGCGATCAGCGCCGTGATCTGCTCGTCGGGGAAGGGCGCCCAGGCCACCGTGGGGGCGGCCTCGATGGACGGGCGATCCGGCCCGGCGTTGACCAGCTCGATGCCCAGCGAGCTGTCGTTGAGATGGGTGCGGCCCGCCCAGGCGCTGGCGCCGGCGTGCCAGGCGCGACGCGACTCGTCGACCAGGCGATAGACCCGCGGCGCGCCGCGCTCCCGGCCGGGCCGGCGCGGCACCAGGTAGTGGGCGCTGACGCGAGGCCCGCGGAGAATCTCCAGCGAGGTCGCCTCGTCCTCGTCGGTGTAGTGCAGCACCAGAAAGCGCACCCGGCTGGAGTGAGCGCTGGACGGGTGGCTGTCGTCGATCGCCACGCCGCCGGGCCCGACGGGGCGTTCGCCGCCGGCGCAGCCGCCCAGCAGCAGGGCGAGCACCATGTAGAGCAGTGTCATGGATCGCATGGCTCAGGCTGCCCAGGGCAGCTGGCGCACCGCCAGCCCCAGCGCCAGGGTGGCGGTGACACTGAGCAGGGTGCCCAGCAGCACGTACTCGGTGAGCTTGCGGTCGCGGCGGGCACGCAGATCGCCGAAGCGCAGCACCGACTTGGCGGTGAGCAGAAAGCCCACCGCGGTCAGCTCGTCGAGCAGCACCAGGGTCAGCACCAGCAGCCGTTCGAGCATGCCGATGCGAGCCCCGGCGGCGACCAGGGTGCCGGGGTCGGTGACCTCCTCGCTCCAGGGGCGCATGGCCAGCGCGATGGCGATGGCCATGGGGCGGGTGACCAGCAGATAGGCGAGAGCGTGAGCCATCACCTCGGGACGGCTCAGCCAGTCGAGCGCCGCGCTCAGAGGCGCCAGGCTGCCCAGCGAGGCCAGCCAGACGCCCAGCAGCACGATCAGGTGCAGGGCCTGATCGAGCACGAACCAGCACAGCCGCCGCGGGTCCAGATGCGCCTTGCCGAGGTCGATCAGCGCGTGGCTGGCGGCGATGGTCACCCCCCAGGCGACGGCGGCGAGCGAATCGATGCCGGCGACCACCAGCACCGCCAGGGCCAGCAGCCCATGGATCCCGGCATGCAGGTAGAGCACGCCGGCGCGGGCCTTGTCGCGCTGGCGTGCCTCGACCCAGCGCCGCGGCTGGAGCAGGAAGTCGCCCACCAGGTGGACGAGGATCAGGGCGAACAGCGTCGTCAGGGCCGTGGCGGTCATGGCGTCGCCTCCTCGTCGGCGAGCGATGTGCGGAAATGCGTCAGGGTGTCGGCCAGCAGGGGCCAGCGGGCGGCGCGCAGGCGCTTGTGGACGCTGGGCTGACGAATGCCCAGCCGCTCGGCCAGCGCCTGTTGGGTGAGATCGTCGGCCAGACGCAGGCCGACCGCCTCGGCGGCGCGGGGCGACCAGTCGGCCAGCAGGGCGTCGAGGTGGCGGATCAGCAATGCTTCGCAGGGGGCCTCATCGACGTCGGTGTGCCGCAGGGCGAGGTGCGCGTCCGATGCGTCCAGCGCATCCAGGGTGCGGCCGGAGGCGACGAAGACCGGGCCGTCGGCGGAGGCCAGCGCCTCGCCGGGCCGCCAGTCGTCACTCCCTATCGCGATGGCGAGCCGGGCGTCCCAGCGGTGTCCGGCCTCGGAGTGCGCGATCAGGGCGGCGCGCAGCGCCACGGCCGCCTCCAGTGCCGCCTCGACCCGGGCGATGGCGAGCTGGAAACCGTCGCCGCGATAGCGCTGATAGTCTCCCTCGTGGCGCTCGGCGAGGCCCTCCAGGGTCGTCTCGAGCACCCGGTGGAGGCGCTGGCCCTCCTCGAGGCGGCGCGAATCGATGATGTCGCCGGTGATGACGGCGAGACGTGTGGCCATGGAGACTCCCGAGGGCGACGGTCATGCCTCAGGATAGATTCTCAGGGCTATTTTTCAATGTAATAACCTTATTTGGCTATATCGGGCCGCGCCTCGTTGGAGCCCGCGTCGCGGGGCTTCTCGCCCTGCCCGCGGGCGGCGACGTCGACGCCCGGCGCGAGCGTCTCGGCGATCGACGATCCGCCATGCGACTTCGGCTGGCGGGATGACACCATTGCCGAATCGGCAATAGCCAATTGCATCTTGTCGCCTTTTTCCCGCCTGGGCCCTGCCCTAGCCTCGGGAGGTGAGGCCGTTACTGGCAAGGAGAAGAAGAGCGTGCTGCTTCAATGACTTGCCGACGGATCGTTCATCGTGAGGGAGAGCGCTTCCATTCTCATGTCAACAGCCACATCGACACGCCTTGCCTACGTCAATTATCAGGTCGATCGCCCCGAAGGCTTGCAGATTCAGGTGGATCCTAACGGGGAGACCGGACGACGTATCGAGCCGGAGCACGATCGTCGTGGGGTCAGACTGCATGATCTTCGCGTGGTGCCGACCGATTTCGTCACGCAGGGGCTGGTCTTGCTGGAGACGCCGTCCCTTGCCGTGGACGTGCGGGATCCCGAAACACGAGACCGCCAGCACACGCCGGCGATAGAGACACTGCTCAAGCAACAGCTGGGGGCAAGCGACGTGCATGTCTTCGATCACACCCTGCGCGGCTTCGAGGGGGAACGTGTGCCGGCCCAGCATGTTCACGTCGACTATTCGTCAGATGCCGGCTCCCAGCGTCTGCGTGACGTTCTGCCACCGGCACAGGCCGAGCAATGGCTGCGCGGCCACTATGGCATCGTCAATGTGTGGCAGCCCGTGGAACATAGCGTGGAGCGTGACCCACTGGCGTTTGTGGATGTGTCTACCGTTCAGCCCGATGACTGGGTCGACATCGATATTCTCTATCCGGATCGCCGCGGTCAGATTCAGGGGCTGGTTCACAATCCCGCTCACCGCTGGTACTTCGCCTCCCGCATGCGGCCGAATGAGGCCATCCTCTTCAATGCCTTCGATAGCGCCGGCAAGCCACCCGTCGCGCATACTGCCGCCGAATTGCTGAATACCGCGCCCGAGGCGCCGACACGCACCAGTCTCGAGACGCGGGTGCTGGTGCGCTATGCCGACTGAGACTCGCGCCCCGTCGCCTGCCTCGGCTGGCGCCGGGCGACCTCAGCCGCGCGCCTGTCATCCATCACATGTTTCTCGTCACTCAGGAGCTTTTGTCATGAGCCTGTCTTTCCATGCCGTGAGTCACGAACGCGGCTTCAATCCCAAGCCCCTCCCTATCTGGAGTGACAACGGCGAGGTGGGCGACTTCTTCGACACCGATGACGTGGCTGCCGCCACCCGCCAGGAAGTAGAGGGCGTTCCGGGCGCCTTCCAGCTACTCGACGTACTGACCCCCCGGGAAGCCGACCACTTCGTGCAGGCCGTCGAGGAGATGGGCTTCGAGGAGGACGCTCCCGTTTCCCTGCCGCGCTCGGTCCGTCACAACCATAACGTCAACTGGATCGTCAGTGAGGCGATCGACAGGGTGATCTGGTCGCGTGTGGCCTCTCTGGTCAACGAGCGTATCGACGGAGAACAGGCCAAGGGTATCAATGCGCGCTTTCGCGTCTATCGCTATGAGGCGGGCGACTTCTTCAAGCCGCATACCGATGGGGCCTGGCCCGGCAGTCGCGTCATCGACGGTCAAGTCGTCACGGATGCCTACCCGGCCCTGATGAGCCATTACACCTTCCTGATCTTCCTGAGCGATGGCTACACCGGCGGTCGCACCGAGTTCCTGGTCAGCCGCACCGATCCCGGCAAGCCGGCCCGGTCACGCGATGACATCCAGACCGTCTCGGTCTCGACCCCCAAGGGCGCGGTGCTGTGCTTCCCGCATGGCTCTCATCCGCAGCACTGCGTGCATGCCAGCGAACCGATCACGGAGGGGGCCAAGTACATCATCCGCAGCGATATTCTTTTCTAATCCTTGCCGAGGGCCCCTTGGTGCGGCGCTTCCTCTTGCATCCCGAGAGGCATTCAACAGGAGAGGCGCTCGCGTCGCGCTATCAAGAAATCGACCCAGGCGCGTACACGAGGGTTACTCTGATTCTCTCGGGCGAAGACGACATGAATGCCGGTATCGAAATCGGTCGATGTCACATGATAGTCCTCCAGCACCGGTACCAGATGACCCATGGCCAGTTCGTGACGGATAGCCCAGAGCGGCTGGACCACCACGCCGGCTCCATCCAGCGCGGCATGGGTGAGGATGTCGGCATTATTGGTCCGCAGAGCGCCGGATCGCGCCGAGATGCGGTGTAATATCCCCCCCTGCGTCAGCCGCCAGTAATGGTTGCTGGCGCTGTAGCTGAACGTCAGTAAACGATGTTGATCCAGATCGTTCGGCTCGCTGATCGGGGGCCTGGCTTCGAGGTAGGAGGGGGCTGCCGCCAGCATGAAACGCTGATCGGTAATGCGGCGCGCAATCAGGC
Source organism: Halomonas sp. B23F22_10 (assembly GCF_043496975.1). Classification (NCBI taxonomy): domain Bacteria; kingdom Pseudomonadati; phylum Pseudomonadota; class Gammaproteobacteria; order Oceanospirillales; family Halomonadaceae; genus Halomonas; species Halomonas sp. B23F22_10. Next base: position 278,759 of record NZ_JBIEKF010000002.1, on the reverse strand, counting down.
TGGAGTCGTCGAGATGACCGATGCGAATGGCGACATCGAAGTCGTTCTTCACGAGATCGACCATGTCATCGCTGCTGATGATCTCCAGGGCCACCTCGGGATACAGCTGCATGAACTCGCTCACCATTGGAGCGAGGTAGAGGCGAGAGTAGCGCCAGGGCACGGACACTCTGAGCGGCCCGGCGACGCGCTCTCCCAGGGTGTCCAGGTCGCGGGTCAGGTGCTCCACTTCGGCGAGGATGGCGCGAAAGCGCACCAAGGCATGTTCTCCGGCTGGCGATAGACGCACATGCCGGGTCGTACGAACCAGCAGGGGCTCGCCCAGGTGACGCTCCAGCTGGTTGACATGTCGTGTGGCCGTCGAGGACGCGATATCCAGCTCCCGCGCGGCCGCAGCGAAGCTCTGATGTTCGGCGACCTTGAGCAAGGTCCGCAGTTGCTGGGTCAGTTCTTTCATGGCCATCCATCGCTATTCGACGTCAATGGTCCAGCCCGCGTGATAACGTCGGTCTCGGTGTTTGCGTTGCCCCCGTGTCGGACGGGGGCTGCATCCTGAGGCAGGGCTGGTTCAGCCGATATCCTGCCCACGAGGGCGTTTCGTATTCAACTGCCCCGGACACTGCCCCAGCTGCCCTTTGGACTGTCTGTCCTTGCGATGATCCTGACGTGCAAGGCTGAGCCCCAGGTTGCGTGATGGGCTCTCACTTCCTGACATCGGTGGCGAAGCGAGCGGCATTCTCCCTGAGGAACTCGCTGTCGTCGGCGTCACCCCAGAAGGCGGGCTGTGCCTTCGGGATGGTCAAGGCCTTCTGGATCTGGGGGCGCGCATCGAGCCGCTCGAACCAGGCCTTCAGGTGGTCGAGACCCTCGACCGACACCTTGGCCCAGACGTAGGCGCGGGCCCAGGGGTAGGTCGCCATGTCGGCGATGCTGTACTGATCCCCCGCCAGCCACTCGCGGCCTTCCAGGCGGGTGTTCAGGACCTCCAGCAGGCGACGGGATTCCTCCACGTAGCGCTTGATGGAGAAGGGTTCTTCCTGGCCGTTGGGGGCGGCGATGCGCTGGAAGTACATGGCCTGGCCCATCATCGGGCCGATGCCGCCCATCTGGAACATCAGCCACTGCAGCGTTTCGCTGCGGGCCTTGGCCTCTCTGGGCAGGAACCGGTCGTACTTCTCGGCCAGGTACCAGAGGATGGCGCCACTCTCGAACACGGCGAAGTCGTCGTTGCCCCGGTCGACGATGGTGGGAATGCGCCCGTTGGGATTGAGCTTGAGATAGTCGGGCGCCTTCTGCTCCTTCTTGCCGAAGTCGATGAAGGTCAATTCGTAGGGCACCTCCGCTTCCTCGAGAAAGATGACCGGCTTGTAGCCGTTCATGGTGGCGGCGGTGTACAGGTGAATGTCCGGCTGTGACATGGGGAGTGTCCTCATGGGGGTGACGCGATGAAGGGCAATGCGCGTCGGGCCCGGTACCCTCTTGCATCGGGCCCGACGCGCATTGCCTGTTGCCTGTGGACGGTCATATCTGACGGTCCCACAGGCTCTCCTGGTAGCGCTTCACGTCTTCCTCGAATCGTGCGGGATGCACGTTGCGGAACGCATGCTCGTCCAGCGGGATGAGGCGCACCATCTCATCGATCATGGAGGAGGGGTCGAGCTGCAGATCGTCCCCGGCGAACAGCTGCTGGGTCTCGCGGATCGGCGCCTCGGGGGTGAAGTTTGTCGCCGGGTCGTACCACTGGTCGAGGGTGTCGTACATGCGGTCGTTGAAGCCGGTGCGGAAGGGGCCCGGGTTGATGGTGGCGACCTTCACGCCCAGCGGTGCCAGCTCTTCGTGGAGCAGCTGAGAAATGCCTTCCAGGGCATGCTTGGACGCGACATAGGGCGCGAGGTACGGGAAGGTGGTGAAGCCGGCGATGGACGATACCAGCACGATCTTGCCCTGGCCGCGGTCGGCGAAGGCCTTGGCGTAAGGCTGCACGAACTCCAGCGTCGAGAAGACGTTAGTCTCGAAGACCTTGCGCACGCGGTCCACGGGAATCTCGGCGATGGGGCCGGTCTCGCCGATCGCCGCGTTAGCCACCACGACATCCACCTCGGCGCCGTAGCGCGCAAAGACGCTGTCGCGATCCTGGGCATCGGTGATGTCGAGTTTCTCGACCTCCAGGTCAACGCCCTGCTGCTGCGCCTTCTCTTTCAGGGCCGACACCTGGGGCCAGATTTCCACCGTGGCAATCACCCGGTGCCCTTGTTGCGCCAGTGCCAGTGCCGCCCCTTCCGCCAGGCCGCTGCCGGCCCCGGTCATCAGAATGGTTTTCATCGTCTCTCTCCTCGAGATAAGTGGGGTTACGCCAGGTCGTCGTGATCCAGGCGCTCGAAAATGATGGCCTCGACGGGCGTCGCGCCGACGTTGGTCACCTGGTGCGCCCAGGCCTCGTTGTGCATGACGTCGCCTGCCACCACGTCCCGCTCCACGACATCGCCGCTTTCCAGTGCGATGCGCAGGCGGCCGGCGGAGAGGAAGTAGACGATCTCCTCCGGATGGCGGTGAGGCGCATCGGCGGCCCCGGGGGCCATGGTCATGTGTACCAGGCGTGTCTCGCCGGTGTTGATGAGCTCGCGATAGAACTCCGGGGAGGCCTGGTCGGCCAGCGGTACCGGGCGCCCAGCGTCGGGCCATTGAGACGTTGTCATGAGGTGATCTCCTGGGTGTGACGGATGCATCAGCCGAAGACGCGCTCGAGGTGGGCGTCGAAGCGGGCGAGGTCGCTGTCGATATCGGGGTTCTTCATCACGTCGTAGGCGCCGAAGGTCGGCAGGGCGCTCATGTCGAAGAAGCGTGCGTTCAGATGCACGGGGGCGACCAGGTCATCCAGCGACTTGCCGGCGAAGAAGGGTTCGTCGGGGTCGTTGAAGGCCTCGGCCGGGGCGTTGAGCGTGACGCTGAGCATGTACTGTGTGCCGGTGAGAGTGCCGCCCAGCCCGTAGTTCTCCTTCGGCTTCTGGGCGGTGCGCCCGTCGCCCTCGCAGAAGCGGCCGTCCATGCCGGCGGTATAGACCTCATCCATGTACTTCTTGAAGGACCAGGGCACCATCATCCAGTTGATCGGGAACTGCATGATCACGACGTCGGCCCACTGGTGGGCGTCGATCGCCTCCTCGACGTCATACCCTTCGGCGATGCGGCTGACGCGCACCTCGTGCCCCTGGGCGTCAAGCCAGGAGCGCGCGCGCTCGACGAGGCTGTCGTTGAGCGTACCCTTGGCAAACGGGTAGGGCTGGTGTCCGTTGATGATCAAGATCTTACGCATGAAATCCTCCGCCACGACGGGCAACGAGTAGTGGATCAACAAGCTCTGCAGGCGTTAAGATGACGCGAGGGGTAACCAAAAACAACCAGTATACTTTTGGTAACCTTGCTTTTCGGAGAATCGACCGGGCCCGCCCCGGGATGGCCTCTTCCGGGGAGCCCTCGGGAATCGATGAGCGGTTTCAGGCCCAGAACCCGATTGGCGCTGGGCAGACACGACAGGAGGTGTGCGATTGGATGCGTTTGTGACGGAAGATCCGAAAGGCCGGCGCCGGGTCGCGGCGCCCTGCATGGAACCCTGCGCCATCGAGAAGGGCATGCGCGTGCTCGGTGGCAAGTGGACGGGGTCCTTGCTGTGGCACATCAAGGACGGGCCGGTGCGGTTCAACGACCTGGCCCGGATGGTGGGAGGGGCCAGCAAGAAGATGATCACCGAGCGACTGCGCTTCCTCGAGGCGAAGGGGTTGATCTCCCGCCACGTGCGCGAGACGTCCCCGGTGATCGTGGAATATGCGATCACGCCGCTGGGGGAGACGGCCATCAAGGTGCTCGATGAGCTGCGCGAATGGAGCGAGTCCTTGCCGGCCGATGTCGTGGCGGAGTGACGGCGTGAAAGCACCATGTACAGGATCACTAGGTGAATACCGCGACCTCCAGGAGGCCTCGTGATCAGAGCCCGTGGCTTCGCGCTGGTCGCACAGCAGGCGCTGGAGATGACGCCGCTGGCCGGCAGTGGCCTGGCGATGCTGGCGCTGGGCGCGCTGTGGCTCCAGGGGAGGGTGAACCGCTCCCGAGCCGCCGAGGCGATGGCGTGATGGAACCGTCGTTCGAAAAAGCCACGGCCCCTTGGCGAAGGGGGCCTGGTAGCGGGCGGGGGGCCACCGTCATGAAAGGGGATCGGCGGGGCCTCTCGGCCGTCGGGGCCGAGAGGCTGATTCCTTATCGTCAGCTCGACGTCAGCATGGGCAGCCAGAGGGCCAGGGCCACCAGGGCGGCCAGCAGCACCGGCGGGGTGATGATCAACCCGACCTTCATGTACTGCCCCCAGCCGATGCGGTAGCCCTTGCCGGCCAGCACGTGCAGCCAGAGCAGGGTGGCGAGGCTGCCGATGGGCGTGAACTTGGGCCCCAGGTCGTTGCCGATGATGTTGGCATAGACCATCAGCTGCTGGGTCGTCGCCGAGACCTGGGCCTGGTCGATGGCCAGCGCCCCCACCAGGGTCGAGGGCATGTTGTTCATCAGCGAGGCGCTAGCGGCAAGAGACGCCTGAGGGGGATACGGCCTCGATGGGGCTACCGTTGGGTATGTTTGCCCTTGTCGCAGCGGCTGCGTCTCAGGCCATGGGGTCGCGTGAATGGCCTTCCCTGGCCATTCTGTCGCGGTGGCGGGCTGGCTCGACTCTCCCTTCGACACCGCGCCCGTTACGCTCCTGTTTCCCGATCACGCCCTTGTCGGGGCTCCGGGGCTCAATCCCAGTCCGGCGCGAAGTCCGGGTCGGCGATGCGTTCGCCACGGTCGAGGGTGGCGATGGCCTTCATCTCCTCGTCGCTCAGCGTCAGCTCGAAGGCCGCCAGGTTGCTGCGAATGTTCTTTTCCTTGGTGGAGGAGGGGAAGGTCACGATGCCCTGCGCCTTGAGCCAGGCAAGGGCTATCTGCGCCGGGCTGGCGTCATGGCGCTCGGCGATCTGCTTGAGGGTCGCATCCTCCATGACCTTGCCCACCGCCAGCGGCATGAAGGCGGTCACCTCGATGCCGTGCTCCCGGCACTTCTCGATCACCTGGCGGTTCTGCAGGAAGGGGTGAACCTCGATCTGGTTGGTCAGGATCTCGCCGCGCCCGAGAATCGACACGGCACGGTCCAGCTGCGCGCAGGTGAAGTTGGAGACGCCGATGTGGCGCGCCTTGCCGGCCGCCTTGACCTTCTGGAGCGCCGGCAGGTAGTCCTCCATGGCGACCTCGTCGTTCGGTGACGGCCAGTGGATGAGCAGCAGGTCCACGTAGTCGGTCTTCAGGCGCTCGAGGCTTTCGTCCACGCTCTTTTCCAGGTCGCCCGGTACCAGGCGGTCATGCCACACCTTGGTGGTGAGGAAGATCTCGTCCCGGGCGATGCCGCTGTCGGCCAGGACGTCACCGACCTCGGCTTCGTTCCCGTAGAACTGGGCGGTATCGACATGGCGATAGCCCGCCTCCAGGGCCGTGGTCAGGCTGTCTCGCAGGGTGTCGCCCTCGAGGCGGAAGGTGCCAAAGCCCGGGTTGGGCAGTGTTGTCGCGGTCATGAAGACTCCTGATCGTGGTGAAGTGTCCCTGAATGTCCTCGGGGGCTTCTCGGCATGCTGATGGCCCCCTCCCTCCCAAGGAGGAGAAGACGTGTCGATCACTCTGGGGGCGAAGGGACGATGAGACAATGCCGCTCGGCGAAAAAGATTATTTTGCTAATTGAAAAGGTCCGATGGCCCGAGAGATCGACAAGGAGCGCGGCACCGTGTCGGACGACGGTGCCGCGCCGAGGCCCGAGGGTCGATCCGTTCGGCGGTGATTCCCGTGGTCGGTGTGCCCAGGCAGGCGAACGAGTGGGTCAGCGAGCGGTCTGTTGCCGTGGCGCTTCGCCCCGTGGCCGAGTGCGTCCCACCGGTGCGCTGATGCAGACCAGGCAGGCCAGGATCAGCACGATGCCCAGCCAGCCGGTGGCCGGCAGGCGCTCGCCGACGATGATCACCGCCAGGCCGGCGGCCACGACGGGCTCGAACAGGGTGATGGTGGTGGCCGTGCTGGCCGGGACCCTCGCCAGGCCATGCCCGAAGCAGAGGTAGCCCAGCAGCATCGGCACGAGGGCCATGTAGAGACCGACGGCGGCGTTGTTCCAGGAGGCCAGCAGCGGGGCGCCGGTCAGCAGCAGGACCGGCACCAGCAGCAGGCCGCCGATGCCGAAGGTGGCGCCCATGGCGGCGCGCGAGGGGATGCCCTGCTGCATCAGGCGGCGCGCCGTCCAGGAATACAGCGCATAGCTGAGGCCGGCGAGCAGGCCGAGCAGGGTGCCCGGGAGCACGTCGGTCGTCGTGCCCGCCGGGACATGCCCCGCTCCCTCGGCCACGCACAGCAGCAGCATGCCGGAGAGCCCCAGCCCGGCGCCGAGCATCCAGCGTGCCCCGAGGCGCAGCCCGTCCAGCCGCGACTCGATCAGCGCCGAGAGCAGGGGAGCCGAGCCGATGGAGACCACCGTGCCGATGGTCACGCCGGCCAGGCGCATGGAGGCATAGAAGGCGAGCGGGTAGATGGCCACGGCGACCGCACCGATCAGGAGCCAGCGCCAGTGGGTCCTGAGCCGAGATCGGTGGTGGCGAATCCTGCCTGCCGAGAGCATCGCCTGCATCAATCCCCCGCCGCCCATGGCGACGGCCCCGATGGCGACCGCTCCGACATCCGGGGCGAAGGTGGCGGCCGTGCCGGTCGTGCCCCATAGCACCGCCGCCACCAGCACGGTCAGGATGCCCAGTAACCGTTCGTTGCCCTGCCGTGTCATGCGACCTCCAGCATGGCCGCTGCCATGGTGCGCGCCTGCCGCAGGCAGTCGCTCTCGCCCTCCAGGCCCGCCCGGGCCATGGCCCCCTCGAGCAGGAAGGCCAGGTGCTGTGCCAGCTGCTGGGCCCTTGCCCGGTCCTGGAACAGCGCCTCGAGGTGTTCCGCCAGCAAGGCCTCGACCTGTTCCTTGTGCCGTCGCACCACGTCCCTGCCGCCCGCGCCCGCCGGCAGTTCGGCGGCCGCATTCAGCAGCCCGCAGCCCCGAAAGCCGCGCGAATAGGCGTGCTCGGCATGATCCTCGTAGGCGAGGAAGACCGCCATCACCCTGTCCTGGGGAGTGTGGGCCTGTGCCAGCCGCGTGGCGTAGAGGTCCAGCCATTCGGCATGGCGTACCTCGAGGTAGGTCGCCACCAGCGCGGCCTTCGAGGCGAAGTTGTTATAGAGGCTCTTCTTGGCGACCCCGGCGTGCTTGACGATGGTGTCGATGCCGGTGGCGGTGATGCCATCGTTGTAGAAGAGCTCGGCGGCCGCCTCGATGAGGCGCTGCTGGGCGCTGGCGGGTGCGTTGGGCGATAGGCGAGACATGGGAACCTCATGGCGAGAGTAGGTAGACCAGTCTACTTACTCTCGCCATGAGAGCAACGACTCCTGACGCGGGCTTAGGTGACAAGTGGTGCTCATCTCAGGGCGCCGGCCTCCTGGCGGCGCCCTGAAGGCAGGCGTGACGCCTGCCGCGCCTTATGACGCCACCTCGTCCAGCAGCCAGTCCCTGAAGGCGGTAAAGCGTGGCAGCGCGGCGCATTCCGGCCGGCAGACAACGTGGTAGGCCAGCGGCGAGGCATGGCGGAAGCTCGGGAACAAACGCACCAGCCGACCCGCCTTGATGTCGTCGTGAACCATCACGCTGCGGGCAAGGGCGATGCCATGCCCGTCGATCGCCGCCTGGAGGATGGCGGCCGAGTTGTTGATCTGCATGCCGCGGCCGTTGTTCACCTGGGGAACACCCGCCTTGGTCAGCCATGCCTGCCAGGTGGGGAAGTCGCGATGACCTTGCATGGAAAGGTCGTGGATGAGGACCTTGCCGGCGAGGTCGCCCGGATGGATCAAGGGGCCGCCGTTCTCCAGCAAGGCGGGCGCACACACCGGATAGACCTCTTCCTCCATGAGTCTTGTCGCCAGCAGCCCGGGCCAGTGACCCGCGCCATAGCGAATCCCTGCGTCAATGCCATGTGCGGCCAGATCCAGCGGCCGGTGTTGGGTGTCCAGTCGTAGATCCAGCTCGGGCCAGGCGTGATGAAAGCGCTCGATCCTCGGCAGCAGCCACTTGGCGGCAAAGGCGGGGCTGACGGTGACGGTCAGCACCTGCCTCTCGTCCGTTTCTCGCAGTATTTCCACCCCCGTCGCCAGGCTGTCGAGACCCGCGCGAATGTCGGGCAGGGCACGTTCCGCCCTCGCGGTGAGGATCAGCCGTGCCTTGCCGCTGCTGGCCCGATGGAACAGCGGGGTACCCAGCCAGTCTTCTAGCGTCTTGACCAGCTGGCCTACCGCAGCGGGTGTGACGTTCAGTTCCCTGGCGGCGGCCGAAAAGCTGGCATGTCGTGCGCTGGCCTCGAAGGCGCGTAACGCGTTGAGGTGTGCGGGAGTGGCCATGTCGATAAAGTTTTTCTTTAGGTTTCGCACACATTATCTCGTTTGTCGCGAACGCGGAAGCATTGAAAAATTCACCCCGGTAGGCCGGAGATGTGATGTGTCTGGCCGCCTTCAGCGTCGATGATCGAGACGCTTGAAGAAAAGTTTTTATTTTCAATCTTCCATGACATGAGAGGCCGGCATCGTCACGGGTGCCCTCTGGGATGTCGATGGCGGAGTGATGGCCGGACGCCACGGATAAACGGGGAGCTGCCCATTGCGATGGTGGCCCGAAGCAGAGCGAGAAAGAGGGACGGTATGGTCTGGGAAAGTCTGATAGCGGGAGCCGTGATCGGCGTGGGGGGCACGCTGTTGCTTGATGTCTACGCCTGGGGGATGGCCAACGGGTTGCGGGTGCCGATGACCCGTTGGGCCTTGGTCGGACGTTGGGTGGGGCTTATGCGGCACGGCCAGTTCGTTCAGCCTCGGCTTGCCGAAGCCGCGCCAGTGGCGGGCGAGGCCGCCATCGGCTGGGGCGTGCATTATGTGATCGGGGCGGGTTACGGCGTGGGCCTGGTCGCCATGACGGGAAGCGACTGGCTGTCCTCGCCCACCCTGGTCGAGCCGCTGGTGCTCGCGCTCATGCTGCTGGTGTTGCCCTTTCTCGTCATGATGCCGGGAATGGGGCAGGGCGTCGCCGCCGCGAAGAGTGCCAGGCCCTGGGTCGCCCGGTGGAAAAGCGTGGCCGGGCACGGGGTCTTTGGCCTGTCGATGTACGCCGTGGCGCTTCTGCTAGCCCCCTGGGTGGCATAGGGCCGGTGCATGAAGGGCTGGCATTGCAGGAAGCAGCAGGGGAATGTCTCCCTGCTGCTTTCCTGCGGCGATCGGTGCTGCGCCAGGGATCAGGCGCCGACGGGATCGATCAGGCGAATCTCGGCATGGGTCACCCATTCCGAGGTGGCCTCGCTGAAGCGCGTCATGTGGGGGGTGGCCATGTGGTCGTCCAGCGCCTGCCGGGAGTCCCAGGCCTCGATGACGGTGACGGTGTCGCGCCTTGGTGGGGCGTAGGCCGTCGGTCCCTCGGGATGATCCTGGCTCGGCTGGTACAGCTGACAACCCGCTTCCTGGCGCACGGTCGGCGCGATGTCCAGCAAGGCGTTCAGCACGTCCTTGTCGTGTCCCGGGGCGGTGGTGATCGTGGCGATGACCCACAGCATGGCGGTCTCCTTTCTCGAAGGTTGGGGGATTACAGGGTGATGACGGTCTTGAGCGGGCGCACCCTGGCGTGCTTGAGCTCGCTAAGGCGCTGCGGGAGGTGCGCGAAGTCATCGATCTCGGGCGTCAACAGCGTCAACTCGCCGTCGGCCACGCGTTCGAGCAGGGTGCGTCCCGCCTGGCGCAGCTCGGCCCAGTCGGCGTCGCTGCCGGCCTGATGCAGGGCGCCGAGGGCGACCTCGTGCTGGGACAGGGCGCGGCCGAACGCCGGTGCCGCGGCCGCCTCGAGGCGATCCTGGACGCAGACGATATGGCCGTTGGCGCCCAGGTGATCGGTCATCCGGCGCGCGTGCTCGCCATTGACGGTATCGATGACGGCAAAGACCGGCGCCGACAGGGCCTCTGGCGTCTCGAGCACCTCCTGCGCGCCCAGGGCCCTGAGCGCCTCATGCCGCTTGGTTGATGCGATGGCGATGACCCGGAAACCGCGCTCCGCGGCCAGCTGTACCAGCCAGCGCCCGACGCTGCCGGATGCGCCGGTGATCATCAGCCGCTTGCCGGGCTTGACCGGCAGCTTCTCGATGGCCTGCCAGGCGGTCAGGGCCGGGCAGGGAAAGGCCGCGGCGGTCGCCCAGTCGATCGTTTCCGGCAGCGGGATGACGGCGCGGGCAGGCAGGCGCAGGTGGGTGGCGAAGCTGCCCGGGCCGGCCAGGGTGGTATGCACGGCGATGCGATCGCCGGGGGCGACGTGAGTGACGCCCGCCCCGCAGGCCAGCACCTCGCCGGCGGCATCGACCCCGGGAATCTGGCCCGCTTGCCACAGGGCACTGTCCATGGCGATGAACTTCCAGTCCACCGGGTTGAGCCCGATGGCGCGGGTGGCGACGATCACCTCCTGATCGCCGGGCGCCTCCAGTGCGCGCCGCTCCCGCGTCAGCGCCTCCGGCTCACCCGGACCGGTCCAGGTCCAGGCCTCGAAGGTCTCGGGGAGGGTCGTGTGGTCAGTCGACATGGGCGGTCTCCTTGGCATGGGGGTCGATGACGGGCGTGTGGTCCTGGAAGCGCGGCAGCACCTCTCGGCCGATCTCGTCGAGGGTCTCCTCCAGGGGCCGCTGGTTGCGGCGGAAGTGCAGGCCGATATGGTTGACGCCGGCCGCCTGCATCGCCTCGAGCTCGCGGATCAGCCCCTCGCGGCCGGCGCTGATGCCGAAGCGGTGCCGGGTCGTGGGGGCGTCGGGTTGTTCGAGCAGGTCCAGGTGGATGAAGCTGACATAGGGCTTGTCACCGGCCACCTGGCGCCACAGGCCGACGCGCTGGATGTGGTCCTGCGGCGTGCCGGGATAGGCCAGCCAGCCGTCCATCTGCTCACCCACCCAGGGCGGTGTCTGCTGGGCCAGGCCGGCCACCAGCAGCGGTGGTTGAGGGGCATGGGGCAACACGGCCTGCCCCGATGACAGGCGGGTATCCGCCTGCCCCTTGAGAACCTCCACCGCATCCCGGAACCGGGCGCCCCGCTGGGTAAAGTCTACCCCGAACAGGGGGTACTCGGCAGGGCGGTCGCCGCTGGCGACCCCCAGCAGCAGGCGGTTGTCGCTCAGCGCCTGCACGGTGGCGGCCGCCTTGCGCACCAGCCAGGGCTGGCGCAGGGGAAGCACGGCGGCAGCGGTGCCCAGCAGCAGGTGGTCGGTGTGGCGGGCCAGGTAGCCGAGATAGGTGAACAGCTCGAAGACCTGGCCGGCATCGCCGAAGCTGGGGTCGTAGAGCGGCACATCGCGCAGCCAGGCGGCGCGAAAGCCGAGGCGGTCGACCTGGGCGATGCGCTCGGCATGAGCCGCCATGTCGGGTACGCCGAAGGGGCGGGCCTCGTCGCGACGGGCGCGTTCGCCGCTCGGGCTCCAGTCGTTATCCAGTGGCAGCTCGACCCCGAGGGTCAGCGGGCCTTGGGTCAGGCGGGTCAATGACATGTCGATCTCCTGTCGGCAAGCGGCTGCCCGGCGCATAGGCCGGGCAGAGGAAGGGACATCAGGCCGCGACGGTCTCGGCCTGGCCACGACGGTCGAGGCTGCCGGAGAGCCGGGTCATGGCCAGGGCCAGCACCACGATGCCGGCGCCGATCCAGGCGGTATCGGTCAGGGCCATGCCGTCGACGATGTAGCCGCCGACCACCGAGCCCAGGGCGATGCCGATATTGAAGGCGGCGATGTTGAGGCCGGAGGCCACGTCGACGGCCTCGGGGACGAAACGCTCGGCCTGCTGCACCACATAGACCTGCAGGCCCGGCACGTTACCGAAGGCGAAGGCGCCCCAGACCAGCACGGTCAGCACCGCGGCCACGGGATGGGTGGCGGAGACCGTCAGCACCAGCAGGATGGCGATCAGGCCCGTGAAGATCAGGGTCAGGGCCCGGATGGGGCCCATGCGGTCGGCCAGCTTGCCGCCGTAGATGTTGCCGACGGCCACCGAGACGCCATAGACCAGCAGGATCAGGCTGACGGCGTTATCGCCGAAGCCGCTGACCTCCTGAAGAATGGGCGCCAGGTAGGTGAAGGCGGTGAAGGTGCCGCCGTAGCCCAGGATGGTGATCAGGTAGACGAGCAGCAGGCGCGGATGGGTCAGGACCTTGAGCTGCTGGCCGATCGAGGCCGGCGCGGCCTGCTTCAGGTTGCGAGGCACCAGCAGGGCGCTGCCGATCAGGGCCAGGGCGCCGAGCGCCGAGACCACCAGGAAGGTGGCACGCCAGCCGAAGTTCTGGCCGATCCAGGTGCCCAGGGGCACGCCGGTGACCAGGGCCACGGTCAGGCCGGTGAACATGATGGCGATGGCGCTGGCTTCCTTGTCCTTGCTGACCAGGCTGGTGGCGATGGTCGAGCCGATGGAGAAGAACACGCCGTGGGCCAGGCCGGTCAGGATGCGCGCCGTGATCAACGAGCCGTAGCCGGGTGCCTGCCAGGCCAGCAGGTTGCCGATGATGAACAGGGCCATCAGCCCCAGCAGCACCAGCTTGCGGTTCAGGCGCCCGGTCAGGGCGGTCAGCACGGGGGCACCGACGGCGACGCCGGCGGCATAGAGGCTGACCAGCAGGCCGGCCGAAGGTAACGATACGCCCAGGTCCTGGGCGATGGTGGGCACCAGGCCGACAATCACGAATTCGGTGGTGCCGATGGCAAAGGCACTGAGCGTCAGTGCAAACAATGCAATGGGCATGGCAGATCTCCTTGGGGAAGCGAGGGAACGTTTCACGCTGCGGAGTCTGCGCCGGCTGTCTTATTCGATAAACCGGGGTAAAATCAAAACACCTTTACGCTTTTGATAACAGTATCGTGCCCTGGGAGGGAAGATGCAGAGTCGGACCGAGGATCTTCAACTCTTGGTGGCCGTGGTCGACAGCGGCGGCTTCAGTGCGGCGGCGAGGCTGATGGAGGTGCCGGTGGCACGAGTGTCGCGCGCCGTGCAGCGCCTGGAACAGCAGCTCGATACGCCCCTGCTCAACCGCACCACCCGCAGCGTGACCCTGACCAGCGAGGGGCGTCTCTTCATCGACCGGGTCAGGGAGGGGCTCAACACCCTGGAAGAGGCCGAGGAGGCGATGCGGTTGAGTCGCGAGCGCCCCGGGGGACGCCTGCGGGTCGATGCCGCCACGCCCTTCGTGCTGCATCAGCTGGTGCCCCTGATCGGGCCATTTCGCGAACACTACCCCGGGATCGAGCTCGAGCTTTCCGCCTCGGATGACGTCATCAATCTGCTCGAGCAGCGAACGGACGTCGCGATTCGCATCGGTGGCCTGGAGGATTCCACCCTGCATGCCCGTTCGCTGGGGCGCTCGCCGCTGCAGCTGGTCGCCAGCCCGCAGTACCTGGAGCGCCATGGCGTGCCGGTCAGCCCCGCGGCGTTGCGTGACCATCAGTTGCTGGGATTCTTGAATGCCGACAATCTCAATCGCTGGCCCGTCGAGGGGCTGGCGCAAGAGGCCCCCAACATCCGCTCGCAGCTGAGCACCACCAGCGGGGAGGTCATGCGCCAGCTGTGCCTGGCCGGCGAGGGGATCGCCTGCCTGTCCCGCTTCATGATTCAGGAGGATCTCGTGCAGGGGCGGTTGGTGACCTTGATGGCGGATCGCATGATCAGCCCCAATCCCCGGGAGTCGGTCCAGGCCGTCTACTATCGCAACACGGCCCTGTCGGGGCGCATCGGCGCCTTCCTCGATTTCATCGCGCCGCGCCTGAGGCTGTGATGGCATCGGCCATGATGGGTCCAGGGGCGGCGAGGCACTGCCATGAGCGCCTCGGGGAGGCACCGGACCAGCGTGGAGAGGGCGGCTGCCCGTGCCGTCGAGGGGAGCGACACGATGGCCAGGTTCAGGCCATGGGCCCCTCCGGCAGGCCTTGTACCAGGGCCTTTTCATAAACACCGGCAAAGTGCGTCTTGAGCCAGTCCATCAGCCCCCGGACACGCTGCAGCTGGAAGCGGTGAGGGGGGCAAACCATCGACAAGGGCGTGGGTTCGGCCCAGTCCGGAAGCACCTCGACGAGCGTCCCGCGGGCAATGTCTGCCTGGACATAGGCGTCGGCCAATCGAGTCACCCCCAGGCCGGACAGCGCCGCCTGGCGCATGGCCCTTCCACTGATGATCCTGTAGCCGCGACTGGCCTGGATGAGCCGCTGCTCGCTGCCTCGCGCCAAGAGCCAGTGATCCACGCTGCCGTAGATCAGTGGCAGGGCGCTCAGGTCGTCGGGGACCTGGATGGGGGCGTGCCGGGCCAGGAACGCCGGGCTGGCGACATAGCGGGTCATGACGCGATGCAGCCGGCGGGCCACGAGGCTGGAGTCGGCCAATTCTCCCATCCTCACCACCAGGTCGTAGGGGCTGTCCATGAGATCCTCACGCAGGCTGGAGAAGTCCAGCGCGATCTCCACCCCCGGGTGGCGCTGCTGGAAGCGGAACACCAGTGGGGCCACCAGCTCTTCACCGATGAGTCCTCCGACCGAGTTCATGCGAATCCGTCCGCTCAGCTCACGGGTCGATTGCATGGCCCACTCGCTCGCCGATTCCAGTTGGCGAAACGCCAGCTGACACCGTTCGGCATATCCCTCGCCGATGCGCGTTAGGCGCAGGCTTCGGGTGGTGCGGTGCAGCAGCTGTACGGCCAGTGCCTGCTCAAGCGCCGTGACCTGCTGGCTCAGGTTGGCCTTGGAGTGGCCGGAGGCCTTCGCCGCCGCGGTGAAGCTGCCATGTTCCGCAACCAGCAGGAAGGCACGTACCCAGCGCAACGATATGTCGTTCATAAAAAGTGAACAGTCTTTTCAGAATGGGGGTGTTTTTCATCATAACGGCATTGCTCACCATGTGCCCCTGTTGATGATTCACGCCTGCCATCGCGGCAGGCCAGCTTCATGGGAGACGTATCATGACCAAACCGCTCGTCGTGGTGACAGGCGCCTCATCCGGCATCGGTGCCGCCATTGCCCAACAGCTCTCAGCGCTTGGCCATCCACTGCTGCTGCTGGCTCGCCGCCTCGAGCGGATCGAAGCCCTGGCACTGCCCAACGCGCTCTGCCGCCAGGTCGACGTCACCGATGCGGAAGCGTTTCGGGGGGCCATCCGCGAAGCCGAGGCGCTCTATGGGCCGGTGGATATGCTGGTGAACAACGCGGGTGTCATGTTGCTCGGTCAGCTGGACACGCAGGACCCCGCTGAGTGGCAGCGCATGTTCGATGTCAACGTGATGGGGCTGCTGAACGGCATTCACGCGGTTCTGGCCGATATGACATCCCGCGGCCAGGGGACGATTCTGAACATCAGCTCCATTGCAGGAAAGAAGAGCTTCCCGAGTCACGCCGCCTACGTGGGCAGCAAGTTTGCGGTCACCTCCATCACCGAGAACCTGCGGGAGGAAGTGGCCGACAGCAGCGTGCGGGTGATGGCCATTCATCCCGGCGCGGTGGACACCGAGCTGGTGAGCCACACCACCAGCGAAGAGATCAAGGCCGGCTACGAAGCGTGGAAGCACGCCATGGGAGGCGTGCTGGCCGCCGAGGATGTCGCCGCGGCGGCCGTCTATATGTACCAGCAGCCACAGCACGTCAATATCCGCGATATCACCATTGCGGCCACGCGCCAGCCGGCGTGAGTCGGTCGCGGAATCTTGACGCGGATCTTCGGTGTCGTGCTGGCCTGTTCATGCCACCTGATGTCCATGAGTCTGCCGCCGGATGAATGGCTGAAGAAGCGCTCCGACGGCTAGCAGAGGATAACGTCCAATCGCCCCTGGCAACGTGATGGTGACCGTCATCGAGAACCGGGAGATCGATGGGTCCTTTCAGGATAGGGGCGCACGGGGCTGCCGAGGGTGAGGTGATGGAATCTGCGCAAGAGGCCCGCTCAACGCGGGCCTCTTGCTTGGGGCGATAATCGATGGCCGCGCCAACGACAACGCCAACGACGCTCAAGAGGGGCCCGCTCGATGGGAGCCTGCTTGATGCTCGGGTGATCGCTGAGCCCTGTCGCCGCCTGCTCAGACGGTGGAGCTATCGCCGAGGCGGGAGGTGCCGAGGGACTCCAGCGCACGGGCCATGTCCTCGGCGAGCTCTTCGACGGCCTGCCTGTCAACATCGCGCTGGGCGAAGGCCCGCAGCCCCATGACGTCGGCCTGCAGGCGGCGGGCGAGGCGTCGGGTATCGAGGTCATCGGGCAGCTCGCCGCGCCGGCGGGACGTCTCAAGGGCCTGGTGGAAGCGCGCCTCCATGCCGGCCAGCAGGGTATTGACGTGCTCGCGCGCCGCCGCCTCGCGCTCGTCGAGTTCCAGCAGGCTCTTCACCAGCATGCAGGCGCGGCTGGGCAAGGCCTGGTCGTAAAGCGTGCCGAGGCCACGCAGGTAGTCGGCCAGGGCTCGCAGCGGCGTGGGGCCCTCGTCCAAGGCCCGCTCCAGCTCGGCAAGCCCCAGCCGCGTATAGCGTTCCAGCGATTCGCGAAACAGCTTCTCCTTGCTGCCGAAGTGGCTATAGATGCTGCCCGGGCGCATGTCGAGGGCGCGTTCGATGTCCTTGAGCGAGGTGGCATGGAACCCCTGGCGCCAGAACAGCTGCATGGCCTGGTCCAGCGCGGTGTGACGGTCGTAATGGCTGGGGCGAGACATGGCGCTCTCCGATTCGCGAGTGGGTGGCTCGCGCATGAATATTGAGTGATCGCTCAAATTGTAGCTTGAGTGATCACTCAAAAACAGCTAGCCTCTTGAATCGTGATGGGGATATCCCTTCCTGTACCCCTTTTTGAGCGATCGCTCAAAAAGGGGTGGGGGCAGGGCCTCTCCCTGCTAACACTCTTCCCGAAGGAGCACGACATGAGCGACTTTACCCTGCATACCCCGGAGACGGCCCCGGCCGAGAGCCAACCGCTTCTGGACAATTCCCAGAAGAGCTTCGGCATGATTCCCGGGCTGCACGCCGTGATGGCCGAGGCGCCGACGCTGCTGGAGGGTTATCAGGTTCTCCACGATCTCTTCCAGCGCACCAGCTTCGATGCCGACGAGATCACGGTGGTGTGGCAGACGATCAACGTCGAGCATGCCTGCCATTACTGCGTGCCGGCCCATACCGCCATCGCCAAGTCGATGAAGGTCGATGACGCGATCACCGAGGCCCTGCGCAACGAGACCCCGCTGCCCAGCGATCGTCTCGAGGCGCTGCGGACCTTTACCCTGGCGATGGTTCGGGAGCGCGGCGAGGTGGACAAGGCCACCGTGCAGCGTTTCCTCGACGCCGGCTTCACCCGCCAGCAGGTGCTGGAGATCGTCCTGGGGATTTCTCAGAAGGTGATGAGCAACTACACCAACCATCTGGCCGAGACGCCGGTCGACGAGCCCTTCCAGCCCTTCGCCTGGGAAAAGTCCAAGGGGTAACGGGGGAGCGAGGCCACGGCCCCGCCGCCCGAGCGGGCCGCCACGAGGTCCGCCCGCCAGTATCGCCTAATCGCCACGAGGCGGCCGAGGGATCGGCCGCCTCGTGGCGTGTCGGGCAGGCGCGCCGGGCGTCAGGCGAATCCTTCGAGCACGATCTTGCCCCTGGCCTTGCCGCTCTCCAGCAGCGCATGGGCGCGCTTGAGATTCGCCGCATTGATGGTGCCGAAGGCCTCGGTGGCGGTGGACTGGATCATGGCGGTGTCCAGCAGGCCGGCCACCCTGTCCAGTATCTTGCCCTGCCGGTCGAGGTCGGCGGTGGTGAAGAGGGCGCGGGTGAACATCAGCTCCCAGTGGATGGAGGCCGCCTTGGTCTTGAACGGCAGCACGTTCAGCGTCTCGGGATCATCGATCAGGCCGAAGCGCCCCTGGGGGGCCAGCAGCTCCGCCACCTGCTCGGCGTACTGCCCGGAGTGGGTGGTCGAGAACACGAAGCCGGGCTGGCCGATGCCCAGCGCCTCGATCTGTGCCGGCAGCGGCCGGCGGTGATCGACGACGTGATGGGCGCCCAGCGCCTCGACCCATGCCCGGGTTTCCGGGCGTGACGCCGTGGCAATCACGGTCAGGTCGGTCAGGGCGCGCAGCAGCTGGATGGCGATCGAGCCCACGCCGCCGGCACCGCCGATGATCAGCACCGCCGGTGCCGCGCCGGGCACCGGCTCGGTGACCCGCAGGCGGTCGAACAGCATCTCGAAGGCGGTCAGGGTGGTCAGCGGCAGGGCGGCGGCCTGGGCGGCCGGCACGGACTTCGGCGCGTGACCGACGATGCGCTCATCGACCAGGTGGTATTCGCTGTTGGTGCCGGCCCGGCTGATGTCGCCGGCGTACCAGACCTTGTCGCCCGGTGAGAAGTGTGAGGCGCTGTCGCCCACGGCGACGACTTCCCCGACCGCGTCCCAGCCCAGCACGGCGGCCTGGCCCTCGGCCGGGGCTCGGTTCTGGCGAATCTTGAAGTCCACCGGATTGACCGAGACGGCCTCGACCTTGACCAGCAGGTCGTGGCCGACGGCGGTCGGGGTGGCGAGTTCGAGATCGACCAGGGCGTCATCGCGGTCGATGGAACCTGTCTCGTAATAGCCAATGGCTTTCATGGTTTCACGCTCCGTGATCGGGGGATCAGTGATGGTGGGATGAGGGGCGACGGGAGAATGTCTCCACGTCTCGTCGCGTGGCCCGTCGCCTTGAGTGGGGGCATCATAGTGCCGCCGAGATGCCGTAAAAACCGGCCGAAAGCGAAGACATAATCCGGCTGGTCCGGATAATCACGAGGCGGGTGCCAACGCCTCTCCAGGGCATCGGGATCAGGGCGCCAGCGTCAGGATGTCAGGCTGTCCGCCGGACGCTTCGTTGACATGGCGTCGTGCCCAGGGAGCGGACGAGGCCCGTCCATGCCGCGACCTCCTGCCATTTGCGGTATCCTCGTCATCTCGCACAGGCGGAAAACGGCCTGTGATCGCCAACATCTTCCGGTGACCCCGTAGAATGCTGCTCGACAACATTGCGCTGTTCCTGACTATCGTGGAGAAGGGCAGCCTGACGGCGGCGGGGCGCGAGGTCGGCCTGTCGCCAACCTCGGTCTCGGAGCGTCTGGCCGCCCTGGAGGCGCACTACGGGGTGGTGTTGCTTAACCGGACCACCCGCGCCCTCAGCCTCACCGAGGAGGGACGCACCCTGGTCGACGGTGCCCGGGAGCTGTTGAACGGCGTGGCCGACCTGGATACCCGCATCCGCCACGGTGCCGAGACACTGACGGGGCCGATCCGCTTGAGTGCGCCGAGCGACACGGGGCGTCATCTGCTCTCCCATGCCCTGAGCATCTTTCAGGACCGGCATCCGGGCATCCGGATCGAGCTGCTGCTGTCGGACGGCTACGTCGACATCGTGGGGGAGGGCGTCGATCTGGCCCTGCGTCTCGGGGCCATCATGGACAGTAGCCTGAGGGTGCGCGCCCTGGGCGATGCCCGGCGGCTGGTCTGTGCGTCACCGGCCTATCTCGCGACCCACGGGGCGCCCCGTGAGCCCGCCGATCTCCGCTCACGCAACTGCCTGGTGATGCGCTTCGGACAGAACCTCGACAACCAGTGGCGCTTCGAGACCCCGGCGGGGCCTCAGATCGTGACGGTGCAGGGCGATCGCGTCGCCAATGATGGGGCGATGGTCCGCCAGTGGGGGCTGGAGGGCCGGGGGATCGTGCTCAAGTCGGAACTGGACGCGGCGGACGACATTCGCCGCGGCCGGCTGATCGAGTTGCTGCCCGACTACGCGGCGGCCCCCGTCCCGGTGCAGCTTCTGTTCCCCCCGTCGCGCACCCGGCCGCACCGGGTCACGGCGCTGGCCGATCATCTGATCGAGACCTTTGCCCTGCGCCAGGCCTTGCCCCGCCAGGGCTGAACCTGGCGGGTCGGGGCTCGCCGGATCCCTGCGTCGATCCCGGCGGGGCAGGATCAGCCTTGACCGAAGGGGGCATGACGCTTGCCCACACCGGGTTCAGCGCGCCGCGTCGCCCGTCCAGCCTGGTGATCTCGGCACGCCACGGAGGCACTATGTGCCGGCGACATCGACCTCGAACACGATCTTGCCGACATGACGCTTTTCCTGGAACAGCGCCTGCGCCTCGCCGATCTTCTCGAGGGGCAGGGACGCCGCCACCAGGGGCGCAATGCGGCCCTGCTCGATATGGGCGATCAGGTTGGAGAAGACCTCGGGCTCCAGCACCGTGCAGCCCAGCAGGCGCAGGTCCTTGAGGTAGAGCGTGCGGACATCCAGCTCGACGATCGGGCCGGCGATGGCGCCCGAGACGGCGTAGCGGCCGTGGCGGCGTAGCACCTCCAGGTACTGCGGCCACTGCTCGCCGGCGACCAGGTCCACCACCACATCGATGCTGTCGGCGTCGATGACCTCGTTGAGGACGTCCTCGCGGCGCACGATCTCGTCGGCGCCCCGTTCACGCAGCATTTCGGCCTTGTCGTCGCCGGTGATGGCGATGACATGCGCCCCGCGGGCCTTGGCCAGCTGGACGGCGGCCGAGCCGACCCCGCCGGAGGCGCCCGTGACCAGCACGCGTTCCCCCGCGGCCACCTCGGCGCGAGTCAGCATGTTCTCGGCGGTGGAGTAGGAGCAGGGGAAGGAGGCGAGCTCGACGTCGCTCAGCCCACTGTCGATGCGGCAGGCGTGCCGTGCGGCCACGGTGGTGTATTCCGCGAACCCACCGTCGCACTCGGAGCCGAAGTACCAGGGCGGGTCCAGCGGCTCGTCGCGATGCTCTCGGAGGCAGGGCTCGATCAGTACCCGCTCGCCGATTCGCTCCGGGCTGATGCCATCCCCGACCGCGGCGATCCGGCCGCAGGCGTCGGCCCCTTGAATGCGCGGGAACTGGAGGGGCTTGCCCGACCAGCTGGCATCCTCACCGTCGGCGTCGCCTTTCGAGTACCAGGCGAGACGGGTATTGATGTCGGTGTTGTTGACGCCGGCGGCGGCGACGCGAATCAGCACCTCGCCCGGCCCGGGCTTCGGCACGGGAATATCGTGACGGGCGTGCAGCACCTCGGCGCCGCCATGGCCGGTGAGCTGGATGCCGAACATCGTGTCAGGCAGCGTCATTGTCGGTTCTCCTCATCAGTTGGTAGGCAGCCGTCTGTGCCGATCGGATGGCCTCCTCGCCCAGGGTGGGCCAGGCGGCCGAGGCCCCTTCGTGAAGCAGGAAGAGCTCGCCCGCCAGTGCCTCGCGTCCGCTCAGGGTCGCCAGCAGCCGGCGTATCTCGTGCTTGTGCCGTTTCACCGAATCATTGACCCGCACGTTGTGGGGAAAGGCCGCGAAGGCGCTCATCGACAGGCAGCCATGGGGCGCTTCGTGCTCCATCCACTGGGCCAGGCGCTGGAACAGCTGGGTGATGGCCTCGGCCTCCGGGCACGAGACATCCCTCGACAGGAAGGCGAGATAGCGAGCATGGCGATGATCCAGGGCGCCGATCACCATGGCCTCCTTGGAGGGAAAGTGGCGATACAGGGTCCGCATGCTCACCCCGGCGGCCTCTTTGATCTCGGGCACGCTGGGCGTGGCGAAGCCCTGCTGGCTGAAGAGCGCCTCCAGCCGTGCCGCGATCCGATCCTTGTCCATGTCATGCCTCATCGGTAGAAAGATCATTCTACTTTTAGGCTAGAATGTTCTTTCTACATTCGTCAACGCTGGGGGCGGATATCGGGAACAGGGGCCTCGGC
Organism: Halomonas sp. B23F22_10; assembly: GCF_043496975.1. Lineage (NCBI taxonomy): Bacteria > Pseudomonadati > Pseudomonadota > Gammaproteobacteria > Oceanospirillales > Halomonadaceae > Halomonas > Halomonas sp. B23F22_10. The sequence goes on along the minus strand of NZ_JBIEKF010000002.1, from coordinate 256,915 downwards.
CGGCATCGATGACGCGCTCGGCGGGGGCAGGGCAACCCGAACTTGCCCCGCCGACGGCCTGGCGTACATAATTAGCCGTTTAACTAATTGCTCAGGAGGCGCGTCATGGAACGCCTGTTTATCTACGGCACACTGGGGCCGGGCGGGCCCAACGAACACGTGATGCAGGCCATCGGTGGCCACTGGCAGCCGGGGCGCATCAAGGGGCGCCTGAGGCAGGCGGGGTGGGGCGCGGAGATGGGCTTCCCCGGCCTGGTGCTGGATGAGGCCGGCGACGACATCCCGGGCCACGTCTTCGTCTCCGACGCTCTGCCCGATCACTGGGCGGCGCTGGACGACTTCGAGGGCGCCGAGTACCAGCGCACCCCGGTCACCGTCCGCCTCGCCGCGGGAGGCACGGTCGAGGCCTACGTCTACGCCCTGCGTTGAGCGTCGAGGGCCGTGCGACATCCCTCGGCCGTCTGCGTGGCCGGGGGGCGACGGTCACTGCCGACGGTGATGGCGAGTGAGGGCCGGGAACGGGGCCGAGCATCGCGCGACCAAGGGCCAGGTGATCCCGACGCGCCACCTGGTCTTGTTACGTTAAGCGCGTACCATGTTGCCTTCGTGTCAAGGATGAATCGTGTCAAGTGACTCGATACGATCGTCTTGCCCCGGGCGCTTTCGAGGGCGCCGTCACTGCCCATTTTCACGATTGGATGCACTTGATATGTCCCACTCTTCCGCGGGCATCGTTCGGCTCGATCGAGCCGGGATCCTTGCCGGCTTGCGGCGCATGGCCCCGATATCGCTCTTCACCATGGCCTTCGGGCTCGCCTTCGGGGTTGCCGCGTTACATCGCGGCATGTCCGATATCGAGGCGGTGCTGATGAGCGGCCTGGTCTTCGCAGGCCCGGCCCAATTTGCGGTGCTCGAGATGTGGGGGCCCGGCATACCGGTCGTGGCGCTGATCGCCACGACCTTCGCCATCAACGCTCGCCACTTGCTGATGGGGGCGTCCATCTACCCCTGGGTCTGCCATCTGCCTCCCCAGCAACGCTATCTCGGCCTGAGCCTGCTCAGTGACTCGAACTGGGCCATGGCCGCCTCGGATTACCAGCACGGCGAACGCAACGTGGGCGTCCTGGTCGGCGCCGGGCTGGCGCTGTGGCTCGCCTGGCTGCTGGGCACGCTGATGGGAGTCGTGTTCAGCAGCGGTATCACCGAGCCTGAGCGCTTTGGTCTGGACGTGATCATGAGCTGCTTTCTGCTCGCCATGTTGATGGTCGGCAAGCGGGATCTCTGGGTGCTGCTCCCCTGGGGCGCGTCGGCCCTCGCGGCCCTCGCGGCCCTCGAGTGGCTGCCCGCCAATGCGCACGTGGTGGTCGGCGCCCTGGCGGGCGGCATCATCGGCCTCTGGGTGCCGCCACGCTCCGCCACGCGGAGGGCCGCGTCATGACGCTGCCTGTCACCCCGGCGGGTGCCTTCACGGCCATCGTCCTGATGGCCCTCGTCACCTACCTCACCCGCGTGGGGGGCGTGCTGGTGATGTCGTGGGTGCCGATCGGCCCCCGTGTCGAGCGGTTCATCAACGCCATGGGAGGCGCCGTGCTGGTCGCCGTGATCACGCCCATGGCGGTCAACGGAGACCATGGCTCGCGCCTGGCCCTGGTCGCCACTCTGGTCGTGATGCTGGCGACGCAGAAGCCGCTGTTCGCCATCGCGGCCGGCGTCGCCTCCGCTGCCCTGTGGCGTCTGCTGTGAGACGCGCGCTGTCTTGCTGTTCCCGTCCGGTCGCCCCGCGGCCGTGATGCTGAGCCACTGTGGCCGGGTCATCCTCGCCGTCAATCCGGACTCCCTGTCCGGCGCGTCGGCGAAGCGCGAGCAGATCATCGAGGGGGCTAGAGCCTATCGCTGAGCGCGCGGCATCTCGACGGGTATGCCCGTGGATTGCTTATAGACGCGTGCCCGAGATAGGGGCACAGTAGAAGCCTCGAAACGGACACTACACCGCGGGGCCTGGAATCGTGACTCAACCAGCCTGGTGGGGCGAAGTCCTGGCCCTGTCGCACTCAGCCTATCTCCATATCTCTCGCGACCGGCGGATCATCGAGGCCGTGGGTGACACCCAGACCCTCCTGGGGCGCAAGCCGGAGGATGTGGTCGGCATGGCCCCCGATGAGCTGAAAGACATTCGCGCCCGGCTCGGCGTGGCCGTCGCGGAGTGCCTGAACAGGCGCGAGATTCGCCCGGGGGAGACCTGGGGATTCGAAGACGGTGCGGGATGCTACTACGGCCTTGCCGATGGCAGCGTCGTCATCAAGCTCACGTCCTCCCTGCAGATCGATCAGGGCATCGTCGGTCGGCTCGCCGACCAGCTCCCGGTCATGGTGGCCTATGTCGACCGGATGGGCTGCTTTCGCTTCAATAATCAGGCCTACGTAGACTTCATCGGGATCAGCCGAGAAGCGCTTTATGGAAAACCGGTCTCCGCCGTGCTCGATGCCGCCTCCTACGACAAGATCTGGCCGCGCTTTCAACAGGCCTTTTCTGGACAGGAGGTGAGTTACGAAGACCGGATCTCGCTGGCGGACGGCCGCACGTATTACTTCAAAGTGCAGTATGTGCCCGACTTCCTGGACGGCGAGGTGGTGGGCTTCTACGCCATTATCCAGGACATTACGGAATATCGCGCCATGATCCAGCTTCTTCGCGATATCCATAGCGGTGTGAATCGCACCGATATCAGCACCCACGAAATTATCGACACGCTGCTCCGTGATGCGTTGGCCTATCTCGCGCTGGATATCGGGCTGGTCAGCCGCATCATCGACGATCAGTATATCGTCCAGTGGGCGACGTCAGAGGTCGCCGAGATCGCGCCAGGCGATACTTTCGTCCTGGGAGACACCTACTGTCGCTTGATGCTTGATGTCGAGGATGTCTTCCACACCACCCAGGCGGGGCAGGACGCACGGATCAGCGGTCATCCCTGCTACCAGCAGTTTGGTCTGGAAACGTACATCGGCGTGCCGCTGCATCTCAACGGCGAGGTATGGGGCACGCTCAATTTCTCCAGTGCTCGATCTCGCCCTCACGGCTTTGGCCAAGTAGAGATCGAGCTCGTCCGGCTGATGGCCAATGCCGTAGAGCGGGTCATCGCCGATGCGGCGGAAATCGAGCAGGTGCGTCGAGAGCGCGATCGCCTGGCGGACAAGGCCTCGCGGGACTATCTCACCCGACTGCCCAACCGCTTCTATCTGGATCAGCATGTGGCGAGGCTGATCCGCGAGCATGATGCCCAGGGGGCTCCCTTCTCGCTCGCCGTCATCGATATCGATCATTTCAAGCGGGTCAACGACACACATGGCCACGATGCCGGGGACGCCGTGCTCCAGTGGCTCGGCGCGAGGATTTCGGGTTGCCTCCGAGAGGGCGACATCGTGGCCAGGACGGGCGGTGAGGAATTTGTCGTGGTGCTGCGCGGTTCACATGCGCCAGAGGCGATCGAGGCAATGGAGCGGGTGCGTGAGCATGTCAATGCCGGCACCGTCTCGCTGCCTGGCGGCACTGAACTGGGGATCACCATCAGCGGCGGCCTCAGTGAGCATGCCAGGGGAGAGCCCTTCGCACGCTTGTTCAAGCGAGCCGACACCGCCTTGTATCGTGCCAAGCGCGACGGCCGCGATCGGGTCTGTCACTTGTAGGCGGCACCGGCGCTCGCCCAGGCAGGGGAAAAAAGGGGAGGCGTCGTCGGCCGTCGAGGCATGTTGATGGCCCTGGCCTAAGCCGCCACCTTGCGGTGGCGGCACTCGGCGGCCGGTCACTGATGTGCGTTCGGCGATCCCGGCAGGCTCCTATTGCTCCGTCATCGTCACCACCACACGTCCGCGAATGCGCCCCGTCAGCAGCTCTTCCGCCGCGTCTATGGCCTCGTCAAGCGTGATCGTGCGAGTGATGGCATCGAGCTGGGCAGGCGCCAGCAGCTCTCCCAGCCGCCGCCATGCCTCGAGGCGATCCGCGCCAGGACGCATCACGCTGTCGATCCCCACCAGGGTCACCCCGCGCAGAATGAACGGGGCGACGCTGGCAGGCAGGTCCATGCCCTGGGCCAGGCCGCAGGCGGCCACGCTGCCGCCATAGCGGGTGGAGGCCAGGACGTTGGCCAGTGTATGGCTGCCCACGGAATCGATGGCCCCCGCCCAGCGCTCCTTGCCCAGGGGGCGCCCCGGCGCCGAGAGTGTGGCGCGGTCGATCACCTCGGCGGCGCCGAGTTCATGCAGGTAGTCGGCTTCCTCGGGGCGGCCGGTCGAGGCCACGACTCGATAGCCCAGGCGCGCGAGCAGCGCAATCGCATAGCTGCCCACTCCGCCATTGGCGCCAGTGACCAGCACGTCGCCTTGTTCTGGCGTGACCCCCTGCTTCTCGAGTGCCATCACCGAGAGCATGGCCGTATATCCGGCCGTGCCGATCGCCATGGCCTGGCGCGGCGTAAAGGCGGTCGGCAGCGGAATCAGCCAGCGGCTGTCCAGGCGAGCCTTCTCGGCAAGGCCTCCCCAGTGACCTTCTCCGACGCCCCAGCCATTGAGCAACACCGCATCTCCCGGGGCAAAGTCGTCACTGCTGCTGTGCTCGACGGTGCCGGCCAGATCGATCCCCGGCACCATGGGAAACTGGCGCACGACGGGACCCTTGCCGGTGATCGCCAGGGCGTCCTTGTAGTTGAGCGTGCTGCAGTCGACGCGCACCGTGACATTGCCCTCGGGCAGCCTCGACTCGTCGATGGTCTCCAGCGCCGTGCGCTGATGGTTGTCCTGCTTGTCGATCAGGATGGCCTTGAACATGATGCACCTCGGTGTCGTGGTGGATTCTTTTATAGACCGATCGTCTATAAAAAAGTCTAGGAAAGCCCCTGCTAGCGGGGCAAGCCTCTCAGGTAAGTGGCGATGAAGACCCTCAGGGGGCGATCGCTGCGTTCCAGCCTGGCTCGCATCACGGCGCCTTCCCAGCCGATCCAGAAGGCCGTGGCGAGGCTCTCGCAGTCGGAGGCCTCGGTGAGCTCTCCCGCCTCGCAAGCCTCGTGCAGGCAACGCGCCAGTCGCCGCTCCCAGTCGGCCAGGGTCTCGAGCAACCACCCGCGATAGCTCTCGGGCAGTCCATCGGCCTCCTGTCCGAGGTTTCCGACCAGGCAACCCCGTCGATAGTCATGCCTCGCCATGCCGGCAGCGGCATCCTCGACGAAGGCTTCCAGCCGTGCCAGTGGAGGGCGTGACGTGTCGCCCAGGTGACGATCCAGCTTGGCAGCGAAATAGGCGGCGTAGTGGTCCATCACGGCACGGCCGAAGGTCTCCTTGCTGTCGAAGTAGTAATAGAAGGAGCCTTTCGGCACACCGACTCGCTTGAGAATGCCATCGATGCCGGAAGCGATGAACCCATGCTCGGTCAGCACTTCGAGACCGCTGCGGATGAGGACGGCGCGGGTGTCCGGGTCTTCCCTCGGTACCTTGGGAGGGCGGCCTCGGCGTCGCGTGCTGGGGGCTTTGTTGGCTGTCATGAACAAAATATAGACCGACCGTCTATTCGTGACAACCGCCGATGGGGAAAGAGGGAGGGTGGCAGCGACAGTGGCGGGGACGGTCGCCCTGGCGTGAGATCCACATGGACGCGATGCTGCCGATCATGGCGTGCGTGGGCGTTGACCGGGCCCTCGTCTGCCGGTCTAGGGCGACCAGATATCGGCCATCACGTGTCGCACCGCCGCGATGACCGGCTCGTCGCGCCGCTCCTCGAGCCAGACGAAGCTCAGGGCACAGGGCAGGCGGATGCCCTCGGCGATCACCAGGCCGCGCTCCTGACGCTCCTGCAAGGCCGTGGCATCCCGGGCCAGGGCCAGGCCGACGCCGGCCCGCACCAGGTCGATCATGCACGGCTCCTGATCGACCTGGGCCACGCGATGCGGCGTCAGGCCATGGGGCGCGAGCTGCTCGCTCAGCAGGCGGTGGTGGACCGAGCGCGGCGGGGTGACGACCCAGGGCAGGGTGGCGAGGTGTGGCCAGTCGGTACGCGCCAGGCGCGAGGACCAGCCGGCCGGGGCGATGACGTGATAGGCGAACTGTGTCAGTTCCATCATCTCCACCGCCGGTGCCCCTTCATCGGTCGCCGGCATCTGCCCCGGGGCCTCGAGATAGAACCCGACATCCAGCTCGCGACGCAGCAGCGACTCGAGCACGTAGCCGCTGGTGCCGTGATGCAGCTCGGTCTCCACCTGAGGGATCCGCTGCACCAGCTGGTGCAGCAGGGCGCCCAGGCGAATGAACTCGGGGTCGACGATGGTGCCGATGCGCAGGCGGCCGCGCAGGGTGTCGTGCATCGATGCCGCACTGATGTCGAAGGCCTGTAAGGCGGTGAGGGCCGATTCGGCGGCCGGCAGCAGGGCGTGACCGTCGGCGGTCAGCGCGAGCCCCTGGGCGTGGCGCTGGAAGAGCGTGAGGCCAAGGGTCTCCTGCAGCTGCTTGAGCTTGAGGCTGACGGCGGGCTGGGTCAGGTGCAGCGCCTCGGCGGCGCGGGACACGCTGCCCTCGTGGGCCACGGCCACGAAGGCGCGCAGGGCCTTCAGGTCATGCATGGACTCTCTCTCTCGGGTAACAGTCGCGGTGATGCGCAGAAGATATTTGTAAAGCTTATATCCCGCTTTTGGCTTTCTCAATTGATTCCCCGCCGCCTTTCGCTAGTTTGGGGGGCTACCAGGCCCGGCAGAACGGGACATCCAGTGTGCAGTGCAACATAAGAAGCGAGGCAGCCATGACCAGCGAGCGCATCGAGCATTATATCAATGGCCATAAGACTAATGGCGTAGACGACCGTTACCAAGACGTCACCAATCCGGCTACTGGTCAGGTGACCGGCCAGGTCGCGCTGGCCTCCCAGTCGGACGTGGACAGTGCCGTGGCCGCCGGCCAGGCCGCCTTCCCCGCCTGGGCTGATACGCCGCCGATTCGCCGGGCGCGGGTGATGTTCAAGTTTCTCGAGCTGCTGAACGCGCACAAGGACGAGCTGGCCGAAGCGATCACCCGTGAGCACGGCAAGGTATTTACCGATGCCCAGGGCGAGGTGGCGCGCGGCATCGATATCGTCGAGTTCGCCTGTGGCATCCCGCAGCTGCTCAAGGGTGACTACACCGAGCAGGTCAGCCGAGGTATCGACAACTGGACGACCCGTCAGCCGCTGGGCGTTGTCGCCGGTATCACGCCGTTCAACTTCCCGGTGATGGTGCCGATGTGGATGTTCCCGGTAGCGATTGCCGCCGGCAACAGCTTCGTGCTCAAGCCGAGCCCGCTGGATCCCAGCGCTTCGCTGATGATGGCTGATCTGCTCAAGCAGGCCGGTCTGCCGGATGGCGTCTTCAACGTGGTGCAGGGTGACAAGGACTCGGTGGAGGCGCTTATCGACCATCCTGACGTCCAGGCGCTGTCCTTCGTCGGTTCCACCCCCATCGCCAACCTGATCTACGAGCGGGGCGCGCGTAACGGCAAGCGCGTCCAGGCGCTGGGTGGTGCCAAGAACCACATGGTGGTGATGCCGGATGCCAACCTGGACAAGGCCGTCGATGCCCTGATTGGCGCGGCCTATGGCTCCGCTGGCGAGCGCTGCATGGCGATCAGTGTGGCAGTGCTGGTCGGCGATGTGGCCGACAAGATCGTGCCGCGGCTGGCCGAGCGGGCCCGTGACCTGAAGGTCAAGAATGGCCTGGAGCTCGATGCCGAGATGGGGCCCATCGTTACCGCTCAGGCGCATCAGCGCATCAATGGCTACATCGAGAAGGGCGTGGCCGAAGGCGCCGAGATGGTCGTCGATGGCCGCGACTTCGATCCGGGCACCACCGGCGAGGGCTGCGCCGACGGCTTCTGGATGGGCGGCACCCTGTTCGACCATGTCACCCCGGAGATGACCATCTACAAGGAAGAAATCTTCGGGCCGGTGCTGGCCTGCGTGCGCGTGCCGGATGTCGCCACCGCCATCCAGCTGATCAACGATCACGAGTTCGGCAACGGCGTCAGCTGCTTCACCGAGAGCGGCAACGTGGCCCGCGAGTTCGGTCGGCGCATCCAGGTCGGCATGGTCGGCATCAACGTGCCGATCCCGGTGCCCATGGCCTGGCACGGCTTCGGCGGCTGGAAGCGCTCGATGTTCGGCGACACCCATGCCTATGGCGAAGAGGGAGTGCGCTTCTACACCAAGCAGAAGTCGATCATGCAGCGCTGGTCGGATTCCATCGACGCGGGCGCCGAATTCGCCATGCCGACGGCCAAATAATCCCTCCCTCCACTGACCGACCGGCATGCCGGCCGATCGGGGGCTCCCCCCGATCGACGACCGCCACGTCGCTGGCGAGCGGGCCGGCATGCCCAGCGAGAGCACGCCATGGCTGATCATTCCAACAACACCCATGCCTTCGACTACATCGTGGTGGGCGCCGGCACCGCCGGCTGCCTGCTCGCCAACCGCCTCAGTGCGGACCCGGCCAACCGGGTGCTGCTGATCGAGGCCGGTGGTCGCGACAACTATCACTGGATCCACATTCCGGTGGGCTACCTCTACTGCATCAACAACCCCCGGACCGACTGGCGTTTCCGCACCGAGCCCGACCCCGGCTTGAACGGTCGCTCGCTGATCTATCCGCGTGGCAAGACCCTCGGCGGCTGTTCCAGCATCAACGGCATGCTCTATCTGCGCGGCCAGGCCCGTGACTATGACGGCTGGGCCGAGCTGACCGGTGATGACGCCTGGCGCTGGGAGAGCTGCCTGCCCGACTTCATGAAGCATGAGGATCATCACCGCCTGGATGAAGGGGGCGATGCCGACGCCGCCCACCGTGACTTCCATGGCCATGGCGGCGAGTGGCGCATCGAGAAGCAGCGCCTGAAATGGCAGGTCCTGGATGATTTCGCCACCGCGGCCGTGGAGGCCGGCATCCCGCGCACCCGTGACTTCAATCGCGGCGACAATGAGGGCGTGGACTATTTCGAGGTCAACCAGCGCTCGGGCTGGCGCTGGAACACCTCCAAGGCCTTCCTGCGGGGCGTCGAGCAGCGCGGCAACCTGACCGTCTGGCACTCCACCCAGGTGATGGGGCTCGACTTTGCATCAGACGAGGGCGGCAAGCCGCGCTGTTGCGGGCTGAAGGCCGAGCGCGCGGGCGAGGAGATCGAGGCGACGGCGCGTCGCGAGGTGGTGCTCAGTGCCGGCGCCATCGGCTCGCCGCAGCTGCTGCAGCTCTCGGGCGTTGGCCCCGCGGCGCTGCTCGCCGAGCACGACATCCCCGTGGTGGCCGACCTGCCCGGCGTGGGCGAGAACCTGCAGGACCACCTGCAGATCCGCTCGGTCTACAGGGTCAAGGGCGCCAAGACCCTCAATACCATGGCCAACTCGCTGATGGGCAAGGCCAAGATCGGCCTGGAATACGCCCTGAAGCGCTCCGGGCCGATGAGCATGGCGCCGTCCCAGCTGTGTGCCTTCACCCGCAGCTCCGAAGACTACGAACACCCCAACCTCGAGTATCACGTCCAGCCGCTGAGCCTGGAGGCCTTCGGCCAGCCGCTGCATGACTTCCCGGCCATCACGGCAAGCGTGTGCAACCTCAACCCCACCAGCCGCGGCACGGTGCGCATCAAGAGCCGCGACCCTCGCCAGGCGCCGGCGATCTCCCCCAACTACCTGAGCACGCCGGAGGATCGCCAGGTCGCCGCCGACTCGCTGCGTGTCACGCGCCACATCGCCGCCCAGCCGGCCTTCGCCAAGTACGAGCCCGAGGAGGTCAAGCCGGGGGTGCAGTACCAGAGCGATGACGACCTGGCGCGGCTGGCCGGCGATATCGGCACCACCATCTTCCATCCGGTGGGCACCGCCAAGATGGGCCGCGACGACGACCCCATGGCGGTGGTGGACTCCCATCTTCGGGTCAGGGGGGTGGCGGGCCTGCGCGTGGTGGACGCCAGCATCATGCCCACCATCACCAGCGGCAATACCAACTCGCCGACCCTGATGATCGCCGAGAAGGCCGCGAACTGGATCCTGACATCACAATAAATTCTGCAGGAACTTGGGAGAACACCGATGGCCACCTTTACGCAACCGGAGCTCAAGAAGGGCCCTCTCGATGGGGTGACCGTGCTCGATTTTTCTCGGGTGCTCGCCGGGCCCTATTGCACCATGGTGCTGGCCGACCTGGGGGCTCGCGTCATCAAGGTCGAGAAGATCGGTACCGGCGACGATACCCGCGAGTTCGGGCCCTTCGTCGAGGGCGAGAGCGCGTACTTCAGCTGCTTCAACCGCAACAAGGAAAGCATCGTCCTGGATATCAAGTCGCCCCGCGACCGCGAGTTGCTGGAGCGGCTGCTGGACGAATCCGATGTGCTGGTCGAAAACTTCCGCCCCGGCGTGATGGATCGCCTGGGCTACGGCCCCGAACGCCTGGCCAGGACGCACCCTCACCTGATCTATTCCTCGATCTCGGGCTTCGGTCATACCGGTCCCTTCAGCGAGCTGCCCGGCTACGACATGGTGGTACAGGCCATGGGCGGGATCATGAGCCTGACGGGATGGCCCGACGGCGAACCGTCGCGGGTGGGGACCAGCTTCGGCGACCTGAGCGCGGCACTCTTCGCGGCGGTGGGCATCATCGCGTCGCTCTATAGCCGGACCAAGGACGCCCAGGGCACCCGCGTCGATATCGGCATGCTCGATTGCCAGGCGGCGCTGATGGAAACCGCCCTGGCGCGCTATGACATCGAGGGCAAGGTGCCTAACCGAACCGGCGATTGCCACCCCTCACTGGCGCCCTTCGAGAGCTTCAATGCCAAGGACGGCAAGCTCGTCATCGCCGCCGGCAACGATACCCTCTTCCTGTTGATGGCCGATGCCATCGGCGCGGCAAGACTCGCCTTCGATCCCCGTTTCATCAGCAACGACCTGCGCTGCCAGAACCGCCCTGAGCTGGTCGCCGAGATGGAAAAGATCCTGCGACAGCAGCCCGTCCAGCACTGGGTGGATCTGCTCAACGAGGAGGGGGTGCCCTGTTCACCGATCAACACCATCGACAAGCTGTTCGATCACCCGCAGTTGAAGGCCCGCAACATGATCGTCCAGGTCCAGGGCAAGGACGGCAAGCCCTTCCGGACGGGAGGCAACCCGATCAAGCTGACCGGGCGCGAGGACTTCGATAGTGATGTCCCATCCAAGGCACCGGGTCTCGGGCAACATCGCGAAGCCATCCTGGCCGAACTGATGGCGCGTCACGGTTCGTACCATCTGCCAACACCGTCGGAAGGGCAGGACGAGGCCTCCGGAACATCCGACACGGAGATGTCCCTTCAGGACTTTCGTCCCGCCACATCCCAGCCACCAGCGCCGACTCACTCGAGTGGCGAGCACAAGCCGAAGAGCGTGCAAGAACCCGCAAGAAAGGATCGCAGCCAGCCGTCTCGTGGAAGGCGACAACCCAGCCTGACCAAGTAACGTGATGCATGACGAAGGGGGCAAGGTCTGCTCATAACGCACTCCTGACGGCTGACAGAGAGTGTCATGTCCGCTCGTCAGCGGCACATCGGGTGGGCCTCCTTCGAGTTTGTATATAAGTCAAAGTCTGTTCTAGCCACGGGCTAACAGCCAAGTAGACCGCCAAGAACAAATAGGAGTGGGAAGATGGATAAAAAAGTGGAAGCGAAAACGCAACATGTCGAGTCCTCCTCTTCTGATGAGTCGAATAACAATGCTCCCGAGATGATCGTCGTGGAGCGACGCGAGCGGGTCGGGCTCATCATCCTGAACCGGCCGAAGAGCCTGAATGCGCTCAATCGGCAATTGGCGGAAGAGACACTCGCGGTACTGCGCGAGCTGGATGCCGACCCGGGCATCGGCGCGATCGTCATCACCGGCAACCCCAGGGCCTTCGCCGCCGGCGCCGATATCGAGGAGATGGCCGAGAAGTCCTTCACCGACTTCTACATGGACGACTTCCTGTCGCCCTGGGACCAGGTGCGCCAGATCTCCAAGCCGATCATCGCCGCGGTCGGAGGCTTTGCACTGGGCGGTGGCTGTGAACTGGCCCTGCTGTGCGACTTTATCATCGCCTCGGACGACGCCCAGTTCGGCCAGCCGGAGATCAAGTTGGGCATCCTGCCCGGTATCGGGGGCTCCCAGCGCCTGGCCCGCTCGGTCGGCAAGGCGATGGCCATGGATATGGTGCTGACCGGACGCAACATCGGGGCCCAGGAAGCCAAGGAGATCGGTCTGGTGGCCCGGGTGGTGCCCAAGGACGAGCTGATGCAGAACGCGCTCGAGGCGGCCCATACCATCGCCGGCTACAACGCGCCGGCCGTCAAGATGGCCAAGTCCGCCGTCAATGCCGCCTTCGAGACCCCACTCGACGAAGGCCTTCGCCGGGAGCGCCTGCTCTTCCAGGCGGCCTTCGCGACCGAGGGGCAGAAGGAGGGCATGAACGCCTTCGTCAAGAAACGCGCCCCGGTCTTTCGTCATCGTTAGGGTATAAAGACGTCTTTAAAAGCACCTTGAAGAACAATTTCAACAATCAAGAGGTAAATCACATGAGCACGCCAAGCAAGTCAGGCGATAGCCTGGACTTCAGGGTCTTTCTTCCCTCGGTCTTCGTCATCATTGGGCTGGTGGTTCCGTTGATCATCTTCCCGGAGTCAGGGGCTGCCCTGGTCAATGCTGCCTTCGCTTTTGCGACCGGACAGTTTGGATGGCTGTATATGATCGCCGGGTTGAGTGTCGTCCTGTTTCTGATCGGTCTGGCGCTGAGCCGGTATGGAAATGTGCGTTTGGGTGGCCCTGACGATAAACCAGAGTTTTCGTATTTCAGCTGGGTGGCGATGATCTTCGCCGGCGGGATCGGTATCGCCATTGTCAACTGGGCATGGGTGGAACCGATTTACTACTTCACGGGTCCACCCTTCGGTGTCGAGCCCGCGAGTGATGCCGCAGCAGAGTGGGCGCTTACCTACGGTCAGTTTCATTGGGGCTTCACGCCCTGGGCGTTCTATTGCCTGCCCGCGATTCCCATCGCCTATTCGATGTATGTCCACAACCGTCCCGGTGTCAGGCTCTCTGTCGCCTCGCGTGGTGTCCTGGGTCATCATGCCGACCGGTGGATAGGATCCATCCTCGATGCGGTCGTCGTCTTTGGCATCGTGGGTGGTGTGGGGACCTCGCTGGGTCTGGCGGTTCCGCTGGTCTCACAGCTTGCCAGTGGGCTGCTCGGCATCGAACCATCTTTCATGCTCGACGTCGGCGTCTTGCTGATCTGGACCGCGATCTTCTCGGCCAGCGTATGGTTCGGTTTGGCCAAGGGGATTCGTATCCTTTCCGATATCAACGTCTGGCTGGCCATCTTCCTGCTCGCGTTTACCTTCCTGGCGGGGGACTCGCTGTTCATGGTCGAAGGATGGGTGAACAGTCTTGGCAACATGACGTCTCATTTCGTGGAAATGAGCCTCTGGACCGATCCGGTCGGCGATTCGAGCTTCTGGCAGGACTGGACGGTATTCTACTGGGCATGGTGGATCGCCTACGCGCCCATGATGGGGTTGTTCGTGGCACGCATCTCTCGTGGTCGAACCATTCGTGAACTCATTATCGCGGAGATGGTGTTTGGTGCACTCGGGTGCTGGGTGTTCTTTGCCATCTGGGGCGGCTATGCGCTCGATCTTCAGATCAGTGGTGCACTGGATGTGGCAGGTATTCTCGATGAGGGCGGCATTCCGGCAGCCGTCGAGGCCATTCTCAATACGCTGCCTCTGTCCGAGGTGGTCACTGGCGTGTTCATCCTGCTCTGCTTCATCTTCCTGGCCACTACCCTGGACAGCTCTGCCTATGTCCTGGCCTCGGTAACGTCCAGAAAACTTTCCGGTTATCAGGAGCCTAAGCGCTCCATTCGCTTGACCTGGGCCTTTTTGATCGCGGGGGTGGGGGTTGCCCTGATCCAGCTGGGCGGACTCAAGGCCGTCCAGACGTCGACCATCGTGGTGGCCCTCCCCATGATTCCGGTGCTAGGCATTCTGGTCTGGTCATTGATCCGCTGGCTGCGGCAGGACTTCGCCAAGAAGGTGCTGGAGCCGCATCTCGTCATCGAAGACCACCGAAACTAATTGATCATGTCAGGAGGCTGAAAAGCCTCCTTTAGATCCAATAAAGCAATATCGGCGTGATAAGGAACCCCAAGATGGCGTTGAATCCCAATTCCAATCTGCCTTTGAAAGACGTCAAGGTCATCGACTTTGGACAGTTTATTGCCGGTCCGGCGGTGGCCATGATCTTGGCGGATCTGGGCGCCACTGTCGTCCATGTCGATCCTCCAGGTGGACCTATCTGGAAATCTCCCGCCAATGCGACCCTCAATCGTAATAAATTGAGCGTATCGATCGACCTCAAGCAGGAGGAGGGGCTGGAGCAGGCACTGGCGCTGATCGAAGAAGCCGATATCGTCATCGAGAGTTTCCGTCCCGGTGTGATGTCGCGTCTCGGTATCGACTTCACGGCCCTGCGACAGGATCGTCCCGAATTGATCACGCTGTCGATTCCTGGCTTCGCCTCCAACGATCAGCTGAGGCGTGACTGGCACGCCTTCGAAAGCGTTATCGCGGCCAATTCCGGTGTATTCACGGACATGGGCCTCAATCGGGTGTTGATGGGGGTCAATCCGTCATTCTCGCCACTGCCACTGGGCTCTGCCTACGGCACCATGCTGGCGGCATCTTCGGTCGTGCTGGCGCTGCAGGGGCGTGAGCGCACGGGGCTCGGGGATGAAATCGAAGTCCCCCTGGTCTGTGCGTTGATGGAAGGGCTGACCTACAACTCGATCAAGATCGATGACCTGCCGGAGCGCTACAAGACCCAGCGTGAGAAAGAAATTGAGCGGCGGCGTATCGAAGGCCTGCCCATGAACCTCAGCTACGATGAACTCCAGGAACTGCTGGATCCCTTTTATCGTAGCTACAAGTGCAAGGATGGCCGCATGTTTTATGTGGTGTGTCCGAGCCATAATCAGCATGCCAAGCGCTGCCTGAAGGTGCTTGGCATCTACGATGAGCTTGTCGCCGAGGGCATGAACGAGGAACCGGATACCTACCGGCCGACCAGCGAATGGGCCTCCGACATGTCGCTGGGCGTCTATCCCCTGCCCAAGCACTGGGCCGATCACATCGCCGCCCGCATGAAAGAGGTCTTCATGACCCGGACCTCGAAGGAGTGGGAGAAGATCTTCGGCCGCGGAAAGTTTCCCGGTGCCCCCCAGCGCTGGCTGCAGGAGTGGATTCACGACGACCACGCCGAGACGGCTGGGTTGATGGTCGAAGTGGACGACCCGGAGTTTGGCGTCATGACACAACCCGGTCCGATGGTATGGCTGCAGAGCAGTGGTACGGAGATGCTGTCGCCTACGCCACGCCGATGGGTGGGCTTTCAGGATGCACTGAACGCACTGCTCAGCATCGAGACCAAGCTGCCGCGGGTACGCGCCAGGAATGCCCGTGATGGCTGGTTGGAAGGAGTGCGTGTTCTCGACCTGTGCAACGTGATCGCCGGGCCGCATTCCGTGGCTTATCTGGCTCGCTTCGGGGCGGAAATCATCAAGATCGATCCGGCCAAACCCTTCTATGACTGCTGGAATACCGTCATCTTCGGGCTATCGCACATGCGTTCCAAGCGATCCGTGCTGACCGATATCACCCAGCCGCGAGGACGGGAGATCCTAGAGGAACTCATCCGCCAGAGCGATGTGGTGGTCTGGAATGCGACCGACAAGCAGGTGGGACGCATGGGGCTGACCGAAGAGGGAATGAAGCGCCTGAACCCCCAGGCCATCTTCTGTCAGATGGACTGCTTCAGCGGTGTACTGCCGGGGCCACGGACCAATTACCTCGGTTACGACGACCTGGTGCAGGCGACGACGGGCATCATGCTGCGCTTCGGTGGCAGCATGGACACGCCGGAAGAGCATGCCCATGTCGGTACCATCGATGTCATGTGCGGCTTCGGGGCCTCGCTCGGTATTGCCACGGCACTGTATCAAAAGCTCAAGACCGGCAAGGTCGATCGCGTAAAGACCTCGCTATCTGCCCTGAGCGGTCTGGCACAGCTGCCGTTCTGCTACGACTATGAGCGTCGTGGGCTATTCGACGAGCCGGCGGGTCGGGAGGTCAATGGTTACGATGACCTGTCGCGTTTCTATTCCGCTTCTGATGGGATCCTGCTGATCAGTGCCTATGAGTATGACCTGCCAAAATTCGCTCAAGTCGAGGGCCTTGAAGGCCTTGAGGAGGTGCCGCCAAGCGAGCGCGCCGCTTTCCTGGCGCCACGCTTTCTGACCATGCGCGCTCTCGACTGGGTAGAACGCCTGCAGGCGGCCGACATCGCTGCCGCAGTCTGTGAGAACCTCGAGACGCTGCGCTCCTACAATGCGCATCCGGCAGACGACACTACGGGGATTGACCGGGGAAGCTACTCCTTCTCTGTCTATGAGGATCATCCCAGCGGGCATGTGATCACCCAGCTCGATCCCTATGCGATCCGACCCAAGCGGGGCAGGATCTACCCGCTGGCGCCATCCGAAAAGTATGGAGCCTCTACCCGGAGCGTGCTCGAGGAGCTAGGGCACTCGACCGAAGAGATCGATCGCTTGATCGAGGAGGGTGTCGTGTCGGAGAGCTGGAGCCGTGAGTACCTTCCGACCTGACGGTTGCGAGGCCTTTCTTCGGGATAATTGGTGTTATGCATGAAGGCTGTAGGGTCCGGAACCGGTTCACTATTTCTGGCGTCGAGGCCCACTGGATGCTCGACATGCGGGACATGTATTTTTAATTTTCATTAATAGCAGCCAGACTCCTGGTTGCACACGGAGGAAATGATGCCCTTTGTTACCATCAACGTGCTCAAGGGAAAGTCGAAAGCCTATACCCAGGCGATTGCCGATGAGGTCAATGCGGCGGTGATCGACACCATGGGGTTTCCCGAAGACGATCGCTATCAGGTGATTCATGAGTGTGATCCCGAACATCTTCAGCTCCAGACGCGCGATACGGACCGCGTGATGATGCATCTGGTGATGCGGGGAGGCCAACCCGATCATGCCAAGAAAGCGTTCTATGCCAGGGTGGTGGAATCCCTGGCTCGCAATCCCGGTGTCGATCCCGGCAACGTGATGATCACCATCACCGAGAATCGTGATATCGATTGGTCGTTCCGGGGGGGAGTGGCGCAGTTCTGTCCGCAGTGAGGCGAACAGGATGCGCAAAAGGCCCGCTCAATGCGGGCCTTTTGCTTTCCTGGGCGCTTCGTGCCCGGGAAGAGAGTCGTGAAGCCGCTCTCTCTTGGGCACAGGCCCCGGTAGGGGGCCGACAGGATGCACTATCCGCTCTTGCGGGCGGATAGTGCATGAAGGCTTCAGCCTTGTTCAGCCTCGGCCAAGCGACGGCGCTGCTGCCAGCGCGCGTGCGCCTCTTCGGAGTAGGTGCGCGACGGCGTTCTCTCCATGCCGGCGCCGGCCGTGCCCAGGCTGACCAGGCGCAGCAGAGAGGCCGTGGCCAGGATGACGATCAGAAGCGCCGGGAACCCCCCCAGGTTCGAGAGCATCTTGATGCCATCGACCCCGACGAAGCTGGTCATGATCCAGGCCACGGCGCCGATGGTGGTACCCCACAGCACCTTGAGCGGCAGTCGACCCGCGGCATTGTCATCATCACCGTCGCCCGCCAAGGCCGTTTGACTGTCGTTGCTGCACAGCTGACTGATCGCTTCGGTGTTGGAGTCGGCGGCGGTCACGTAGGACAGGAAGGCGATCGCCAGGAAAGCCGCGGCGCTGAGACCGCCCAAGGGAAGTTCGTCGAGGAGCGCGTAGACCATGGCGCCCGGACCATTTTCCTGCAGCAGGGCATACATGCCGCCGTCGCCCGTCAGATCCAGGTGCAGCATGCTGCCGCTGGTGACCGAGACATAGGCAATGGCAAACAGGGCGGGCGCGACCAGGTTGATCAGCATGAACTGACGCACGGTATAGCCCCGTGAAATACGGCCGAGGAAGAGCGCCGTGATCGGGGCCCACGCCATCCAGTTGGCCCAATAGAAGATGCTCCAGCTCTTTGGCCAGGGATCATCGGCCAGGGCGCCGGTGAACAGGCTCTTTTCCAGAAATTGTCCGACATAGGCGCCACTGGACTCCACGCCATAGCCGAGGATGTCACGGGTCGGTCCAAACAGGAAGATGAAGGCCATGAAGACGAAGAAGGCCCGCGCGTTGAGGGCGGAGAGCGTGGCGATGCCGCGTTGGAGCCCGCTGGCGGCCGAGGCCGTGAACAGCGTGACGATCGCCAGCGTCACGACGCCCAGGGCAAGTGGTCCCGTGCCGGTGCCCAGGAAGCGGTCGACGCCGCCGGCCAGCGTCATGACGCCGGTGCCCAGCGATGAGGCCATCCCGCAGACCAGCGCAAACAGGGCCAGGGCGTCCAGCAGGCGTCCCGGGCGTCCGATGAGGCGGTCACCCAGGATCGGTGTGAACAAGGAGCCCAGCGAGAACGGCTTGCCCATGTTGTAGTGGGCGATGGCGAACATGACCGCCGGCACGGTGTAGATGGCGTAGGGGGTGAAGGACCAGTGCAGGAACATGGTCGACAGGGAGAAGCGGGCCGCATCCAGGCTGTTGGCCGTGATATCGAGCGATGCCGGAGGGGAATGCAGATGATAGAGCGGCTCGGCGGTGGACCAGAACATGATGCCCACCGCCACCGTGGTGCACAGGGTGATCGAGAACCAGCGCCAGGCCGAGAGCATGGGCCGGGCGTGTTCACCGCCGATGCGGGTGCGCCCCAGCGGGGACAGGAAGACGATCAGGCAGGTAATCACCATGGCCAGCGAGGTCAGGGAAAAGAGCCAGCCGACATTCTCGAGAATGGCGGTGTTGAGCCTTCCCGTCACGGCGAGGAAGCCTTGCAGGTCGATGATGCTGGCAGCGACCGCCAGCATCAGAAGAATAAAGGGTGGCCAGAAGACCAGCGGTCGCATCCGATGGAACATAGCGACTCCTTTTGTTGTAGGTGAATGCAGGGCGAGGGGCAGGGAGGCCCCTGGCCGGTTGTCCTCCGGCACCATCGGGTGACGCCGGAGGACAGGCACGTCAGCCGTCGATGGCAGATCATGGGGATGAGCCGCTTCGACGACGCTCGGGCACTATTGGTAGGTGGCCTGGCTGGCACGGGTGGCGGCCAGGCGCTCCTCGTCCAACTCAAGGCCGAGGCCAGGCGACTCCGACAGGGTCAACCAGCCCTCGCCATCTGCCAGCAAGGGAGTGGTGAGCGGGAAGTCGCGCTTCTCGGGCGTCCATTCGGGCGGGTCGAAGGGATATTCCAGATAGGGGGCGCCGTCCGGGCCGATGGCGCCGGCGGTCAGGTGCAGGTTGGCGATCACGCCGATGCCGTTACCCCAGGTATGCGGCGTGAACAGCTTGCCGGCGTCGACGACCTCGCGGGCCAGCCGTGCCAGGCCCAGCATGCCCACCGAACAGACGGCATCGGGCTGGTAGACGTCGAGACAGCCCTGGCGCAGCATTTCCCGGAACTCGTAGGGCTCACGGGTCATCTCGCCGCCGGCGATGCGCAGCGACGTTGCCTCGGCCAGTTTTGCCATGCCGGCATAGTCGCCCCGATACAGCGGCTCCTCCATCCAGTAGACCCGCTGGCGCTCGAGTTCCCGCGCCACCTCCAGCGCCTGGTCGAACTGCCAGGGCGTCTTGACGTCCCAGGGCATCCGCCAGCCCTGGTTGCAGTCGACCATCAGTTCCAGGTCGTCGCCGACGGCGCGGCGCACGGCGCCGAGCACGGCCAGGTCATCCTCCAGGCGGGGGCGACCGAAGCGCAGCTTCAAGGCCGGGATGCCGGACGCACGGACCTGCTCGGCCAGGGCCACCACTTCCTCGAGCGGGCGGTGGGTGCCGCTGGACGCATAGGCCCGCAGGCGGTTGGACACGCCGCCCATCAGGCGCCAGACCGGGGTCTCGAGGATCTTGCCGGCGAGGTCCCACAGGGCGACCTCGAGCGGCCAGCACCGCCCGGCATGAAAGCCGATGTTGTCGATCACGCCGGCATGACGCTCCAGGTCCAGCGGGTCTTCGCCGATGAACAGATGACGAAAGTCGTCGAAGCCGTACATGACATCGCCGGATCCGATCCCTTCGCGTCCCTCGCTGTCGATCACCCGCACCAGGGTGGCCGGGAAGCGGCGGCGCGGCTGGCTGTCCCAGGCGGCGGGGAAGGGCGGGTCGAGCTCACACTGGTGGTGGCTGATCTCGATACGGGCGATGCGACTCGGCTGCCCCGGCGCCGTGAAGAGGGGGGCACGCTCGTCGTTCAATGCGTCTGTCATACCATCGTCTCCGCTTCTGTCGTGGTTGAGATGTCCTGCAGGCGTTGCCGACGGCGCTCGAAGGTGGCCACGGTCAACTCGGCCAGCGGCTGCCAGTCGTCCGGCTCCGGGATGCGGGCGGCATTGCTGGCCATCGGGGCGTTTTCCTCGGCCTGCATCACCTCGGCCAGCGCCGTGGCGTTCATTTCCAGATCCACGAAGGGCGTCAGTGCCTGATCGAAGCCGCTGGCATCGGCCAGCGCGGTGAACAGTTCAGGGAGTTCCTGCGCCTCACTGCCCGGCATCAGGGCATGGGCACCGGCGGCGAAGACGGCTTCATGGCCCTCGATGGACCAGGCGAGCGTGGCCTCGACGGCGAGCGCCACGGCCACGCCATGGGGCAGGTGATAGAGGCTGCCGAGGGCATGGCCGATGTTGTGCGCGATACCGGTGCCGCCATTGTCGATGGCCATTCCGGCCAGGCAGGCGGCCTCCTGCATCTGCTGGCGAGCCTCGAGATTCGCCGGGGCATGCACCGCCTCCGGCAGCGCCGCCCCGATCAAGCGAATCGCGGCCAGCGCCTGGCTCTCGATCAGCCGATGGCGGTTGCGGCCGGTGGTGGCTTCCAGCGCATGCACGAAGGCATCCAGCCCCGTGGCCGCGGTCAAGGCAGCCGGAAGCGAGCGCGTGAGTTCGGGATCGAGCAGCACGGCCTCGGGCAGCAGCTCGTCGCCCCATGCCCACAGCTTGCGACCGGCGTCGTCGGCCAGGATCGAGGTCCGGGTGACCTCGCTGCCGGTGCCCGAGGTGGTCGGGACCATCACCGCCGGCGCCTTGCCGACCCAGGGGCTGCGGCCCAGCAGATAGGTCTCCATTTTCCCGGGGCTGGCGGCCAGCGCGGCCACCAGCTTGGCGATGTCCAGCGCGGTGCCGCCGCCGATGCCGAGCACCAGGGGGGCGTCGAGCTCACGCACCACCTGCGCCGCCTGGTCGACGGTGGCCACGCTGGGCTCCCCGGCGGGGGCGATGAAGCGGATGACCTCGGCATCCTTTTCCAGTTCGGCCACATAGGGGGCCAGCATGCCGCTGGCCTCGAGTCCGGCATCGGTGATCAGCAGATAGCGCGCGGCACCCTGTTGCCGACGCAGTTCCGGCAGGCGGGCCATGCAACCCGGGCCTGCGATGACGGGGGCCTGGCGACCGTTCTCGTAGTCTTGTTGCATGCGGCGCTCCTCAGATCTCGATCCAGGTGGTCTTGAGCTCGGTGTACTTGTCGAAGGCATGCATCGACTTGTCGCGACCCTGTCCCGACTGCTTGAAGCCGCCGAAGGGCGCATTGATGGAGGTGTGGTCGTAGCAGTTGACCCAGACGGTGCCGGCCCTCAGCGACCGGGCGGCACGATGACCGTCGCTCAGGTGGTCGGTCCAGATGGCCGCGCCGAGGCCATAGTCGGTGTCATTGGCGAGGGCGATGGCCTCGTCCAGTTCATCGACGGTGAGTACCACCAGCACCGGGCCGAAGATCTCCTCGCGGGCGACGCGCATGTCGTTGCTGACCTCGTCCAGCACCGCCGGCGTGAGGTAGTAGCCACCGCTCTCGCGGTGCACCCGCTCGCCGCCGAAGCGCAGCCTGGCGCCCTCGCGCTGGCCTTCGGCCAGGTAGTGCTGGACCTTTTCCAGCTGGGGCTCCTCGATCATGGCGCCGATCTGGTTGTCGGGGTCGAGGGGATCGCCGGGGGCGAGCTTCTGCGCCCAGGCTTCCAGGCGCTCCAGCAGGGCCTCCTTGATCTGGCGATCGACGATCAGCCGGGTCCCGGCATGGCAGGTCTGGCCCTGGTTGTACCAGACGCCATAGGCCACATACATGGCGATCTTGTCCAGGTCCTCGACGTCTCGAGTGACGATGTGGGGGCTCTTGCCGCCACACTCGAGGCCGATCCGCTTCATGTTGGATTCCGCCGAATAGGCCAGGAAGCGCTTGCCGATCTCGGTGGAACCGGTGAAGCCCACCGCATCGATGTCCATGTGCCGGCCGAGGGCTTCGCCGGCCTCGTGGCCCAGGCCGGTGATCACCTGGAAGGCGCCGTCGGGAATGCCTGCCTCACTGGCCAGCGCGGCAACCCGCAGGGTGGCGAGGCTGGATTGTTCGGCGGGCTTGAGGATCAGCGAGTTGCCGGCGCCCAGGGCGGGACCGATCTTCCAGCCGGCGATGATCAGGGGATAGTTCCAGGGCACCACGGCGGCGACCACGCCGACCGGCTCACGGTCGATCATGCAGACGCTGGATGGCCCGTTGGGGGCGGTTTCGCCGTAGAGCTTGTCGAGGGCTTCGGCGTAGTAGCGCAGGCCACCGACCAGCCCCGGTACATCGACGCTGGTGGTCTGGGAGATCGGCTTGCCCGTTTCCAGGGTCTCGAGCAGGGCGATCTCGTCCGCGTGGTGCTCGATCAACTGCGCCCAGGCCAGCATCCTGGCCTTGCGCTCGGCCGGCGGCAGGTCGCGCCAGGTGCCGGCATTGAACGTCGCGCGGGCGTGGGCGACGGCGCGGTCGACGTCCTCGGCCTGGCAGGCGGCGACACGGGTGAGGGTCTCGCCGGTGGCCGGGTTGTCGGCCGTGAAGGTGGCACCACCGGCGGCATCGCAGAACTCGCCGCCCAGATAGGCCTGGTGGGGCAGGGTCAGGGTGTTGGCGAGGTGTTGCCAATCGGTCAAGGAGCGCTCGCTCATCGTGTCGTTCTCCCTAGGATATGGACGGATGAGGCATCCTAGGGGCGTGCCCGACGGCGAAACAAACGACCTTTATGCAGCGATATCATTCATAAAAGTCATGGGTAGTGCGTTATTCTACTCTCTTACTCGATAAAAATTGCCACTTCACGACTTTTTCTAGGGGGAGCCATGCAGCGAGCCTTGCCACCTCTCAATGCGCTCAAGGCCTTCGAGGCCGCCGCCCAGTGCCTGAGCTTCACCCAGGCGGCGGCGCGCCTGTGCGTGACGCAGAGTGCCGTGAGCCGTCAGGTGAAGTTGCTGGAGGAGCAGCTGGGGGTCGTCCTGTTCGATCGTCGCGGAGGCCAGCTGAAGCTGACCGCCGCCGGGCATCAATTATTGCCGGTGCTGCGCCAATCCTTCGACCGCATCGCCTGGACCGTGGGAGGGCTGGCCGATCAGCAGACGCTGTCGCGACTGAGCCTCAACGTGCCCCCGACCTTCGCCAGTCGCTGGCTGGTGCCGAGACTGGGCCGCCTCAAGGCGCTGCATCCCTCGCTCGAACTGTCGATCACGACTCGCTTCGAGGATGAGCTCCTGGAGCGCAATGAACTGGACGGGGCGATTCGCTTCGGCGCCGGCGAGTGGTCGGATATCGATGCCGAGCTGCTGCTCCAGGAAACGCATGTGGCGGTCTGCGCGCCCCACCTGCTCGAGGGGCGGCGCGGCAGCGAAGTGGATCTGACCCGACACACCCTGCTGCATGTGCTGCGTGACGATAACCGCTTCCATACCTGGGAGCACTGGCTGCAGGCGGCGGGCATCGACGGTGTGGAGACGAGCGGAGGCATGGCCTTCGACGTGCTGGAGCTGGCCATTCAGGCGGCCATCAACGGGGTCGGGGTCACGGTGGCCGATCGGCACATGATCGGTCGCGAGCTGAGGCGTGGGGATCTGGTGCAGCTACTGGATGTGGAGGTCACCGGCCATCAGTCCTACTGGCTGGTGACGCGCCATGAGCAGCAGGAATCCACCAACATGGCGCTGTTTCGTCGCTGGCTGCGGCAGGAGATCCACGACCCGCCGTCCGGGTTTTCCGACCACGATTGATGGCGCAAGCGGGCCATCAGGGGTCGCCGCGGCCGAGATCGGCAGCCGAATCCTCAACGGTGAGTAGCTCCCGGATCAGCTCAATCAGATCGTCGCCGGCGGGATGCTGGAAGCTCGGCGAGCGATGCAGTTCCAGCTGTGCCGGCGGCAAGGCGGGGAGGCCGTCGGCCTCGTCGAGCACCTGCCAGTCGGCCGGCAGGGTGCGGCGGTCGGCGACGGTCACGGCGTTGCGCTGGTTGATGGCCATGCGCAGTCCGGTCGGGCTTTGGCTGGTGTATTGCAGCGACCACTGGCGACCCTGGCGAGTCAGGCTGTCGAGGGCGCGTTGGCGGTAGGGGCAGTGATCCGGAAACAGCGCCAGGGGAAGCGGTGACCCTGCGTCATGGTGGAAGTCACGATGCGCGGCCCAGACCAGAGACTCGGTGCCCAGGACGTCGCCGTTGCCATGATTGGCATGGCGCACCGTCAGCGCCAGGTCGAGTTCTCCGCTTTCCAGCGCCTCGATCAGCTCGCTGGACATTCGACAGTGGATATGGGGCCGGATGCGCGGGTGTCGCTGGGCGAAGCGATCCAACAGGCGTGGTAGCCAGGCCTCGGCGTAATTCTCGGGCAGGCCGAAACGAATCACTCCCTCCCGGTCGCCATGGCCGAGTGCGCTGATGGCCTCGCGCTGAAGCTGCAGCAGACGACGCGCATAGACCAGGAAGATCTCGCCGTCGGGGGTCAGGCACAGCTGCCGGCTGGTGCGTTGCAGCAATGGCGTGCCCACACGCGCCTCCAGGGTCCGGATGCGCTGGCTGATGGTCGATTGCGTCTTGTGCAGCTGGCGGGCCGCGGCCGTGAAACCTTCGTTCTCGATCACCGCCACGAAGGCGCTGAGCAGCTCGGTGTCGAGGATCGGCAGGGTCTGGCCATCGGCTTTGTCGATGGAATTCATCGGAACGAATCGTTTCCTCGATGGTTTGATATTCCTCACTATGCCGCTGAATCCAAGGCGAGGCCAGCCTCGACTGGTCGACCCCTTACCCCGTGACCCCGGAGGACCCCGATGCTCACCGCACAGCAATTGGCCGATGCCGAACGACATGACCTGACCGATCTGGTCGATAGCGAACGTTATCCCCTCGAGCGTCCCGATGATCCCGCCCTGTTATCCGTCATCGCCCAGGCGCGTGCCGACCTGGATCGCGAGGGCTGTGCGGTGCTGCGCGGCTTCATGCGCCAGGATCGTCTGGCGCAGATGCGCGAGGAGTGTCAGGAACTGGCCGAGAAGAGTTTCTACAACACCCGTGAGGTCAACGCCTACTTCACCGCCGATGATCCGTCGCTCCCCGAGCAGGATCCCCGCCGCCTGTTCATGACCCGGACCAGTGGCTTCGTGACCCGCGACATGATCACCGCCGACCGCATCATGCAGCGACTCTACGTGTCACCGGGCATGAAGTCCCTGGTGGCTCGCTGCCTCGGCGAGGAGCAGGTCTACGAATATGCCGACCCCTATGCCGGGCTGGTGCTCAATGTCCTGCCGGAAGGCACCGAACAGCCGTGGCATTACGACACTAACGAATTCATCGTCACCATGATGACCCAGGCACCCGAGGCCGGGGGCAGCTTCGAGTACTGCCCGGACATCCGGACGCCGCAGGATGAAAACTATGCCGGCGTCGGGGCGGTGATTCGCGAGGAGGACCGCGAGAACGTGCGTCGGCTGGACCTGCAGCCCGGGGATCTCCAGCTGTTCAAGGGGCGCTTCAGCCTGCATCGCGTGACTCGCGTCGAGGGGGCCACCCCGAGGTTGACGGCAATCTTCGCCTACTCCCAGTCACCGGGTGTGGTCGGCCGGCTCGAGCGCACGCGTCAGCTGTATGGCCGGGTGTCGGAGCTGCACATCCAGGCCGAGCAGGACCGCGCCGAACGTGTCGACGGCCTGCTCGACTGATCCTTCCCCCCTACGAATCGCTTTGGAGCACCGCTGATGAACATGGATCTGGACGCACTGGGCATCCTGGCCCCTACCCATCGCCCCGAAGACTGCGAGCCCACGCGAGAGGAGATCCCGCAGATTCTCCGCGACCGGCTGGGGCGCGTGAGGGCACAGCTCAAGGCGCGCGACATCTCCGCCGCCGTGCTGTTCGACCCGGCACACGTGCGCTATGCCACCGGCTCGCGCAACATGCAGGTCTACAGTTCCCGCAACCCGGCGCGTTATGCCTTCGTGCCGGCCGAGGGGCCGGTGGTGCTGTTCGAGTTTTCCGGGTGTGAGCACCTGGCCTCTCATCTTCCCACCATCGACGAGATCCGGCCGGCCAAGGCCATCTCGTACTACTTCAATGAACGAAACACCCATGCGGTGACGGAGGCCTGGGCCGACGAAATCGATGATCTGATCCAGCGTCAGTGCGGTGGCGGCGGCAAGGTGGCGCTGGAGAGTGCCACCTCCCAGGCGGCCTTCGCCCTCAAGGAGCGCGGCTACCGGGTGCTGGATGCCCAGGAACCGCTCGAACAGGCGCGCGCCTACAAGGTGCCCAACGAGATCAAGATGATCCGCTCCTCATTGCGCGCGGTCGAGGAGGGGGTGCGGCAACTGGAAGCGTCCATCCGCCCCGGGGTGACCGAGAATGAAGCCTGGTCGAAGCTGCACCAGCACATCATCGCCACCGATGCGGACTTCGTCGAGACTCGCCTGATGAACTCGGGGCCCAGGACCAATCCCTGGTTCCAGGAGTGCTCCGATCGCCGCATTCAGGCAGGGGAGCTGGTGGCGCTGGATACCGACGTGGTCGGGCGCTATGGCTACTATGCCGATTTCTCGCGCACCTTCCTCTGCGGTCGAGATCAACCGACTCAGGCGCAGAAGGATCTGTATCGCATGGCGTATGATCAGATTCGGACCAACATGGCCAACCTCAAGCCGGGGGTCAGCTTCAAGGAGTACGCCGAGCGTGCCTGGCAGATTCCTTCCGCCTACAAGTCACGCCGCTACTTCGCCCTGGCGCATGGCGTCGGCATGAACGGGGAATACCCCTATATCGTGCATCGCGAGGATATCGACGATAAGGGATACGACGGCATCATCGCGCCGGGCATGACGCTTTGCGTCGAGAGTTTCATCGGCCATGAGGCGGGCGGCGAAGGAGTGAAGCTCGAGGAGCAGCTCTATATCCGGGAAGACGGCCAGGTGGAGCTGTTATCGGATTATCCCTTTGATGCTCGTCTGCTGGGATAATGGCTCAAGGCGTGAGCCACCGCCATGGTGCATTCTCTTGACTCATGCAGGGTATGAGAAATGCGTCAAATGGATGGGCCCAGTCTCATGCTAGTCTTGGCCCATTGCGATTCCAACCATCAGATGAAGGAGACGGCATGAAGAAGCTTTCCGCGACTCTCTTGGCGCTCGGTGTCATGTCAGCCGGCACGGTGTCCGCTGCCAGCGACAAGTCACTGACGATTGGTACCAATAACTGGGCCGAAAATATCGCCGTCGCCAACATGTGGAAGATCCTCCTCGAGGAAGAGCATGGCTACGACGTCGAGTTGTCGGATGTCGGCAAGAGTGTGCTCTATAGTGGCCTCGCCAGCGGAGACTTCGATCTTTCTCTTGAGATCTGGCTGCCGACCACGGATGCGCCGTTCCTGGAGCCTTATCGTGACAGGATCGATGTGCATGATGTCTGGTATGAGGGAACCGGCCTCGGCTTGGTCGTGCCCGCCTTCGCCGACATCGACAGTATCCCCGAGCTACAGCAGCAGGCAGAGGACTATCAGTACCAGGGGCGCCCGGCCATTCTTGGCATCGACTCGGGATCCTCGATCGCAGGCCTGACGGAGGATGCCATCGAGGCATACGAGCTGCCCGTGAATCAGGTGAACAGCTCCGGGCCGGCGATGATGGCAGCGCTGGACAGCGCCTATCGTCGTGATGAGCCGATCGTTGTGACGCTGTGGAGCCCGCACTGGGCATTCGCCGAGTATGATCTCAAGTACCTGGAGGATCCCGAGGGCATCTATGGCGATGAGGAGGACATTTACTGGATGGCGCGTCCCGGATTGGACGAAGAGGATCCCTGGCTGACCTCTGTGCTCAATGCGTGGAAGATGGATGATGATAGCCTTGGCTCCTTGATGGCCCGGATCGAAGAGGTAGGCGATCCAGCCGAAGGGGCAAAGGGGTGGATCGAAGATCATCGTGCTCTGATTGACGAGTGGTTCGCCAGCGCGTCGTCCTAGGCGATCGTCGTCACGATCTCATTCTCTCGTAACGAGCCGGATGATAAGCATCATCCGGCTCGATTCGTTTGTGCCGCTCGGCCTCACTCAGGAGGCATAGGCACCGGCGGAATAGGTCAGCTCGTAGCTATGGCTGTAGATCTCGAGGATGTTGCCGAACGGGTCTTCCATGTAGACCATGCGGTACGGCTTCTCGCCGGGGAAGTACTCGCGAACCGGCATGCGCTGCTTGCCGCCGGCGGCGACGATACGCTCGGCCAGGCCTTCCACGTCCGGGTCCTGGACACAGAAATGGAAGACACCGGTCTTCCAGTACTCGAAATTGTTCTCCGGGTCTTCCTGGCCCTGGAATTCGAACAGTTCGACGCCCACCCGGTCGCCCGTGGACATGTGGGCGATGCGGAAGGATCCCCAGCCCGGACCGAAGACGTCGGAGCACATGACGCCGATGGCCGAGTCGTCCTCGACGATAGTGGTGGGTTCCATGATGACGTACCAGCCGAGGACCTCGGTATAGAACTTGAGGGCGGCTTCGACATCGGGGACCGAAATGCCGATGTGGGAAAAGGTGCGGGGATAGGCCTGACTCATGATGACGTCTCCTGCTGTTGGGCGAATGTCAGTGAACGCCTTGCATGCTAGGCCTCGGCGATCATAATCAAAACCACCATGACGTTATGATCACGATAAGAGATGCTTATGCTACAGCCGAAGTGGCTGCGCACCTTCGAGGCCCTGGTAGAGCTCGGCAACTTCACCCGGGCCGCCGAACGCCTGGACCTGACCCAGGCGGCCGTCAGCCAGCACATCAAGCACCTGGAGAGCCGGCTCGGGCCGCTGCTGCTGCGTCAGTCGCGCAAGCTGGAGCTGACCCCCGCGGGGCATGCGCTACTCGATTATCGCCGGGAGATGCAGGCCGCCGAGCAGCGCCTCGAGCAGCGTCTGGCCGGCGATGATGCCAGCCGGGGTGAGCTGTCGCTGATCACCCCGGGCAGTATCGGGCTGGCCATCTACCCCCACCTGCTGGCGCTGCAGCGCCAGGCGCCGGGGCTATCCATCCGCCACCGCTTCGCGCCGACGGCGGAGGTGATCGATGCCGTGCTGGAAAACCGCGCGGAGCTGGGGCTGGCTTCCCAGCGGCCGGAGGACCCGCGTCTCGCCGTGTCGCTGTTCGCCCGGGAGGCCCTGGAGCTGGTGGTGCCGGCGGAGGCCGACGTCGAGGGCTGGGAGGACCTGGCACGAATCGGTTTCATCGACCACCCGGACGGCCACCATATGGCCACCCGCCTGCTGAGCCGCCGTTTCCCGGGTAATCCCGGCGTGCGTCATCTGCCTTGTCGCGGCTTTACGAACCAGATAGGCCTGATCCTTGCGCCGGTGGCACAGGGGCTCGGGTTCAGTGTGCTGCCTCGCTTCGCGCGTGAGGCCTTTGCGGCCCCCGAGGCGATTCGTGTCGTGGAGGGATCGCCGGAGGTGGTGGATGACCTGTGGCTGCTGCATCGTGCCGAGTGGCCACTCTCCGCTCGTGCCGAGCGTGCCCTCGAGTGGCTCGATGCCCGGGTTGTAAACCCCCGATCCACGTAGGGGCAGCTGGGGCCCAGCCTACCGGGCGCAACACGCCGTGGGGCATGATCACGCCCGGGTGTCGCGCAGGCGTCGCGCCCGGCGTCCGGCGCTCTTCAATGACGCATCGCATCCATCAGGCGATCCATGAGGGTGCGCCGCAGCGTGAGCGTTCGGCACGGTATCGTCGCAGCATGCCCCCGTATTTTGATAACTATTTGATTCTTAGGCTTTCCCAGCTTTGTGGTCTAGGCGTTGCTAATGGGTGGGTGTCGGCGGTCGTCCCTGCGTCGCAGCATAACGACCGGCCCGACGAGTGAGCTGGCGTGCTCCAACTGGCCTCCCTTCGGGGAGGCTTTTTTTGTGCTTGTTCGGTCTCCGGGGCGCGCCGAGTGGAAGGGCTGGCGTGGATAAGAGCCGAGCCCTGCTCACCGAAACCCCATCGATGTCGGACGCTGTCATTTCCGATCTGATGAGCGAGGTGTGAAGCCACGGATGGCACGGTAAGATCATGTCGACACGCGGGCAGACCTGGAGCAGTGGTGGCGATACGGCAGGGATTCATCCTGACCCGACATTGGCAGGAGACGTCCGAAGGCCCCCAGGGCGAGTTCTGGCTGGCCACCGATGAGGGGCCTCTGCGAGTACGCGTGCCGCCGCGGCCGTCGGTCGCCTTCCTGCCGGCGGAGCAGCGAGGGCGCGCGGATCGAGTGCTGCACGGCGAGCCCGGGGTCGAACTGCGCTCCCTCGCGCTGCGCGACTTTCATCGGCGCCCCGTGCTGGGGCTCTACTGTCGGCAGCATCAGCGGCTGACGGCCCTGGAAAGACGCCTGAAGCACGCCGGCGTGGAGGTCTACGAGGCCGATATCCGGCCGCCGGAGCGCTATCTGATGGAGCGCTTCATCACCGCACCGGTGAGCGTCGAGGGGGAGCCCGACGGCGCGGGCGGCCTGATGGCGACGCGGCTCAGGCCGGCGCGGGACTATCGTCCGCGACTCAAGGTGGTGTCGCTGGACATCGAGACCAGCGGGAGCGGCGAGCTGTATTCCATTGCCCTGGAAAGCGGGCAGGAACGCCGGGTACTGATGCTGGGGCCGCCCAACGGGGCGGCCGAGGGGCTCGATTTCGACCTCGAGTACTGCGATAGCCGCTCGGCCCTGCTGGAGCGGCTCAACCGATGGTTCGCCGAGCACGACCCGGATGCCATCATCGGCTGGAATCTCGTGCAGTTCGACCTGCGCATCCTCCACGAACATGCGCGGCGGCTCGGCGTTGCCCTGCGCCTGGGGCGCGGCGGCGCCGTGATGGAGTGGCGTGCCCAGGGCCATCAGGCCCATCGCTTCGTCGCCTCGGCGGCGGGGCGGCTGATCATCGACGGCATCGAGGCGCTGCGCTCGGCCACCTGGCACTTCGCTTCCTTTTCCCTGGAACACGTGGCCCAGGCCCTGCTCGGCGAGGGCAAGGCCATCGACAACCCCTACCAGCGGCTGGATGACATCCTGCGCATGTTCGCCGAGGACAAGCCGGCGCTGGCACGCTACAACCTCAAGGACTGCGAGCTGGTGACGCGGATCTTCGCCGAGACCGAACTGCTCGACTTCCTGCTGGAGCGGGCCACGGTCACCGGGCTGTCCGCCGACCGCAGCGGCGGGTCGGTGGCGGCCTTCACCCATCTCTACCTGCCGCGCCTGCACCGCCTGGGGTTCGTGGCGCCGAATCTCGGCGAGGCAGAGGCCGCCGAGAGCCCCGGCGGCTTCGTCATGGATTCACGCCCCGGCCTCTACGACTCGGTGCTGGTGCTGGACTTCAAGAGCCTGTATCCCTCGATCATCCGCAGCTTCCTGATCGACCCGGCGGGCCTGGTGGAGGGGCTCGCCGATCCCTCGGACGCGGCCTCGGTGCCGGGGTTTCGCGGGGCCCGCTTCTCGCGGTCGCAGCACGCACTGCCGGCGATCGTGGCGCGGGTCTGGGAGGGGCGCGAGGCCGCCAAGCGCGCAGGCAACGCGCCGCTCTCCCAGGCGTTGAAGATCATCATGAACAGCTTCTATGGCGTGCTGGGATCGAAGGGCTGTCGCTTCTTCGATGCGCGCCTGGCCTCGTCGATCACCATGCGCGGGCACGAGATCATGCGACGCACGCGCGAGCTGATCGAGGCCGAAGGCTATACCGTCATCTACGGCGACACCGACTCCACCTTCGTGTGGCTCGGTCGCGAGCATCCCGAACGGCAGGCGGAGGCCATCGGCCGGCGCCTGGTGGAACACGTCAATGCCTGGTGGCGTGACCACCTGGCCCGGGAATATGGCCTCGCGAGCGCGCTGGAGCTGCAGTTCGAGACCCATTACCGACGCTTTCTGATGCCGACCATTCGCGGTGCCGAAGCGGGCAGCAAGAAACGCTATGCCGGGCTGGTGCGCGACGCGTCCGGGGGCGAGCGGATGGTCTTCAAGGGGCTGGAGAGCGTGCGCAGCGACTGGACGGACCTGGCCAAGGACTTCCAGCAGGAGCTCTATCGGCGCATCTTCAACGGCGACCCCTATCGGGATTTCGTCCGCGACTATGTGCGCCGCACCCTGGCCGGCGACTTCGATGATCGACTGGTCTATCGCAAGCGGCTGCGTCGTTCCCTGGCCGACTATCAGCGCAACGTGCCGCCCCATGTGCGGGCGGCGCGGCTCGCCGACGAGGCCAGCGAACGGCTCGGCCGGCCACGCCGGTATCAGCACGGCGGATGGATTCGCTACGTGATGACGGTGGCGGGGCCGGAGCCTCTGGAACAGCAGTGTTCGGCCATCGACACCGATCACTACCTGACCCGTCAGCTGCAGCCGGTGGCGGATGCCATCCTGCCGTTCGTGGGAGACGATTTCGCGACCCTGATCGACCGTCAGCTCGGGCTGTTCTGAGCCCGACCCTGTTCGCCATGGCCGATCCTCGTGGCGCGCTTGATGGCGCCGGCATCAGGCGACATAGTTTCTCGGGTCTTTCCCCTCTGGAGTCCCATCATGTCCGATGCCCTGCTGCTGGGCTGTGCCCACTGTCATGCCATGAACCGGGTTCGCCCCGAGCGTCTCTCGGCCGGCCCGCGCTGCGGCAAGTGCCAACAGCCGATGTTCACCGGCGAGCCGTTGACGCTGACCGCTGCCAACTTCGAATCGCTGGTGGCGCGCAGTTCGCTGCCGGTAGTGGTTGACTTCTGGGCCAGCTGGTGTGGCCCGTGCAAGGCGATGGCGCCGATCTTCGCCGAGGCGGCCCGCGAGCTGGAGCCGCGCCTGCGCTTCGCCAAGCTGGACACCGAGGCCGAGCAGGCCCTGGCCAGTCGCTTCGGCATCCGCAGCATCCCGACGCTGATCCTGTTCAAGCACGGCCAGGAGGCGGCCCGCCAGCCGGGGCTGCTGCAGGGGCCGCAGCTGCGCCAGTGGCTGGCGCCGCACCTCGGCTGAGGCGCGGATGATCGGGGCGGCCGGCGTCAGTCGCCCTGGCGCTGCTTGAGCTGGTCGCGCAGCCCGTTGGGCACCTTCTTGATGATCAGCCGGTCGCCGTCCTCGTCGTACTCCACGGCGGCGCCCAGCAGATGGGAGTCGAAGCTGATCGAGACGCCGGCGGCGCGGCCGGTGAAGCGCCGGAACTGGTTGAGGGTGCGCTTGTCGGGCGGGATCTCGGGGTTCAGCCCGTAGTCGCTGTTGCGGATGTGCTCATAGAACGCCTTGGGGCGCTCCTCGTCGACCAGCTCGGAGAGGTCCTCGAGGGTGATCGGCTCGCCGAGCTTGGCCTGGTCGCTGGCGTAGTCGACCAGGGCGTCGGTCTTCTCGCGGCTGGCTTCTTCCGGCAGGTCCTCGTTCTCGACGAAGTCGCTGAAGGCCTTGAGCAGGGTGCGGGTCTCCTCGCCGGCGTCGCGCTGCTCGCGGGCGCCCAGCGCCTCGGCGAAGGCCTCGGACAGCTTCTTGCCGCCGCGGTCGCGGGTCCAGGAGAGATACGGATGCGAGGCCGAGCCGTTCTGCCACTGGTTGACGTCGAGGCGCGCGGCCAGCGTCATCTGGGCCAGGTTGAGCTGGCGGGCGGGCACCACGCCGAGGGCATCGTCGATGCCGAAGCCGTCGCGGTGATGCAGCAGCGCGAGCATCAGGTAGCGGGCCTCGCCCTGGCGATGGTCGACGACCAGCAGGTGGCCGCCCACGGGCAGGTGGTCGTCGATCAGCGGCACGATCTGCTCGGCCAGCGCCCGGGTCAGGCCGGGGAAGTCGCGCTCGCCGTCGAGGAAGCTCGACAGGGCCGCGGGAAAGGTGGCCGGTTCGTCGTCGGCGAAGCGTCCCCAGTTCTTGGCCTTGCCGTGATAGGCGTCGTTGAGCCCCGAGACCAGGTCGTCCAGGGCCGTGGACGCCGCCAGCGGCGCCTCGGCGGGCACGAGGCGGGCCGGCGTCTCGCCGTCTCCCTTGTCGATGCGGTGGATGATGCTGTGCAGGATCGGCATGGGAACCTCCCTTGGGCTCGGTGAACGGGGGCAGGGATGATACCCGCCGCGGCGCGGCGGCGATAGCGCGGCGGGTATCCAGTCGGGACGGTCAGGGCTTGAGCCGATAGCCGCTGCGGAAGATCCCGTTGACCACGGCGAGGGCCACCGCCAGGAACAGCCCGATCACCGCCAGGCTGGCCCAGATGCTGACGTCGCCCATGCCATAGAAGCTCCAGCGGAAGCCGCTGACCAGGTAGACCACCGGGTTGGCCAGCGTCACCGCCTGCCACAGCGGCGGCAGCATGTCGATGGAATAGAAGGTGCCGCCGAGGAAGGTCAGCGGGGTGATCACCAGCAGCGGCACCAGCTGCAGCTTCTCGAAGCCGTCGGCCCAGATGCCGATGATGAAGCCGAGCAGGCTGAAGGTCAGGGCGGTGAGCACCAGGAACAGCAGCATCACCAGCGGGTGGGCGATGGTGAAGGGCACGAACAGGCTCGCGGTGCCGAGCACGATCAGCCCCAGGATCACCGACTTGGTGGCCGCCGCGCCGACGAAACCCAGCACCACCTCGAAGTAGGAGACCGGCGCCGAGAGGATCTCGTAGATCGAGCCCGAGAAGCGCGGGAAGAAGATCCCGAAGGAGGCGTTGGAGACGCTCTGGGTCAGCAGCATCAGCATGATCAGCCCGGGCACGATGAAGGCGCCGTAGCTGACGCCCTCCACCTCGCTGATGCGGGTGCCGATGGCGGCGCCGAAGACCACGAAGTAGAGCGAGGTGGAGATCACCGGCGAGACGATGCTCTGCAGCACGGTGCGCAGGCTGCGCGACATCTCGGCGACGTAGAGGGTCTTCACGGATTCGAGGTTCATGGGGCCTCCCTGACCAGGCTGACGAAGATGTCCTCCAGCGAGCTCTGCCGGGTGTGGAGGTCCTTGAAGTGGATGCCGGCGGCGTCCAGGTCGGCGAGCAGCTCGGCGATGCCGCTCGCGTCGTCGCCGTCGTGGCGGCCGTCGTAGGTGTAGATCAGCGCCTGGCCGTCCTCGGCGATCTCCAGGCCGTGGGCCGCCAGTGCCCCGGGCAGGCGCTCGAGGGGCTCGTGGAGCTGCAGGGTCAGCTCCTTGCGGCCGAGCTTTCGCATCAGCTCGCGCTTCTCCTCGACCAGCACCAGCTCGCCCGAGCGGATCACGCCGATGCGGTCGGCCATCTCCTCGGCCTCCTCGATATAGTGGGTGGTAAGGATGATGGTCACGCCGCTGTCGCGCAGCTGGCGCACGACCTCCCACATGTCGCGGCGCAGCGCCACGTCGACGCCGGCGGTGGGCTCGTCGAGGAACAGGATCTGCGGCTCGTGGGCCAGCGCCTTGGCGATCAGCACCCGGCGCTTCATGCCGCCGGAGAGCGTGATCAGGCGGTTGCGGCGCTTGTCCCACAGCGACAGCGATTTCAGTACCCGCTCGATGTGGGCCGGGTCCTTCGGCTTGCCGAACAGCCCGCGGCTGAAGCTCACCGTGTCCCACACCGTGGAGAAGGCCTCGCTGGTCAGCTCCTGGGGCACCAGCCCAATCAGGCGGCGCGCCTGGCGATAGTCGGCGACGTTGTCGTGCCCGTCCACCAGCACGCGGCCGGCGGAGGCGTTGACCAGCCCGCAGATCACGCTGATCAGGGTGGTCTTGCCGGCGCCGTTGGGGCCGAGGAGGGCGAAGATCTCGCCGCGCCGGATCTCGAGATCCACTCCCTTGAGGGCCTCGAAGCCGCTGTCGTAGGTCTTCGACAGCGCCTCGACGCGGATCACGCTTTGCTTGCTCAATGCTCGATACCTCCCTGGCTGTGGGCCCTGGCGAGGGGCTGGCCCGTCGGCAACGCCTCGCGTCCGGGGCGTCCTCGTCCGACACCTTAACGCTTTCCTAACCTCCGACGGTACATGCTGGCGTTGCCTCGAGAGAGGCGTGATTCCCTGTTCCCTTGGCCGCCTGTCCCGGGCGGCTCTTTTTTGCCTCTCGCCCCTCGAACGGCGGTGTATTTGCTGAATTCGTTAACATTCTCTCGCCTCATTATTGTGCATCATTCCTCGACATTTTCTGGCCGGCGAATGCCGGCTGCCCTGTGCCTTCGGAGTCTGCCGAGATGCCCCACCGTTCCTGGCTGCCCGTCTGGGTATTGCCCCTGACGCTACTGCTGTCGGCCTGCAGCACGTTCGATCACGCCGATGGCGGCCTCGCCGATCGGGCCGAGGCGGATCGCTCGGAGGTGGCCGCCTGGCCCGCGCTGTCGGAAGCGGAGAGCGCCGGTTCGCTCGACGCCTTGATCCCGTCGGACAATCTCGCGGCGCTGGTGCATGAGGCCCTGGTCGCCAATCCCGGGCTGCGCCAGACCTGGCTGACGCTGCGCACCCGCCAGGCCGAGCTGCGTCAGACCACGGGCGACCGCTGGCCAGGCCTGGAAGCGGGGCTGTCAGGCTCCCGTGACGAAAACGCCGCGGCCGGCTACACGGGCAGCGTCAGCATCGACTGGGAGGTTGACCTGTGGGGGAAGCTCGCCGACGAGCAGGCCGCCGCCGTGGCGGACGTCGCCGAGGAACGGGGGCTCTACCAGTCCGCGCGAGACACCCTGGCCGGTGAGGTGATGAGCGCCTGGGTGGGCCTGATTGCACAGCGACGCGCCGTGGCGATCCAGTCGCGCCGCCTGGAGACCCTCAAGACCAACCAGGCGCTGATCATCGATCAGTATCGCGCGGGCCTCGGTAGCCTCGAGGACCTCGACACGGCGCGCAGCAACGTCGCCAGCGCCCGGGCCACGCTCGAGGAGCAGCGCGAGACGCTGGCCCAGCGGCGTCGCTCGCTGGCGGAAATGCTCGGGCGTTCCTCGGCCGAGCGGATCGCGGTGCCGGACGACTTCCCCGAGACCCTGCTGGTGCGCCCCGAGCTGCCGGAGCAGACCCTGGCGCGGCGTCCGGACCTCCAGGCCGCCTATGCGGCGATCGAAGCCGCCGAGCGCCGCACCGACGTGGCCTACAAGGACCTGCTGCCCTCGCTGGACGTGACGGCGGCGCTGGAGGACGTCGCCGAGACGCCCCACGAGGCCCTGCTCGGCGATCCCCTGTGGTCGCTGCTGGGCCAGCTCACCGCACCGCTGTTCCAGGGCGGGCGGCTCAAGGCGGCGGCGGACATCGCCGAGCTGGAGGCCGCTCAGGCCTATCAGGCCTATCGCGAAACGCTGCTCGAGGCGGTGGGCGAGGTGCAGGATGCCATCGGCCTCGAGACCTCGCTGGCCCGGCGTCAGGCGGATACCGCCGAGGCGCTGGCGAGCGCCCGCCGCAGCCTTGGGCAATATACCGAGCGCTACCGCGCCGGGCTCGTCGACCTGGTGGACCTGCTCGACGTGCAGCAGCAGACCTACGATCTCGAAGCCAGCCGCAACGACCTGATCGAGAGCCGACTGACCAACCGCATTGACCTGGGACTGGCCCTGGGGCTCGGAGTGAACGAATGAACGTACGACCTTCCCGATGGATTCCCTTGCTGCTGGCCCTGGTCGTGCTGGCCGGTGTGGTGGCCTTCATCGCCGTGAGGATGAGTTCGGCCGCCGGCGGCCCGCCCGGCGGGGCTCCCGGGCAGGGGGCGGGGCAGGCGGCGGAGCAGGACACCGACGTGCGCCCCGATGTCTCCGTCGTTGAGGTGGCCGCGGGTCGCTACCAGCCTCGCGTCGAGGGCTACGGCGAGGCGTCGCCCCACCATGAACTCGAGCTGACCACGCAGGTCTCGGGCCGGGTGGAACGCCTGAGCGACCGTTTCGCCAGCGGCCGCGTGGTGCCCGCCGGCGAGACCCTGGCGACCCTCGACGATCAGGCCTATCAGGAGGCCGTGGCCGAGGCGGAGGCGACGCTGGCGACCCATCGTGTCTCGCTGCTCGAGGAACAGCGCGAGGGCGAGCAGGCCCGTCGTGACTGGCAGCGCTCCGGGCTGAATGGCGAGCCGGATTCGCCGCTGGTGCTGCGCGCGCCTCAGCTCGCGGCGGCCCGGGCCGACGTCAAGCAGGCCGAGCGGGCCCTGGCCAGCGCTCGGGAGGATCTCGCCGATACCCGCATCGAGGCGCCCTTCGACGCCCTGGTGGTGAGCCGCGACGTGGCGCCGGGCAGCTATCTTCAGGCGGGCGGCAGCGTGGCGACCCTCTACAGCACCGATCGGGTCGAGATCGCGGTCGCGCTCTCGGCCAGCGAGTGGGCGCGCCTGGAGGATCCCGAGAGCGGCGAGGTCGCGCCCGAGGCCGTGACCCTGAGTGCCGTGGATACCGGCCAGCAGTGGCAGGGGCGGGTGCTGCGCAGCGAGCGACACCTCGACGAGGACCGCCAGCGCTCGTTGATCGTGGCGGTCGATGCGCCGCTGGCGCAGACGCCGGCGCTCATGCCGGGTACCTTCCTCGAGGTCAGCCTCGAGGGCCGCCGGGTCGATGGCCTGTGGCGGTTGCCGCCCTCGGCGCTGAGCCAGGCCGGCGAGATCTGGTATCTGACCGAGGACGATCATCTGGCCAGCGTCGCCGTGGCCCCGCTGTTCTCCGACCGCGATTACCTCTACGTGCGTCCGCCCGCCGAGCTGGCCGAGGGCACGCATCGCGTGGTGTCGCATCCCCTGAACAGCTACCTGCCGGGCATGGCGGTGACCCCGGTGGAGGCCGATGACAATGCGTGACAGCGGCCATTCCCGAGGCCTGATCGCCTGGTTCGCCGCCAACCCCATTGCCGCGAATCTGCTGATGGTGCTGGTCCTGGCGCTGGGGGTGATGAGCATGGGCGAGCTGCGCCGCGAGGCCTTTCCTAGCCTGGCGCCCGACGGCCTGACCATCAGCGTCGAGTACGACAGCGGCTCGGCGAAGCAGTCCGAGGAAGGGCTGGCGATCAAGATCGAGCAGGAGCTGGAGGACGTGGAGGGCATCGACACCGTCACCAGCAGCTCGACCGGCAGCGGCGTGACGGTGACGGTCGACATGGTCTCGGGCTATGACCTCGACACCCTGATGCGCGACGTCAAGAACCGCGTCGATGCCATCTCGACCTTCCCGACCGATGCCGACAACCCGGTGATCGAGAAGGATCGCCGCGAGGATCATGCGCTGTGGCTCCAGCTCCACGGCGATGCCGACCGCGAGACCCTGCAGACGCTGTCGATGCGGCTCAAGAAGCGGCTGCTGCGCGAGCCGGAGATCGGCGAGGTCAGCCTCTCCGGCTGGCAGGATCCGATGATGGTGGTGGAGATCCGCGAAGGGGTGCTGCAGGCCTACGGGCTATCGCTCTCCGACGTCGAGGACGCGATCAACGATGGCTCTTCGAACGCCATGACGGCGACGCTGCGCAACGACGACCTCTACCTGCAGCTGAAGGCCTCGGAGCAGGCCTATCAGGCGCGCGACTTCGCCCGGCTGCCGCTGCTGACCACCGACAGCGGGCGTATCCTGCGCCTCGGCGAGGTCGCCGATGTCCGCGACACCTTCGACGACGAGGACCCGGTACTGTCACGCTTCGAGGGGCGCACCAGTATCGCCCTGCAGGTGGTGACCACCGGGCAGAGCGACATCGCCGATTCGGTGGCGGCGGCGCGGCGGGTGATCGAGGACTGGCGGGCCGATCCCAGCCTGCCTCACGACGTCGAGCTCGACACCTGGTTCGATCGCAGCCAGTCGATCCTCGAGCGGCTATCGCTGCTGGTGAACAACGCCATCACCGGCATCGTGCTGGTGTTCCTGCTGCTGGCGGTGTTCCTCAACCTGAGCGTGGCCTTCTGGGTGGCCATGGGGCTGCCGTTCATCTTCTTCGGCACCCTGTTCTTCATGGGCGACGGCCTGGCCGGGCTGACGCTGAACATGTTCACCACCTTCGGCTTCATCATGGCGCTGGGCATCGTGGTCGACGATGCCGTGGTGGTGGGGGAGAGCGTCTATGCCACGCGCCAGCGGCGAGGCGACAGCCTGGACAATACCATCCTCGGCACCCGGGTGGTGGCGGTGCCGACCCTGTTCGGCGTGGCCACCACGGTGGTGGCGTTCTTCGCGCTGTCGCGCATCAGCGGTCACCTGGGCCAGCTCTACGCCCAGTTCGCCACCGTGGTGGCGATCTGCCTGGTGCTCTCGGTGATCGAGTCGAAGTTGATCCTGCCCGCGCACCTGGCGCATGTGAACACGCGTCAGCGGCCGGCGCGCCGGACGCTGACGCGGGCCTGGCGGCGGGTGCAGTCCGCCGCCGATGGCGGGCTCGACTGGTTCACCGAGCGCTGCTATCGCCCGCTGATCGATATCGCCCTGGTGCATCGCTACGCCGTGGTCACGCTGTTCGTCGCCCTGCTGGTGATGGTGCTGAGCATGCCGTTCACCGGCCTGCTGCGGATGAGCTTCTTCCCCGAGGTGCCGGGCGACACCGTCAACGCGTCTCTGACGATGCATGGCGATGCCAGCGTGGGTCTCACCCACCAGGCGCTGAACGATCTGGCCGACGAGGCCCGCGAGGCCGACCGCTCGCTCACCGGGGAGGGCGACAGCGGCATCGCCCATCTGCAGGTACTCTCGACCTCCGTGCAGCAGGGCTCGCTCACCGTCGAGCTGAGGAGCGATGCGTCCTATGACATCGCGACCTTCACGCGCCGCTGGCGCGAGCTTGCCGGCGTGCCCGAAGGGGCGCGTTCGCTGAGTATCCAGCACGTGCGCGAGATGGCCGAGGCGCTGCGTATCGAGCTGCGCGCCTCCGACGACGAGACCCTGGAGCGGGCCGGCGAGTCGCTCAAGCAAACGCTGACCGGCATCGCGGCGGTCAGCGGCATCGAGGACAACCTCGATCCCTCCCAGCCCCAGCTGCGGCTGGCGTTGAATGCCCAGGGACTGGCGCTGGGCATGACCACCGACGACCTGGCCTCCCAGGTGCGCCAGGCCTTCAGCGGCCGGGTGGTGCAGCGCTACCAGCGCGGCGACGACGAGATCGAGGTCAAGGTCCGCTACCCCGACGATGCGCGGCACAGCGTGGCCGACGTCATCGAATCGCAGGTGCGCACCCCCGACGGCGACGTGGTGCCGCTGGCCAGCGTGGCGACCCTGACCCAGGACATAACCCGCGACACCATCACCCGTATCGATGGCCAGCGCGCCGTCTACCTCAGCGCCGACGTCGACAAGGCGCTGCTGTCTTCCTCCGAGCTGGTGGCGCAGCTGCGCCGCGATGCGGTGCCCACGCTGGAGGCCCGGTATCCGGGGCTCGACATCCACTTCGCCGGCGAGGCCGAGCAGCAGGCCGAGACGCAGACCTCCATGCAGCACGTGTTCCTGGTGGCGATGCTGGCCATCTTCATGCTGCTGGCGATTCCGCTGCGTTCCTACGTGCAGCCGCTGCTGATCATGACCGCGATCCCCTTCGGCGTCGTCGGCGCGCTGCTGGGCCATTGGGTCAACGGCCTGGCGCTGGGGATCCTGTCGCTGAACGGGATCATCGCCCTGAGCGGGGTGGTGGTGAACGACAGCCTGCTGCTGGTCACTCGCTTCAACGCCCTGCGCCGCGAAGGCGTCGAGGTGCGCGAGGCGATCGGCCAGGCCGGTCGCGACCGCCTGCGGGCCGTGCTGCTGACCTCCGTCACCACCTTCGCCGGGCTGATGCCGCTGCTCGGCGAGACCTCGCGCCAGGCGCAGTTCCTGATCCCCGCCGCGGTGTCCCTCGCCTATGGCATCATGTTCGCCACCGTGATCACCCTGGTGCTGATCCCCAGCCTGCTGGTCGTGCAGCATGACATCGCCGACCGGCTGGCGTGGCTGAAGCGCCGCTGCTGGCCGTCGTCCGACGAGGAGGCGTCATGCTGAACGCGCTGCTGGTCGAGGACGACCTCGACCTGGCCGAGACGCTGATCGACTATCTGGCGCTGGAGGGCATTTGCTGTGACCACGCCGCCAACGGCGCGGCGGGGCTCGCGCTGGTCGAGCGACAGGCGTTCGATGTGGTGCTGCTCGACCTGCATCTGCCCAGGCTCGACGGCCTGCGCGTCTGCGAGCGGCTGCGCGAGGCCGGGCGCGATATCCCGGTGCTGATGCTCACCGCCCGCGACGGCCTCGACGACAAGCTCGCCGGCTTCGCGGCCGGCACCGACGACTATCTGGTCAAGCCCTTCGAGCTGCAGGAACTGGTGGTGCGCCTCCATGCGCTGGCCAAGCGCCGCAGTGGCCAGATGCAGTGCCTGCGCTGCGCCGACCTGGAGATGCATCTCGGCGAGCGGCGCGTGGTTCGCGCGGGGCGGTCGATCCATCTCTCGCCCACCGGCTGGCGGCTGCTCGAGGCGCTGCTGCGTGCCTCGCCGCACGTGGTAACGCGCGCGGCGCTGGAGAGCACGCTGTGGGGCGACGACGTGCCCGACAGCAACAGCCTCAAGGTCCATCTCTATCATCTGCGCCAGGCGGTGGATGCCCCCTTCACGACTCGCCTCATCCAGACGCTGCCCGGTCATGGGGTGGCGCTCAGGGCGTCGTCATGAGGCGGCTCGGCAGCCTCAGGGGGCAGCTGTTGCTGGGCGGACTGTCGCTGGGGCTGCTGCTGGTGGTCGGCTACTCGCTGCTCAGTGCCAACTACTTCCTGCGCGGCATGGACAACATCACCCTGGCCCACATGGCGCGGGTGGCCGACGGCTATGCCCGGCGGCTCGAGGGCGAACGGCCCCGCGGCCTCGAGGAGGTCGCCGGCTACCAGCTGAGCGGTCGCTGGCAGGCCATGCCCGAGGCGGTGCGCCAGGCCTTCGATGGGGTGCCGAGCGAGCCCGGGCGCCTCTACAAGGGCCGCGATGACGGGCCGTCGGAGCGGCCGACCTTCTATTTCGCCATGCATCATCCGACGGCCTCCGGCTCGCTCTATGTGGTGGACGCGGTGGTCCCGCCCCCCGAGCCGGGCATGGCCGACGAGGGCATACCGCCGCCGCGCGATGCCCTGAACAGCCTGATGACGCTGCTGGGGCTGGGCGTGGCCATCGCCGTGGGGCTGCTGGTGGCGCTGCTGTGGTGGCTGCGCCATGTGTCGCGCCCGGTACAGGCGCTGGGCCACTGGGCGCGCGGCCTGGATGCCCGGCGCCTGCAGGAACCGACCCCGGAC
Organism: Halomonas sp. B23F22_10; assembly: GCF_043496975.1. Taxonomy (NCBI): domain Bacteria; kingdom Pseudomonadati; phylum Pseudomonadota; class Gammaproteobacteria; order Oceanospirillales; family Halomonadaceae; genus Halomonas; species Halomonas sp. B23F22_10. Next base: position 213,369 of record NZ_JBIEKF010000002.1, on the reverse strand, counting down.
TTCGGCTATCCCGAGCTCAACGAGCTGGCCACGCTGCTGCGCGGTGGCCTGCAATCGGCCCACGACGGCCTGGCGCGGGAGCAGCGCTTCCTGGCCCACGCCAGCCACGAGCTGCGCACGCCGATCACCGTGCTGCGCCACAACCTGGAGCTGCTGCGGCGTTTCCAGCAGACCCATGACGAGACCTGGAGCCCACGCCATCGTCAGGTGTTCGCGCGCATGGAGCGGGCCGGCACCACCATGAAGCACCTCACCGAGACCCTGCTGTGGCTGAGCCGCGAGGAGGGCGCGGCGCCGCCCGATGTCAACGTCGACCTCGCGGCACTGCTCGAGGGGCAGGTCGCCGAGCTGGAGTATCTGCTGCACGACAAGGCGGTCGCGGTCGAGCTCGACACCGAATTCTGCCGCGTGAGCCTGCCGGAGGCCCCGGCCCGGATCGTGCTGGGCAACCTGATCCGCAACGCCCTCGTGCACACCTGGGAGGGGCGGGTGGTGATTCGCCAGCGCGGTGCTGAGGTACAGATCGACAATCATCGGCTGCCGTCGAGTGCGGCCGAGGCCGGCGAGACGGCCGGGGAAAGCGGGTTCGGCCTGGGGCTGCAGCTGACCGCTCAGCTGACGGAGCGGCTGGGCTGGCCCTACGAGAACCTGGCCGATGCGACGGGCCATCGCGTGCGGGTGGTGTTCGAGGCGCGGGACGTTAGGCCGATGGGGCAGGGCGGCGCCTGATGAAAAAGGCCGCGTCGGAACACCGACGCGGCCCTCGTGTACCACAGCAGCCACTCAGCCGCGGCTGGTGACTTCCAGCAGATGATAGCCGAACTGGGTCTTCACCGGGCCCTGGACCTGGTTCAGGTCGGCGGAGAACACCACCTTGTCGAACTCCGGCACCATCTGGCCGGGGCCGAAGCTGCCGAGCTCGCCGCCCTGGCGGCCGGACGGGCACTGGGAGTGTTCACGGGCGACCTCGGCGAAGTCGCGGCCGCCTTCGATCTCGGCCTTGAGGGCCAGGCACTGTTCTTCGCTGGGAACGAGGATATGGCGAGCGGTGGCCTGAGTCATGGGAATCTCCTTCGCGGATGGGATAGGCTCTGAACGAGCGGGGAGAATAGCACGCCGCCTGGCTGGCGGGGCCACGTTCTGCACCATATGCTCAGCACGAGGCATCGTCATCTCTTCAGGAGGCCGCGTCCATGAGCACCCAGATTCAGGATACCGAGCCGGCATCGTCGCTGGACTGCCCGGTCGTCGACGGCAAGCGCCAGATCCAGCACGTGTCGCCGCGCACCGCCGATGTGGGCGGCATTCCGGTCAATCGGGTGCTGCCGTCCCGGCATCGCCGCCTGATCGGCGCCTGGTGCTTCCTCGATCATGCCGGCCCCAGCGTCTTCAAGGGAGACGCCGACGGCCTGCGAGTCGGTCCCCATCCGCACATCGGCCTGCAGACCTTCACCTGGATGATCGAGGGCGAGGTGCTGCACCGCGACAGCCTCGGCAACCATCAGGTGATCCGCCCCGGCCAGGTCAACCTGATGACCGCCGGGCGCGGCATCAGCCACACCGAGGCGTCGGTGCCCGGCGAGACCCGCCTGCATGCCGCCCAGCTGTGGATCGCCCTGCCCGAGGCCGACCGGCGCACCGACCCGCGCTTCGATCACTATCCGACCCTGCCGGCCTGGCAGGCGCAGGGCGCCGACGTCACCCTGCTGATCGGCGAGTTCGCCGGCCGCCGCGCGCCGACGCTGGCCTTTTCCGAGCTGGTCGGGCTGGATCTGGCCAGTCGGGAGGCGAGCGCCGTCGAGCTTCCTCTCCGCCGGGACTTCGAGTACGGCGTGCTGTCGCTGGAAGGGGAGGTCGGCATCGAAGGGGAGGCGTTCGCGCCCAACGAGCTGGCCTACCTGGGGCGTGGACGCGACGCCGTCAGCCTGTCGCTGCCCGCCGGCGGCCGTGCCCTCCTGGTCGGCGGCGAGCCGCTGGGTGAGGAGATCCTGATCTGGTGGAACTTCGTCGGCCATGACAAGGCCGAGATCGCCGAGGCCCAGCGCGACTGGGAGGCGGGCGCCGAGCGCTTCGGCACGATCCCGGGCTACGACGGCGCGCCGCTGATGCCGCCGCCGTTGCCCTGGAAGGCGTGACGCTCAACCTCAGCCGGGATCGATGGTCAGCAGCAGCCGCGGCTGGCCCTCCGCCAGGGCCGGGCTGCGGTGCACCAGGCCGTGCGACTCGTTGCCGATCCAGCCGCTGCCCTTGAGCAGCGCCACATCGCCGGATTCCAGCCGGCGGATGGCGTCGTCGTCGCGCACGATCTCCGGCTTGGCGGCGTTCGGCGCCCCGAGCCCGGCGCGATTCATCGCCGCTTCCGGCAGCCATTCGCTGCCCGGGCCCAGATAGGTCGTGACCATCCTCACCGGCAGATTGTCGCAGTGGAAGCGCGGGCACATGGGCGCGTCCAACAGCCGCAATCGCAGGCCCACCGTGTCGGTATTGAACAGGAAGCCCATGGCCTCGGCCAGGATCACGACGTCCTCCACCAGGGCGACGGACGCCGCGGGCGCGGCCAGGGTCTCGAACAGCGCGGTGCGCAGCTCGACGCCGGGCGCACCGCGCCAGTTGAACGACAGCGGACGCCCGGCTTCCGCCTGGGCCAGGGCGCCGGCCAGCAGGTCGCTGCCGACCGGGCGACGCATCACGGCCAGCGTGATGGCGTCCTCGAAGATGCGCGGCAGCACCTCGATGCCGCCGCCCTCCGCCCAGTGAGGCGTCGAGAGCGGGCGTGGCGCCAGGGCGGTGGCGTCGGGGCAGGGCAGGGGCGCGGGGAATAGCGAGGATGGCGGCATGGGCATCTCCGTCGTGAAGCGGCTCAGGGCTCGGGGCTTCTTGCCAGTTTGTTATGTTATAACGTATCTTCCTTGGCCTGAAAAGCCACGCTCCCCCAGGAGCGGGCGACGACCGTGACCATCAGGCAACAAGGAGACATCGATGAGCGAGCCTCATCCCCTGCCCGTGACCGTGCTGTCCGGGTTTCTGGGCGCCGGCAAGACGACGCTGCTCAACCATATCCTGGCCAATCGCGAGGGGCGTCGGGTGGCGGTCATCGTCAACGACATGAGCGAGGTCAACATCGACGCGGCCCTGCTGCGGCAGGACGAGGGCAGCGGCGAGTCGGTCCCCGACATCGCGGTCAACCGCGCCGAGCAGCGCCTGGTCGAGATGAGCAACGGCTGCATCTGCTGCACGCTGCGCGAGGACCTGCTGATCGAGGTGGCCCGCCTGGCCCGCGAGGGACGCTTCGACCAGCTGGTCATCGAGTCCACGGGCATCTCCGAGCCGCTGCCGGTGGCCGAGACCTTCACCTTCGAGGACGAGAACGGCGAGAGCCTGTCGCGACTGGCACGCCTGGATACCCTGGTCACCGTGGTCGACGGCGCCAACTTCCTTGCCCAGTACCGCGAGGCCCAGACGCTGGCCGAGGCCGGTGAGAGCCTGGGCGAGGACGACGAGCGCAACGTTGCCGACCTGCTGGTCGACCAGATCGAGTTCTGCGATGTGCTGCTGATCAGCAAGGCCGATCTGATCGACGAGCGCCAGCGTGCCGAGCTCGAGGCGGTGCTGCGAAGCCTCAATCCCGAGGCGCGGATCCTGGCCATGTCCCAGGGGGCGGTCCCGCTGGAAGAGGTGCTGGATACCGGCCGTTTCAGCTTCGAGCGGGCCCAGCGGGCACCGGGCTGGCTCCGGGAGATGCGGGGCGAGCACGTGCCGGAAACCGAGGAATACGGCATCGCCAGCTTCACCTATCGGGCGCGGCGGCCCTTCCATCCGCAGAAGTTCCATGAGCTGCTGAATGCCGACTGGTTCGGCGAGCGGCTGCTGCGCTCCAAGGGCTTCTTCTGGCTGGCCTCGCGCCCGCGCCTCGCCGGCCAGTGGAGCCAGGCCGGCGGCATCGCCCACTACGGCTTCGCCGGCCTGTTCTGGAAGGCCGTGCCCGAGGTCGACTGGCCGACGGATCCCGGCTACCTCGAGGCGATCGATCAGGTCTGGGAGGAGCCCTTCGGCGACATGCGCCAGGAGCTGGTGTTCATCGGCCAGGGCATGGACGAGGCGCGCATGCGCGAGGCCCTGGACGGCTGCCTGCTCGATGATGAGACCCTGCTGGCCGGTCACGACGTCTGGCGCGCGTTGCCCGATCCCTTCGCCGACTTCGCGCCCGCCGAGCTCGACGCCGAGGAGGCCTGATGACAACGCCACTGATGGATATCGCCGATGGTACCGCCGATCAGCCGGGACGCCTGTCCTGGGTCGGCATGGAAGGCATCGATCTGCCGCTGACGCTGGCGGGCCGACCGGTCCAGGCACGCGCTCATGTCGGCGTCAGCCTGGACGCCGCCGAGGCGCGTGGCATTCACATGTCGCGGCTCTACCTGGCCCTCGAGCATCTGGTCGACCGGGAGATCACCCCCGGGCGGCTCCAGGAGGTGCTGGCCAACTTCCTCGACAGCCATCATGGGCTCTCGCGCGAGGCCTTCCTCGATCTGGAAGGCGAGGCCATGCTGCGCCGGCCGGCGCTGGTCAGCCCGCTGGCGGGGTGGAAGGCCTATCCCTTCGCGCTGCGCGGCCGGCTCGGGCCGGACGGCTTCGCGCTGAGGCTGTCGCTCGAGATCGGCTACTCCTCGACCTGCCCCTGCTCGGCGGGGCTGGCGCGACAGCTGATCCAGGAGCGGTTCGACCGCGACTTCGAGGACGAGGCGGCACTCGACCGCGAGGCGGTGCGCCGCTGGCTCGGCAGCGAGCAGGGCATCGTCGCCACGCCGCACAGTCAGCGCAGCCGCGCGCATCTCGAGCTGAGGCTGGATGACGGGGGCGAGACCCTGCCGCTGGTCGAGGTCGTCGAGCGGGCGGAAGCCAGCCTCGGCACCGCGCTGCAGACGGCGGTCAAGCGCGTCGACGAGCAGGCCTTCGCCCTGGCCAACGGCCAGAACCTGATGTTCTGCGAGGACGCCGCCCGGCGGCTGGACCGGGCCCTGCGCGAGCAGCCCGGTGTGGCCGGCTTTCGCCTGAGGGTGGTGCACGCCGAGAGCCTGCACGCCCACGACGCCGTGGCGCGCAGCCAGTGGAACTGGCCCGAGGCCGACAGCTGAGGCCTTTCCCGCGGGGCGGGCCTAGCGCTCGGAGCGAGCCGGCCGGGAGCGGACGCGACACGCACCGGCCAGGCTCGTGCACAGAAACAGCAGCGTGGCGATGCAGACGATGGTGGGGCCGGTAGGGGTATCGAACCGATAGGCGGCCACGAGGCCGCCGTTGGCCGAGAGGACGCCGATCGCCGCCGCGGCCATCGCCATGCGCTCCGGCGTGCGGCTGAACGGTCGGGCGGTGGCCGCGGGAATGATCAGCAGCGCCGCGATCAGCAGCACGCCCACCACCTTGATGGCGACGGCCACCACCAGCGCCAGCGACAGCGTCAGCACCAGCTGCTCGCGCTTCGGGTTGATCCCGGCGGCATGGGCGAGGTCCGGGTTCAGGGTCGAGGTCAAAAGCGCCGGCCAGCGCCAGCTCAGCAGGCCCAGCACCATCAGCGCACCGCCCCAGATGATGGCGAGATCCTGACGGCTCACGGCGAGGATGTCGCCGACCAGGTAGCCCATCAGGTCGATGCGCACGCCGGAGACGAAGGACACCGCCACCAGCCCGAAGGCCAGTGCCGCGTGAGCGGTGACGCCGAGCAGCGTGTCCATGGCATAGCCCCGTCCGCTCAGCAGCGACACGGCCAGCGCCATCAGCAGCGAGACCGCCAGCACCCCGGCGAACAGGGAGGTGGACAGGACCAGGGAAAGGGCGACGCCGAGGATGGCCGCGTGGGCGGTGGCATCGCCGAAATAGGCCATGCGCCGCCACACCACGAAGCAGCCGAGCGGTGCGGCCGCCAGGGCGACGCCGGTGCCGCCGAGGGCGGCGCGAACGAGGAAGTCATCGAGCATCATCAGGAAAGCGCCTCCTCGGGCGCGTGATCGTGGCGATAGAAGGCGACGGCATCGCGCTCGTCGACGCCGAGCAGGTCGCGATAGGCCGATGAGCCGGCCACCGTGTCGGGCGGTCCCTGACAGCAGATCCGGCCGTTCAGGCACACCACGCGGTCCGATGCACGCATGACCACATGCAGCTCATGGCTGACCATCAGCACCCCGCAGCCCAGCTCCCGTTTCACCCGGGCGAGCTGGCGGTAGAATTCCGCGGTGCCGCGGTGATCGAGCCCCTGATTGGCCTCGTCGAGAATCAGCAGGTCCGGGGAGGTCAGCAGGGCACGGGCCAGCAGCACGCGCTGGAACTGACCGCCCGAGAGGCCGGCCATCTGCCTGTCGGCAAGCCCGGCCGCATCGGCCTGCTCCAGTGCGCGCCGCACGGCGTCGCTGGAGTGGCGCTGGGGCAGGGCCATGAAGCGAGCCACGGTCATGGGCAGGGTGGGATCGATGTGCAGCCGCTGTGGCACATAGCCGATGGACAGCGAGGCATCGTGAGACACCCGTCCCTGGCTGGGGGCCAGGGCGCCGATGATCACGCGCAGCAGGGTGGTCTTCCCTGAGCCGTTCGGCCCGACGATGGTGACCAGCTCGTTCTGTTCCAGGGACAGGTCGATGCCTTCCAAGATGGTATTGCCACGTCGGGTGACGCCGACGTCGCTCAGAGTCAGTAGGGGCATGGGGGCTCCAGCAGGGCGTCGTCGCTCTGGCACAGGCCGAATCGATTCGGGGCTTGCTAAAAATGTTATGATATAACATTTTATTCAGGATCCGAAAGAGCCCCTCACCAGGAGACCCTCCCATGCCCCTGAAGCCCCGTTCATTATTGCTCTCGTTGCTGGCCGTTCCGGGCCTTGCGGCGGCCGATGTCCCGCGTGTCGCGGTGGACATTCCCCCCGTTCAGTCGCTTGCCGCCCAGGTCATGGGCGACCTCGGAACGCCGGCGCTGGTCATCCAGCCCGGCGCGTCCCCGCATGGCTATTCCCTGCGGCCCTCGGAAGCAGCGACGCTCGACCGGGCCGACGTGGTGTTCTGGGTCGGCGATGCGTTGACGCCCTGGCTGGCGAATTCGTTGAACAGCCTGGCCGCCGACGCGACCACGGTCGAGCTGCTGGATGCCCCCGGGCTGGTGCGCCATGACGTCCGTGAGGGAGCGACCTTCGCCGCCCATGACCATGATCATGGCGAGGATCATGGTCACGACCACGACCACGACCACGACCACGACCACGACCACGACCACGACCACGCGGACACGCATGAGGCCGCCCATCAGCACCACCATGACGGTCTGGATCCCCACGCCTGGCTGGATCCGCGCAATGCCCAGGCGTGGCTGACGCTCATGGCCGATACGCTGGCCGAGGCGGATCCCGAGCATGCCGAGACCTATCGCGACAATGCGCAGCAGGCACGGGCGGCGCTGGATGACCTGATCGCGGACGTGGAGCGGCGCCTCGAGGCGGCCGGCGAGCCACGCTTCATCGTTTTCCACGATGCCTATCAGTACTTCGAACGCCGCTTCGGCGTGCCGGCGGCCGGGGCGATCTCGCTGGGAGATGCCTCGGACCCGAGCCCGGCCCGGATTCGCCGCGTGCAGGAGCAGGTCTCGGCGCTCGATGTGCAGTGCATGTTTACCGAACCGCAGTTCAATCCGGACCTGGTGCGCAGCGTGTTCGGGAATCTGCCCGTCGATACCTCGGAGAGCATCGATCCGCTGGGCATCGGCCACGAGCCGGGGCCGGGCCTCTATACCGGCGTCATCGAGGACCTGGCCGATGGTCTGTCGCGGTGTGCGGCGCCCTGACCCGCGTGGCCTGGCGTTCGGGGGGAGCGGTCGGCGCGTCAGCCGCTCGCTGCCAAACGCCCCCGCTCGATGCGGCGACGCGAGGTAGGTGACGCGACGTAGGCGACGCGACGTAGGCGACACCGGCCCGGGTTGGCATTGTGCCACGCGGGCTCCCATCGGCCGGGCATGCCCGGCCGATGGCCGTTTCAGGCGTCATCTTCGATCAGGTGTCGACTAGTCTGGAGGGCAGGGGTGAATGCCAGAGCTGAATGCCAGAGCTGAATGTCCAAGGAGCGACACCATGCAACTCGAGGGTTCCTGTCACTGCGGCGCGATCCGCTTCCGCGTGAAAGCGCCGCATCCCTATCCGTTCAATCGCTGCTACTGCTCGATCTGCCGCAAGACCGCGGGCGGGGGGCGGCTACGCCATCAATCTCGGCGCGCTGGCCGAGACGCTTGAGGTCGAGGGAGCCGAGCACAAGACGGTCTATCACGCCGTGATCGACGGCGAGCAAAGCCCGGGCGAGCGGCACTTCTGCTCACGCTGCGGCAGCGCGCTGTGGGTGTTCGATCCGCGCTGGCCCGAGCTCGTCCATCCCTTCGCCTCGGCGATCGACGGCGACCTGCCACTGCCGCCCGAACGCGTGCACCTGATGCTTGGCAGCAGGGCGAGCTGGGTGGAGATCGAGGCGGGGCCCGATGATCGCTGCTTCGACGGCTATCCGGACGAGAGTCTCGCCGACTGGCATCGGCGACTGGGGCTGGAGCGCTGAATGCCGCGCCACGGTGAGGAGAGCGGCGCGCGGAAACGCCGCTGACGCCTGCGACAACACCACGTGCGGCGGGCCGAGGCCCGCCGCACGTGGTCTATCGTGCCGATGCCGCCCCGAGGGGCGGGCCTCCGTCAGTGGAAGACGCTGAAGCTGTCTGCGTTGAGCCACAGGTGCGTGAGCACGCTGGCCACATAGCCCAGGGCGATGACCGGTGCCCAGCGCATGTGGGCGGCGAAAGTGTAGATGCCGCGGGCCTGGCCCATCAGCGCCACCCCGGCGGCGGAGCCCACCGAGAGCAGGCTGCCGCCCACGCCGGCGGTCAGGGTGATCAGCAGCCAGTTGCCCATCGACATGTCGGGGTCCATGGAGATCACCGCGAACATCACCGGGATGTTGTCGACCACCGCCGAGATCACGCCCAGCACCACGTTGGCCCAGGTCGGGTCCCAGCCGGCGTAGAGGGTCTGGGAGAGCAGGCCCAGATACCCCATGAAGCCCAGGCCGCCGACGCTCATCACCACGCCGTAGAAGAACAGCAGGGTATCCCACTCGGAGCGGGCGATCCGGGTGAAGACGTCGAACGGCACCACGCTGCCCAGCGACTCGAGCTTGCGCCAGTCGCCGCGCTGGCTGTAGCGGGTGCGCTTGCGTTCCAGCGAACGCGGCAGGCTGCGACGCAGGTAGTAGCCGAAGAACTGCAGGAAGCCGAGCCCGGTCATCATGCCCAGCGCCGGCGGCAGGTGCAGCACGGTGTGGCACAGCACCGAGATCACCACGGTCAGCAGGAACAGGCAGACGATGCGCCGCGCGCCACGCTTGAGCCAGATGTGCTCCTCCAGCGGGCTCGGCTTCTTGTTCTGGATGAACAGGCTCATGATGATCGCCGGCACCAGGTAGTTGACCAGCGACGGCCCCAGCAGTTCGAAGAACTCCTGGAACTCGACCAGCTTGGCCTGCCAGACCATCAGCGTGGTGATATCGCCGAAGGGGCTGAAGGCGCCGCCGGCGTTGGAGGCCACCACGATGTTGATGCAGCACAGGCCGATGAAGCGCTTGTCACCCTCGGCCACCTTGAGCACCACCGCGCACATCAGCATGGCGGTGGTCAGGTTGTTGGCCACGGTGGAGATCCAGAAGGCGAGAATGCCGGTGATCCAGTACAGGGCGCGATAGCTGAAGCCCTTCTCGACCATCCAGGCGCGCAGCTTGTCGAACACGCGGCGCTCTTCCATGGCGTTGACATAGGTCATCGCCACCAGCAGGAACAGCAGCAGCTCGGTGTATTCCAGCAGGGTTTCCTTGAAGGCGTGTTCGGCGGCATCCGGCAGGCCTTCCTGGACGTAGACCCAACCGATCAACGTCCAGATAAGGCCAGCCGCGACCAGCACGGGCTTCGACTTGCGCATGTGCAGCTTCTCCTCGGCCATGACCAGCGCATAGGCGAGGATGAACAGCGTGACGGCAATGAAGCCGCTCAGCGTATAGGTCAGATCGAGCTCACCGGCGCCGGCGGCCAGCACCTGGGGGCTGAACAGCAGTAGTGCTGCGAGCACGAAAAAACCTGGCCTCCGGTCATGTTGCCGGGGCCAGTGTTGCGGTCGACATCTTGTCAGCATGGCGAATGCATCCTGAGATTGAAGAGGGGAGGGAAAAAACGCGCGTAATTCTACTACAAGGGCCGTTTGATCACTATGTGCCGACGGCCCGTAGAGCGTGCACATGGCATCGACGTTCGGTGAATGCCGAGCGCGGAATGAGGGTGAGACGGTTCCTTGGCGTAGGCCATATCCTGTCGGGCCAGTCTTAAGGGATTATTAAGAACGTTCGGCCGAGTCGCTCTGCCCGCTCGCGCTCGCGATGCGAGGGGGGCGGCGTTATCCTGTGCGGACTCACGTGTCGCATCCATTCCAGGGCAAGGAGCCTCGCCATGACGTCGCATCCGAAAGAGGGCATTCCGGTCGGTATCAGTGCTTGCCTGACCGGCCAGGAAGTGCGCTACAACGGCGGTCACAAGCGATCCCGCTACTGCCTGCAGGTGCTGGCGGAGCGCTTCGCGTTCGAGCCCTTCTGTCCGGAGCTGGCCGCCGGCCTGGGCGTGCCCCGGGAGCCGATTCGCCTGGTCGGCAAGACCGGCGAGACGCCGCGGGTCAAGGGCAGCGTCGATGAGTCGCTGGACGTCACCGAACGCCTGGAGGAGGTCAGCGCGTCCTTCATCGAGGCGCACCGGCACCTGCGCGGCTTCGTGCTGATGAAGGGCTCGCCCAGCTGCGGCCTCGAACGGGTCAAGGTCTATCATCCCAACGGCATGCCCAGTCATGCCGATTCCGGCGCCTTCGTGCGCGCCATGCGTCGCGACTATCCCGAGCTGCCGCTGGAGGAGGAGGCGCGGCTCAACGACCCGGTGCTGCGCGAGAACTTCATCACCCGCGTCTACGCCCTGGACGACTGGAAGCGCAACGTCGAGCCGGCTCCCAGCCGTCACGCCCTGATCCAGTTTCACAGCCGCCAGAAGTTCCTGCTGATGGCCCACCGGGTCGAGACCTACCGCGAGCTGGGGCGCTATCTGGGCGAGGCCCACGACGTGCCGCTGGAAGACGCCATGACCCACTATCTGCAGCGCTTCATGGCGGCGCTGTCGCGGCCGGCCACCCGCAAGTCCCACGCCAATGCGCTGATGCACGTGATGGGCTATCTCAAGCGTGCGCTGGATGGCGATACCCGCCAGGATCTGCTGGCCGCGGTGGAGGAGTATCGTCTGGAGCAGGTGCCGTTGGCGGTGCCGATGCGGCTGCTCAACCACTATATCCAGCGCTACGGGTCCGACTACATTCGCGCCCAGTCCTATCTCCACCCGCATCCCTACGAGCTTGGCCTGCGCAATGCCATCTGAGCCGGCCCTGGAAGCACGCTTCACGGCGCTGACGCGCCTGCTCGCCGAGGCGCAGGCGCTGTGGCGTCCGCTGCCGTTTCAGCATCGCGAGGTGCCCTGGGGCGAGCGCGCCCCCGGGCTCGCCGAGGCACTGATGGCGCTGTCCGACGACGAGACCGACCGCCTCCAGGCAAGCCCCTTCGACGCCTCGCCGCTGGCGGCCTGGCTGCCGGTCGACGCCTTGGCCGAGGCGGTCGAACTGCCGCGACTGGCCTCGGACGACACGGCGTTGCCGGACGCCTGGGGCGAGGGCATCGGCGCGCGCAAGTGGCGTCAGATCCAGGCCTTCGCCGGCTGCGTGGCATCGGACGACGCGGCGTCGCTGCTGGAGTGGTGTGCTGGCAAGGGCCATCTGTCGCGGACCCTGGCCCGGCGCGACGGCCGGCCGGTCACCGGTCTGGAGTGGCAGGCGTCGCTGTGCGAGGCGGGGCAGGCGCTGGCCGAGCGGCAGGGGCAGCCGGTGCGGCTGCATCGTCAGGACGTGATGGCCGAGGACGCCGGCGACTGGCTGGCCCCCGGACGGCGCGTGGCGGCGCTGCACGCCTGCGGCGACCTGCACGCCCGGCTGCTCGAGCTGGTCGCCGAGCGCGGCGCGGCGGTGACGCTGTCGCCCTGCTGCTATCACCGCACCGAGGACGTCGACTACCGCGCGCTGTCGGCCCGGGGGCGGGCGCTGATGGCCGAACACGGCCTGACCCTGTCGCGGGAGGATCTGGCCATGGCGGTCCAGGAGACGGTCACGGCACCGCAGGGCGTGCGGCGTCATCGTCGGCGCGCCAACGCCTGGCGACAGGGCTTCGACCGCCTGCAGCGCGAGGTCCGCGGCTGCGATGAATACCTCCCCGTACCCAGTTGCGCCTACGGCAGGCTTCCCGACGACTTCGCCGGCTTCTGCCGCTGGGCGGCCGACAGCAAGGGTGTCACACTGCCCGACGTGGTGGACTGGGCGTCCTTCGAGGCCGCCGGCTGGCAACGCCAGACCGAGGTCGAACGCCTGGAGCTGGTGCGGCATCTGTTTCGTCGGCCGCTCGAGGTCTGGCTGGTGCTCGACCGTGCCTGGCGACTGGTCGAAGCCGGGCAGCGGGTGCGCCTCGGGACCTTCTGCGAACGCGAGCTGACGCCGCGCAACCTGCTGCTCGAGACGTGCTGAGTCGTCGAGCCTCGGGCCGTGAACCACGAGAACCCATCGACCCGCCGTGAATAACATCGAGACCGACAAGAAAGCCAAGACCGACGAGGAAGTTCTCATGTCCGATCACTCTTTTCTGATCCGCCCGCTTCAGATGAGCGACAAGCCGGAATGGGCACGCCTGTGGCAGGACTATCTCGCCTTCTACGACACCGAACTTCCCGAGGCCGTCTACGATCACACCTTCGAGCGGCTGCTGGCGCTGGGGGAGAGCGAGCCCAGCGGTTTCGTGGCGGAAGTGATGGATGCCACGGGCAGCGAGACGCCCGTGCTCGCGGGGCTCGTGCATTATCTCTATCACGCGCACTGCTGGAAGCTGGGGCCCGTCTGCTATCTCCAGGACCTGTTCGTCGACCCTTGCCATCGCGGCCGGGGAGCGGGCCGCCAGCTGATCGAGCGCACCTGTCACCAGGCCGGCGAGGACGGCGTCACGGACATCTACTGGATGACCCAGGAATTCAACGAGCCGGCACGCCGTCTCTATGACCGGGTCGGGGCGCTGACGCCCTTCATCAAGTACGTCCGCAGCGCCTGAGCGAGCGCGCTGCCCGAGCCAACGTGAATCGGCCACGCCCCTTGGGGGCGTGGCCGATTGTCGTGTCGCGCGAGCCGACTCAGCGGGGGCGACTGAAGGCGCCGTGTGGGCTGTCAGCCATCAGGCGGTCGAACGCGTTGCCGCTCATGTGCACCAGCGTCTCGTGGTCGCCGGCATCGAAGTAGATGTCGGGCTGGTGACGAAGCTGGTCATCGAGATAGACCTTCAGGCCGTAGGCCTGACCCACGGCGATGGCCGCGCCGGGGTCGCAGTCGTCGAACTCGCGCTGGATCTCCTCCTCGGAGGCGAGTTCGAGGTGCTCGTGGAACAACCGTGAGAGTTTGTCCAGGTCCGCATCCCGGGTGCTGGGCACCACGGCGACGCGATATCCCTGATCGCCGTGCAGCATGACGGCCTTGGCCATCTGGTTGCCGCCGACGTGGGACATCTCGGCGATGCGGCTGGTGGAAACCGCGTGTGGGTGGGTGACCTCCTCGTACTCGATGTCGCAGGCGCGGAGGTACTCCCTGATCGTCATCGGCATGGCCATGACGTGCACTCCTTCGGCCTCGCAGGCCGAGCCATCGATTGCCGCGCCTCCCTGCCTGGCAGGCGTGTCTTCCTGACTTCAAGCATAGTCCGTCGCGTCCGGATCATCCCGCGGAGGGCGGCTGGCGGGGGCGACCATTGAGGGTGGCGATGATGCGCCGGCGGCCACCGTGGTCGCGATGTTCGCCGAGATAGAGCCCCTGCCAGGTGCCCAGCGCCAGTCGACCGTCGCGCACCGCCAGGGTCAGCTGGGTGCCGAGCAGGCTGGCCGCCACGTGAGCGGGCATGTCGTCCGGCCCCTCGATGGTGTGCCTGAAATAGGGCAGATCGCCCGGTACCAGGTCGCGCAGGAAGGCGTCCAGGTCGTGGCGCACGTCCGGGTCGGCGTTCTCGTTGAGGGTCAGCGAGGCCGAGGTGTGCAGCAGCTGAAGATGCAGCAGGCCGACCTCGAGCTCCCCCAGGCCGGGCAGGGCGTGCGTGATCTCGTCGGTGATCAGGTGGAAGCCCCGTTCGCGCGGGGCGAGGCGAATTTCCTGCTGGTCCCAGGACATGATGATCTCCCTTGGCGTGGCGGGCGCTCAGGATAGGCGAGGGTGACGCGCGTCGTCATCCCGAGGCATCGCCTCAGTCGTTGCCGGTTTCGCCAAGCAGCGCCGCGCGGAAGAGTTCGCCGATGCGCTCGCGGGTCCTGGCGTACCAGGCGTCATCCTTGATCACCGCGCCGCCGGCGTTGAGCGGATGGGTGGGCAGATGCAAGCGCATGTCGATGCCGCTGTCGGCATGGGTGGTGACCCCCTGCATGGCGCTGTGGCGTGACGGCCCGTAGGGAATGTGGCGCGTCAGCGCCGCCTGGCGCTCGCTGGCGGTGGCGAAGCGGATGAAGCGCCGTGCCGCCTCGGCGTGTTGAGCGTGGCGGGGAATCGCCCATACCTCATGCTCCTGGACCTGGCCGTCCCAGAGGATGGCGATCGGCGCGTCGCGGTGGGCCATGGCGTCGAAGAAGCGCCCGTTGTAGCCGGACGCCATGGTCACCTCGCCGTCGAGCAGCAGCTCGACCGGCGTGCTGCCGGTTTCCCACCAGCGCAGGTCCTCGAGCCCTGCCAGCCGGGCGAAGGCCAGTGACAGGCCGCGACGGGTGCTGAGCAGCCGGTACAGCGCCTCGCGGGGCACGCCGTAGGACAGCAGGGCCCATTCGAGGTTGACCGAGGGCGTGCGCTGCAGCGCGCGAGGGCCGGGGAAGCGCCGCTGGTCGAACAGGTCGGCGATCTCGGTGGGGCGCCGGCCGGGGAAGGCGTCGGTGCGATAGGCGACCACGGTGGCGAACACCGAGTGGGTCAGGCTGCAGTCGCCGAAGGCGCCGTCGATGAAATCGCGCTCGGCGGGCGTGCCGTCCGGCGCCGGGGCGGCGAGACCGGCCGGCAGCGGCTCGAGCAGCCCCGCCTCGCAGGCCGCCATGGCCTCGCTGCGGGTCATGTCGATGAGGTCCCAGGGCACGTCCCGCTCGGCCACCGCGCGGCGCAGCGCCGCCAGCCCGCCGTCGTAGCGCGCCACCGCGACCGGGATGCCGGTGGCCTCGGTGAAGGGGGCGAACAGCGCGCGCCGCTGGGCGCGCTCGTAGGCGCCGCCCCAGCTCAGCACCGTCAGCGGCCCGGTGCCGCTCGCAGGGCTTGTCTGTCCCGACTGACCCGGCGCCATGCCGCCTGCGGCGAGGCCCGACAGCAGCGCCATCACGGCCCATAGTCGCCTAGCCCGCACCGTGCTCCTCCTTTCTGAGTTCGTCGCCGTAGCGCAGGAAGGCGCGGGCGATGCTCGACTCATAGACCACGCCATGGAAGGTATCGTCCTCGTCGACCACGGCGATGGCCTCGCCGGTCATCTCCTGCAGCTGGCGCATGGCGACCCAGACCGAGGCCTCGGGGCCCAGCACCGGGCGCGGCGTGGCCGGGCAGTCGGCGATCGGGGCGTCCCCCCGGTCCTGCTCGCGCATCACCTCCAGGTCGGCCAGGGTCAGGCTGCCGCGGTAGCGGCCATCGGCGTCGACCCGATAGGCCTCGCCGTGGCCCGCCTGGCTCAGCGCGTGGATGGCCGCCGCGACCGAGGTCTCGGGGCGCAGCGTCACGCCCTCCTGGCTGAGCAGATCGCCCAGCCGAGCGTCCTCCAGCACCGCCCGGCCGCGGCCCGAGGACAGGTCCAGCCCCCGGGCCAACAGCTGGATGTCGAACAGCGAACGGCCGAACAGCTGGGCGGCGATGGGGCTGGCCAGGGTCACGCTGGCCAGCGCCGCCGTGGTCAGCGCGTAGCTGCCGGTGAGTTCGAAGACGATCAGCAGGCTGGTCAGCGGCGCGCCGATCACCGGCGCGGTGACCGCTACCATGCCGCAGATGGCGTAGAAGACGAAGGTGTCCTGGGCGCCCCCGGCCAGGCCCACCAGGGTGCCGCACAGCGCCCCGAACAGGGTGCCGATCACCAGCGCCGGGCTGAACACGCCGCCGCCGAAGCCCATTCCCAGGCACAGCGCCGTGGCGGCCAGCTTGAGCCCCATCACCACCGCGAGCTCCACGCCGCCGAAGGCGCCGGCGATGGTGGCGAAGCGCAGCGTCTCCTGGCCCATGCCGAGGATGTCGGGCACCCACAGTGCGGTCACGCCGAGCAGCGCCCCGGCCAGCGCGGGGCGTAGCGGGGCGGGCAGCGGCAGGCGCCGGGCCAGCCGGCCGACGCCGAGGATGGCCTGCATGTAGCCGCCGGCCACCAGCGCGCCGAGCCCGCCGATGACGAGAAACACGCCGAACTCCCAGGGGCGGGGGATGGCGAGCTGTTCGACGTGGAAGAGTGCGCCGCGGTCGAGCACCTCGGCGGCGATCACGTGGCCGACCAGGGCGGCGGCCGCCACCGGGGCGAAGGCGCGCAGGGCATAGTGGCGCAGCACCACCTCGTGGGCGAAGACGATGCCGGCCAGCGGGGCGTTGAAGGCGGTGGCGATGGCCGCGGCCACGCCACAGGCGATGGTGATGTTGTCCTCGGAGCGGCCCAGTCTCAGCAGGCGGGCCCCCGCGGAGCCGAGGCTCGCGCCCATGTGCACCAGCGGTCCGTACTGGCCCACCGAGGCCCCGGCGCCCAGCGACACCAGCCCCGACAGCGCGGACAGTGCCCCGGCGCGCGGCGGCAGGCGGCCGCGGCGGGTCTGCACGGCGGCGATGGCGTCGGCGGGCGTATGCGGGCGGCCCTCGGGAATGGCGCGATGCAACTGGCCGACGATCAGCCCGCCCAGCGTCGGCACCAGCACCGTGGCCATGGCCAGCCACTCGGGGTGGGCGAACATCATGCGCCCGCGCGGCGACACCAGCAGCAGGTCATTGAGCCATACCACGGCGCCGACGAAGCCCACGGCGGCCAGCGCCGCCAGGCCGCCGGTCAGGCCGCCCAGCGCCACCAGCCCCAGGAAGCGCAGCACGCCCCGGGCGCCGCGGCCCGCGACATTCCCTGTATTCGGAAGGGTCATGTTCAAGGTGTAGGCGCTGGGGCGTGGATGGTCCACTCGCGGACGCGTTCTGTGAGGGGGGTGATGAGGGCGTCGTGATCGGACAGGCGTCGGGTCCGGTTCCATCCATCGAGGTGGTGCCGATCAGCAGGAACAGGTATTGGCGCCGGGG
Source organism: Halomonas sp. B23F22_10 (assembly GCF_043496975.1). NCBI lineage: Bacteria > Pseudomonadati > Pseudomonadota > Gammaproteobacteria > Oceanospirillales > Halomonadaceae > Halomonas > Halomonas sp. B23F22_10. The sequence goes on along the minus strand of NZ_JBIEKF010000002.1, from coordinate 195,944 downwards.
CGTTGCCGGCCGGTGTGGCCGGCACTCGATGGGCTATAGCGTCTGCCAGGGCGAGGCGGGCGGCTCGCCCAAGAGTTCGTCGACGATGGTCAGCGCCCGCTCGAGCGCCTCGCGGGTCTCGGCCGGCCCCAGACACAGGCGGATGGCCTGGGGCGCCGGCTCGCTGCCCATGCAGAACGGTTCGGGCGTGGAGACCTTGACCCCGCGCCGCGCGAGCAGCGCCTGTACCTCGCTGCTGCGTCGGCCCGCCGGCAGCGGCAGCCAGACCAGCGACGAGCCCTCGCGGCTCTGCGGCTCATAGGCGGCCAGGCGCTCAAGGGCCAGCGCGCGGCGAGCGGCCAGCTCCTCGACCTGCCAGCGCAGCAGTTCGTGGCTGTCCGGGTCCTCCATCCAGCGGCAGGCCGCCTCCACCATCAGCGGCGGCACCATCCAGCTCTGGGAGCGCAGCGCCGAGCACAGCCGCTCCTGCAGCCGTTCCGGCACCGTGAGGCTGCCGATGCGCAGGCCGCCGGCCATCACCTTGGAGGTGCTGAACACGTGCAGCGTGCGCTCCGGCGCCAGGCTGACCAGCGGCGTGCCGCGCTGGGCCTCGGGCAGGTACTGCACCGCGTCCTCGATCAGCCAGATGTCGTGCTCACGGGCCAGCGCCACCAGGCGCTCGCGCCTTGCCTCGCCGAGCCGTGCCCCGGTGGGGTTGTTGAGATCCGGCGTGGTGTAGATCAGGCGCGGTGGCTGGCGGGCGCACAGCCGGGCCAGGGCGTCCATGTCCATGCCGTCGGCGTCCATCGGCACCGCCATCGGACGCAGGTGGGCCTGCTGGGCCGCGCACACGAAGCCCGGGTAGGTGAGGGCGTCGGCGGCCACCAGGTCGCCCGGCTGGGCGAGGTGATGCACCAGCAGGTGAATGCCATGCTGGCCGCCCTGGGTGATCAGCAGGCGCTCGGGGTCGTCGGGCAGACCGAGCCGGCCCTGCCAGGCGGCGATGCGCGCCCGCTGGACCTCGCTGCCGGCCTCGGGCTGGTACTCGGTGGCCGCCTGCACGGCCTCGGGCGAGTCGATGAGGCCCGCCAGCGCACGCTTGAGGCCCCTGGCGCGCAGCGGGTGAGGCGGCGGCAGGCTCATGCTGATGTCGATCACGCCGTCGTCCGCCGGCTGGCCGGCGCGGAAGAAGGGCAGGTGGTCCTCCTCGGCCGGCTGGCGCACGTAGGTGCCGCTGCCGACCCTGGACTCCACCCAGCCCTGGCGCTGGGCCTCGGCATAGGCGCGGGTGATGGTGCCGACGGTCACGCCGAGGCGATCGGCCAGCCGGCGCTGGGGCGGCAGCTTCTCGCCCGGGGCGAGCTCGCCGTTGCCGATCGCCGCGGCCATGGCCTCGGCGATGCGACGGTAGCGTGGGCCGCCTTCGGGCAGCGCGGGTGTCCAGATTGTCATGGTGACAATAAAACCTTTGACGCCATATTTGTGCCCATTATTCTCGAAAAGGTCGGCAAGAAGAAGCCGTACCACCAGAAAATGTAGGGGTACAATTCAAGATGGACACGCTCGCCGCCCTCGGCCCCGCCGCCCTGTTCATGATCTCGATGACCATCACGCCGGGGCCCAACAACATGATGCTGACCGCCTCCGGGGCCAACTACGGCTACCGGCGCACCCTGCCGCACCTGCTGGGCATCATGGGCGGCTGCTTCGTGCTGTTCACGGCGGTGGCGCTGGGCCTGGGGCTGGTGTTCGAACGCTTCCCGATGGTGCAGACGACGCTGCGCGTGGTCGGCAGCCTCTACCTGCTGTACCTGGCCTGGGGCATCGCCACCGCACCGCCGCCCAGCTTCGATGAGGATGAAGGCCGCCCGCTGAGCTTCTGGCAGGCCGCGGCCTTCCAGTTCGCCAATCCCAAGGCCTGGGTGATGGGCCTGACGCTGATGGCGAGTTTCCTGCCCGAGGAGGGCAACACCGTGATCAATGCGCTGCTGCTGGCCGGGGTCTCCGAACTGATCGCCTTCCCCTGCATCTCGCTGTGGGCCGGCTTCGGCATGGCCATCGGCCGCTGGCTCAAGGGGCCGCGTGCCTGGCGCGCGTTCAACGGCACGATGGGGGCGCTGACCGCCGGCTGCGTGGTGTTCATTCTCGGCTGAGGGCGGTCGCCCCATCCCGTGCGGCTGGCTCCAGGATGGCCGGGGGCGTCGCTGGCGGGTGTTGCCCGTGCAGCGGCACGAGCCGATGGCCGATCCCGGGCGGGCCATGGAAACGATGATGCCGACGGAGACGTTCGTCATCGCCGACCCGGGGCACGCCGCAGACCGCGCCTGAAACGGCAGGGCCCACCAGGGGGCGAGGGCGATGCGCCGGGGAAGCCGTGGCGGCGGGGCTGGACGACCGGCAGGGCCATGGGGTGTACTGCTGGCGACCGCCGGCCTGGATGGCCGCTTCCCGGATCTCCCTGGACTGGACCGCTCCTCATGCCACGTTGCCTCAGCTGGATACTGCTGGTCGTCGCGCTGTTCGCCGTCGGCCCGAGCCTCGCCCAATCACCGGACGGCGAAGCGCCTCGCTGGTTCGACCTCGAGTCACTCAACGCCGGGCTCGGCGAGCCCCCCGAGGAGGTGCGCCGCCAGACGCCCCGGGAGGCGCTGCGCAGTTTCCTGACCCTGACCCGACGAGGCGACTTCGACTCGGCCGCGCACCTGCTCAATCTCGCCGACCTCTCTCCCGGCGAGCAGGCGGCCCGCGGCGCCGAGCTGGCCCGCCAGCTGGCCTCGGTGCTGCAGCGGGGCGACTGGTTGGAGCCCGCCGACCTGCCGAGCCGCCGCGATGCCATGATCGTGGCGCCCTCGGGCCAGCATCCCATGGCCGGCATGCCGCGCCGCAACCTGCTGCTCACCTCGCTGGAGGCCGCCGGCGCGCCCCATGACATCCGCCTGGCCCGCTACCGGGTCGGCGAGCGGCCCCCGGTATGGCTGATCACGCCGGACAGCCTGGCCTACGTGCCTGCCCTGTACGCCGAGTACGGCCCTTCCTGGCTGGAGGATCACATTCCCTCGCGCCTGCAGGCACCTCTCGGCGAGCTGCGGCTATGGGAATGGATCGCCCTGCCGATCTTCCTGCTGATCATCGGCCTGGTGGGCTGGGGCGTGCATCGCCTGGTGGACTGGCTGGTGCGGCGCATCTTCCGGCGGATCAGTGGTGCCTTCACCGGGCGAGTCCAGACGCCCATCGCGTTCATCGCCATGGCCCTGGTCGCGCGGATGCTGCTCGACTATGTGGTGTCGTTCTCCGGGGCCGTCACCACTTCGTTGCGCGTGCTGCTGATCATCATCGCGGCCTGGGGCGTCGGCTTGGTGGCGGTGCGGCTGTTGGACGCCTTCCTGATGAAGATGACCCAGAGCCTGGTCGGCGAGATCGATGACACCAGGCATCGCGATGAGCGCAAGCTGCTGACCTCCCTGTATGCCCTTCGCCGCAGCATCATCCTGGTCACGGTGGTCGCCGTGATCGCCTACGTGCTGAGCCAGATCAACCTCTTCGGCACCCTGGGCATGACCCTGGTGGCCTCGGCCAGCGTGCTCACCGTGCTGGTGGGTATCGCCGGGCAGGCGGTGTTGGGCAATATCCTGTCCTCCGTCCAGGTCTCGCTGGCCAAGCCCATCCGCATGGGCGACCTGATCGTGTTCGAGGGCCAGTGGTGCTACGTGGAGGGGATCTACTACACCTTCGTGCGGCTGCGCTCCTGGGACGAGCGGCGACTGATCGTGCCGATCCGCTATTTCGTCTCCCAGCCCTTCGACAACCTCTCGACCAAGAACCCCCGGCTCTACCGGAAGATCGCGCTGACCCTGCACCTCAGCGCCGACATCGCCGTGCTGCGCGAGCGCTTCGTCGAGCTCGCGCGGCGGGAGGAGTACGTCGTCGACCCCGACAGGCTGGAGTGCCACGTGACGGCGCAGCGCGAGGCGACCCTGGAGGCCTCCTGCTACCTGATGACCCGCGAGCCGGTCGGCGGCTGGATCGCCGAAAACAACGTGCGCGAGGGGCTGATGGCCTTCATTCGCGACGAGCACCCTGAATGGTGGCCGCGGGAGGTGGTGGTGCTCGGCCGCCAGGATATCGCCCGCGGCGATGGCGGGGCGGCTTCCTGAGTCGGACCGCGGCCGCCAGTGGCTCCAGGTGCCAGTCGCCGTGCCGGAAGCGCCGGCCGACCCCGCGGGCGACCCGCCGTGTCACCACCAGTGCCAGGGCCTGTTCAGGGTGATGGACATCGGCATCTTCCCGGGTGGCCGAGCCCTCGCGCCTGGCCGAGCCGCCCGGGTCGGGGAGGGGCCCTGGCCAGTGGCGGCCGGAGCGGGGATACTGTGGCGTTTTTTGCCGGGCCGTGCGCGGCCTGGCCACATCACGCCACTCGACAGGAAGACTCTCGCCATGGAATCCGGCCTGCCTCTCGTCCGCATCGACGCCCTCTCGCCCCTCGTGCCGACACTGGCGGGCTGGGCCCATGACCAGTGGGGGCATCTGCATCCCGGGCGCAGTCGCGCCGCCACCATCGCCACCTTCCGTGCCGACTGCGGATCGCAAGGCGTGCCCTCGGTGTTCGCCGCCATGGACGGCGAGCGGCCGGTGGGCATGGCCAGCCTGGTCGCCGACGACATGAGCGACCGTCGTGAGCTGACGCCCTGGCTGGCATCGGTCTTCGTGCTGCCGGAGTGGCGTGGCCGCGGCATCGCCTCCGCGCTGGTGCGCCGGGTGGAGCAAGAGGCAGAGGACGGCGGCCACGAGCTGTTCTATCTCTACACGCCGGACCAGCAGTCGCTGTATCGGCAGCTGGGCTGGGAAGACCTGGAGGAGCGCGAGTACCACGGCGAGACCGTGACCATCATGCGGCGGGACCTCTCGCCGCGAGGTCCAGTGCCGTCTGCCGCCGCGCGGCCGGTCTGAGCCATGCACTGGAGAGCCCTTCACTACTTCGACACGGTCGCCCGCTGCCGCTCGCTGCGTGAGGCGTCGGCGCGGCTGCATATCGCGCCTACCGCCATCAGCCGTCAGATCGATCTGCTCGAGCACCGGCTCGGGGCGCCGCTGCTCGAGCGTGGCCCCGGCGGTATCCGCCTGACGTCGGCCGGCGAGCTGCTGGCGGTGCAGGCCAGGCGGACCTTGCGAGACCTGGAGCGGGTCCAGGAGCAGATCGGCGATCTCAAGGGACTGCGCACCGGGCGGGTCAGTCTGCGGGTGGCCGAGGGGGTGGTGGCGGGTCTGCTGGCGCCGACGCTGGCCGATCTGGGGCGGCACTACCCGCGGTTGCGCTTCGACATACAGATCGCCAGCGCCGGCGAGATCGTCGAAGCGCTGCGCAGCGGTGATGCCGATATCGGGCTGGCCTTCTTCCTGCCACATCATGACGATATCCAGCCGTTTGCCAGCAGTCACCTGGAGCACCACGTGGTGATGGCGCCGAGCCATCCGCTCGCCGTCAAGAGGGAGCTGCGCCTGGCCGAGCTTGCCGAGCACCCGCTGGCGTTGCCCGACGAACACTACGGCGTGCGTCAGGCCCTGGACGAGGCGGCTCGCGATCAGGGGCTCACCTTGACGCCCACCTTCCATACCGCCTCCCTGGAGACCCAGAAGGCGCTGGCGCTGGCCGGTGCCGCGCTGCTGATGCTTCCGCCCATGGCGGTCGCCCGAGAGTGCGGCGGCGGTCAGCTGGCGAGCGTGCCGCTGGCGCCGGGCGAGCTGCCGCGCACCCGCCTCGATCTTTGCCTGCATCGACATCGTCAGCGCAGTTTCGCCACCGACGCCTGCCTGGGGCTGCTGGCCTCGGCGCTTCAGGGCCTGGGGGATCAGGACTGATCGGTATCGCAGGCGGAAGAGGGCAGCGGCCGGCGCAGGGGCGGACGGGGTGCACACAAAACGTGGACACCCTGGCGTCATCATTGTGATGGCTGGTGACACGGGAACGCGCCAGGCTGAGGACACCCGCCACACCAACAACAATCACGGAAGGCCCTCATGATCGATCCCCACCAGATGACCGCCACCCAGCTGCTGGCGGCCTATCGTGACAGGCGCCTGTCGCCGCTGGATGCCGCCGAGGCCCTGGTCCGGCACGTCGAGCGCTGGGAGCCGCACCTCAATGCGCTCTACGATTTCTGTCCGCAGGCGTTTCTGGCGTCAGCCAGGGCCTCCAGCGAGCGCTGGGCGCGAGGCGAGCCGCGCGGGGCGCTGGACGGCGTGCCCGTCACGCTCAAGGAGCTGATTGCCACCCGCGGCCAGCCGGTGCCGAGCGGCACCGGCCTCGGCGACCAGTCTGCGGCCGCCGACGATGCGCCGCCGGCGGCACGCCTCGTCGAGGACGGTGCGACGCTGCTGGGCAAGACGACGTGTCCCGACTTCGGCATGCTCTCCTCGGGGCTGTCCTCGTTCCATGGACTGACCCGCAATCCCTGGCGGCTCGAGTGCAATACCGGCGGTTCAAGCTCCGGCGCCGGAGCGGCCGCCGCCGCGGGCTACGGCCCGCTTCACGTGGGCACCGACATCGGCGGCTCGGTGCGCCTGCCCGCCGCCTGGTGTGGCACCGTCGGCTTCAAGCCGACGCTGGGGCGGATTCCCATCGATCCTTACTACGTGGGGCGCTGTGCCGGCCCGATGACGCGCAGCGTCGACGACGCCGCGCTGATGATGACGGCCCTGTCACGTACCGATCGTCGCGATGCGACACGCCTGCCGCCGGAGGACATCGACTGGCGCGACCTCGATCTGGACGTGTCGGGGCTGCGCATCGGCGTGATGATGGAGGCCGGCTGCGGCCTGCCGCTGGACGACGACATCGCCGCCGCCGTGGAGGCCGCCGCCGCCCGGCTCGAGGCCGCCGGGGCCACGCTGGTGCCGCTGGCGCCGGTGATGACGCGCGAGATGCTCGATGGGCTGGATCGCTTCTGGCGGGTGCGCCAGTGGAATGCCCTGTCGGCGCTGTCGAACGAGCAGCGTGAACGGGTGCTGCCGGCGATCCTCGCCTGGGCCGACGACGGCGGGCGGATCGGTGGCGGGGAAGCGGTGCGCGGTTTCGAACAGACCCTGGCCATGCGCCGCGCCACCGAGGCGGTGTTCGACGACCTCGACGCGGTGATCTCGCCGACCACGCCCAACGTCGCCTTCCCCGCGGACTGGCCGTCGCCCTCCAACGATCCGCGTCGCCCCTTCGAGCACATCGTCTACACCGTGCCGTGGAACATGGGGGAGCAGCCGGCGCTGTCGCTCAACGCCGGTTTTTCCCGCGATGGCATGCCATTAGGCGTGCAGCTGATCGGTCCGCGGCTGGCGGATCACTTCGTGCTGAAGCTGGCCAAGGTGCTGGAGACCCGTCTGGCGCTCGCGCCGAGCTGGCCTTCTCCCCCCGCGGCGCAGTAAGGTCCGCGTCCATCTCTCGGGCATTGCCTCACATATTCATCGTGGGAGAGTTCTTGTCATGTCATCTCGACTCGTCGTCCTGCCCACCAGCCGTGCCGGCTGGGGGCTGCTCATCGCCTTCATCGCCGTGGTGGCGGCCGGCATCTGGCCGGTGATCGGCTGGGTGAATCGTTCCGTGCTGGTAATGGGCCTGCCGCTGCTGGTGGTGTGGAGCTATGTGGTGATCTTCGCCTGCTTCGCCGTGATGCTGATCGCCAATCGCGTGCTCGCACGCAAGGAGCGTGAGCATGACTAGTGCCTGGGCGTTTCTCATCACCCTGGCCTATGTGGCCATCGCCATGATCATCGGCCTGCGCGCCCGCGGCGGGCGGCGCATGAACAGCCTCGAGGAGTGGGGCGTGGCCGGGCGCAGCATGGGCCCGGTGACGCTGTATCTGCTGATCGCCGCCGGCAGCGTGAGCGCCTACACCTTCATGGGCGCGCCGGGCTGGGCCTATGCCAAGGGCGTACCGGTGTTCTACGTGGCCGTCTATCTGGCCTACCTGGCGCTGATCGCCTGGTACTTCGGCCCCAAGGTGTGGCAGTTCGGTGAGCGCTTCGGCCATGTCACCCAGGCCAGCGCCATCGCCGACCGCTACCAGAGCCCGCTGCTGGGGGCGCTGGCGGCGCTGGTGATGTCGATCGGCTCGGTGGCCTACGCGGTGCTGCAGACCATCGGCTCCGCCTACATCCTCAACGTGATGAGCGGCGGGGTCATCCCGGTGTGGCTGGCGGTGCCGCTGGTGCTGGCCTGCATCGCCGTCTACCTGTTCGTCAGCGGCCAGCGCGCCATCGGCCGCACCAACGCCTTCCAGGGCGTGCTGATGCTGGTGGTGGCCTGGGCGGTGGGGCTGTGGGCGCTGCACGGTGCCACCGGCGGGCTCGATGTCGGCGCGCTGTTCTCGCGGCTGCAGGCCGAGCACGGCGATTTCCTGACCCTGCCCGGCGGCGGTGGCGACATGAGCTTCAGCTTCTGGACCACCTCGATCATCGTGTCGATGTTCTCCTTCATGCCGCCGGTGTGGACCCAGTGGATGAGCGCATCCTCCGCGCGCACCATCCGCCGCAGCGCCACCTGGCTGCCGACCTACTACGTGGTGATCCTGCCGATGGTGGTGGTGGGCTTCATCGGCATCTTCGCGCTGCCCGACCTGGCCCGTGCCGATACCGTGGTGCTCGAATACGCCATGCAGTTCCTGCCGGTGTGGCTGGTGGGGCTGCTCGGTGCCGGCACCCTGGCCGCATCGATGTCCTCCAGCGAGCCGTTCATCCACTCGGTGGCGCTGTCCTGGAGCAAGGATGTGGTGCAGCCGCTGCTGGGCCTCTCCGAGGCGTTCACCGGCAAGCTGGCGCGCTGGATGATCGTGCCCCTGATGGCGATGGTGATCGCGCCGCTGGCGATCGCCGAGCCCGGCAGCCTGGTGATGATCCTGCTGGTGGGGCTGGGCTTCGCCACCCAGGTGCTGCCGGCCTTCATCGGCATGTTCCTGTGGCCGCGCGCCTCGAAGTGGGGCGTGATGGCGGGCATCGTCAGCGGCTTCCTGGTGACCGTGGCCTTCACCACCGTGTGGAAGCACCCGCTGGGCATCCACGCCGGCTTCTGGGGGCTGATGCTCAACCTGCCGGTGTTCGTGGCGGTGTCGCTGGCCACCCGGCCGGCCCCGAGCGAGGTGGTGGAGCGCTTCTTCCGCATCGCCGCGCCGAACGGCCTGACCCGGCTGGGTAGCGTCGAAAAACCGCGTGCTCCCGATGCGGTGGCCTTCAGCCGCGACTGACGGCGGACGCGGGCCGTTGGCCCGCTGCCTGATCGAAGCCCCGGGCCCGCCATGGTCCGGGGCTTTTGCTATCCTGCCGTCACCCAACCATGAGACGGCTGACGAGATAGCCCCATGACCCTGGTCGAGAACCGCGGCGTCAGGATTGCCCTCGAGGACCATGGCAGCGAGGCGACCCCGCGCCTGCCCATCGTGCTGGGCCACAGCTTCCTCTGCAGCGGCGAGATGTGGCGCGAGCAGCTGCCCGCACTGGACGGCGAGCGCAGGATCATCAACATCGACTTCCGCGGCCACGGCGGCTCGAGCCACCTCAGCGAGCCGTTCACGCTCTACGACGCCGTCTCGGACGTGATCGCGGTGCTCGACGAGCTCGGCATCGAGCGTGCCGTGTGGTGCGGGCTCTCGATCGGCGGCATGGTGGCGCTGCGCGCCGCGCTCGAGCATCCGGAGCGCGTGGCCGGCCTGATCCTGATGGATACCGACGCCGGTCCGGAGACCCTGGTCCACACGCTCGAGTATCGCGCCATGGGCGCCGTCGCCAGGCGCTTCGGGCTGGGGCCGCTGCTGCCCTCGGTGGCCCGGCTGATGTTCTCGGCCACCACCCGCCGCGAGCAGCCGGCCCTGGTGGCCGAGTGGAAGGCGCGCTTCGCCTCCGTGGACGTGCCCTCGGCGCTGCTGGGCCTGGACGCCCTGATCAAGCGCGACTCGCTGCTCGAGCGCCTGGCCGAGATCGACGTGCCGGCACTCGTGGCGGTGGGGGAGGAGGACCGCTCGCTGCCGGTGCCGTTCTCGCGCCGCCTTCACGAGCGGCTGCCGGACTCGCGCCTCGCGATCATCCCCGCTGCCGGTCATCTCTCGGCACTGGAGCAGCCGGAGCGGGTGAACGCGGCCATCGCCGGCTTCATGGCGTCACGCTTCGACTGAACCACGGACGTTCATCGTCTCAGTGCGGCTCCGCCCATCGGGTGGGCCCGTCTCCGCTCAGCGGCGCAGATTGTTAATGGGCGGGATGCGGCACAGCCGCAGCAGGGCGTTGCGACAGGCCTTGAGCCAGGGGTAGAGGCGGGCGGCTCGCCCGCGGCTCGAAAACAGGCGATACATGAGCCGGTTGAACACGCCGCTGCGCGTGCCGAGCAGGGTGAGGCGAAGCAGGGTCTCGCTGCCGTGATACCAGCGCTCGCCGACCTGCAGCGCGAAGCCCTGGTCCAGGTCGATGCCCTGGGCGCTGAGCTCGCGGCGGGCCTCGCTATCCTCGCGCCCGTCGATCAGCTCCAGCTCGCCGACGTCGCGGCGGATGCGATACCAGAGCACATAGCGCCGACAGATCGGGCAGTCGCCGTCGTAGACCAGGCGCATCCGGCGGATCGGCGCCGAATCGTTCTCGGGCTCGGCATGATCGGCTGCCTGGGCATCGGTCGGTCGTGACATGGCGTGCTCCCTTCGCGCCGGGCCTCCCCGGCGCACGAAAACCTCATATACCCGAATACCGCGGGCCTTCAGGCGGGCAAGCGCTCGATCCCGATCTGGCGAAACGGCGATTCATGGGAATCGCCGTTTGCCGATGCCGGGATCGCGACAGCGCGAACGTTACCTGGCGTTGAGGTGGTCGCGCACCCCTTGCTCGATGCGTTCGCCGACCCGCTGATCGATGTTTTTCCAATACTGGAAGGCCTTCTCCAGCACGGGCTCGGTGACGCCGCCGCAGAGATGGCCGACCACATTGGACACCAGGCGGTCCCGCTCGGCATCGTCCATGACCTTGCTGACGAGGTCGTGGGCCTGATTGAAGTCGCCGTCGTCCTCGCGCAGCGTGTAGGCCTCGCGGACCATGCTGCCGTTGGCCTCCCATACGTTGTCGGCCGGGTAGGCATCCGGGTTGGCGCGTGGACCTCCCTTGGTATTGGGCGCATAGACCGGGTCGGCCGTCTTGTGGATGCGCATGGCGCCGCCCTTGGTGTAGCTGTGAACGGGAACCTTGGGTTCATTGACCGGGATATGCTTGTAGTTCACGCCGAGCCGGGCTCGGTGGGCATCCGCATAGGAGGTCACGCGGGCCAGCAGCATCTTGTCGGGGGAGACGCCAGTGCCGGGCACCATGTTGTTGGGCTCGAATGCCGCCTGATCGATCTCCGAGTGGAAATCGGTCGGATTGCGGTCCAGCGTCATCGTGCCGACCTTGTGCAGCGGATAGTCCTCGTGTGGCCAGACCTTGGTCAGGTCGAAGGGGCTGATCCGGTAGGTCCTGGCGTCCTCATACGGCATGACCTGCACGTACAGGGTCCAGGTCGGATACTCGCCGCGATCGATGGCGTTGAACAGGTCCCGGCGATGGTAGTCGTTGTCTACCCCGCACATCCGGTCGGCCTGTTCCTGGGTCAGACACTTGATGCCCTGGTCGGTCTTGAAGTGATACTTGACCCAGTAACGCTCCCCCTTGGCATTGACCCACATGTAGGTATGGCTCGAATAGCCGTTCATGTGGCGCCAGGTGGCGGGAATGCCACGATCCCCCATGAGCCAGGCCACCTGGTGGGCCGACTCGGGAGACTCGGTCCAGAAGTCCCATTGCATGTCGTGATCGCGGAGTCCGTTATCGGCACGCCGCTTCTGCGAATGGATGAAGTGCTGGAACTTCATCGGATCCCGGACGAAGAAGACGGGCGTATTGTTGCCCACCATGTCGAAGTTGCCTTCGTCGGTATAGAACTTGAGCGCAAAACCGCGTGGGTCACGCCAGGTATCCGGGCTACCGGATTCGCCGGCGACGGTGGAAAAGCGTGCCACCATCTCGGTCTTGGCGCCCCGTTGCAGGAAGGCCGCCTTGGTGTACTGGCTGAGATCCTCGGTAACCTCGAAATGGCCGAAAGCCCCGCCGCCTTTGGCGTGTGGCTGGCGGTCCGGAATCATTTCCCGGTTGAAGGCGGCCATCTGTTCCATGAGGAAATGATCGTGCATGACGATCGGCCCATCGTTGCCGACGGTCAGCGAATGTTCATCACTCGGATAGGGCTCGCCAGCGGTAGTGGTCTCGGTGTTATGGCGATGGTCGGTCACGGTCTCATCCTCCAGGGGTGGGTAGATATGACAGCAACGTGCCTGTGTCGGTGGGGCTGTATAGGAAGCGATGCGTCGGCGTAGCGGCTAGCGACACCGAGGTGGCGCTGGCCCGGCCTGCCAGATGATGGGCGAATGTCGTGCTCGCCGAGCCGCGCGTGATGCCATCACGGTGCATCGAGTACCGACACGGCTACTGAGCGATGGCGATGGATGCCTTTATAAACATAATCTTAAGCGTGGTACGGAAACATCGGCCGGTCAAGTGCCGGGCCTTCGGGCGCCTTCCCCGGGCCTGCGCCGATGCCCCGGGAATCATGTCGTGCTCGCCAGGATGCCAGCCGCCCCCCGTTCCCGGTGACCGTGACAGGGGAGTGCCCGTCATCTCATCGGTGGCGTTTGGTGCTCATCGACGTGATGGCATAGGCTCTTAATTGACGAGAATGCGGCCTCCGCCGTGATGACACGGCCGAAAATGCCGGTGCTGATCATGCGGCGGAGTCTGCAGACATCACGCGTCGAGAGGAGTGAGGATGAACATCATCACCTACCGTATCTATGACGATGAACCGCCGTCGGGTTATCGCGCCCTGGTGGACCGGTTGTGGCCACGAGGCGTATCGAAGGAAGAGGCACATCTCGATGGGCACTGGAAGGAACTGGCCCCAAGTGATGATCTCAGGAAGTGGTTTTCTCATGATCCCGAGAAATGGGGGGAGTTCAGGAAGCAATACATGAGCGAGCTGAGCAACAAGAAAGATGACGTGAAGAAGTACTTATCCGAGGTTGATCGGGATGACCTGGTGCTTTTATACGGCGCAAAAGACAAGAAGCACAGTCACGCTCATGTATTGAAGGAGTACATGGAAAAGCTTGGCCAAGCATGAACATCGGCCCCCGAGGCATCGTGACGGGGCCGGCTCTCCGCTCGCTACCACATCAACCTGATGCGGCCCGGGCGCTCGGGGGCTTTCCCCCACCAGACGAAGCGCTCCGCTGAGGCCGTCCCGCCAGGGCGGCGTCTGCCGGTCACGCCGGCCGGCGCTTTTTTGACCACCCGCCCAAGACGAAGCCCGCCAAAAGCTGGATAATGGCCGGCTACGCGCTACGGCCGCCCCACACACGAATCCGGTGCTTTGTCAATGGAAATCAAGGTCAACTATCTCGACAACCTCCGGCTGGAGGCCAAGTTCGACGATTTCACCGTCATCTCCGACCAGCCGATCCGCTACAAGGGCGACGGCTCGGCCCCCGGTCCCTTCGACTACTTCCTGGCGTCGTCGGCCATGTGCGCGGCCTATTTCGTCAAGGTTTACTGCAACGCGCGTGATATTCCCACCGAGAATATCCGCCTGTCGCAGAACAACATCGTCGACCCGGAGAACCGCTACAAGCAGATCTTCAAGATTCAGGTCGAGCTGCCGGAGGACCTCTCCGATAAGGACCGCCAGGGCATCCTGCGCTCCATCGAGCGCTGCTCGGTCAAGCGGGTGGTACAGAACGTGCCCGAGTTCCAGATCGAGACGGTCGAGAACCTCGACGAGGACGCCCAGGCCCTGCTGATGGCCAAGCCGGAGGAGGGCGAGAGCACCTGGATCGAGGGCAAGGACCTGCCGCTGGAGCAGACCATCGCCAACATGACGGCGATCTTCGAGCGCCTCGGCATGAAGGTCGAGATCGCCTCCTGGCGCAACATCGTGCCCCACGTGTGGTCGCTGCACATCCGCGATGCCCACTCCAACATGTGCTTCACCAACGGCAAGGGTTCCACCAAGGAGAGCGCGCTGGCCTCGGCGCTGGGCGAGTTCATCGAGCGTTTGAGCTGCAACTTCTTCTACAACGACCAGTTCTTCGGCCTGGACCTCGCCAATCACGACTTCGTCCACTATCCGGACGAGAAGTGGTTCCAGCCGGGGCCGAACGATTCGCTGCCGGACGGCATCCTCGACGACCACTGCCGGGCGATCTATGACCCGGAGGGCGAGCTGGCCGGCTCCAACCTGATCGACACCAACTCCGGCAACGCCGAGCGCGGCATCGTCTCGCTGCCCTACGTGCGCCAGTCGGACGGCGAGACGGTCTACTTTCCGTCGAACCTGGTCGAGAACCTGTTCCTCAGCAACGGCATGAGCGCCGGCAACACCCTGCCGGAGGCCCAGGTGCAGTGCCTGTCGGAGATCTTCGAGCGGGCGGTGAAGCGCCAGATCATCGAGGAGGAGATCACGCTGCCCGACGTGCCGCTGGAGGTGATGCAGAAGTACCCGCACATCCTCGAGGGCGTCGAGGCGCTGGAGGCCCAGGGCTTCCCGGTGCTGGTCAAGGATGCCTCCCTCGGCGGCCAGTTCCCGGTGATGTGCGTCACCCTGATGAACCCGAAGACCGGCGGCGTGTTCGCCTCCTTCGGCGCGCACCCGAGCTTCGAGGTGGCGCTGGAGCGCAGCCTGACCGAGCTGATGCAGGGCCGCAGCTTCGAGGGCCTGAACGACTTCATGCCGCCCACCTTCAACTCGCTGGCGGTCTCCGAGCCCAACAACTTCGTCGAGCACTTCATCGATTCCTCGGGCGTGGTGTCCTGGCGCTTCTTCAGCTCCAGGGCCGACGTCGAGTTCGTCGAGTGGGACTTCTCCGGCAGCGGCTCCAACAGTACGGAAGAGGAGGCCGCGGGCCTGTTCGGCATCCTCGAGGAGCTCGAGCTGGAGGCCTACCAGGCCGTGCACGAGGACCTGGGCGCGCCGGTGTGCCGCATCCTGGTGCCGGGCTACTCCG
This sequence comes from Halomonas sp. B23F22_10, assembly GCF_043496975.1. Taxonomy (NCBI): domain Bacteria; kingdom Pseudomonadati; phylum Pseudomonadota; class Gammaproteobacteria; order Oceanospirillales; family Halomonadaceae; genus Halomonas; species Halomonas sp. B23F22_10. The sequence goes on along the minus strand of NZ_JBIEKF010000002.1, from coordinate 180,918 downwards.
AGGTCTATCCGGTCGAGGACCTGGTGTGGGACAACACCAACAAGGCGCTGCTGTTCCGCGAGGACATCCTGCACCTGCACGACCTCGACGACGAGCAGCTGAGCGACCTGCTGGAGCGCCTGGAAGAGACCCAGATCGACGACCACGAGACCATCACCACCCTGATCGGCATCGAGTTCGACGAGAACACCGTCTGGGGCCAGCTGACCATCCTCGAGCTCAAGCTGATGGCCAACCTGGCGCTGGGCCAGTTCGAGGACGCGCTGGATCGGGTGCAGATGTTCCTGCAGTTCAACGACAACACCGTCGAGCGCGGGCTGTTCTACCAGGCCGTGAACGCGGTGCTGGAGATCGCCCTGGACGACGAGCTGGAGCTCGAGGACTTCCTCTACAACTTCAAGCGCATGTTCGGCGAAGCGACCATGGAGACCGTGGTCGGCGCGGTGAACGGCACGGTCCGCTTCCCGGGCCTGGAGCCGGTCGGCATGCAGCTCGAAGGCCTGGAGCGTCACCAGCGCCTGATCGAGAGCTACAAGAAGCTGCACGCGCATCGCGCCGCCCTGGCGGCCGAGAAGGCCAGCGCCTGAGCCGCGCGTTGCGCTAGCCGGTAAAACCGCCTGACAAGGCAAAGCCCCGAACCGGGAGACCGGTTCGGGGCTTTTCGTTGGTGGCAAGGGGCCACCGAGCTAGGCCATATCCTTCGGGGGCCGGGCCAGCAGCTCCGAGACGATGCCCGGCATGAACTCCCGGGGCAGGGTGATGGCATAGAAGTTCTCGTAGACGTTGGGCAGCTGCTCCACGCGGGTCAGACGCCCCTGCTGCAGCTCGTCCTTGACCACCACCTCGGGCATCACGCTCAGGGCGCCGCTGTCACGGGCCAGCAGGCGCAACATGGCCATGTCGTCGGCCTCGGCGAGGATCTTCGGCCGATACTGGTACAGGCTGCAGTGGCCATCGAAGGCGCGGCGAATCTCGTGATGCTCGCCGGGGAGCACCCAGCGCATGTCGTCGAAGCCCTCGGGGAAGGGGCGGCCGGGGAGCGAGTCGGGCGGGCCGATGATCGACAGCGGCTGCCGGGCCAGCAGCTGACTCTGCCATGAGGCTTGCGGGGAATCGGATGGCGGCATCTGGGTATTGGTCAGCACCACGTCGAGTTCGTGGCGGGCCAGGCCATCGAGCAGGTTGGCCATGTCGCGGGCGTGCAGGCTGAAGTGGACGCGCTGGCCGCTCTGGTGGATCAGGGGGGCGATGAAGCTCTCGATGAAGTTGCGCGACATGGTGGAGAGCGTGCCGATGCGCAGGCGCTGATACTCGGGCTCGATGCCGCGGCCGATCAGCGACTCCAGCTCCTCGCCCTTGGTGAAGATCACTTCGGCATAGTTGAACACCCGTCGTCCTGCCTCGGTCAGCACCAGGGCGCGATGGCGTCGCTCGAAGAGCGGCTTGCCCATTCTGTCTTCCAGCTTGCGGATCTGTGCCGAGAGGGCGCTCTGCGACAGGTGCAGCGTTTCCGCCACCCGCGTGAGCTTGCCCTCGCGGGCCACGCGCCAGAAGTAGTAGAGGTGATGGTAGTTGAGTCGGCTCATTGGGTTCTTTTTTATAGAACAATAGGTCAATAAATATCTATTTTAATTAAAAAGCGGCTCGCCGGATACTGCACGCTCCATGGACCACCGGAGGCCTTCCATGCACGGACATGCGCTGTTCTTCACCTTCCTGCTTACTCTGGTGCCGGTCATCCTGGCGCTGGGGGCAGTGACGAGCGCACGCGCCCCCCGCGAGCGTGCCTGGCGCACCGGCCGGATCACGACCACCAGCGGCCTGCTGCTGTCGGCCTCGGCGCTGGTGCTGGGGCTGGTATCGGGCCTTCCGGCGGTGGTCGGCTGGTGGCATAGCGGCGTGCTGCAGCTGATCATGCTGCTGCTGGCCAACTTCATCGCCTTCGTGGTGGTGCGTTACAGCGCCACCTACCTGCAGGGCGAGCCGCGCCAGCGGCGCTTCGTCGCCCTCGTTCAGGCGGTGTTTGCCGCGGTGAGCGTGGCGGTGCTCGGCGATCACCTCCTCGCGTTCCTGTTGGCCTGGCTGGGCATCAGCCTGGCGATGCATCAGCTGCTGATGTTCTATCCCGACCGCCCCCGTGCGGCGCTGGCGGTCCACAAGAAGTTCCTCTTCGCTCGCGCCGCCGAGCTCTGTGCCATGGTGGCCTTCCTGCTGCTCTACCTGCACCACGACAGCGTCCGGATCAGCGTCATCGTGAGCGACTATGCCTCCGCCGACGGCGTCCTGACCCTGACGGAACAGGCGGCGGCCTGCCTGCTCGCGATGGCGGCACTGATCAAGTGCGCCCAGCTCCCGCTGCACGGTTGGTTGATCCAGGTGGTCGAGGCGCCCACGCCGGTGTCGGCCACCCTGCACGGCGGCGTGATCAACCTCGGCGGTTACCTGCTGCTGCTGTTTTCGCCGCTGCTGATGCGGTCGGCTCCGGCCCAGGCGCTGGTCCTGGCGGTGGCGGGCCTCGGCAGCGTGCTGGCGGCGCTGGTCATGATGACCCGCGTCAGCATCAAGGTGCGCCTGGCCTGGTCCACCAGCGCCCAGATGGGCCTGATGCTGGTCGAGATCGCCCTGGGGCTGACGGAGCTGGCGATGCTGCACCTGCTGGCGCACTCCTGTTACAAGGCCTACGCCTTCCTGAGCTCGGGCGAGGCGGTCGAGCAGGATCTGCTGCGCCGCCGGGCCCCCGGACGCAGTCCCACGCCGCGCCAGTGGCTCTTGGCTGGCCTTGTCAGCGTGTCGCTGGTGGCCGCGGTGGTGGCGCTGGCACGCAGCCTGACCGAGGCGGCGGCCTTCGATGCCAACAGCCCCTGGGTGCTGCTTGCCCTCGCCCTGACCGTGCTGCTGGCCGAGCGCAACAGCGAGCGCGCCGCGGGCTCCGTCGTCGGCTTTGTCGGCCTGGCCGCGCTGGTGGTGCTCGCCTACGTCGGACTCAAGACGCTGTTCGCCGCCTTTCTGCCCGAGACCGGTCACCGCGTCTCGCTCTGGGGCGACCTGTGGGTGAGTGCGCTGTTCGTGCTGCTCTTCGCGGGCTACTGGCTGCAGCGCCATGGGCTTCACTATCCGGCATCCCAGACCCTCAACCGCTACTGCTATGCCGGCTTTTACCTGGACGAGTGGGTCACCCGGAATACCCTCAGGCTCTGGCCCCACGACCTGCCCGGCCGGATCAGGGCCAAGCAGCTGCACACCGTCTTTCGCGGGAGTTCTCAATGACGAGTCTCGAACATGCTAGTGCCGTGCGCCCGGCCGACGCGAACGACGTCGCGCCGCTGACCGCTGACCAGGACGCGGCGCTGGACCGCGCCTGCGCACGCATCGCCCCGAACTGGCCGCTGGATCGTCTGATTGCGGTGAGCCCCTACTGGACCCAGCGCGGCGAGGATGCCACGACCGTGTCGGCGCGGCTCTCGGCGCTGGGCAACGTCCAGTGCCTGATGCCGCCGAGCCATTACCTGGACGCCTGGCAACGCGGCGAGATCACGTCGGAACACCTGGAAGAAGCGGCCGAGCGGCTCGACTACCAGGGGGGCTACCGCGACCTGCTGGATGTCGTCGAGGAACTCGGCCGGCTGCCCCACTGGCACAACATCAGCGATCTGATCGATGCCCGCCGCGACCGCCAGCACAAGATGGCCTGGCGCGACGAGATCACCCAGCAGATCAGCCAGTTCTGCGCCGCCTACTTCCAGGAGGATGGGCCGCTCAACGCCGAGCGACTGCAGGCGCCCCGCGGCATGCGGCTCTATCAGCACTGGCGGGAGATGACCCTGAAGGATCGCGGCATCGCCATCCTGATGGGCGAGCCGACGCTACTGCGCTACTTCAAGACCCTGCCGGACACCGAGGACGGGCTCTTCCAGGCCGCCGTCGCCGAGCTGGAGGTGGATACAGAGCGTCTCGAGAGCTATGCCCAGGCCCTGCTGCTCGACATCAACGGCTGGGCCGCCTGGGTGGCCTACCAGGACTGGCAGCAGGCGCTGGCCACGCCGGAGGAAGAGAGCGAGCGCGTGGGGCCCGCGTCGGACATGCGCAGCCTGCTGGCGATGCGTCTGGCGTGGGAGCTGGCGCTGTGGCGTTACATCCGGGCGGAGTATCCCGACCAGGGCGACCATCTGACTCGCCAGTGGCACGCCGAGCTGGAGGAGATGCCGCAGCGGGTCGAACGCCATCGGCGCGCCCAGCGGCCCCTGTGGGTGTGGCAGCTCGCCGGCGAGCTGGCCTACCAGCAGCCGCTGCACCGTGCCCTGGGCGAGGCGGTGCGTGCCTCGGCCTCGTCGCCCGAGGAACCTCGCCTGCAGGCGGTGTTCTGCATCGACGTGCGCTCCGAGCCGCTGCGCCGTGCGCTGGAAAGCCAGAGCCCGTCTATCCAGACCCTGGGCTTCGCCGGCTTCTTCGGCCTGCCCCTGGAACACCAGCAGGATGGCACCGCGCTGGCCCAGCCCCATCTGCCGGGCCTGCTGGCGCCGCGGGTGACCCTCAGGAGCGGTTCCTGCGAGGGTGAGGCTCGTTCGGCGAAGCAGCTCAACTGGAAGGCGCGACTGCAGGAGTGGAGCCGCACGGCGAGTGCCAGCTTCACCGCGGTGGAAACGGGCGGCCTGCTCTATGCCGGCAAGCTGCTGCGCCGCTCGCTCGAGGCCAAGGCCAAGCGCGCGCCGCTCGCCATGGACGAGCTCGGCTGGCACTGGCGCGACAGCGGCGAGGCGTTGACCCTGGCCGACAAGGCGACGCTCGCAAGGACCGTGCTGGGGGCCATGGGGCTCGCCGAGCACCTCGCACCCCGGGTGCTGCTGGTGGGGCACGGCAGTCACAGCAGCAACAATCCGCATGCCGCGGGGCTCGAGTGCGGGGCCTGCGGCGGGCAGTCCGGGGAGGTCTCGGTGAGGGCCCTGGCGAGGCTGCTCAACGATCCCGCGCTGCGCGAGGCGCTGGCCGAGAGCGGCCTCGTGATCCCGGAAACGACCCGTTTCGTGCCGGCGCTGCACCACACCATCACCGATCGCATCGAGCTGCCGGAGGGGGAGACGGATGCCTTCGCGCTGAGCGAGGAGGAGCGTGCCTGGCTCGAGCGGGCCGGCGCCCAGGCCCGGCGCGAGCGTGCCGCCAGTCTCGGCCTGTCGGCCGACGCACCGGAGCTGGAGAAGACCCTCGATCGCCGCGGCGCCGACTGGTCGCAGACGCGTCCGGAGTGGGGCCTGGCCAACAACGCCAGCTTCATCGCCGCGCCGCGGCGGCTTATCGCGCCGCTCGACCTCGACGGGCGCAGCTTCCTGCACGACTACGACTGGCGCTCGGACACCGACTCCTCGCGGCTGGAACTGATCATGACCGCGCCCATGGTGGTCGCCCACTGGATCAACATGCAGTACAACGCCTCCGTCACCGACAATAGCAAGTTCGGCAGCGGCAACAAGGTGCTGCACAACGTCGTCGGCGGGCATATCGGCGTCTTCGAGGGCAACGGCGGCGACCTGCGCATCGGCCTGCCGCTGCAGTCGGTGCACGACGGCGAGCGCTGGCGTCACGAGCCCCTGCGCCTGAGCGTCTACCTGGCGGCGCCCACCGAGGCGATCGAGGCCATCATCGCGCGCCACGAGAGCCTGCAATCGCTGGTGGGCAACGGCTGGCTCCACCTCTTCGCCCTCGATGACGAGAGCGGCGAGATCCTGGGATACCGACAGGGGGAGTGGCGCCGGCCCTAGGTTGTTGCGAAAGGTCGGCGAGCGCAGACGGTTTCCGCACAGAGCCCGGCGGACTCGCGCGCCGAAGCGCCACTAAAGCCCCGAGCCGGTCAACCGGCTCGGGGCTTCTGCGTTCTGGCGCGGCCTCGTCGCGAGCCTACCGAGAGGCCAGCGCCACGCCCGCCTTGGAGCGGTTGGGCCGGTCGATGGCGCGGGTGATCCAGCTGCCGGTGGCGGCGAGCTTCTCGAGGTCGACGCCGTGTTCGATGCCGAGGCCGTTGAGCAGGTAGATCACGTCCTCGCTTGCCACGTTGCCGGAAGCTCCCTTCGCATACGGGCAGCCGCCGAGACCGGCCACGGAGCTGTCGATCACCGCGATGCCTTCCTCGAGCACGGCGTAGAGGTTGGCCAGTGCCTGGCCGTAGGTGTCGTGGAAGTGGGCGCCGAGGCGCTCGATCGGTACCTCGCGGGCCACGGCTTCCAGCATGCGCTTGGCCTTGAGCGGGGTGCCGGTGCCGATGGTGTCGCCCAGCGAGACTTCGTAGCAGCCCATCTCATGCAGCGCCCTGGCGACCTCGGCCACCCTGGCGGGGGCGATCTCGCCCTCGTAGGGGCAGCCGAGCACGCAGGAGACGTAGCCGCGCACTCGGACGTTGGCTTCGCGGGCGCGCTCCAGCACCGGGGCGAAGCGCTCGAGGGATTCCGCCACCGAGCAGTTGATGTTCTTCCGCGAGAACGCCTCGGAGGCGGCGCCGAACACCGCGACCTCGTCGACGCCGCACTCCAGCGCGGCTTCCAGGCCCTTGAGGTTGGGCGTGAGGGCGGAGTAGGTCACGCCCTGGTGGCGGCGCAGGCCGTGCATCACCTCGCGATGGTCGGCCATCTGCGGCACCCACCTGGGGGAGACGAAGCTCGCCGCCTCGATGTGGGTGATGCCCGCCGCGCCCAGGCGGTCGATCAGGGCCAGCTTGGTGCCGGTGTCGATCGCCTCGGGCTCGTTCTGCAGCCCGTCGCGGGGGCCGACCTCGACCAGGCGAACGTGGGTGGGGAATGTCATGGCTTACTCCTCCGGCGCGAATTCCAGCAGCACGTCGCCCTGGCCGACGGTGTCGCCGGCGGCGAAGTGGAAGCATGCCACGTGGCCGTCGGCGGGGGCGGCCAGGGTGTGCTCCATCTTCATGGCCTCCATCACCATCAGCGGCATGCCTTTCTCGACCCGGCTGCCGGCCTCGGCCAGCAATGCCACCACGGTGCCGTGCATGGGCGCGGTGAGGGTGGATTCGGCCTCGCGCTGGCCGTGGTCGATGGCGTCGATGCGCCGCCAATAAAGGCGGGTCTCGCGCATCGGGTCGACCATCACCACCACGTTGCGCTCCCCACCTTCACCCACGAGCCGTGCCTGAAGCCGGCGACGATGGCCGTCGATGGTCACCGCCACGGCGTCGCCCTCGAGCGGCTCGAGGGTGGCCTCGAACGTCTGGCCGTTCAGGCTCAGCTGCCAGGGGGCGGATTCGCGCTCGCGCCGGCCCTCGACCACCGTCACGCGCTCGGCGTCGTCCTCGTCCGCCGCATGCTCGGGCGCGCACAGGGCGATGCGGATGGTGTGGGGCGCGTTCAGGCGGAAGCCGTCGTGGCGGTCCCAGGGCGAGTCGCTCTCGCACTCCCGGGCCAGCTGATGCAGGCCGATCAGCGCCGCGGCGGCGTATTCCTCCGGCGCGGTCTCGCGCTCGGCGAACAGCGTGGCCTCGTGGCGCTCGATGAAGCGGGTGTCGAGCTCGGCGGCGCGGAAGGCCGGATGGCCGGCCAGTCGCTGGAGGAAGGCGCGGTTGGTGACCACGCCGCGCACGTCCAGCGCGGCCAGGGCGCGATTGAGGGTGGCCAGCGCCTGGGCGCGGTCGTCGCCGTGGACGATCAGCTTGGCGAGCATCGGGTCGTAGTGCATCGACACGGCATCGCCGCTCTCCACGCCGCTGTCGAGCCTGACCTTGTCGGCCTCCAGGCCTGCACCGGCGAGGTCCAGGGCGAAGCGGCTCAGGGTGCCGGTGGCGGGCAGGAAGTCCTGCGCCGGATCCTCGGCGTAGAGCCGCGCCTCGAAGCTGTGGCCGCCGATCGTCAGCTCGTCCTGGGCCAGCGGCAGCCGCTCGCCCATGGCCACGCGCAGCTGCCACTCGACCAGGTCCTGGCCGGTGATCATCTCGGTGACCGGGTGCTCCACCTGCAGGCGGGTGTTCATCTCCATGAAGTAGAACGAGCGATCCGCATCCAGCAGGAATTCGACGGTGCCGGCGCCCACGTAGCCGATCTCGCGGGCGGCGCGCACCGCGGCCTCGCCCATCTCACGGCGCAGCGCTTCGGTCATGCCCGGCGCGGGCGCCTCCTCGAGCACCTTCTGGTGGCGGCGCTGCACGCTGCAGTCGCGCTCGAACAGGTAGACCCCGTTGCCGTGGCGGTCGCAGAACACCTGGACCTCGACGTGGCGCGGCTGCACCAGGTACTTCTCGATCAGCATGCGGTCATCATTGAAGGCGGCCTTCGACTCGCGGCGGCAGCCGTCCAGCGCGGCCTGGAACTCGCCGTCGCTCTCGACCACGCGCATGCCCTTGCCGCCGCCGCCGGCGCTGGCCTTGAGCAGCACCGGATAGCCGATGCGCCCGGCCTCCTCAAACAGCAGGGCGTCGTCCTGGTTCTCGCCGTGGTAGCCGGGCACCAGCGGCACGCCGGCGTCCTGCATGCGCGCCTTGGCGGCGGACTTGTCGCCCATGGCGGCGATGGCCGGCGCGGGCGGGCCGACGAAGACGATGCCGGCGGCCTCCAGCGCCTCGACGAAGGCGCCGTTCTCGGACAGGAAGCCGTAGCCGGGGTGGATGGCGCCGGCGCCGGTGCGTCGCGCGGCCTCGATCACCGCGTCCACGTTCAGGTAGCTCTCGCGGGCGGCGGCCGGACCCAGGCGCACGGCCTCGTCGGCCTCGCGCACGTGACGGGCGTTGGCGTCGGCGTCGGAGTAGACCGCCACGGTGCGCAGGCCCATGCGGCGGGCGGTGCGCATCACGCGGCAGGCGATCTCGCCGCGGTTGGCGACCAGCAGGGTATCGAAGCGCGGGGCGGAAGGGGGCGTGGGACTCATGAATGGCGCTCCGTGTCGGAATCCGGGGCCCAGGCGGGGCGGCGTTTTTCGAAGAAGCTGGCCAGGCCTTCCTGGCCCTCGTGGCTCACCCGCAGCTCGCTGATGATGCGACAGGTGTGGTCGCGGGTGGCGTTGCTGTCGGGCTCGCGGGCGACCTCGGCCAGCAGCGCCTTGGTGGCGCGGCTGGCCTGGGGCGAGGTGGCCAGCAGGGTGTCGATCATGGCGTCGACGGTGGCGTCCAGGGCGTCGGGCTCGACCACGCAGTGGGCCAGTTCCAGCTGCTGGGCGATGGCCGCGTCGATGACCTCGGCGGTCAGGGCGTAGCGGCGCAGCTGCCTCTCGCCGATGGCGCGCTGCACGTAGGGGCTGATCACCGCCGGCGACAGGCCGATCCGGACCTCGGAGAGGCAGAAGCGGGCCTTCTCGGAGGCGACGACGATGTCGCAGCAGGCGGCCAGGCCGACGGCGCCGCCGAAGGCCGCGCCCTGCACGCGGCACACGGTCGGGCAGGGCAGGGTGTCCAGACCGTGCATCAGCGCCGAGAGCTCGCGGGCGTCGACCAGGTTGTCCTCGAAGTCGTAGTCGGCCATGCGCTTCATCCAGTGCAGATCGGCGCCGGCGGAGAAGTTCTTGCCTTTCGAGGCCAGCACCAGCAGGCGCACCTCGCCGCGGTGGGCGAGCTCGCCGGCGCGGCGCAGGTGGTCGTTGAGCTGGCCGATCAGGTGGTCGTCGAAGGCGTTATGCACCTCGGGCCGGTCGAGGGTCAGCCGGGCCACGCCGCGGTCGTCGATCTCGAGGTGGCACATCGGGGGCCGGGATTCGGTGTCGGTGTGCATGGCGATCTCCCTCACATCCGGAACACGCCGAAGCGCGTGTCTTCGACGTCCGCGTTCATGGCGGCGGCCAGCGACAGGCCCAGCACGTCGCGGGTCTGGGCGGGGTCGATCACGCCGTCGTCCCACAGCCGGGCGCTGGCGTAGGTGGGGTGGCCCTGGTGCTCGTACTGGTCGCGGATCGGCTGCTTGAAGGCGTCCTCGTCGTCGGCGCTCCACTCGCTGCCGTCGCGTTCGAACTGCTCGCGCTTGACCTGGGCCAGCACCCCGGCGGCCTGCTCGCCGCCCATCACCGAGATGCGCGCGTTGGGCCACATGAACAGCAGGTTGGGGTCGTAGGCGCGGCCGCACATGCCGTAGTTGCCGGCGCCGAAGCTGCCGCCGATCAGCACGGTGAACTTGGGTACCCTGGCGCAGGCCACGGCGGTGACCAGCTTGGCGCCATGCTTGGCGATGCCCTCGTGTTCGTACTTCGAGCCGACCATGAAACCGGTGATGTTCTGCAGGAAGATCAGCGGGATCTTGCGCTGGGCGCAGAGCTCGATGAAGTGCGCGCCCTTGAGCGCGCTCTCCGAGAACAGCACGCCGTTGTTGGCGACGATGCCCACCGGATGGCCGTGCAGGTGCGCGAAGCCGGTGACCAGGGTGTCGCCGTAGTCGCGCTTGAACTCGTCGAAGGCCGAGTCGTCGACCAGCCGCGCGATCACCTCGCGGGCGTCGAAGGGCTTCTTCAGGTCGGTGCCGACGATGCCGTAGAGCTCCTCGGGGTCGAGGCGCGGCGGCTTCGAGGCCTGCATGGCGAGCTCGCCGCGCTTCTGCCAGTTGAGCCGGGCCACGCAGCGCCGGGCCAGCTGCAGGGCGTGGGCGTCGTTCTCGGCGTAGTGGTCGGCCACGCCGCTGATGCGGGCGTGGACGTCGGCGCCGCCCAGGTCCTCGGCGCTGATCGACTCGCCGGTGGCGGCCTTCACCAGCGGCGGGCCGCCGAGGAAGATGGTGCCCTGCTCGCGGACGATGATCGATTCGTCGGCCATGGCCGGCACGTAGGCACCGCCGGCGGTGCACGAGCCCATCACCACGGCGATCTGCGGGATGCCCTCGGCGGAGAGCGTGGCCTGGTTGTAGAAGATGCGGCCGAAGTGGTCGCGGTCGGGGAAGACCTCGTCCTGGCGCGGCAGGAAGGCGCCGCCGGAGTCCACCAGGTAGATACACGGCAGGCGGTGCTTGCGGGCGACCTCCTGGGCGCGCAGGTGCTTCTTCACCGACAGCGGGAAGTAGGTGCCGCCCTTGACCGTGGCGTCGTTGGCGACGATCACGCACTCCACGCCCGAGACGCGGCCGATGCCGGTGACCACGCCGGCGGCGGGTACCGGGTCGTCGTAGACCTCGTGGGCGGCCAGCGCCGAGAGCTCGAGGAACGGCGAACCCTCGTCGAGCAGGTGGTCGATGCGGTCACGCACGAACAGCTTGCCGCGGGCCTCGTGGCGCTGGCGCGCCTTCTCGCCGCCGCCCTGGGCGATGGCGGCGGTCAGCTCGCGCAGCTTGCCGACCTCGGCGCGCATCGCCGCGTCGTTGGCCTGGAAGCCCTCGCTGCGCAGATTGATCTGGGTGTTCAGAATGGCCATCAATGGCTCCTTCAGTACCTCACCGATGAACTAGCGGGATGAGCGCCGCTATCCCCTCAAGCGGATTCGTTGAAGACCTCGCGGCCGATCAGCATGCGGCGAATCTCGCTGGTGCCGGCGCCGATCTCGTAGAGCTTGGCGTCGCGCAGCAGCCGCCCGGTGGGGTAATCGTTGATGTAGCCGTTGCCGCCGAGCAGCTGGATGGCGTCCAGCGCCACCTGGGTGGCCTTCTCGGCGCAGTAGAGGATCACGCCGGCGGCATCCTTGCGTGAGGTGTGGCCCCGGTCGCAGGCGCCGGCCACGGCATAGAGATAGGCGCGGCAGGCGTTCAGGGTGGTGAGCATGTCGGCCACCTTGCCCTGCACCAGCTGGAACTCGCCGATGGCCTGGTCGAACTGCCTGCGCTCGTGGATATAGGGCACCACCACGTCCATGGCGGCCTGCATGATGCCGATGGGGCCGGCGGCCAGCACGGTGCGCTCGAAGTCGAGCCCGCTCATCAGCACCCGCGCGCCCTTGTTGACCTCGCCGAGCACGTTCTCGGCCGGCACCTCGCAGCCCTGGAACACCAGCTCGCAGGTGTTGGAGCCGCGCATGCCGAGCTTGTCGAGCTTCTGGGCGGTGGAGAAGCCGGGCATGTCCTTCTCGATGATGAAGGCGGTGATGCCCTTGGAGCCGGCGTCGGGATCGGTCTTGGCGTAGACCACCAGCACGTCGGCGTCGGGGCCGTTGGTGATCCACATCTTGTTGCCGTCGAGGATGAAGCGGTCGCCTTCCTGGCGGGCGCGCAGTTTCATGGACACCACGTCGGAGCCGGCCCCCGGCTCGGACATGGCCAGTGCCCCCACGTGCTCGCCGCTGATCAGCCTCGGCAGGTACTTCGCCTTCTGGGAGGCCGAGCCGTTGAGCTTGAGCTGGTTCACGCACAGGTTGGAGTGGGCCCCGTAGGAGAGCCCCACCGAGGCGCTGGCGCGGGAGATCTCCTCCATGGCGATGCAGTGGGCGAGATAGCCCATGCCGGCGCCGCCGTCCTCCTCGGGCACGGTGATGCCGAGCAGGCCCATGTCGCCGAACTTCCGCCACAGGTCGGCGGGGAAGGCGTTGTTCGCGTCGATCTCGGCGGCGCGCGGGGCGATCTCGTCGCGGGCGAAGGCGTTGACGTGATCGCGCAGCATGTTGAGCTCGTCGTCGAGGCCGAAGTCGAGGGGGGTATAGGGGGCGTGCATGGCGGCGATCTCCGTTCGTTGTGTGTCGGTCCGGGAGCGTTCGGGTGCTCGGCTGTTCTGGTCCAGCCTAGGATTGGTTGACGTTAACGTAAAGTGCAGCCTTTGGGGCCTAGACCAAGGTCGTGATCGTGCAGGATGGCGATAGTGAAGAGCCGTGATCGAGAAGAGCCCTGCCTTGAGCATAGAAGCCGGACGGCATCAGGAAGAACCGGAGTGAAGGTCGGCGAGGGGGCGGAGTGAGTTGGCGCAGTGAGTCGGCGCAAGCGGGAGGCGGTGGAAGCAGGGGAGCATCCGCCGCCCTGGTGCCCTACGAGACGGGCCGGTGATTGGGGGCCACCAGGCCATGGCGACGCATGCGGCGGTAGACGGTGGGGCGCGAGACGCCGAGCTGGCGGGCGACCTGGCTGATGTTCCAGGCCGAGCGCCTGAGCAGCTCGAGCAGCGCCTGGCCGTCCGCCGAGGGCGCGGCAGATGCGGAGCTGGGTGCCGAGCCAAGCGACGCCGGTGCCGTGAGGGTGGTGGGCCCGACGGCGCCATGGCAGGCCTCGGGCAGGTCGTGAAGGGTGATCTCGTCGCCCTCCGCGGTGGCCATGGCGAAGGCCAGCGCGTTTCTGAGCTGGCGGATATTGCCCGGCCAGTCGTGGGCCAGCAGCGCGCTCATGGCGTCGGCGCGCAGGTGATGTGACTGGCCGCGTTCGGCCTGGAGCTCGTCGTGGACGCGGCGAATCACGTAGTGCCGGTCGGCGCGCTCGCGCAGCGCGGGCAGGCGCAGTTCGGCGCCGTTGAGACGGTAGTAGAGGTCCTCGCGGAAGTCGCCGGCACGGATCAGCTCGGTCACGTCGCGGTGGGTGGCGGTGACCACGCGGATGTCGACCCTGACCGGCGTCTCGGCGCCCAGCGGCATCACCTCGCGCTCGGCCAGCACGCGCAGCAGGCGGGTCTGCAGCGTCAGCGGCATGTCGCCGATCTCGTCGAGGAACAGGGTGCCGCCGTCGGCCTGCTGGATCAGCCCGCGCATGCCCTTGGGCCGCCCCCCGGTGAAGGCACCGGGCAGATAGCCGAACAGCTCGCTCTCGATCAGCGCTTCGGGAATGGCCGCGCAGTTCACCGCCACGAAGGGCGCCTGGGCCCGCGGACCGCTGTCGTGCAGGGCGCGGGCCAGCACCTCCTTGCCGGTGCCCGTCTCGCCGCGGATCAGCACGCTCACGGTCTCGTTGCGCAGCCGCCGGGCCAGCTTGAGCAGGCGGTGCATCGCGGGATCGTCGGCGGCGAGCCGGTCCAGCGCCGGCACCGAGGCATCGCGCGGGGCCGCCGTGGTGGTGGCCTTCGGCGGGCGGCCGCGCGGCTCGAGCAGGGTGACGAAGCAGGTCGCGTCGTTGGCCCGGGCGCGAAACGCGCGGATCTGATCCTCGCCCGCGGCCGGAATGCCCAAGAGGTCGCCGAGCTCGGCGTCGAACAGCTGGGTGGCGCCGGGCAGGCAGGCCGCCGACCAGGGCGGCCAGCGGCGCAGGTGGGCGTCGATCAGGGCGCGGCCCTCGTGATTGGCGGCGATCAGGCTGCCATCCTCCTGTATGGCGATCAGCCCGCGGCCGTTCAGGTGCACGAATTCCCGTGCGCTGTCGAAGCGCAGGATCAGGCTGTCCCGGTAGCGGTGCAGGAAGTAGGCGTCCTCGATCATCCGCGCGTGCAGGTTGACCAGCGACAGGGCGAAGGTCTGGCTCTCCTGGGCGCGCGGCGACTGCAGGGCGGAGATGTCCAGCACCGCCATCACCCGGCCCTGGGGATCGGTGATCGGCGCCGCCGTGCAGGTCAGGTCGATGTGGGTGGCGTCGAAGTGTTCGCCCTGGTGGCAGGTGATGGCCTGGCCGTCGTGCAGGCAGGTGCCCACCGCACAGGTGCCGGCGTGGCGTTCGTCCCAGTCGGCGCCCAGGTAGAGCCCGGCACGGCGCAGGGCCCGGTCCTGCTCGGACTGGCCGCGAAAGGCCACGGTGATGCCGCGCCGGTCGGTGAGCAGCAGCGCGTAGCCGAGCCGGGCGACCTGGCCGTAGAGGCGATCGACCCCGGCGCGGGCCACGTGCAGCAGCTCGTCCACCGATTCCTGGTGGTCGCGCAGCGCCTGCTGGGTGAGCACCCGCACCGGCCGCGGGTGGCAGGGGTCGAGCCGATACTCGCCCAGACAGCGCTGCCAGGAGCGGCGAATGACGTCGCGGTGTTCGGCAGGGCCGGCGTCTTGGCCTTCGCCCAGCCGCATCAGGGTCCGGATGTGCTGGCGTTTCTCGGGTTGCAGAGCCAAGGCTGCCTCCGCTCGGGCCGCCTGAGGGCGGCTCTTGTGATGTTGTTGTGATGTGTCGATGCGCTCCGTTCAGCCTATGCCGCTGGGCGCGGGCGTCAATCGGCGCGGGCTTCGCCCTTGGTCGGGGGGGTGACAGGTGTAACGCGGGCTGTCACGGCGTACGGGGTACAGCTGTGACATCGCGTCGTGGCTCGGCGAGTCGATCCGGCGCGTGATGTTTGAGCTTTTATCTTTTTTATCAGTGCCTTGCTATCTATACATGACGATCTGGCACGAATGCTGCCAGTGACTGGGGGCGTGACCCGATAACGATCACCCATCACCAATAACAAGCGGAGAGACGCCATGACCGCACGCACGCCCACTCAGATCGCCCGGCAATGGCTCGATGACTTCGATGCCGCCCTGACGCGCCGCGATATCGCCCGGGTGCTCTCGCTGTTCGGCGAGGAATGCTACTGGCGCGACCTGGTCGCCTTCACCTGGAACCTCAAGACGCTGGAAGGCCCCGACGAGATCCAGTCGATGCTCGATGCGACACTGGATCGCGTCGCGCCCTCGAACTGGCAGCTGGACGGCGAGGCCAGCGAGGCCGCTG
The DNA here is from genome assembly GCF_043496975.1 of Halomonas sp. B23F22_10. Classification (NCBI taxonomy): domain Bacteria; kingdom Pseudomonadati; phylum Pseudomonadota; class Gammaproteobacteria; order Oceanospirillales; family Halomonadaceae; genus Halomonas; species Halomonas sp. B23F22_10. The sequence continues at coordinate 165,490 of NZ_JBIEKF010000002.1, read as the reverse complement.
GCGTCGTCGAGGCCTGGTTCACCTTCGAGACCGCCGAGGCGCGGGGCAAGGGCCTGCTGCGCCTGAAGGATGGCCGCTGCTGGACGCTGCTGACCGTCATGAGCGAGCTCAGGGACTTCCCCGAGCCCAGCGGCCTCAAGCGTCCCATGGGCGCCGAACACGGCGCCAACAAGGCACGCGAGACCTGGCTGGAGGCCCGCCAGCGGGAGGAGGCCGAGCTCGGCTACGAGCGTCAGCCCTACTGCGTGATCATCGGCGGCGGCCAGGGCGGCATCGGCCTGGCGGCGCGCCTGCGGCAGATGAACGTGCCGACCATCGTGATCGAGAAGAATCCGCGGGCGGGGGACTCCTGGCGCAACCGCTACAAGTCGCTGTGCCTGCACGATCCGGTCTGGTACGACCACATGCCCTACATTCCCTTCCCGGACAACTGGCCGGTGTTCGCGCCCAAGGACAAGGTCGGCGACTGGCTGGAGATGTACACCAAGGTGATGGAGCTCAACTACTGGAACTCCACCGAGTGCGAGAGCGCGCGCTTCGACGAGGCCAGCGGCGAGTGGGTGGTCGAGGTCAATCGCGACGGCGAGCGAGTGACCCTGCGGCCGAAGCAGCTGGTGCTGGCCACCGGCATGTCCGGCATGCCCAACGTGCCGAAGTTCCCCGGTGCCGAGACCTTCGAGGGCGAGCAGCAGCACTCCAGCCAGCACCCGGGGCCGGATGCCTATCGCGGCAAGAGGGTCGTGGTGGTGGGCGCCAACAATTCCGCCCACGACATCTGCGCGGCGCTGTGGGAGCACGACGCCGACGTGACCATGCTGCAGCGTTCCTCCACCCACGTGGTGAAGTCCGACTCGCTGATGGAAGAGGCGCTGGGGCCGCTGTACTCCGAGCAGGCGCTGCAGAACGGCATCGACCATCACAAGGCCGACCTGATCTTCGCCTCGATTCCCTACAAGGTGCTGCCGGACTTCCAGCGTCCGGCCTTCGACGCCATCCGCGAGCGCGACGCCGACTTCTATCGCCGGCTCGAGGCGGCCGGCTTCCTGCTCGACTTCGGCGCCGACGACTCGGGGCTGTTCCTGAAGTACCTGCGTCGCGGCTCCGGCTACTACATCGACGTGGGCGCCTGCGAGCTGGTGGCCAACGGCGACATCAAGCTGCGCAGCGGCGTGAGCATCGAGCGCATCAACCCGCACTCGGTGACCCTGACCGACAGCTCGGAGCTGCCCGCCGACCTGATCGTCTACGCCACCGGCTACGGCTCGATGAACGGCTGGGCGGCCCGGATCATTTCCCAGGACGTCGCCGACAAGGTCGGCAAGTGCTGGGGGCTCGGCTCCGACACGCCCAAGGACCCGGGGCCCTGGGAGGGCGAGCTACGCAACATGTGGAAGCCGACCCAGCAGCAGGCGCTGTGGTTCCACGGCGGCAACCTGCATCAGTCCCGCCACTACTCCCACTACCTGGCGCTGCAGCTCAAGGCCCGTCAGGAGGGCATTCCCACGCCCGTCTATGGCCTGCAAGAGGTCAACCACCTGAGTTGATCCGGCTCGCACTCAGCGGCAGCCCATGACGCGCCGGCCCGCTCCGTTTCGCCACGGAGCGGGCCGCGCGTCCTGTCATTCGCTGGCCGGCCTGGGCGTGCAGCCCGTCATGCCGTCGATGGTCGCCACGACCCTCATGCATGTCTCGGCGTTCAGTGCATCGGCATGGGGCGATGCGAAGCGCTTGGCGTCGTTGTCGAAGTATCGCCCATTGGCCTTCGAGAACTCGGCGTCGAGCGCTGCACGGACCAGGATGTCCGCGCCGATCTGGAGGTCGTTGCCCGCGACACCGAAGCCCTCTTTCACCATCTTGCTGCCGAGCAGGGAGCCCGGGTTGACGGCGATGATGGGCGGGGCCCGGTCGTTCAGCGTCATGGCCAGGTGGCGCGACCACATGGTGAGGGCCAGCTTGCTCTGAGCGTAGGCGGAGAAGGCATCGTCCAGCCGTCTCCGGCCGGCGAGGGCGTCGATGTCCACCGGGGCCTGGGCGGCGGAGGAGAGGTTGATCACTCTCGCGCCCGCTTCCATCAGCGGCAGCAGCCGTCGGGTCAGCAGGTAGGGGGCGATGGTGTTGACGGCGAAGCGCACATCGAGCCCATCGGCCGTGAGGGGATCGGAAACCCGGAAGACCCCGGCGTTGTTGATCAGGACATCGAGCCTTGCGTGTCGACTCGCGACCGCCTCTGCCAGGGCCTCGACGTCCGCCAGGCGGGAGAGATCCGCCACGTAGCCCTCCACGTTCGGGCGTTCCGTCGCGGCGGACAGACGCGCCTGCGTGGCTCGAAGCTTCTCGGGGTTCCGGCCGTGGATCAGCACCCGGTGGCCCTGTCGGACGAGCCTCTCGGCCGTGGCCAGGCCGATGCCGTCGGTCGACCCCGTCATGAGAATGGTCTTCACGGTCGTGTCTCTCCTTGGGGGGAAAAGGCGGGCAGGATATCGTCGGCAAGACGATAGAGGGTGTCGTCGATATCCGCCCGGTTGAAGCGCAGGTTCAATGCGACATGGTTGACCCCGATGGCCTCGAGCGTCTCCAGGTAGTGGCGAAGGGCGCGTACGCCCACGCGCCGCCCGAGGTGGATCGGCTCGGGGGCCGCATCAGGATCGGGGCTCAAGTCGATGTAGAGCGGTTGCATCGCCGGTCGCACACCCCTGCCCAGCGCCCGAGTGCGAGCGCGCCAGTCGTCTAGGTTGCGCGCCTGTGTCTCGAGCGCTCGCGGATAGCGCATCCAGCCATCGCCATGGCCGGCGATCCACTCCGGGCTCTGCTGGCTGCCGCCCGTCACGATCAGCGGCAGCCGGCCCGATGCCGGTTTCGGCAGCATGTCCATGGTGCCCTCGATGCGCCCGTGGCGATTGTCGAAGGCCGGCGAGTCCTCCCACAGGCGCTGGATATAGGCGACGCTCTCGCGGAAGCTGTCACCGTGCTCCGAGAAGGCGTGGTTGAGCGCGGGGTAGCTCTCCAATGGCACCACCAGCCCGAGGTTCAAGCGATTCGGGCGGAATACCCGCTGGTCGCCGCGATTGGGGCAGCGCCCGCCGTCTCCCGAATCGGCTCCTGGCTCGCCCGGCTTTCTTGCAGGCCGGCCGAGACCGGTCCGGCACGTTGCGGGCGCCGGGCACGCCCTGGAGGCCTCGGCACAGGGCGGCGCTGATGCCAGTCGCTGATGCCCCTTCTAGCAAGGTAGCGAGAGGGTGATGGGCTCCGGCGCCTGGTCGATCGTCGCCCGCAAGCCTCTGATCCGATCCTTCCGCCGGCGCTCCTGCGCAGGCAGGGCGGGAGGCGTGGTCCGCTCGGTGCCGGTCTTATTCTGCCGTTCTTTCCTCCCTTCGCTGTGACGCGTCCGAGCCGGCTCGGCGCGTGGAGACGCCATTCCTTTCTATAAATTCGAAAATATATTTCGAATTAAGCCGCTTTTGTTCGTAAGAGTTGGAATTTAAGCTGACTAACAACTAGGCAGGCAGCAAAGCTCTTCACACGAATGCCGATTCACAGGAGATCCCATATGAACACCAAGCTGACCCTTTCCGCACTGTTGATCGCCGCACTGCCGCTGGCCGCCCAGGCCGGTGACAACGCCACCCAGCGCGCCCTGCAGCTCAACCAGCAGCCGGTCGCCGCCCAGAGCCAGCAGGCGCCGTCCGTGACGTTCGAGGCCGAGCGGGTCAACGGCGACAGCCAGGCCATGCAAGAGGCCCGCGCCAAGCAGCTGAGCCGCAGCCGTAGCATCGAGACGCGCTTCGAGGTTTCCGGCGAGGAGCTGGCGCCGGCCAAGCGGGCCACCACCTGAGAGGTCCTGACCCAGACAAGGCCCTTTCCCGAGATAGCGCCGGGGCGGGCCTGACTGACTCCACCCGACACGCATTTCACGCTTTTAAGGAGACGTATTCATGAACACCAAGCTGACCCTTTCCGCGCTGCTGATCGCCGCACTGCCGCTGGCCGCCCAGGCCGGTGACAACGCCACCCAGCGCGCCCTGCAGCTGAACCAGCAGCCGGTCGCCGCCCAGAACCAGCAGGCGCCGTCCGTGCAGTTCGAGGCCGAGCAGGTCAACGGTGACAGCCAGGCCATGCAAGAGGCCCGCGCCGAACAGCTGAGCCACAGCCGCAGCATCGAGACCCACTTCGAGGGCTCCGGCGACGAGCTGGCGCCGGCCAAGCGCGCCACGACGTAAGCGGCCGCCAGCCTAAGACCGCACGACCCGCGCCCGAACGAACAAGGCCCCGCCAAGCGGGGCCTCGTTTGTTGGTGAGCGCTCGTCCGCGTGAGTGGCGGTCACTTGCCGCGCATCACCCGCACGATGTCGCTCACCGTCGCCAGGGCGATCTCGGCTGGCGTCTTGCTGCCGAGATCCAGTCCGATCGGCATGTGGATGCGTGCGAGGGACGCCTCGTCGATGCCGCCGCTGCGCCTGAGGCGCTCGGCACGTTTCTCCGAGGTGCGCCGGGAGCCCATGACGCCGATGTAGAAGGCGTCGCCACGCACGGCCTCGAGCATGGTCAGGTCGTCCAGGCGCGGGTCGTGGGTGACGGCGACCACCGCCGTCATGCGGTGCGCCCCCTCGCGGCGCAGGAACTCGCTCGGCAGCTCGCGGTGACCCTGGGCATCGCCGAGCTCGATGCCTTCCCAGGCCTCGGGACGCGGATCGCACACTGTCACCTCGAAGCCCAGCGCCAGGCCGAACTGCACGCAGAACTGGCTGACCGGCGAGAGGCCGGCGACCAGCAACCGCGCGGCGGGGCCGACATGAAGGCGCACCGCCTGCTCGTCGCGGACCGCCCCCGGCCCCATGGCCGCCGCCACCTGCCAGTGGCTCTCGCCGTCGTCGAGGGCCACGCGGCGCTCCAGCAGCTGGCCGCCCTGCAGCGCCTCGGCGTAGGCCTCGAGTTCGTCGGCCACCGAGGCGTCGCCGGCCGGCCAGTGCTCGATCAGCACCTCGAGCCGCCCCTCGCAGGGCAGGCTCACCCGGCTGCCGTGCAGCGCATCGGCACCGTCGCCGTAGGCGATGACCTGGGCCGGCGCGCGGAAGTCGCCCGCCGCGAGCCGCTCCAGGAAATCCTCCTCCACGCAGCCACCGGACAGCGAGCCCACATGGCGGCCGTCGGCCCGGGCGACCAGCAGCGCGCCCGGTTCGCGCGGCGCCGAGCCGAAGGTCGAGAGCACCGTGCACCACCAGAGGTCATGCCCCTCGGCGTACCAGCGTCGCGCGGCCTCGACTACCTCCACGTCCAGTGCGCGCATGGTCAGCCCCTGAGCTGGTTGGCGATCGGCAGCCGACGAATACGCTGGCCGGTGGCGGCGAAGATGGCGTTGGTCACCGCCGGTGCCAGCGGCGGCACGCCGGGCTCGCCGACGCCGGTGGGCGCCTCGGCGGAGGGCACGATATGCACCTCGATCTCGGGCATCTCGTTCAGGCGCAGCACCTGGAAGTCATGGAAGTTCGACTGCTGCACCTGGCCGTCGTCGAGGGTCAGCTCGCTGTGCAGCGCCGCCGCCAGGGCGAAGCCGATGCCGCCTTCCATCTGGGCGCTGACCACGTCCGGGTTGATCGCCAGGCCGCAGTCCACCGCGCACACCACCCGGTCGACCTTGAGCCGGCCGTCGGCGTCGACCGTGACCTCGGCGACCTGGGCGACGTAGCTGGCGAAGGACTCGTGGACGGCGATGCCGCGGCCGCGCTTCACGCCTTCGGCGTCGCCTTCCAGCGGCGTCGACCAGCCGGCTTTCTCAGCCGCCAGGTCGAGCACGCCCTGCCAGCGCGGGCGCTCATGGAGCCGCTCGCGCCGGTACCGGTAAGGGTCCTGGCCGGCCGCCGCGGCGGCCTCGTCGATCAGGCTCTCGGTGGAGAAGCCGGTGTGGGTGTGGCCCACGGAGCGCCACCACTGCACCGGCACGCCGATATCGCTCGGCGTGTGCAGCTCGACGTTGAGCGACGGCACGCCGTAGGCCAGTTCGGCGACGCCCTCGACGGAGGTGGCGTCGATGCCGTCCTTGACCATCATCGATTCCATCGGCGTGCCGTTCATGATCGACTGGCCGACCAGGCGCTGGTGCCAGGCGGTCAGGTGGCCGTCGGCGTCCAGGGCGAGGCGGGCGCGGTGATAGTTGAAGGGGCGATAGTGGCCGCCGCGGGTGTCGTTCTCGCGGGTCCAGACCATCTTGATCGGCACGGCCTGGCCCTGGTCGCGGGCGGCCTTGGCGATGGCCGCGGCCTCCAGCACGTAGTCGCTGATCGGGTTGGCGCGGCGGCCGAAGCTGCCGCCGGCGAAAAGCTGCTGGATGCGCACCTGCTCCGGCGGCAGGTCGAGCAGCTTGGCCACCGCCTGCTGGTCGAGGGTCTGCCACTGCTCGCCGTTGAGGATGCTGACGTGATCGTCCCGCAGGTCGACCACGCAGTTGAGCGGCTCCATGGCGGCGTGGGCCAGATAGGGCACCACGTAGTCGGCCTCGATGACCTGGGCGGCCTCGTCCAGCGCGGCGGCGGCGTCGCCTCGGTCGGTGACCGTGTCGCCGGTTCGGCCGGCGCGCTCGCGGTAGTCGGCCTCCATCGCCTCGCTGCCCATGGTGAAGGCCTGGCTGTCGTCCCACTCGAGAGCCAGGGCGTCACGGCCCTTGATGGCGGCCCAGGTGTTGGTAGCCAGCACCGCGACCAGGTCGCCGTCGCGGGTCGGGGAGGGGAAGCGGACGCTGGCCACCACGCCCGGCACCTCGAGCGCCTCGGCGTCGTCGACGCCGGTCAGCCGGCTGCCGAAGCGTGCGGGATGTGCCGGCACGGCAATCAGCATGCCGTCGAGCTGGACGTCCTGGGTGAAGCGGGCGCTGCCGTCGGTCTTGGCCGGGCTATCCTGGCGCATCAGCCGCTGCTTGCCGATCAGCGTGAACCGCTCGGGCGACTTCAGTGTGACCTCGTCGGGCACCGGCTGGTCGGCGGCGGCCTCGGCCAGCTCGCCGAAGCCTAGCTCGCGTCCGGAGGCCTCGTGGATGACCCTGCCCTGGTGGACGCCGAGGCTGCCCGGCGAGACCTCGAGCCGCTCGGCGGCGGCGGCCACCAGCATGGCCCGGGCCTTGGCGCCGGCCTGGCGCATCTGCTCGAAGGAGTTGGCGATGGAGGTGCTGCCGCCGGTGCCCTGGATGCCGAACGCGAGGTTCTGGTAGCGCTGGGTGTTGGCCGGGGCGCCCTCGACGCGCACCGAGGCCCAGTCGGCGTCGAGTTCCTCGGCGACCAGGGTGGCGAGCCCGGTGTAGGTGCCCTGGCCCATCTCGATGTGCTTGGCGATCACCACCACCTCGCCTTCCGGCGTCACGCGCACGAAGGCGTTGGGCGCGAACTCCCCGTTGTCGCCGGCGGCCCGGGCGCGGCTATCGTGGCCCAGCAGCGGGGCGATGTAGAGGCCCAGGGCGAGCCCGGCGGAACCCTTCATGAAGCCGCGACGGCTGACGTTGACCGTCGATAGGGCGGTCGCGGCGCGGGACTGGGCGTGCTGCTTCAAGACGTGCATCAGGACACCTCCTGGCCGAGGGAGGCGGCGGCCTCGTGGATGGCGGCGCGAATGCGGACATAGGTGGCGCAACGGCAGAGGTTGCCGCTCATGGCGCCGTCGATGGCGCTGTCGTCCGGCTCGGGATTGCCCTGCAGCAGGGCGGTCGCCGACATGATCTGGCCGGACTGGCAGTAGCCGCACTGGACCACGTCGAGCTCGCGCCAGGCCTTCTGCACGCTGGCCCCGGTCGGGTCGTCGCCGATGGCCTCGATGGTGGTGACCTCGCGATCGCCCACCGCGGCAATCGGCGTGATGCAGCTGCGGGTGGCCTGGCCGTCCAGGTGCACGGTACAGGCGCCGCACAGGCCGCGGCCGCAGCCGTACTTGGTGCCGGTGAAGCCGACCAGATCGCGGATCGCCCACAGCAGGGGCATGTCGGCCGGGGCATCCACCTCGTGGGTCTGCCCGTTGATGGTGAGGCTGGTCACGGTCGTTCTCCTGTTATCGTTCTTGGTGCTTGCGCATCCGATCAGTCTCGTCGCCGCCCGCGCGCGACAGGGCGGCGAGGTCGTCGGCCACGTCGATATCGAGATGGATGCCGGGATCGTCGATCTCGAGCTCATGGCAGCGAGCGCGGTGGCGGCCGACGACGCGTCGCGCGCCTTCGTCGCCGCCGAGGGCGGCAAGCTCCGCCCAGACGTCGCGGCCGAACAGCACCGGATGGCCCGGTCGGCCGGCGTGCCGGGGGCGGACGATGCGTCCGGGGGCGGCCCGATCGCGCAGTGCCTCGAGCGTCGCGAGGGCGATGTTCGGCATGTCGCCGAGCAGCACTGCCGCGGCGGGCGCCTCGGCCAGGGCGGGGTCGGCGGCCAGCGCGACGAAGGCGTCGGCCAGGCTGGCGCCCAGGCCGTTCGCGGCACGGGGTGCGCGCAGGATCGGCGTGTCGGCGGGCAGGCCCAGGGCGACGGGGTCGTCGTCCTCGCGCAGCACCACCCGCAGACGCGAAAAGGCCGCCGACGCCCTGGAGAGCGTGGCGGCCAGCAGCGTCCGGCCCGATGGCAGCCGGGCCAGGCGCTTGTCCGAGGCGCCGAAGCGCCGGGAGGCGCCGGCGGCCAGGATCACCGCCACCGGCGCTTGGTTCATAGCCGAACCAGCATCTTGCCGCGATTGCCGCCTTCGAACAGCTGCAGGAAGGCATCCGGCGTCTGCTCCAGGCCTTCCACCACGGTCTCTTCATAGTCGAGCCGGCCGGCGGCCACCTGGGGGCCGACTTCCTCGAGGAAGTCGGGGTAGTGCGCCCAGTGATCGAAGACGATGAAGCCTTCCATGCGGGCGCGGCGGATCACGATCATCGCCAGATTGCCCGGCCCGGCGCTCGGGCCTTCGGCGTTGTAGTGGGAGATCATGCCGCACACCGCGATGCGCGCGCCGAGCCTCAGGGTGTTCAGCGCCGCCTCGAGGCAGGTGCCGCCGACGTTCTCGTAGTAGACATCGAAGCCCTCGGGGCAGGCCTCGTTGAGGGCCGCGGTGAGCTGGGTGGCGTCCTTGCCCTTGTAGCTGACGGCCTTGACGCCATGCGCCTCGAGCCAGTCGAGCTTGTCCTGGGTGCCGGCGATGCCGACCACGGTGCCGCCCTTGGCCTTGGCCAGCTGGACGGCCAGCGAGCCCACCGCGCCGGCGGCGCCGCTGACCAGCACGTTGTCGCCTTCCTTCATTTCGGCGATGCGGTTCAGGCCGGCCCAGGCGGTCATGCCCGGCATGCCCAGCACACCCAGGTAGGCCTGTTCCGGCACGTCGAGGGCGGGCAGGGGTTCGACCCGCTCGGCGGGCAGCTGGGCGACGTCGCGCCAGCCGCCCATATGACGGACCTTGGTGCCCGTCGGGAAGGCCTCGGCGCGGGACTCGATGACTTCGCCGATGGCCGCGCCTTCCAGCGGGGCACCCAGCGTGAAGGGCTCGATGTAGGTGGCCACGCCGCTCATGCGGCCGCGCATGTAGGGGTCCACCGACAGCCAGGTGTTGCGCACCCGGACCTCGCCTTCGGCCAGCGCCGGCAGCTCGGCGGTTCCCAGCGCGAACAGCTCGCGTTCCGGTGTGCCTTCGGGATGGGCATGGATGGTGACATAGCGTGACTGCATGTCGTGCTCTCCTGGTGGTGGGTGGCGAGATGGGTGCGATTCAAAGCCTACGCCATGGTGACGATCGTCGGCCAGCGCGCCGCGGCCACGACGACGCCGGCCGCCCTTGCGGGCGGCCGGCGGTCGGGGCGATCGAGAGATCAGTCCTTGAGCGAGGCCATGTCGATGACGAAGCGGTAGCGGACGTCACCCTTCTGCATGCGGTCGAAGGCGGTGTTGATGTCCTGCATGTCGATCATCTCGACGTCGCAGCGGATATCGTGCTCGGCGCAGAAGTCGAGCAGCTCCTGCGTCTCCTCGATGCCGCCGATCAGCGAGCCGGCCAGCACGCGGCGCTTGAACACCAGGTTGAAGGCCTGAATCGCCGGTTCGATGGGCTCGAGCAGGCCGACCATGATGTGGGTGCCGTCGTACTTCAGGGCGCCCAGGTAGGGGTTCAGATCGTGCTGCACCGGCACGGTGTCGAGCATGAAGTCGTAGGTCTCGGCGACCGCGGCCATCTGCTCCTCGTCGCTGGAGACGACCACGTGATGGGCGCCGTGGCGACGGGCTTCCTCGATCTTGGCTTCGGAGCGGGTGAACACGGTGACCTCGGCGCCGAGCGCCTTGGCCAGCTTGACGCCCATGTGGCCGAGGCCGCCCATGCCGATCACGCCGACCTTGTCACCGGCCTTCACGCCGTAGTGCTTGAGCGGCGAAAAGGTGGTGATGCCGGCGCACAGGATCGGCGCGGCGGAGGCCAGGTCGATGCCCTCCGGCATGCGCAGCACGAAGTGCTCGCTGACCACGATCTGGTCAGAGTAGCCGCCTTGGGTGAAGGTGCCGTCCTGACGGTCATCGCCGCCGTAGGTCATGGTGAAGCCTTCGAGGCAGTACTGTTCGACGCCGTCCTCGCAGGGCTTGCAGTGGCGGCAGGAGTCGACCATGCAGCCCACGCCGACGATATCGCCGACCTGGAACTTGCTGACTTCGCCGCCCACGGCGGTGACGCGGCCGACGATCTCGTGGCCGGGCACCACGGGGTAGCGGCTCATGCCCCAGTCATCGCGGGCGAAGTGCAGGTCGCTGTGGCAGACGCCGCTGTAGAGGATCTCGATGGCGACGTCGTCCGCGCGCGGCTCGCGGCGTTCGAAGGTGAACGGCGCCAAGGGCTTGTCGGCGGAAAAGGCAGCGTACGCTTTGGTCTCGCTCATGATGGTTCTTCCTTTCAATGAGGGTGTTCTGACCGACGGGGTGGGCCGCCATCAGGATAGGACGAGTGACATTATGGGAACTGGGACGGCGGTGATGGACCGATGTTCCTCCGGCGTTTTTGCTCGTTTCTACGAAGGAGCGCATCCCGGGCGCGTCGGCGGCGTAAAATATCGTCATGATCGGCCGAACGCGACGCCCCGTTGCCGGTGAAGCGCATTATGCGCCGGTACCAGAGCGTTGAGGACCGCTGATTCTCTGTCGTTTTTGCCAATTTCTTCAGTCTGGGGCACCATGACGACAGAAATATCGCCTGAATCATCCCAATCGTGTGGCCGTGGCCGCATCAAAGGCTCCGTCAATGCCCGTCTCCCATGCCCATGAATGCCCGCTGATCGGCCTGATCGCGCCTCTGGTCGAGCGCGACGGCTTTTCGCCGACCACGCTGCCGTCGGTCTCGCTGATGGCCTCGCATCGGCCCATCCTGCGCACGCCGCTGATGTACGAACCTAGCCTGATCATCATCACCCAGGGCCACAAGATTGGCTATCTCGGCGACCGCGAGATCCATTACGGCCCCGGCCAGTACCTGGTGCAGTCGTTGCCGCTGCCCTTCGAATGCGAGACCCATGCCTCGGCCGAGTCGCCGCTGCTGGGCGTGTCGATTCGCCTCGATCCGGCGCTGCTCGGTGAGCTGGTGACGGCCATGGGCGAGCGCAGCGCCGACGAGGCCTCGCCGGTGCCGATGGATTCCGTCTCGATGACCGATGGCATGAGCGAGGCGGTGCTGCGGCTGTTGCGGACCCTGCATGATCCCGCCGAGGCCGCCGCCATGGGGCCGCTGCGCGTGCGTGACGTGGTGTTCGAGGCGCTGCGCGGTGAGCAGGGCCCGGCGCTGCGGGCGCTGGTGCACCACCAGGGGCACTATTCGCGGATCGTGCAGGTGCTGTCCTGGTTGCACGGCCACTTCGCCGAGGAGGTCTCGGTGGAGGCACTGGCCCGCCAGGCCAGCATGAGCCCCTCGACCTTCCATCAGCACTTCAAGCAGGTGGCTCAGGCCTCGCCGCTGCAGTATCTGAAGCGGCTGCGGTTGATCAAGGCGCAGCAGCTGCTGGTGCAGGAAGCCAGTCACGTCAACCAGGCCGCCGAGGCGGTAGGCTATCGCAGCGTGTCGCAGTTCAGTCGCGAGTATAAGCGCTGTTTCGGCACTGCGCCGCTGCAGCATCGCAAGGAAGAGCGAGCGCTGCAGGCGTCGTGAGATCCCGCGAGCGGGAAACGTCATCAGGGGGCGCCACGGCGCCCCCTGCGGTTTGTGCATCACGCCGTTTCCGCGCGCTCAGTGGTTGACGCGCTTCTGCCGGGCGGCCAGCGGGAGCACGGCATGGGTGCGGCGGATGACGTCGACGGCATCGGACGCCGATCGTCGGCGGCAGGCAGGCATCCCTGGCCGAGACGGGGAATCTCGACAGTCGATCCCACTCCTCAGCCGCGATGCCCCAGGCGCGCCCGGATCATCTCGCCCAGCGCCTCCACCGCCGGCCAGGACGTCGCGCTGACGCCGCGCCCGTAGTGCAGCTCGGCATGGCAGTCCGCCAGCCGCGGCAGGCCCTCGGCGTCACCCAGCTCGCGCATGGCCGGCGTCAGTCGGTCCTGCTCCAGGATGCTGACGGCCAGCCCCGCTTCCACGGCGGTCTCCAGCGCGTGGATGCTGGTGCTGGTGAAGACCGCATGCCAGGGGCGACGCTCGGCGTCCAGCGCTTCGATGCCCAGCTGGCGGTAGGGGCAGTCCACCGGATGCAGCGCCAGCGGCAGCGGCGCGTCCGCCGACAGCGACAGATCGCGGGCGCCGGCCCACACCGGAGAGGTGCGCCATAGCCGTTCGCCGCCGCTCAGTCGATGGGGCCGATCCAGCGCCACGATCAGCGACAGATCGCCCCGCTCGAGGCGTCGGACCAGCTCGCCGCTGGTCGCGGTCACCGCTTCCAGCACCACGTCGGGATGCCGGGCCAGGAAGTCTGGCAACAGGCGCCCCACCAGGTGGCTGGCGAAGTCCTCCGGCATGCCGACGCGTACGCGACCGGACAGGCCGCGGCCGCTGATCCTGGCCACCAGGCCGTCGTGGCGGCGCAGCAGTTCGCGGGCCTCGCCAAGCAGCGCGTCGCCGCTGGCGGTGAGCGTCATTCCCCGGGCGCCACGTATCATCAGCCGGGTGCCGAGGTGCGTCTCGAGGCGCTTGATCTGCATGCTCAGGGCGCCGACGGTGCGATGCCGCTGCTCGGCCGCCGCGGCCAGCGATCCCAGCCGTGCCACCGCCACGAAGCTCCGCAGTGCCTCGAGATCCAGCGTTTGGGTCAAGGCTTCAGTCATGTTGAATGCTCACTCCAATAAGTTTCGATTCCCTGAAAACACTACCCGGCGCAGACTCGCCTCCGCAAGCTCGACGGGAGGTGATCAGGATGCTGGCAACGAGAGAAGGCACAACGCGGTGGCGTGCCCCCAGGCATTTCGGTGGCCTGGCCGTCGGGCTGGGCTTCGTGATCTGCTGGAGCAGTGGCTTCGTGGGCAGTCGCCTGGCCGTGGCCGTCGAGACGCCGGCGCTGTCGCTCTACGCCTGGCGCTTCGCCGTGGCGACCCTGCTGGCCGTCCTGTGGGGGCTGATCGCGAGCCGCGGCCGGCTTTCCCTGTCGCCCCGTGGCCTGGCACATGAGGCGCTGGTGGGCAGCCTCACCATGGGCGGCTATCTGCTGGCCATGCTGCTGGCCGTGGAACACGGCGTCAGCGCCGGCGTGGCGGCCCTGATCGGGGCCCTGCAGCCGCTGGCCGCGACGCTGCTGGCCGGACGCCTGCTGGGTGAACGCCCGCGGGTGGCGCAGTGGCTGGGGCTGAGTGTGGCGACCCTGGGGGCGGGTTTGAGCGTGCTGGATGATCTGCACCGCGTGGGCGGTGCGCCGCTCTGGGCCTACGGTCTGCCGCTGCTGGCGGTGGCCGCGGTGAGCCTCGGCAGCGTGCTGAGCGCCGGACGCCCTCCGGCCTTGCCCATGCCGATGCGGCTGACCGCCCAGCTGATGGCGGCCACGCTGGTCTTCGCCCTGGCCGCCTGGCTGAGCGGCCAAGGGCTGTCGGCCCCGCGGCCGACGATGGACACGCTGGCCGCCCTGGGCTGGCTGATCGTGCTGGCGACCTTCGGCGGCTACGGCTTCTTCAATGCCAGCCTGCAGCGCTTCGGGGTCGGGCAGAGTGCGGCGCTGGTGGCGTTGACGCCGGCCGTGACGCTTGTCGCCACGCTGCTGCTGTTCGGCGAGTGGCCAGGCGTGGCGGGCAGCGTCGGCATGGTCATGGGGCTCGCCGGTGCCCTGGTCGCCCTGGCAAGCGGCCAACGTCGCGGGCGCGGTGCCGGCGGCCATGTCGCCACGGCCCGTCCGGTCGCATCGCGAGCCGCGCGCCGCCGCGTCCGGCCAAATGCCCGTCAGGAAGGCCCGGGTCCGGCGCGTCCGGTGACCCAAGACGAGGGCCGCGCGAGCGGCGCGGCGGCGAACCGACAGACGCGGCCAGATGATCAGCACCGACGCTGAGCAGACCGCGTGCGGCTTACAGCATCTCGCGCTGCGCTTCGGTGACGCGGCCGTCCACGCCCCGCTGCAGCCTGTCCTCGATCTCGCTGCACAGCGACTCGACCTCCGGCACCGAGTGCCCCGTGACCACGAAGGTCCACTCGCTGGTCGTCAGGCTATCGCGCGCGCCGCTCTCGCAGACCGCCACGGCAGGGTGACGCCCGTAGCGCTGGTGCAGCCCGCCCATTCGTTGACGTTTCTGCTTCAGGGAATCGCAGCCGGACAGGGCGAACGTCATGGTCAGGATGCCGATATGCATGGGGAATCCTCGAGAATGGCGCCCGGGCAGGGGCAACACGGTGATGCGCAGAAGCGGGCTCTCGACTCGATTGATGTCTATCGGGCTCGAAGAGATGCTTAAACTGCTTTGACGTGACTTTTAATAGTGCCCATTCATGGTTCGTTGTCTGCTTTGCCATCCGTGCCGAAAGGAACGTGGCGGTAGTCATCGGGGCAGGATTATTCGATCCCGGCAAGTGTCTTACTGCGGGGAATCTTCCCGTGTCGTTTTATGGGTCAAGAGGGCTACCGGAAAAGAGGGAAAGATAGCGCCGCAAGCCTTCATTCATCGATCGACAGCAGGTGGTATCCGCCGAGCCGAGCAAGAGGGGATGTTTGGTGTGATCGCTTGCTGATTAGACCCGCTGAATATCGATGACATAGCCGATGATCGGATAGCCGGCCTTGTTGGCGGCCTTCTCGGCTTCCATCTGGGCCTCGAGCCTGGAGATGCTGGTGGAGTGATACTCGAAGGCGGTGTCCAGTTCCAACTGCTTGGTGCGCACGGCGAGCTTGACGATATGGCCGGTTTTCATCTCGCTGGCGGATGCCGTGGGCGGTTGTGGCTTCTTCGTGGAGGATCGAGTGGCTTTCTGAGGCTTGGCGGGCTGAGATCCGGCTTCGAGAAAGGCGTCGATCTCCTTGTGCATGGATTTTTCGAAATCTTCTAGATCGTCTGTGTTCATCGGGTTCCTTCGTATTGGCGTATCGGACACGGTGATTCTGCTATATCGGGCGGGGCTTGGCTATCTATCGACCCGGCTCACGCCAGGCCGTTCGTTGACCGTCATGTAGCGGGGCCGTTCGAGGAGCAACCATCAGCCGGGCAGGAAAGGCGCCGGGGAAGGACGCCGGGCGTGAGGCCCGGCGCTCGGGCCGGTGTTGTGCTTCGAGCTTCAGCTCTGGGAGGCGAGGCGTTCGATATCGGCGACGATGTTATCCAGCGGGTCGCTGTCGCGCAGCAGCAGCTGGGCATCGCCCTGCGGGTCGAAGGCGAAGACGGCGCTGGAGTGGGTGACGTCGTAGCGGCCGTCGGCGTCCGGCTCGTCGTAGGAGTAGGTGATGCGGTAGCGGTTGGTCAGCGCATCGATCTGCTCGGTCTCGCCGGTGAGGCCGATGAACTGCGGCCCGAAGGCATCGGCATACTGGCCCATGACCTCGGGCGTGTCGCGCGCCGGGTCCACGGAGACGAACAGCACCTGGATGTCGTCGCGGAGCTCGTCGTCGAGCCGGTGGGTAGCCGCCGAGAGCCGCGCCAGGGTGGTCGGGCAGACGTCCGGACAGTGGGTGTAACCGAAGTAGAGCAGCGTGGTCTTGCCCGCGTAGTCCTCGGCTTGGACCGTCTCGCCGTGTTCATCGACCAGGGTGAAGTCGAGGGGCGGCATGATCTCGGAGACATCGGTGGTACGCCAGTTCTGATCGCTGCAGCCGGCCAGCGTCAGCGCGGCCACCAGCGGCAGGGTCAAGCGAGGAGCAGTCCGGCGTAAAAACGTCTGGCGGGTCAGGGCGGCGGGCATGAAGGCTCTCATGGTTAACGACATCTCGGACTACAGGGAGGCGGGGGACACCACGTCGAAGTTCACCGGCACAGGCGGCTGGTCGGCGAACTCCAGCGTGACCTCGAGCTCATCGCCCACGGCGAGCGGCACGGCGCGCTTCATGAACATCAGATGGTAGCCCTTGGGCGCGAATTCGAGGGTGTCCCCCGGAGCGACTTCCAGCTCGGAGACCGCGTGCATGCTCGACATCCCGTCCTCCTGCATCGTCTGGTGCAGCATGACGTGCCCGAAGGCGTCGCTGCCGGCGCCGGTCAGGGTGACGGTCTCCTCGCCGGTGTTGTGCAGGCGGAAATAGCCGGCGGCAGGCAGATCGCCTGGCATCAGCCGCAGGCGGGCATCGCTGACCTCGAGCTCGCTGGCCTGCACGCTGCCGGCGGCCAGGATGGCGGTGAGCAGGCCCAGTGTCAGGCGGTGGGCGGTGCGGGTCAGCCGGTGGTGGCGTGGTGCGCTTGCCATGGTGTCGTCTCTCCGTTCGGGATGCGCCCGGGGATCAGCACACGGCCGACAGGCTGCAGTGCGACTGATAGCGGCGCGAGGTGATGTCCAGGGTCAGGCGGTCGGCGCTGGTATCGTAGAAGAAGGAGGCGTAGCCGTTTTCCGAGTCATCGGTGAGATACAGCCCGCAGACGCCGTAGCCGTACTGGACTTCCTGCAGGTTCTTGAGATCGATCTCGCCGCTGGCGCCGAGCTCGGCGGCCAGGGCCTGGCGGATCTCGTCGTCACGGCCGCTGTCGGACAGCGCCTGGCCGCCGAAGATGAAGGTGGCCAGGGCCAGGATCGCGACCACCGGAATGGCCAGCAGGAAGAGGAAGGGGCGCTTGTGAGTCATGCGGGCGATTCTATGTCGCCCCCCGAAGACAGACAAGCGGGCCGCGGCATTTGGCCGCGGGCCGGCCATGACTCAGGCCCGGCGCTGGGTGTCGGTGTCGGCGCCCTCGGCATCGTCGGGGTAGCTGAGCGGGCCGAAGGTGTCGTCGAACACGGTGTCGAGGTCGAAGGAGGAGTGTTGGCCGAGGGCCTCGAAGTGTTCGTCGAGCCAGCGATCGGCCCAGGCGCGGCCCTGGTCGTGCAGCCGCGAGATGAATTCCCACTCGGCGTTCATCTTGCTCGAGGCGCTGAGTTCCTGGACGTCATGTTCGGCGTGGATCAGGTGCAGTCGCATCGCGCGCACGCGCTCGAGCTCCAGCCCCTCGACGTCGATCAGCCGCTGGAGCAGCTGGATGCTGCGCAGCTCCTTGACCAGGCTCGAGTTGAAGGTGATCTCGTTGACCCGGTTGATGATCTCGCGGGCACCGTCGGGCAGCTTGTTGCGCACCAGCGGATTGACCTGCACCACCACCAGATCGCTGCAGCCGCGGTGGTCGACCAGCGGATAGAGCGCCGGATTGCCGCTGTAGCCGCCGTCCCAGTAGGCCTCGCCGCCGATCTCCACGGCGGGGAACAGGGTGGGCAGGCAGGCCGAGGCCATCAGGGTATCCAGCGTGAGGTGGGGCTGGGTGAAGATCGTGGCCCGGCCGGTGCGCACGTTGGTGGCGTTGACGAACACCTTGATCCGGTCGCAGGCGTTGACCCGTTCGAAGTCGACCTGCTCCTCGACCAGGTCGCGCAGCGGATTGATGCCGAGGGGGTTGAGTCGCGCCGGATCGATCAGCCGGGTGAGCCCCTCCATGAACAGGTAGCCGGGAGAGTGATCGAGACTGTCGTTGCCCACCAGGCGATCCCAGAAGGTGCGGCGCAGCGGCGAGAAGCGCGACAGCCGGCTCACCGCGTGCCAGAAATCGCGCAGCGCCTGGCGGGCACCGTCGCGGCCGTCGCGCTGCAGGCCGCCGGCAAGCATCACGGCATTCATGGCGCCGGCGCTGGTGCCGCTGATGGCATCGATCTCGAGGCGTTCGTCCTCCAGCAGGCGGTCGAGCACGCCCCAGGTCAGGGCGCCGTGAGAGCCGCCGCCCTGCAGGGCCAGGTCGATGCGCTTGCGCGCTGCCGTCGGGGTATCGTTCGCCATGTCAGTTGCCTCCGCTTTCGCTCGCCATGCTGCGATGCAGTATAGGCGCCCGGGGCGTTGACTGCCGGCGGGTTCCGACAGGAACCCTGTGTTGTCGAGTTGTGCCGTCACATGATGCGGCTTCGTCCACGGTGGGCGCTCTGGTCCCGTCATGACGTGCCATCAATACGACATGGGCCCCGTCACAGGGCCGGCTAGCGCGAGGCGTTCCCCATCAGCAGCGCGCCCTCGACCGGCACGAAGCGGTCGGCCGAGCGGATCAGGGCGTCGGCGGTATAGGCGGGCACGCCGAACACCTCCACCTCGACCCCGAACCGTTGGCGCAGCCTGTCGACCAGCGGCGCGAAGTCGCCGTCGCCGGAGATCAGCACCACCACGTCGGCCTCACCGGCATGGTCGATGGCGTCCAGGGTGATGCCCACGTCCCAGTCGCCCTTGGCCGAGCCGTCGGCGCGCCGGATGAAGGGCTTGAGCCTCACCTCGAAGCCGATGGCGCGGAGGATGTTCTGGAACTGACGCTGTTTCTCGTCGCCGCGGTCGATGGCGTAGGCGAGGGCGTGGCCGACCCGCCGGCCCTCGGTGGCGCGGGCCCAGAGGGCGTTGTAGTCGACGTTGCGGCCGTGAGCCTGGCGGCTGGTGTAGTAGAGGTTCTGGACGTCGAGCAGGATCAGTGCCGTGGGCATGCGGGGTCTCGGTGGGAGAGGTGGGAAGGGCCGGGCCTGCGCCCGGTCAGCCCGGCGCGCCGAAGAACGGCGCGCCGGCGATCAGTCCGCGGCGTCGGACCGCGAGCCGAGGATATGGTATACGCTGCCGTCGCGCACCATGGGATCGTCGGGATTGACGACGATATCGGAGTGCGCCAGCACGAAGGCCTTGCCGGTGATGGTGTTCTCCACCACCGTCTGGCCGCCCTCCTGGCGGGTGCCGGTGAACTGGCCGATGAAGCCGGTCTCGCGCAGCGACACGGTCTCGAGTCGGTCGCCCGGCCGGATGCGGCCCTCGTGATGCATCAGCGCCAGGCGTGCCGAGGTGCCGGTGCCGGTGGTGCTGCGGCAGATCACGCCGGGATGCACGTAGGTGGTGGAGCGCGAGCGGTAGAAGCCGTCGGCGACCTCGGTCACCGGGCCCATGAAGTGCAGGAAGGGCAGCGGGCCCACGTCGCCCAGGGTGTAGTGGGTGAAGCCGCGCTCGGCCTGGAGCGCCTCGACGATCTTGTAGGCGCAGTCGGACAGGGCTCGCTCCTCCTCGCGGACCAGCGAGAAACCGAGCTCGGTGGCATCCACCAGGGCGTAGAAGCCGCCGCTGTAGGCCACGCTGTAGGTGACCTCGCCGATGCCCGGGACGTGAATCGTCTCGCGGTAGGTGTCGATGTAGCTCGGCAGTCCCTCGCAGGTGATGGCCTCGACCACGTCGTTCTCGACCAGCGCCTCGATCTGCACGCGCCCGGCGGGCGATTCCAGCAGGAAGTGCTGGCGCCCCTCGCGCTTGGGCACCAGCCCGGCCTCGAGCACCGCGGTGGCGGTGCAGATGGTGTTGGAGCCGGAGTAGATGGGATAGCCCATCACTTCCATGATGATGTAGCCGGCCGCGGCCTCCGGGTCGCTGGGCGGCACGATCAGGTCGACCGACATCTCGGGGATGCCGTAGGGCTCGTCGAGCAGCAGCGTGCGCAGGCCGTCGGCGCTGTCGCGCAGATAGTGCATCTGGTCGCGCACGGTGGCGCCCGGCAGCGGCGTGACGCCGCCGAGCACGATGCGGCTGACGTCGCCGCCGGCGTGGGTGTCCATCAGCCGCAGCGTCAGTTCGGGCTTGCTCATTGTGTTCCCTCAAGGGCGAAGGGCGCGCCGTGTTCGTCCCATTCGGCGTCGGGGACGATCACGATCTTGCCGAGATAGTGGCTGCCGCGATTGACGAAGTAGCGCTCCGCCGCGTGCAGGTCGGAGAGCCTGAAGGCCGCGTGCAGCACCGGCCTGAGCTGGCCGCCACGGATCCATTCCACCAGCTGCTCGGCCTCCTCCCGGGTGCCGTGGGAGACGCCGAAGATCTGCACCTGGTAAAGATAGATGCGGGTCCACATGACTTCGCTGACGTTGCCGCCGCTGGCGCCGGCGATGGACAGCCGCGGGTAGGTCGAGCGGGCCGACATGTCGAAGATCATGGCGTCGATGAAGCGGTCGGTCATCTCGCCGCCCACCAGGTCCATCACCGCATCGAGCGGGGCACCGCCGGTCACGGCCTTCACCCGTTCCTCGAAATCGTTCATGTCGGAGCGGTCGAGCACCGCCTCGGCGCCGAGCTCGATCAGGGCGTCGGCCTTGTCGGGCTGGCTCAGGGCGTAGGGAATGGCGCCGACGACCCGGCACAGCTGGATCAGGGCGGTGCCCACGCCGCCGCTGGCGCCGGTGACGAGCACGCGCTCGCCCGACGTCACGCCGGCCGCCGTCATCATGTGATAGGCGGTCTGATAGGAGCACATGCCCATGGCCGCCAGCTCGGCATCGGCAAGCTCGGCGTTGGGCACAGAGTGGAACTGGTCCGAGGGCACGGCGACGTACTCGGCGAAGCCGCCGTCGGCGCCGTGGCCGTAATAGTCAGGCGTCAGATTGATGTCGCGGCGGGCGTCGGCGTAGAGGTTGAAGTCGAGCAGGCCGCGCTCGCCGAGCCGCGAGGCCTCGACGCCGTCGCCCGTGGCGACCACCCGGCCCACGATGTCGGCGCCCTGGATGCGCGGGAAGGTCAGGGTCGGGGATCCGCCCATGGCGAACGAGGTCACGTCGCCCTGGTCCTTGGTCGGGTAGAGGCCCTCGCGGGCCTTGCGGTCGGTGTTGTTCTTGGCCGTGGCGGTGACCTTGACCAGCACCTCGCCGGTGCCGGGGCGTGGCGTCGGCACGGTCTCGTCATAGACCAGCCGGTCCACGTCGCCGTGGCCGACCAGTCGCATGGCGGCCATGGTGGAAGGGACATTATCGGGCAGGGACGCAGCGCCCATCGGCTCGCTCCTGTTGTCGGGTGGGTGTTGCGTGACGATAGCAAAGTCGTGGGGGCGCTCCATCCGCGGTTTTTTCCGATTTTGGGCGACGCGATGGGGGATTTTTCGGCGGTGTTCGGGCCTTGCCGTGCCGAGCCCATCGGGAAGCTGCCGAGGATGCCGGCCAGAGGCAGGGGCGTGGCGATCTCGCCACGGGCGAGCCCCGTGCCTTCCCGCCCGGTACGGGGCGCTTCTCGCCCGACAAGGGGCCGAAGTGTTTCCGGTAGGAGACAGGGTGCGTCGTCGCGGCGCCACATGGGTAAGGCCTGTGGGCTGCGCTAGAATGGCGGTCATCCATCAGGCCCAGGAGGTACCATGTCAATTCGCCCGCTGACCCTTGCGACCCTGCTGCTTGCCGCCCTGTTTGTGGCCGGCTGCAGCTACACGCCCGCCCGCATCGACCCCGAGCCGCTACTCGAGATCGGTGGCCACCATGATCGCGACCATCGCAGCCATGGGGGTGGCTTCTGCCCGCCGGGGCAGGCGAAGAAAGGGCGCTGCTGAGATGACCTCCTCACGTCGCCGCGGCGTCATGGGAGGCCTGGCATTGGCGGCCATGCTGCTGATGACGGGGTGCAGCTACACGCCGGCGCGCATCGACACCGGCCCTCTGGTGGAGGTCGGCGGCTATCACCATGGTCATCGCCATCACGAGCGAAGGGAGTATCGCCACTATCGCCGTCATGACGATCACTACCGCGAGCGTCGCCACCATCGGCGTCACCGCGACGACCGCGATCACCGTCGTCGCGATGGCTTCTGCCCGCCCGGGCTGGCCATGCAGGGGCGCTGCTGAGCGGCGCCGCCTGCCTACTAGCCTTCGTTTCCTTCCGCGAGTGCCGCTTCCAGCGTCGCCAGCCGGCCCGGCGCCAAAGCATCCTCCACCGCGGTGATCCGCAGCAGATGGCCGAGCGCCGGATGAGCGGCGCGGGCGGTCAGCTTGCCTTCGTCCAGCAGGGCGGCGTGAACGCGTGCGGCCAGCTCGACGCTGGGCAGGCGAAGGGCGATGAAGTTGGTGGCGCTCGGCAGCACGTCGACACCCAGGGCGCGGAAATGCGCCGTCAGCCGCTCGCGCCGCGCGATCACGTCGCGCAGATGGCGGTCGATCTCGGCAGGATGATCCAGCACCACCTCGGCGGCCGCCAGGCTGAGCGAGGAGACGGCGTAGTGAATGCGCACCTTCTGCATCATGGCTCGCGTCTCTGGCTCGACGATCGCGTAGCCGACGCGCAGTCCGGCCAGCCCCATGGCCTTCGACAACGTGCGGCAGCGGATCACGCCGGGCAGGGCGCGGGTGAAATCCGGCGCGTCGGCGTCGTCGCGGAAGTCGTGATAGGCCTCGTCCAGCAGCAGCCAGCAGTCTTCGGGCAATGCCTGGCGGAAGCGGGCAACGTCGTCGGCCGCGTGTCGATGGCCGGTGGGATTGTCCGGATTGGCCAGATACACCAGCCGGGCGTCTTCCCGATGCGCGGCGGCGGCCAGGGCGTCGAGGTCCGGCGCCAGTCGCGCTTCGTCCTCTCGATAGTCGACCTCCACTAGGCGGCAGCCCTGGCCGCGGGCGAAGTAGCCGAAGGTCGGGTAGGTGCCGGCGGAGGCGATGACGGTGGTGCCGGTCGGGGCCACCGTGCGCAGGGTGAGGGCCAGCAGGCTGTCGCAGCCGGCATCCACCAGCAGGCTGTCGACGTCGAAACCGTGGCGGCGCGCCAGGCGCTCACGCAGGGCCAGGGCCTCGGCGTCGCCGTAGCAGGTGACGTGCTCGGCCATGGTCTCGCCGAAGTGCTCACGCAGCGCGGCATGGGGCATGTCGAGCCCCTCGTTGGAGCCTAGCCGATGAGGAATGGCGTGGCCCAGGCGCCGCTGCAGCGCCGCGAGGCCGGGAAAGGGGTTGTCGGGGCCGGGCGTATAGAGGTGATCGGCGAAGCGGGGCATGGGACCTCTCTCGATGCGCGGTGGAGTCGTAGCCCGACTCGAAGGCGGCCGGGCTCGCTGATATCGAATGAGGTTACCGGCCTGCCCGGTGGTTCTGCCAGTGTTGCCGGTGTCTGGATGCCTGACGAGAGGAGGTGCTCGGGTTGAGGGTGCGAGTGGAAAAGAGGATCGCTGCGGCTTACTGCTTGCGGGCGACCAGCCAGTGAGTGACGCCGAGGGCCAGCACCACGGCGGCGATGGCGAACACGTACTCGGCCGAGACGGCCTCGATGTCCAGCACGATCACTTTTCGGGCGATGGCCATCAGTGCGGTGGCGATCACCAGCTGTATCGGCAGCACATCGGTACCGAGATACAGGCGAATGTTGATGAAGATCTCGATGGCGATCAGCACCACCATGAAGGCGCCGAAGAGGCGGAAGAGGTCGCCGACTTCCAGCAGCAGGAAGGGCGGAGAGGTGAGCTGCTGATAGAGCACGTAAACGACGTCCAGGACGCCCCACAGGATCACGAACACCATCAGCACGGCCAGTACCTTGACGCCCATGCGAATGACGCGGTGCAGGACGCCGATCAGCGGATCCTCGTGCTCTTTCGGAAGCTCGTCGTGAATCAGGTGCTGCCGCTTTCGCGGGGTAGCGTCGGGCGAGGGGGTTTCAGGCTCGCTGCGCATGGCGACTCTCCTGGGCCGTAGACTCCTCCACTCTGCCACCTTGTGCCGGAACGGCAAAGAAAAACGCCACGACGCGAGCGTCGTGGCGATATTCCCATCCTCCCTGGGCATCGTCCCGATGCCGAACGGCGTCCCTGAGGAGCGTCCTGCCCCTGGCGTCCCTGGCGAAGCGAGTGGCAGTATCCGTTGCCGGTTCCCGTCTTGGGCAGTTGTAGTCTCGGCCAGGCGCATGACGGTGGGGTGAATCGACGATGACGATTCGATGTCGATCGGCGCTTTGGCGTCCGTCTCCTGCTTCAGGCCTCAGTCTTTCGCGTCAGGCTCAAGCGAACTCAGCAGCCCGCGCAACAGCGAGAGCTCCTTGCGCGAGGGCTGGGCACGAGCGAACAGCGCCTGCAGCTGCTCCTCGGTGCGGGCATGGGGCTGGGTGATAAAACCGCTGGCCTGCATCAGGCGAGACAAATGGTCGTGGAAGTGGCCTAACTGCTCCCGGGTCGGCTGGCGATCCTTGGCCGGCCGAGCGGCCTGGAAGCCGCTATCCGGGCGCTGTCGCCAGGCGCGGAAGGTCTCGTAGGCCAGCACCTGGACGGCCTGGGAAAGATTGAGCACGCCGTAGTCCGGGTTGGCGGGAATGCTGACCTGGTGACTGCAGCAGCGGATCTCGTCGTTGGTCAGCCCGAAGCGCTCGCGGCCGAATACCAGGGCGACGGGATCACCCGCGGCATGCGTCACCAGCGACTCGGCCATCTCGGCGGGCTCGTCGAAGTGGGGCAGGGGCATGCTGCGCAGTCGGGCGCTGGCGCCGATCACCTGGACGCAGTCGCTCACCGCCTCTTGCAGCGAGCCGACCACTCGGGCTGCGTCGACGAGGTCCTCGGCGCCGGCGGCCAGTCGACTGGCCTCGGGGTGAGGGAAGTCGCGCGGGTTGACCAGCACCAGGTCGGTGAGCCCCATGGTCTTCATGGCCCGCGCCGAGGCGCCGATATTGCCGGGGTGATAGGTCTGGACGAGGACGATACGGATATTGGAAAGCATGGACAGAGGGCGCAGCCAGGTGGTGAGAGACGTAAGTCGTGTATCTTACCGCGCCAAGCCGCCAAGCCGCCAAGCCGCCAAGCCGCCAAGCCGCCAAGCCGCCAAGCCGCCAAGCCGCCAAGCCTGTCTTGCGCGGTTCGGCCATTGGCTGGAGGGGGCTCTCGCCACAACGAAAAGACCCCCGCCGGTCTCCGGCGGGGGTCTTTCTCAGGCGGGGCCTGGGGCAGGGGGCCGATTACATCATGCCGCCCATGCCTCCCATGCCGCCCATGCCGCCCATGTCGCCGCCACCGGCAGCTTCCTGCTCGTCCGGGTCGTCGGCGATCATGCACTCGGTGGTGATCATCAGGCCGGCAACGGAACCTGCGGACTGCAGGGCGCTACGGGTGACCTTGGCCGGGTCCAGCACGCCCATGTCGAACAGGTCGCCGAATTCGCCGGTCTGGGCGTTGTAGCCGAAGTTGCCCTCACCGTCCTTGACGCGGTTCAGGATGACGGAAGCCTCCTGGCCGGCGTTGGTGACGATCTGGCGCAGCGGCGCTTCCATGGCGCGCACGGCGATGGCGATGCCGTGGGTCTGGTCTTCGTTCTCGCCCTTGAGGCCGGCGACCTTGGTCAGCACGCGGATCAGGGCGGTACCACCGCCAGGCACCACGCCTTCCTCGACGGCGGCGCGAGTGGAGTGCAGGGCGTCTTCGACGCGAGCCTTCTTCTCCTTCATCTCCACCTCGGTGGCGGCACCGACGCGGATCACGGCGACACCGCCGGCCAGCTTGGCGACGCGCTCCTGGAGCTTCTCGCGGTCGTAGTCGGAAGAGGTCTCTTCGATCTGGGCGCGGATCTGGTTGACGCGTGCCTCGATGTCAGCGTCCTGGCCGGCACCATCGATGATGGTGGTGTTTTCCTTGGACATGGTCACGCGCTTGGCGGTGCCCAGGTGGTCCAGGGTGGCCTGCTCGAGATCCAGACCGACTTCCTCGGAGATCACGGTGCCGCCGGTCAGGATGGCGATGTCCTGCAGCATGGCCTTGCGACGGTCGCCGAAGCCCGGGGCCTTGGCGGCCGCGACCTTGACGATGCCGCGCATGGTGTTGACCACCAGGGTGGCCAGGGCCTCGCCTTCGATGTCCTCGGCGATGATCACCAGCGGCTTGCCGGCCTTGGCGACGGCCTCGAGGGTCGGCAGCAGTTCGCGGATGTTGGAGATCTTCTTGTCCACCAGCAGGATGAACGGATCTTCCAGTTCCACGGCCATGGTGTCGTGGTTGGTCACGAAGTACGGCGACAGGTAGCCGCGATCGAACTGCATGCCTTCCACGACGTCCAGCTCGTCTTCGAAGCCACGGCCTTCGTCGACGGTGATGACGCCTTCTTTACCGACCTTTTCCATCGCTTCGGCGATGATGCGGCCGATGTTGGTGTCGCCGTTGGCGGAGATGGTGCCGACTTGGGCGATGGCGTTGGAGTCGGTGCACGGCACGGCCAGCTCGCCGACTTCCTTGACCGCGGCCTGGATGGCCTGGTCGATGCCGCGCTTCAGGTCCATCGGGTTCATGCCCGCGATGACGCCCTTCAGGCCTTCGTTGACGATGGACTGGGCCAGCACGGTGGCGGTAGTGGTGCCGTCACCGGCCACGTCGGAGGTCTTGGAAGCGACTTCCTTGACCATCTGCGCGCCCATGTTCTCGAACTTGTCCTTGAGCTCGATCTCCTTGGCCACGGAGACGCCGTCCTTGGTCACGGTCGGCGCGCCGAAGGACTTTTCCAGCACCACGTTGCGGCCTTTCGGGCCGAGGGTGGCCTTGACGGCGTTGGCCAGGGTATCGACACCCTTGGCCATGCGAGTGCGGGCATCGCTGGAGAACTTGACTTGTTTCGCTGCCATTTTCGTAGGTTTCCTGTGAGTTCGTGAACGTCGGTTTCGAGCGGGTGGCGGTCTAGGCTTAGCCTTCGACGACGGCCAGGATGTCGGACTCGCTCATGATCAGCACTTCTTCGCCGTCGATCTTCTGCTTCTCGACGCCGAAGCCATCTTTGAAGATCACGGTGTCGCCGACCTTGACGTCCAGCGGACGAACGTCGCCGCTGTCCAGGATCCGGCCGTTACCGGCGGCGAGCACTTCGCCACGAGTCGGCTTTTCCTGGGCGCTGCCCGGGAGCACGATGCCGCCAGCGGTTTTCTGTTCTTCTTCGACGCGACGGATGACGACGCGATCGTGCAAGGGACGGATGTTCATTGCTCACGTTCTCCTGATGGTTTGCTGTGCCAGGGCGTCGCTGCCCCGGCGTTTTCATCATCAACCCGCAGGTCTTGCTGCGGGGTGAAGGCGTCTGCCTTCCGTGGGGATGATTCCGGCGGGCCGGAATCGAAACTCGTTGCTGTCGGATAGGTGGGGCTGGCCAGTGGGCTTTCAAGCCCCCGCCCGAAAATTTTTTGCCGTTCAGCCGCGCCGCTCATCGTGGGCGATGAAGTCGCCTTCCAGCGGGTCGCCGTCCTCGTCATGCGAGGAGGTACGCGGCCCCGGCTCGTGTGACTCGCCGGCCTGCTGCCAGTCGGCGTCGCGCCCCTGGCGCGCCTGATAGGCGCCGGCCTGCATGTGCACGCCCTGGAAGCGCATGCCGGCCCGGCCCAGCAGTCGGCCGAGCAGGCGGCGAGCGTCCGGAATCAGGCACATGAAGCCCAGGGCGTCGGACAGGAAGCCCGGGGCCATCAGCAGGGCACCACCGAAGATCAGGGCGGCACCGGTCAGCAGCTCGCCGGAGGGCAGCTCGCCACGGTTCATGCGCTCCTGGGCGCGGGCGAAGGTGGCGACGCCTTCCCGGCGGATCAGGTGCAGACCGAGGAATCCGGTGCCCAGCACCAGGGCCAGGGTGGTCAGCAGCCCGATATGGCTGCCGACCGTGAACAGCAGGACGAAGTCGAGCAGGGCGAAGACGGTAAAGAAAGCGAGAAGGGGCATGATGACTCCGCGTTGACGAATGCCCGATAGATGGGGGCGTCGTGCCGGGAAATCAAGCCTCGACCAAAAGCCGAGTGTTGCATCGCAACATTCGGGATAAGCTGAGTACGACAGGCACTTGCCCTGGCGGTGTGATGGCCGGGATGAGACGCGACACCATCGGCTGGAGACTCGACATGACACTGCAGGATCGCATCATTGCCATTACCGGCGGCGCCCGTGGTCTGGGCCTGGCGATGGCCGAACGTCTGGGCCGTGAGGGCGCGACCGTGGCGCTGCTGGATCGTGACGGCGACAGCCTGGATGCCGCCGTGGGTCGGCTGGCAGAGGCCGGCGTCGGTGCGCGCGGGTTCGTTGTGGACGTGGCCGATGAGGGCTCGGTGGCCGCCGTCTTCACCGCCGTTGAGGAGGCCCTCGGCCCCATCGATGGCCTGGTCAACAACGCCGGCATCGTGCGCGACGGCCTGCTGGTCAAGGCGAGGGAAGGCGAGGTGTCGGAGCGCCTGTCGCTGGCGGACTGGCAGCAGGTGATCGACGTCAACCTGACCGGCGTCTTCCTCTGCGGGCGCGAGGCGGCCACCCGGATGATCGAGGCCGGCCGCCAGGGCGTGATCGTCAATATCTCCAGCGTGGTGCGCGGCGGCAACGTCGGCCAGAGCAACTATGCGGCGGCCAAGGCCGGCGTGGCGTCGCTGACCGTGACCTGGGCCCGGGAGCTGGCCCGGCACGGCATTCGGGTGGGGGCGGTGGCACCCGGCTTCATCGAGACCGAGATGACCGCGACGCTGCGGGAAGACATCCTCGAGCGCATCACGGACGGTATCCCGCTACGTCACATGGGGCAGCCCGGCGATATCGCCGAGAGCGTGGCCTTTATCTTCACCAACGACTACTTCACCGGGCGGGTGGTAGAGTGCGACGGCGGGCTCAGGGTCTAGGCCATTCCGACGCCGCCCGAGCGCCGCCGTCCGACGGTTTCTCAGAACGTGACCTGCTCGGAGAGCCTTTCGACGGTCATCTCGCCGATGCCGCTGACCCGGGCGAGATCGTCGGCGGACTCATAGGGTCCGTTGGCCTCGCGATCCTCGACGATGGCCTCGGCCTTCGTCTCGCCGATTCCCGGCAGCTCGGTCAGTAGCGTGGCATCGGCGGTGTTGACGTTGATCGGCGCCATCTCCTGGGCGGTGACCGGTGATGCCAGGCCGAGCATCAGCGTCAGCCCCAGGATGGCGATGCCTGTCGTGTAACGTGTCCTCATGGCTGAATGTCCTCTGCGGTTGGCTTTTGATCAGGGGCCATGGTGGTCCCTGCCTCCAAGCTAGTGCCGGTGAGGGCCCTCGGATGTGAGCGAATGACGGCCGCCGCCATGGGTCATGTACGACATTCGCTGCGAGCGATCTCGCCATGCGTCCGGGCACATGGCTGATATACTGCGCGGGTTCATTCAGCTGCCAGGAGCCCTGCTCGTGCCCACCGCATCCCCTCTGATCATCGCCCTCGACTACGCTTCGCTGGATGCCGCCCTGTGCATGGCCGACCGGCTCGATCCGTCTCGCTGCCGGGTCAAGGTGGGCAAGGAGCTGTTCACTCGCAGCGGCCCCGCCGTGCTCGAGGCCCTGCACGGCCGCGGCTTCGAGGTATTTCTGGACCTCAAGTTCCACGACATTCCCAACACCGTGGCCGGTGCCGTTCAGGCCGCCGCCGAGCAGGGCGTGTGGATGGTCAACGTGCACGCCGGTGGCGGCGGGCGGATGATGGAGGCGGCCAAGCAGCGGCTGGTTCAGCACGACCTGTCCACCCGCCTGATCGCGGTCACGGTGCTGACCAGCATGGGGGGCGAGGATCTGGCGGAAGTGGGCGTCACCGCCACGCCCGCCGAACAGGTCGAGCGTCTGGCGGCGCTGGCCCGAGACAGCGGCATGGACGGGGTGGTGTGCTCGGCTCAGGAGGCCGCGCGGCTGCGCACCCAGTGCGGCGATGACTTCCTCAAGGTGACGCCGGGGATTCGTCCGGCCACGGCCGAGGCCGGTGACCAGCGGCGGGTGATGACGCCGTCGGAGGCCATGGTGGCCGGCAGCACGCATCTGGTGATCGGACGCCCGGTGACCCAGGCCGACGACCCCATGGCGGCGCTGGCCGCCATCGAGGCGGAGCTGGCGGGGGGCTGAGCGCGCTATTCGCCCTCGATCCCGGTGATCGGTTTGGTGGTGCCCCAGCTGCGACAGCGGGGGCACTGCCATAGCAGCGGCTCGCCGCTGAAGCCACAGCGCTGGCAGCGATGACGGGGGCGGGCCTTGAGCAGGGTGTGCGTGTGGCGCTGCAGCAGCTCGATGCGTGGATTCCCGGTGCTGCCTTCCTGCTGGTGATAGAGCCGAATCAGGTAGTCCACGGCGCCGAGGCTCGGCGAGCGCTCGAGTTCGCGGGTCAATAGTGCCTGGGCGGCTTCGGTGTCTCCCTGATGGCGGCGCAGGGCCTCGGCCAGCATGATGATGACGCTGGTGTAGGGCGCGATCTCCAGCAGCGACTCGAGATGACGAATCAGCCCCTCTTCGTCGTCGAGCAGGCGGTAGGCGCGGCCGAGGGGCTCGAGCAGGGTGGGAATGAAGTTCTTGTCCTGATCGGGGATGCGCTGCAGCAGGCGAATGGCCTGGCGATACTGGCCCGTCTCCAGGGCCATGTCGGCCAGCATCAGGTTGGCGCGCACGCACCGGCGGTCGGTGGCGAGAGCCTGCTTGAGGTGGCGTCTTGCCAGCACCGGACTCGCCGACTGGCGCTCCTGGTCGGCGATCTCGCACAGCCAGTGCGCCGCGGCGCGGCGCACGTCGTCACTCTCCTTCACCAGTGCCGGCTGGGCCACGTCCAGGGCCTGCTGATATTCGCCCTCCCGCTCCAGCAGGTCGACCAGCAGCTTGCGCGCGGCGTGGCGATGTTCGCTGTTCTGGCTGTCCTTGATCAGCGAGAAGAGCAGCCGCTCGGCGCGATCCAGCAGGCCGAGCTGCAGGAAGTCACGCGACAGCTCCAGCTGCACCCGATCACCCTGCTCGCCGCTGAGCGTGGGGCGTGCCAGCAGGTTCTGGTGGACCTTCACCGCGCGGTCGGCTTCGCCGCGAGTGCGAAACAGGTTGCCCAGGGCAATGTGGGTCTCGATGGTATCGCTGTTGACCTCGAGGGCGCCGATGAAGGTCTCGATGGCGCGGTCCTGCTGGTCGTTGAGCAGATAGTTGAGGCCCACGAAGTAATCGCGGGCCAGCGTCGGGGGCTGAGAGGCGGGGGCGGTGGTCCGGCGTTCGCGGCGGCCGAGCCACCAGCCGATGGCGACCGCTGCCAACAACAGGGCCAGCAGCAGAACATCGGTCATGCTCAGGGCAGTTCCTTCATCTCCTGGACGCGCAGCTGGTCCAGCTCCTTGCGCTGCTGCTGATTATGGCGCTGGGCGCGGGTCAGCAGGGTGCGCAGGCGGAGGTAGACGCCGCCCATGGCGAGCATGCCCAGCAGCACACCGATCACCAGACTGGAGAGCAGCCAGACGGAAAGCGACGCCGACGGCAGTTCGATCCAGATCAGGTTGAGGGGCAGGGCCTGCTGATTGTTGACGGCGAACAGAATGCCGACCAGCAGTACCACCAGCAGGATGACGGCCAGGATCAGGCCTTTGAGCCAACGCATGTGTGAGTTCCCGTGTCGTGTGGAAAGAGAGGGAAGGGCGGTCGGATACGCCCGTCAGTAACCGAGGGCGCGGCTGGCGTCCACCTGCTCGCGCAGCTCCTTGCCGGGTTTGAAATGCGGGACGAACTTGCCGTCGAGATCGACGGGGTCGCCGGTCTTGGGATTGCGACCGACGCGCGGCTCGCGATAGTGCAGCGAGAAGCTGCCGAAGCCGCGGATCTCGACGCGCCCGCCCTCCGCCAGGGTGTCGGTGATGTCATCCAGGATCAGCCGTACGGCGGCCTCGACATCCTTGACGGACAGCTCGGGCTGTCGCATGGCAATCTGCTCGATCAATTCGGACTTGGTCATCGGCTCTCTCCGTGCTGTCCTGATCCGGCCGTGGGGCGCAGGGCGATCGTTACTCAAAGCATACTGTGCAACTTTCGATAAAACAACGCACTAGCCTGCACACGCAAGTCTCGTGCCGCTGTCGGGCCCGTGCCCGACGCTGGTCGGCCCTTGGTCGTACCGCAAGCGCATCGGCCGGCGCGCGGGCTGCCGGGGGGCGGATGGCTCGGGTATACTGTCGCCACATTCATCGGATCAACGAGGCCGATCTTGAACGACGATTCGTCCGCGGCAGCCGCCCTTCGCAAGCGCCTCTACTGGCATTCCCGTCGTGGCATGTGGGAGCTCGACCTGCTGCTGATTCCCTTCCTGGAGCAGCGCTATGATGATCTTGGCGAGCAGGATCAGGCCGCCTATCGCACCCTGATCGACGAGGAGGATCAGGATCTCTTCGCCTGGCTGATGCGCCGCGAGTGGCCCGAGGAGCCCGAGCGCCGCCGCATCGTCAAGATGATCGTCGAGCATGCCGAGAGCACCGATAACGATCACTATCGCAACCTCTAGGTTGTCGCTGCTTGCCCAGGGCCTGCCGGCCCTGGGTGTGGTGGGGTGGCTGGGTCTGTACGCCCCGTGGTGGGCGGCCCTGGCGGCGGCGGTCCTGATGGGGGTCGTACTGGTCGATGCCGCGCGGCGCCGACCGAGCGGTACCCTGCGTCTGCAGGCTCGTGACCAGACCGCGCCGCTGCTGGCCTGGCGCCACGACGGTGCTGAGCATTGGCAGCAAGTGCCGCTGCGGTGCGACTATCTGGGGCCCTGGCTGATCGGCCTGCGCCTGCCCGGTAGGCGCCTGTGGCTGTGGCCCGACAGCGGTGATGTCGAATCGCTGCGTCGGCTGCGCAAGGCGCTTCACTCTCTTTCCTGATGCTTTCCCGGCGTTCTCCTGAGGCAGGTTTCCCCGATGCCGTGCCCCCGTGCCATGGGTCGCGACGCCCCGCGTTGCCTTGGCCGCCGCTTCGTGCCGTCTTCCCGTTCAGTCGTTGAGCGAAACCAGATCACTGAGATGGACACGAGACGGCTGCGGCGCGGGGTCGCCGTGCAGCGGGCAGTCCGGATTGAAGTGCAGCCCGCGGGATTCGCGCCGCGACCGGGCGCTGGCCACGGTGAGCCGTGCCAGGCGCAGGGCGTGCCACAGCCGGGCGAGGGCGACGCTGGGCGTTGCGTCGGCGATGCGTGGCGCCAGACGCTCGGCGAGCTCGGCGAGGCGCCGCTCGGCCGTGGCGAGTCCGGCATCGTGGCGCACGATGGCGACGTTCTCGCTCATGATGCCGCGCACCTCGGCGAGCAGCGTCCGGCATTCCGTCTCCGGCACCGTGGAGGTGCCGGGGTGCCACGGCGTCAGTGGGGCCGAATCGGCGGGGGCGGCATGGCGCAGGCGGCGGGCACAGCTGCGGGCGAAGGCGAGGCACTCCAGCAGCGAGTTGCTGGCCATCCGATTGGCGCCGTGCAGCCCGGTGCCGGCGACTTCCCCCACGGCATAGAGGCGCGGCACCGTGGTAGCGCCCTCGAGATCGGTGCTGACGCCGCCGCAGCTGTAGTGGGCGGCCGGGACCACCGGAATCGGCTCGTGGGCGATATCGATGCCGCGGGAGGCGCAGTGGGCGTGGATGGTGGGGAAGTGGTGGCGAATGGCGTCTTCCCCCAGGTGGCGCACGTCGAGCCAGACATGCTCGCGGCCGCTGCGTTGCATCTCGGCGTCGATGGCGCGGGCGACCACGTCGCGGGGAGCGAGCTCGGCACGGGGGTCGACCTCGGGCATGAAGCGATGGCCTTCGGCATCGAGCAGATGGCCGCCTTCGCCGCGCACGGCCTCGCTGATCAGGAAGGGCGGTCCATCCGGGTCGAACAGGCAGGTGGGGTGGAACTGCTGGAATTCCAGGTTCATCAGCTCGGCACCGAGCTCGGCCGCCATCAGCATGCCCTCGCCGCAGGCCGGATCGGGGCTGGTGGTGTGGCGGAACAGGCCGCTGGCACCGCCGGTGGCCAGCACGGTGTCCGCCGCCGGCAGCTCCACCAGCCTGCCTTGCTCGTCGAGGCAGCGGGCGCCACGGCACTGGCCAGCCGTATCACCGATCAGGCCGATGGCGGTCAGGTCGGTGCGCAGCCGGATGTGCGGATGGTGTTCGACGTGCTGTCGCAGGGTTTCCACCACGGCGCGCCCGGTGGCGTCATCGGCATGGATGATGCGGCGCGCGCCGTGGCCGCCTTCCCGGGTCAGGTGATACGGATAGCGGGCCTCGGGGTCGGGGTCCGGGGTGAAGGGCACGCCCAGCGACAGTAGCCAGGCGATGGCGTCCGGCCCCTGTTCCACGGTAAAGCGGACGGCGGCCTCGTCGCACAGGCCATCGCCGGCCACCAGGGTGTCGGCAACGTGGGCCTCCAGATCGTCGTCCGGCGACAGCACGGCGGCGATGCCGCCCTGGGCCCAGCGACTGGCGCCCATGGCATTGCGGGACGGCTGCAGCAGCGTCACGGGACGTTGTTCGGCGATCTCCAGGGCCAGTACCAGGCCGGCGATGCCGCCGCCGATGATCAGGGTCTCGTGGGTGCTGTCGGGCATCGGAGGGTTCCTTTCATGGCGGGGCGTTACCGCGAGGCATCACCGCTGTCGTGGGGCTCGAGCAGGCCGTGGCGCGAGGCGCCCTTGCGCAGACGGCGGCTGGGCAGGCGTTCCAGGCTGCCCAGCCGCTCGACCAGCTCACCGGTCAGGCGAGCCAGCTCGCGGTTCAGCCACAGGTAGCCGCTGGGGCTGAACAGGCGGCGGCCGTCCTCGGCGCGGGCGTCGCCGGCGAGGCCGGCGTGACGCTGCAGGTCGAAGGGCGCGAGGTCGACGTCGATGGGGTGGCCGGTGCGTACCTGGAAGGCCAGGGTGCCGATGCCGCGGGCCAGGGTGTGCTGCTGATCGCGCAGCCCTTCCATGGCATCGATGAGCTCGTGGCCGGCGCGGGTGTTCCAGTGGGTTTCCAGCAGCAGTTCGATGGTCGAGAACATGCGGCGCTGCAGGGAGATGAGCTCGTCCAGCTCGATTCGGGTCAGGCGGTTCTCGCGGTGGATGGCATCGACCAGGCCGCGCTGCTTGACCAGCAGCTTGCTGCAGCCCTTGAGCAACTCGTGGGTGTCGAGATCGGGCGGCGCGCTGGCCGAGGTATGGGCGTGATAAAGCCGGGCCATGTGGTCGAGGTGATCGGCCAGGGCGAAGCGCAGCAGGTCGGTGGCCTTGTGGGGCAGGACCAGTACGGTGACGCCGATGCCGATCAGGGTGCCCAGCAGCACATTGAAGCTGCGCCACAGGGCGGCATCCAGCTCCGGCGTGCTGCCGCCGACCACCAGCAGCAGGCTGATGGCGAACATCAGGCCGCCGTAGCCGAAGCGCTTGCTGAACGTGTACCAGGTCACCGCGGCGATGCCGGCGAGGGCGCCGAGATGCAGCAGGGCCGGCCAGGGCGTGAGGGTGACGATCAGCAGCAGCCCCCAGAGGGCGCCGATCAGCGAGCCCAGCAGGCGCTGGCGCCCCTTGTCGAGCACGCCGCCGATGTGGGGCAGGTTGCCCATCACCATCACGGTGCTGACCAGCGCCCAGCCGCGGTGCGGAAGATCGAAGGGTTCGGTGACCGCATAGGCGACGATCAGTGCCAGCGCGACGCGCAGCACGTGCAGGATGCGGCGATGCTGATTCGTGAAGTAGGGATCGCGGAGCGGGCGTACCAGCTTCATGGGGGAGGGTACCGTCGACAGGTCGGCCCATGGCGGGTCAGGGAATCATGGTGCCCGGAGCCGGGCTCGAACCGGCACGGTGTTGCCACCGAGGGATTTTAAGTCCCTTGCGTCTACCAATTTCGCCATCCGGGCGGGGTTCGAGCGCACAGCTATAGGAATGATGGAGGCTGGAGTCGGAATCGAACCGGCGTACACGGAGTTGCAGTCCGCTGCATAACCACTCTGCCATCCAGCCTCAAGGATCGTGCCACCCGTGGGGGATGGAGCGAAGACGATGGCCCGTCTTGCGCATTGATCCGGTCGAGTCAGTTCTCTTCGTCGACGTTGCTCTTCGAAGAGAGTGGAGCGGGAAACGAGATTCGAACTCGCGACCCTCGCCTTGGCAAGGCGATGCTCTACCACTGAGCTATTCCCGCCTGACTCGAGGACGTATTATACGGATAAGTCGGTGACTGTCAAACGCTTTTCTGGAGATTCATTACATCGAGTCGCTGAGGTGCGGCCAGGCGGCACGCAGGTACTGGATCATCGACCACAGGGTCAGCAGTGCCGCGGCATAGAGGGTGACGACGCCGATCGTGGCGATCGGTGTGCCCGGGGCGAAGCCCAGCAGCAGCAGCAGGGCGATCATCTGCAGGGTGGTCTTCACCTTGCCGATCGAGGAGACGGCCACCGTGCCACGCTTGCCCATCTCGGCCATCCATTCGCGCAGGGCCGAGATCACGATCTCGCGGCCGATGATGACCAGCGCCGGCAGCGTCAGCCAGCTGGCATCGTAGCGCTCGATCAACAGTGCCAGGGCCACGGCCACCATCAACTTGTCGGCGACCGGGTCGAGGAAGGCGCCGAAGGGCGTCGACTGATCCCAGCGCCGGGCCAGGTAGCCGTCCAGCCAATCGGTGATCGAGGCCAGGCCGAACAGCGCGCCGGTGGCCAGCATGCTCCACGAGAAGGGCAGATAGAACAGCACGACCAGCAGCGGGATGAAGACGATTCTGGCCAGGGTCAGGAGATTGGGAATGTTCATCGAAGCTGCGGTCCTTGCCTGAGGTGGGAACACGAAATATCCGGCCATTCTATCCGGCTCGGCGACACTCATCCATGTAGAGCGCGATGGATCGTGTCGTACGCCGGGGTGGAGCGTTGGCGATGCCCGGCGGCATTCATCCGTGCAGGGCGCGATGGATGGTGTCGGCCAGGGTGGCGCTGATGCCCGGTACTCGTGCGAGCTCGTCACGGCTGGCCTGGCGCACCCCCTGCAGGCCGCCGAAGAAGCGCAGCAGTTCGCGTCGGCGGCGCGGACCGACGCCGGGGATGTCCTCGAGTGTCGAGGTGCGCCGTGCCTTGTCGCGCCGGGTGCGGTGGCCGGTGATGGCGAAGCGGTGGGATTCGTCGCGGATGTGCTGCAACAGGTGAAGCGCCGGGGAAGTGGCGTCGAGATCGAGGGTGCGATCGACGGTCTCCAGATAGAGGATCTCGAGACCGGCCTTGCGGGTGCTGCCCTTGGCGACGCCGAGCAGCATCACGCCGGTCACGCCGAGGTCGGCGAAGACCTCGCGGGCCATGTTGAGCTGGCCCTTGCCGCCGTCGACGACCAGGATGTCCGGCCGCGCCCCTTCCCCCTGGGCGAGGCGCTTGAAACGACGGGTCAGGGCCTGGCGCATGGCGGCGTAGTCGTCGCCGGGCTCGATGCCCTCGATGTTGAAGCGGCGATAGTCGGACTTGCGCGGGCCGTCGGCATCGAACACCACGCAGGAGGCCACGGTGGCCTCGCCCTGGCTGTGGCTGATGTCGAAGCATTCCAGGCGTTCCGGGGGCTGCTCGAGGCCGAGCGCCTCGCGCAGCGCCTCGAAGCGTCTGGCGAGCTGCGTCTGATTGGCCAGCTGGCCGGCCAGCTGCTGTTCGGCGTTGGTGCGGGCCAGCTCCTGCCACTGGGCGCGGTGGCTGCGCACCTGGTCGGTGACGCGAACCCGCTTGCCGGCATGCTCGCTCAGCGCCTGGGCCAACAGCTCCGCGTCCGGCAGTGCATGGCTGGTGATCACCTCGCCGGGAATCTCGCGGGCCTGGCCGAGATAGAACTGGCTGACGAACTCGCCGAGCAGCGCCTCGGGGCCGAGGTCCAGGCCGTTGGTCGGCTGGTGGTGGCGGGCACCCAGCAGTCGACCCTGACGAATGGCGAGTACCGAGATGCACAGTGCCCCGGGGCGAGAGGCCAGGGCGAAGACGTCTGCGTCGCCGCTGCCGGTGTCGACGAACTGGCGCTGTTGAAGCTGGCGTAGCTGCTGGATCTGGTCGCGCAGGCGAGCGGCTTCCTCGAACTCGAGGGCCTGGCTGGCGGCTTCCATGTCGCGGGTCAGCTCCTGGGTCACGGCCTCGCTCTTGCCCTCCAGGCACTGGATGGCGTGCTCCAGGTCGCGCCGATAGTCGGCCTCGGAGATGTAATCCACGCAGGGCGCCGTGCAGCGATCGATCTGGTACTGCAGGCAGGGCCGAGTGCGATGGGCGAAGACGCTGTCCTCGCAGTTGCGGATGCGGAAGATCTTCTGCATCAGCGACAGGCTCTCGCGCACCGCGGTGCTGCTGGGATAGGGGCCCAGATAGCGACCGTCGTCGTGGCGGGTGCGTGCCCGCTTGTATTCGAGCGCAGGAAACGGATGGCGGTCGGTGACGAACACGAAGGGGTAGGACTTGTCGTCGCGCAGCAGGATGTTGTACGGCGGGCGCTGTTCCTTGATCAGCGTCTGCTCGAGCAGCAGCGCCTCGGTCTCGCTGTTGGTGACCGTCACCTGGATATCGGCGATGCGCGCGACCAGCGCCTGGGTCTTGGTGTTCAAGGCGCCGCGAAAGTAGCTGGCCAGGCGCGGCTTGAGTCGGCGTGCCTTGCCGACATAGAGCGTTTCGCCGCTCTCGTCGAGCATGCGGTAAACGCCGGGGGCTTCGGTGACGGTGGCGAGAAAGTGGCGCGAATCGAAACTCATCGGGCGGCGGTCTGGCGAGGATGGAGGCTCATCCTATCAGACTCGCCGCCAGGCGGGGCGGCGGCTATTCCACCTCGCTGAAGCCGTCGACCAGGCCGTGGCGCAGCCCCAGGTGAGTCAGTTCGACGTCGGAGTGCACGTTAAGCTTCTCGAAGATGCGATAGCGATAGGTGTTGACGGTCTTGGGGCTCAGAAACATGCGGTCGGCGATGTCGGCCACCTTCTGACAGTTGACGATCATCATCGCGACCTGCAGCTCGCGCTGTGACAGCTGGTCGAAGGGATTGTCGCTGGCGTCGATGCGCGACAGCACCAGGCGCTGGGCGATCTCCGGGCTGATGTAGCGTTGCCCGGCGAAGACGCCGCGCACGGCGGTCACCATCTCATCGTGCTGAGAGCCCTTGCTGATGAAGCCTTGGGCGCCGGCATCGAGCAGGCGCTGGGCGAAGGTGTCCTCGATGAAGGCGGTGAGCACCAGGATACGGATGTCCTGGGTAAAGCGATGGATCTTGCGGGTGGCCTCCAGCCCGCCGATGCCCGGCATGCGGATGTCCATCAGCACGATGTCCGGCTTGAGTTCACGGGCCAGACGAATGGCTTCCTCGCCATCCGCGGCTTCACCCACGATGGAGATGTCCTGCTCGGCGTCCAGCAGGTGGGCAATGCTGGTCCTAACCAAGTGATGGTCGTCGGCAACGAGAACCCTGATCAAGGCAGGTGCTCCTGAAAATGGTGTTGAGTATGTCTGGCGCGTTGGAAGGAGGCCATGGTCAGCCCCTAGCGTGGCACAACATTTTCCTAAGGTGAATTGGTGTCATACCAAGGGGGGATTTTTCCCGCCAAGCTGTTGACGGGCGGGGAGAATGTCCGTATTATTCACCTCGTTCTCGCAAGGTAGCAGCGGCGAGCAACAGTGGGGCCTTAGCTCAGCTGGGAGAGCGCAACACTGGCAGTGTTGAGGTCAGCGGTTCGATCCCGCTAGGCTCCACCAACGAATTCCGAGAAGCCGCCCGATGCAATGCATCGGGCGGCTTTTTTGTTTTTTGTCGTTAGCCGACCGTCTAGGTGTCGTGAGATAACGCTGGGTGAGGGAAACGGCAAGATGTCCAGTTGGGCATTTTTCGGTGACATGTCAGGCGGCGGACATGGCCATTACCTGGAGGCGCTCCAAGCCTTTCCCAGCAAGGCGTCATCGAGGCCGCCACGAATGCCTGGCCCCTTGGCTACGTTGCCTGCAGCGGCCACCCGTTAACCGCCCACCTCGTCTGTGCTGCGGCTGGGCCACAGAGTGTATCTACCGAAGAGGGTCCGTCTCTCACGGGGCGATGCCGGAGGCTCTTTCACCTGTGTTCAGGGCATGCGGGCGGTGCCGCCCGGGTGTCGTTCTTCGCTGGGCGTTCGCCCGACCCCGCCCGCCTGTCCGGTGAGCCACCGGCCCTCGACCTTTCCCCCTTTCGGGTGACCCGCTTCGCGTGGCGCAGCAGCGCACCCCGCGACGTCTGCCGCGGGAAAGCCTGAGAGCAACGCCGCGACCGCCTGCCTCTTCGGGCCTACCCCCAGGGCCCTATGCTAGTGTGTAACTTTCGACAACGACGATGCCATCCGCGCCCGAGAATCGCCGATGCGTGGCGCGTCGCCAGGGAGATTGACCATGAACGAAGCCAACCTTCATCCCCACGATGCCGTGAGCGAGCTGCGCTCGCGCATCCGCGCCCACTACGACGTCGACGAGTCGGAGGTGCTGCGCGGGCTGGTCGAGCGCATTGGGCTCTCGGAGGAGGAGCGCCGTCTGGTGGCCGAGGCCGGCGCCAACTATGTGGCGCGGGTGCGCAAGGAGACCTCGCCGTCGATGATGGAGTCGTTCCTGGCCGAGTACGGGCTCTCCACCGCCGAGGGCGTCGGCCTGATGTGCCTGGCCGAGGCGTTGCTGCGGGTGCCCGACGCCGAGACCATCGACGACCTGATCCACGACAAGATCGAGCCGTCCGACTGGGGCGCGCACCTCGGCAAGTCGTCCTCGTCGATGGTCAACGCCTCGACCTGGGCGCTGATGCTGACCGGCAATGTGCTGGAAAAGGATCCCAAGGGGCCGGTGCGTGCGCTGCGCGGCCTGGTGCGGCGCATGGGCGAGCCGGTGGTGCGCACCGCCGTGGGCCAGTCGATGAAGGTCCTCGGCCGCCAGTTCGTGCTCGGCCAGACCATCGAGGAGGGCATGAAGAACGCCCGTGAGCTCGAGAAGCAGGGTTACACCTATTCCTACGACATGCTGGGCGAGGCGGCGCGCACCGACGACGACGCCCTGCGCTACCACGACGCCTACGCCACGGCGATTCGCACCATCGCCAAGCAGGCCCAGGGCGACGTGCGCAGTAGCCCCGGTATCTCGGTGAAACTCTCGGCGCTGCATCCGCGCTACGAGACCACCCACCGTGACACCGTGATGAGGGTCCTGGTGCCGCGCGCCCAGGAGCTGGTGAGGCAGGCGGCCAAGGCCAACATCGGCTTCAACATCGACGCCGAGGAGCAGGACCGTCTGGATCTGTCGCTGGACGTCATCGAGGCGCTGCTCGCCGACCCGGCGCTCGACGGCTGGGACGGCTTCGGGGTGGTGGTGCAGGCCTACGGACGCCGCGCCGCGCCGGTGATCGAGGCCCTCCACACGATGGCCGAGCGCTACGACCGCAGGATCATGGTGCGCCTGGTCAAGGGCGCCTACTGGGACACCGAGATCAAGCTGGCCCAGGAGATGGGCGTCGAGACCTTCCCGGTCTTCACCCGCAAGGTCAACACCGACGTCAGCTACATGGCCTGCGCACGCATGCTGCTTGAGCGGCGCGATCGCATCTACCCGCAGTTCGCGACCCACAACGCCCACACCTGCGCCGCCATCATCGCCATGGCCGGTGACGACAAGGAGAGCTACGAGTTCCAGCGGTTGCACGGCATGGGCGAGTCGCTGCATCACATCGTTCGCCAGGCGGAAGGCACCCACTGCCGCATCTACGCGCCGGTCGGCGCCCACCGCGACCTGCTGGCCTACCTGGTGCGCCGCCTGCTGGAGAACGGGGCCAACTCCTCGTTCGTCAACCAGGTCGTGGACGACACCATTCCGCCGAGCGAGGTCTCCAAGGATCCGGTGGCCGAGCACGAGCGCCTGGGTGACGCCATCGCCAGCCCCTCGATCCGCCAGCCCGGCGAGCTGTTCGCCCCGGAGCGCAAGAACTCCCGGGGCTATCGGATCAACGAGCCGGCCTCGATCCTGCCGCTGATCTCGGCCCGGGAGGCCTTCGCCGACGCCACCTGGACGGCCGGGCCGATGCTCGCCGGGAGCCCGGCGCCCCAGGGCAAGGCGCGCGATGCGCGCTCTCCCGCCGACACCTCGAGGGTGGTCGGCCAGGTGCATGAGGCGACCCGGGAGGAGGTGGCGGCCGCGCTGGACGCCGCCGAGGACGGCTTCCAGGCGTGGTCGGCGCGGCCGGTGGCCGAGCGCGCCGAGGTGCTGCGTCGCACCGCGGACCTCTATGAAGAGCACATCGCCGAGCTGACCGTGATCGCCACCCGCGAGGCCGGCAAGATGATCTTCGACGGCATCGCCGAGGTGCGCGAGGCGGTGGACTTCCTGCGCTACTACGCCAACGAGAGCGAGCGCCTCGAGGCCGAGGAGCCCGGCAGCGCCAGGGGCATCTTCGTCTGCATCAGCCCCTGGAACTTCCCGCTGGCCATCTTCACCGGCCAGATCGCCGCCGCGCTCGGGGCCGGCAACGCGGTGCTCGCCAAGCCCGCCGAGCAGACGCCGCTGATCGCCGCCCGGGCCGTCGAACTGATGCGCGAGGCCGGCCTGCCCGAGGCGGCGCTGCAGCTGCTGCCCGGCGACGGGCCGACGGTGGGCGGCCCCCTGACCAGCGATCCGCGCATCGCCGGGGTCTGCTTCACCGGCTCCACCGAGGTGGCGCAGATCATCCACAAGGCGCTGACCCAGAACGCCGGGCCGGACGCGGTCCTGATCGCCGAGACCGGCGGGCTCAACGCCATGATCGTGGACTCCAGCGCGCTGACCGAGCAGGCGGTGCGCGACATCCTGATCTCCTCCTTCCAGTCGGCCGGCCAGCGCTGCTCGGCGCTGCGCATGCTCTACGTCCAGGAGGAGGCGCGCGAGCGGCTCTTGACCATGCTCGACGGCGCCATGGACGCGCTGGTGATCGGCGATCCTTGGAACACCGACACCGACGTCTCGCCGGTGATCGACGCCGAGGCCCAGGCCGACATCGGCGCCTATGTGGAGGCCCAGCGCAAGGCCGGCAAGCTCTTGAAGACCCTGCCGGCGCCGGACGTCGGCACCTTCGTCACCCCGGCGGTGGTCGAGGTCGGCGGCATCGAGGATCTGGAGCGCGAGGTCTTCGGGCCGGTGCTGCACGTGGCCACCTTCAAGGCGCGGGAGCTCGACGGGGTCGTCGACGCGATCAACGCCAAGGGCTACGGCCTGACCTTCGGCCTGCACACCCGCATCGACGATCGCGTGCAGCAGATCGTCGAGCGGATCCACGTCGGCAACGTCTACGTCAACCGCAACCAGATCGGCGCCATCGTCGGCTCCCAGCCCTTCGGCGGCGAAGGGCTCTCGGGCACCGGGCCCAAGGCCGGCGGGCCGCTCTACGTCACCCGCTTCCGCCGCACCGCCGAGGTCGAGCATCACGAGGCGCCCGGCGGCGAGGTGGTGGCGCTCGGCGAGCTGCAGTCCGCCCTCGACGGGCTCGATCCGCGCAACTGGGCGGCGCGGCCCGACCGGGTCGAGGTGCTGCGCCGGGCACTCTCCGGCCAGCGCGGGGTGATCCGCAAGGCGCTGGCCGAGGCCGCCTCCCTGGACATGACGCCCCAGACCCTGCCGGGGCCGACCGGGGAGAGCAACCGGCTGGCGATGTACCCCAAGGGGCCGGTGCTCTGCCTCGGGCCGACGCTGGAGATCGCCGTCGCCCAAGCGGTGCAGGCGCTGGGAACCGGCTGCCCGGCGCTGATCGTCGCGCCGGGCGCGGCCGAGGCCGTCAAGCCGCTCGAGCGGGCCGGGGCGCCGGTCGCCGGGCGCGACGGCCGGGTCGAGGCCGAGACCCTCACCGCCCTCGAGGGCATCGTGGCGGTGGCCGCCGCCGGCAGCAGCGACTGGACCCGCGAGCTGCGCCTGGCGCTGGCCGAGCGCGACGGGCCCATCGTGCCGCTGGAGACCCAGATCATCGCCCCGGAGCGCTATGCGGTGGAGCGCCACCTCTGCATCGACACCACCGCCGCCGGCGGCAACGCCAGCCTGCTGGCCACCGCCGAGTAGGGCCCCGGCCCTCGTTTGCCCTCCCTGAGAGGGCAAGGTGCCCGGAGTCGCTAAACGGCAAAACGCTGGCGGCGAGGCATGGCTCGCACGACATCATCGTTTCAAGACCGTCGTGCGGGCCTTCTTGCGGCCGTGGCCGGGCTCGGTGCGATGTGGAAAAGATGATTCAAGGCTTGACGCTTGAGACTTTTCACCGTAGTATTCGCCTCGTTCTCGCAAGGCAGTACCGGCGAGCAACAGTGGGGCCTTAGCTCAGCTGGGAGAGCGCAACACTGGCAGTGTTGAGGTCAGCGGTTCGATCCCGCTAGGCTCCACCAA
Organism: Halomonas sp. B23F22_10; assembly: GCF_043496975.1. Lineage (NCBI taxonomy): Bacteria > Pseudomonadati > Pseudomonadota > Gammaproteobacteria > Oceanospirillales > Halomonadaceae > Halomonas > Halomonas sp. B23F22_10. The sequence continues at coordinate 121,175 of NZ_JBIEKF010000002.1, read as the reverse complement.
ACGAATATCGAAAAGCCGCCCGATGCCAAGCATCGGGCGGCTTTTTTTTGCGTGGGATTTTCCTTCTCTCTCCTTCCATTCTTCCCGGTCCACTTGGCTTGCTCACTGTCGCCGGGCCGGTTCGGGAGTCGCTCGCCGAGCGGCGGCCCGGCGAGCGACCGGCATGCCCGTCAGTCGCGGTCGATGGCGAAGGGCGCCCAGGCCTGACGCACGGGCATCACGTCCATCCGGTTGATGTTGATATGCGCGGGCAGGGTCGCGACGTAGAAGATCTGCTCGGCGATATCCTCGGCGGACAGCGGCGTGGTGCCCTGGTAGAGAGCGTCGTGGGCGTCCTGGTTGCCGCCGGTGCGCACCAGCGTGAACTCGGTCTCGGCCAGGCCCGGGGCCACATCGGTCACGCGCACGCCGGTGCCCAGCAGGTCGCAGCGCAGGTTGTAGCTGAACTGCTTGACGAAGGCCTTGGTGGCGCCATAGACATGGCTGCCGGGGTAGGGGGTGTCACCGGCCACCGAGCCGAGATTGATGATGCTGGTGCCGGCACCCTGTTCGATCAGCGTCCGCAACAGCGCATGAGTGACGTTGGCCAACCCGCGGATGTTGGTGTCGATCATGGTGTGCCAGTCGGCGAGGTCGACCCGCTGCGCCGGCTCGGGCGCCAGGGCCAGGCCGGCATTGTTGACCAGGCAGGTCACGCCACGGAAGTCGTCGGGCAGGGCCTCGACCACGGCCTTCACCGCGGCGTCGTCGCGCACGTCGAGCACTGCCGTGTACACCGGCACCCGGTCTTTCAGCGCCTCACGCAGCTCGTCGAGGCGCTCCTCGCGACGGCCGGCGAGCACCAGCGACCAGCCCGCCTCGGCGAAGCGGTGGGCACAGGCGCGTCCGAATCCGGAGGTGGCACCGGTGATGAAGGCGATACGGTTCATGGCTGACTCCTTTGCGGCATGAGCTCGAGGGGCAGCCAGCATAGCGCGTCGAGGCGGCGGGGATCGATGGTGCCGATGGACCACGGGCGGGACCGGCATGGCCGCCCCGCCCGTGGTGGCGGCTCCCGCTAGCCGGATTGAGCCCTTGAGGGCGCTCATCAGGCCGCGCGCGACCGGCTCCGAGGAAGGCGGGTTCTGCCCGGTGATCGGGTGGCCGCGGGCCCGGTACGCCGGGCCCGCGGAGACAATGTCGGCGGCGTGTCAGCGTGGCGCCGTCACCGTCGGTTCAGGCTTGGCTCGGTCCCAGGCCGGGGCGAAGTCCGGGTTGGCGATGCGCGCGCCGCGGTCGAGGGCGGCGATGGCCTGCATCTCCTCGTCGCTCAGGGTGAGCTCGAGGGCGACCAGGTTGCTGCGGATGTTCTTCGCCTTGGTGGAGGACGGAATGGTCACGATGCCCTGCTGGTTCAGCCAGGCCAGGGCGACCTGCGCCGGGCTGGCGTCATGGGCATCGGCGATGCGCACCAGGGTCTCGTCTTCCATGACCTTGCCGACGGCCAGCGGCATGAAGGCGGTCACCGCGATGCCGTAGCGTTCGCAGTGCTCGATCAGCGCGCGGTTCTGCAGGAAGGGATGCACCTCGACCTGGTTGGTCAGCAGGGCACCCTCGCCGAGAATCTCGACGGCCCGGTCGAGCTGGGCGCGAGTGAAGTTCGAGACCCCGATATGACGGGTCTTGCCGGCCTGCTGCACGTCCTTGAGCGCCGTCAGGTAGTCGGCCATGGGCACTTCGTCGTCGGGCGAAGGCCAGTGGATCAGCAGCAGATCGACGTGGTCGGTGCCGAGCTTGTTCAGGCTCTCCTCGACGCTGGCTTCCAGGTCGCCGGGGGCGAGACGGTCGTGCCAGACCTTGGTGGTCAGGAAGATCTCCTCGCGAGGGATGCCGCTCTCGGCGATGGCCTGTCCGACCTCGGCCTCGTTGCCATAGAACTGGGCGGTGTCGATATGGCGATAGCCGAGCTCGAGCGCGGTCTGAATGCTCTGCTTGAGGGTGTCCCCCTCGAGGCGGAAGGTGCCGAAGCCGGGATTAGGCAGCGTTTGGGTCGTCATGCGAACTCCTTGGGTCGGATTCAGGCGTTGTGGCGTTCGTCGAGGACGCGTACCAGGTGAGCCTGGTACGCGTCCCGGTGGGTATCGATGGCCGGTGCCTTGATCACGTCGTTGGCCAGGAAGGTCGGCAGGGCGCTCATGCCGAGGAATTCCAGCGCCTTGTGCACCGGGAAGTAGACGGCGTCGACGCCGCGGCCCTCGAAGAAGTCACCGGGGGCGTCGAAGGCTTCCTGCGGCGCGTTCCAGGTCAGTGACAGCAGGTAGCGCTTGCCCTGCAGCAGGCCGCCACTGCCGTACTGTCGGGTCGGGTCCTGACGCGAGCGGCCGTCGCTGGCGTAGAGCTTGCCATGGCCCGTGGTCAGCACTTCATCGAGATAGCGCTTGACCGTCCAGGGGGTGCCCATCCACCAGCCCGGCATCTGCAGGATGATGACGTCGGCCCACAGCCACTTGTCGACCTCGGCGTCTGCCGAGTAGCCATCGTCGATGCGTGTCTCCTGCAGGGCGTGGCCCTGTTCGGCCAGGGTGCCACGAGCGGTCTCGTGCAGGGTGTCGTTGTAGCGGCCGCCGGAGTGGGCATAGGCCTTGGCACCGTTGAGCAGCAGGATGTTCATGGGCTTTCGTTAATCTCCTAATCAGTCGTACGCCCAAGGGTGAGGATCGTGACTGAGCGCTTCAATCATCATCACATGCAAAACATCTTTGCACCTGGTGCAAAAATGACGCGACTCCCTGCATCGAATGGCCCCGAGGAGGCGAGCGTGGACAGCCGGCCAGAAGCGCTCAGGCTGCTGCTGGCGGGGGTGGACCGCGGCGGCTTCAGTGCCGCGGCGCGGGAGTGGATGAGGCGCCGGCGGAGCAGACATGGCGTTAGCTACCGGTCTCTCCTGCTTGATACCCGGAGTTCGATGGTGGTTTGCTGTCTACTGGTGGGTGCGCAAGTACTCGCGTGCCACGCCGGCCAGGAAGGTGCTGCCTGGTGAAAGCAGGTCGTCGTTAAAGTCGTAATGGGGCTGATGCAGGTCAGGGCTATCGGGCCGGTCACTGTTGCCGATCCCCGAGATCTGCCGCCTGGCGGGCCAATCCCAGCAGCCACTGCACCGTATCCGAGGCCGCCCTGGCCACCGGGTTTACGCATCCCGCGCACTTTTCCCGGGCCTATCGGACACGTTTTGGGGAAGCGCCCAGAGACACGGCGGCCCGGGGGCCGGGATAGGCCGCTTAAGACGGCGATGAAGCCTTGGCTCGGTCAGCAGGCCCACCGGTTATCCTCGAGGCCGAGGGTCCCCGGCCCTCGCTCAGCATCTAGTGGCCTGCCGTTTCTGGGGAGGATGTACCGGCTAACTAGGTTACCGGCTGCCAGGTGCCCGACTCGCCGGAGGCGAACAGTGCGTCGAGCACTCGCATGTTGGCGATGGCGTCACGGATGTCGAAATGGGGAGCCGATTCGCCGCGGATCACTCGCGCGAAATTGGTGACCTCGCACTCGTAGTGAGCGGCGGGAGCGAATGTTTGGGGCTCGGGTGCGCACTGGTTGAGGGCCCTGGCACGGTCGACGATTATCGTCGAGGACGCATTTTGCTGCGGAGCAAAGGGGAAGGGCAGGTCGATCGCCCCGGTGCTACCCACCACATGGAGATGCTGAGTGGCGGCCATGGCGGTACTGACCGTGAAGCTGGCGTGACGCCCCTGGCCGTAGTCGAGGATGGCTGTGGCCCGGATATCGACCTCGTGTTCCGGGTCGCGTTCGATCAGCGCCATCACCCTCTGCGGCTCGGTATCGAACAGGTAGCGGGTGGTCATCGAGGCGTAGCAACCCAGATCGAAGATCGCGCCGCCACCGTATTCGCGACGCAGGCGGAAGTCGCCGGGGCTGTCGAGAGTGAAGGAAAGCAAGGCTTGCACGGCGCGTACTTCGCCGATCGCCTGATCGCGCAGCTGCTTGCGTAGTTCGACCCAGCGAGGCTGGTGGCGAACCATGAAGGCCTCGCCGAGAACAATGCCCTGTGGTACGTCGGCCAGCACCTCGGCCTCGGCGGCCGTCATGGCGATCGGCTTCTCGCACAGCACGTGCTTGCCGCGATCCATTGCCATCCGCGCGTACTCGACGTGCAGATGATTGGGTAGTGGGATGTACACCGCCTCGACTTCGGGATCGTCGAGCACTGCCGCGTAGCTGTCGTGGGCGTGCGGAATCCCCATCTCCCTGGCACAACGCCGTGCCTTGTCGAGATCGCGCGAGCCGATCGCCCAGGGCTCGCACCAGGGACTCGCGTGCATCGCCGGAATCAGCTGGTCGACGGCGATGTTGGCGGTGCCGAGGATGCCCCAGCGTACCGGTTTGATCGTCCTGGTTCGGGTGTTGCTCATGGAGCGCTCTCCCTGATGGTCGGTCAGATATCGACCCAGTGCCGCTGCTGCGCGGAGTCGTCGATGGCGGTGATGATGCGCTGGTTGTGGCGGCCGAAGGCGAAGTCGGGATAGCAGCCGTCGTCGCCGGCGATGCCCTGGATCAGGTCATGGACCTCGATCACCTTGACATCGAAGTAGCCTAGCGCCCCGCCGCCGAAGTCGAACGGAAAGAAGGCGCCGAACTGAGGCACCTGCGAGCCGACCAGCAGGGTCTTGAAGCCGCGATCACGCTTGTCGTCCGAGAAGCGGTAGACCTTCAGCTCGTTGAAGCGCTCGCCGTCCATGATCAGAGTGCCTTCCGTGCCGCAGACCTCCCAGGTGATGCCAAACACCTTGCCGGCAGCAATTCGCGAGCTCTCGATCACGCCGGCTGCACCGGAGGCGAAATTGACCAGCGCCTGAGACTGATCGTCGTTGTCGACCGGACGCCGCTCCGCTCCTGCCTCGACCTTGCTCGAGTAGCCGGCGTAGCCCGAGGCGACCGGACGCTCGGTGAAGAAGGTCTGGGCCTGGGCACAAACCGCCCTGACGTCGCCCATCAGGTACTGGGCGACGCTGATGGTGTGGGCACCCAGGTCTCCCAGCGCACCGGTGCCCGCGGCTTCCCGCGAGCAGCGCCACGACCAGGGCAGGTCGGGGTCGTTGAAGAAGCCCTGATCGAAGGTGCCGCGAAAGCGCGTCGGCCGACCGATCTCGCCGGCCTCGATCAGCTGTTTGGCGAGCATGGCCGCCGGCGTCTTGACGTTGTTGAACGCGACCATGGTCTTGAGGCCCGCGCGCTCGGCTGCCTCGTGCATGGCGGCAGCCTGGTCGTCGTTCATCGCCAGCGGCTTCTCGCAGTAGACGTGCTTGCCGTGCTCGATGGCGGCCATCGCCATCTCGTAGTGCAGCTGGTTGGGCGAGGTGATGTCGATCACATCGACCCTGGGGTCGGCGACCAGCTCGCGCCAGTCGCCGTAGGCGAATTCGGCGTCGAAGCGCTTGCGTGCGCTCTCGGCCGCCTCTGTGCCCAGATCGGCCACGGCATACAGATGGGGCTCGAGCGGCAGGTCGCGGTAGAGCAGACGGGCCCGACGATAGGCGTCGGCGTGGGTCTGGCCCATGAAGCCGCTGCCGATCAGGCCGATGTTGAGACGCTCTGGCATGGCGGAGCTCCTCGACGTTCGACGAGTGAAAGGGGGATCAACTGGGCAGTTCGAAATCGGGTGTCTCGGTGGGCATGCAATTTCGCAGCAGCGCGACGGAGCGGATCACCCCCTCGCGACGCGACAGGTTGATGTCCTCATGTTCGATACTCAGCACGCCATCCTGATAGCCCCCGGCCTGCAGCCAATAGCAGAAATCGCGCCACCAGGACTCGCCGTGGCCATACCCCAGCGTCACGTAGGACCAGCTGCGCTCCTGGAAACGGTCCATGGGCAGATGGTCGAGCCGTGTGTTGTGGGCCAGGTTGCCGGGATGCAGGTAAGTATCCTTGGCATGCACATGGTAGATGTGCCGTGCGTAGCGCTTGACGATCTCGATCGGGTCGCCGCCCATCCAGAACAGGTGGCTGGGATCGAAGTTGAGGCCCACGGTATCGCCTACGGCCCCATGCAGGCGCAGGAAGGACGGCATATTGTAGACCAGCTGGTTGCCGTGCATTTCCAGGCAGAGCTGGTGGATGCCGTGGTCGTTGGCGTAGGAAACCAGCTCTCGCCAGTAGGGGATCGCGACCTCATTCCACTGGTAGTCGAGCATGCGATGTGTTTCCGGCGGCCAGGCGGCAGTCACCCAGTTGGGCATGCTGTCACCGGCAGCCCCGGCCGGGAGCCCGGACATCAGGTTGACCCTAGGCACATCGAAGTGCTCCGAGAGCCGGATGGCCTGGCGTACGACAGCGTCCTGTCGCTCGCCATCAGTAGGGTGCATTGAGTTGCCGTTGGCATTGAAGGCCGAGATGGTGAGGCCATGGTGAAGAAGCTTGGACTTAAGCTCTTGACGCTTGCTTTGGCTTTCCAGCAGAGCGGCGGCGTCGAGGTGCGGCGAGTTGGACCAGTTACCGATGGCGAACTCAACGCTATCGATGCCTTGTTCGGCGCAGAAAGCCAGCAGTTCATCAAGGCCGAGGTTCGCCAAGCTGTCGGTGACGATTCCAATCTTCATGCGGTCTCCGCGAAATCATGTGGGAAGTCAATACGGCCGACCATACGCTAAGTATGGCCGACCGAGGGCGTGGGGCGGGAATCAGCGGAAGCCTTGATCCGTCAGCTCGATGACCTGGGAGGCATCATCCTGGGTGATGAAGTTGGGGCCGGTCTGGACATCGGTGGTAGGCATCAGCCCATAGCGATTGTAGAGCGACAGCATCACCACCGGCAGGTAGCCCTGCAGATACTGCTGCTGGTCGATGGCGAACAGCATGTCGCCGTCACGCACCGCCTCGAGCGTCTGCGGCGACAGATCGAAGGTCGCCAGGGAGATCTGTTCCAGGGCGTTCTGGTCACGCAGCATGGCGAGCAGCGGGTCGGTCGACAGCGAGCCCAGGCTCATGATGCCGTCGGTATCGGGATTACTGTTGAGATAAGCGAAGACGGCATTGGTGATCTCGGTGGGGTCCTGGGTCGTGGATAGTTGGGTACTTCCGCCGCCAAAGCCCTCATCGAAGCCGCTGCAACGGGCGTCCAACTGTGCCTGCCCGGGGGCGAAATTGACGCAGACCGGATGCTCAACACCTGCCTCTTTCATGCGCTCGCCGGCCAGCTTGCCGGAGCGATACTCGCTCTGTCCCACGTAGGCCAGCGCCCCCAGATCATGGGCGACTGTCTCGCCGGAGTTCAGGGCAACGACCGGAATCCCGGAATCGATCGCTTCCTGTATCGGCCCCGCGAAGGCACTGGGATCGGGAATCGTCAGGGCTATGCCGTCGGGGCTCGCGGCCACAGCCTGCTCGATCATGCGCTGCATCTGTGCCGTGTCGTATTGGGCGGGCGACTGGTACCTCATGTTGACGTTCATGGCCTCGGCGGCGTCTTCGAAGCCGTTCTTGAGCACCGCGCCGAAGGGGTCGGCGGCCACGATATGGGTGATGGCGATGATATCCAGGGGCTCCGAACCACCGGCGTCCTGGGCATTGACTGCACTGCTACCACCTACGAGGCAGGCCCCGGCCATGAGCCCGAGAGAGAGGTTCTTGAGTCGCTTTTGCATGACGGTTCTCCGTGATTGTTCTTGATAGTAACGACGGTTTTTCGCTGAATCGTCGACTGGCGCTATCGTGCATTCGTACTCGATGCTTGCGGCGCTTGCCCTCTATTCTCGGGCCTGTCTGTCAACCATCGCAGCAAGTGTTGTTCCTTGTCGCGAGGCCGGCTGCATCGATTCGGTGACGACCCATCCGGTCTCTTTGAACATATATTCTATTTTAAATACGTTCAAATTTTATGTTCTATACTTTGGTATTAATGGAAAAAATATTCTCATCGGGTCATCAAACGCTCCACCTGGGCTGGCGTCACGACGACTTGCCCAGGACGGCATCAACATCGAGTGAGTCGGCGTAAATTCGACTCCGTCAGGGCCGGCGCAATTCTTCCAGTCGCTCAAGGGCTTTCCCGATGGTTGTTGGCGACCATGCCTGCTCCAGGGCGCGCTCCACGAGCCGGCGCTGAGTCTCCGGCGCCATGCCGGACTCGGGCGGCGTCAGGTCGAGGTTTGCCGGGAAGGCATAGCCCTCGGCGACCGCGGTAAGAAAGGCTTGAATGCCAGGTGACAGGCTCTCGCGACGGTAGGCGTCGAGCAGCGCCGGATAGCAGGCCTCGATCAGCCGGCGGGAATCGACCGCCTCCATGGGCCGACCAAACGCCGACGACACCTGCAGCAGGTTGGCCATGCGCCGTCGATCGCGACTGCGATTTTCGCCGGCGGCATGGAACAGCGCCGGATTGAAGAAGAGGCCATCTCCCTTTGCCAACGGCAGCTGAAGGGCGTGTTCGGCAAAGTAGTCGCGGAATGCCGGATCGCGATAGGCCAGGTAGCCCTCCGGATAGCGTTGGGAATAGGGAAGCAATTGGGTCGGGCCTGTATCCAGCGGCATGTCGCTGTGGGCGATGGCCCCCTGCAGGGTCAGCAGCTGCGAAGCCACCTGCATGGGCAGTGGATAGCGCGCCACGCTGGCATCGTCCTGGAAACCAAGGTGGTAATCGCGATGGGGTCGCTGTGCCTGGCCGCCCGGATTGACGACGTTGACCTGCGATGTGACCTGATAATGAGGCCCCAGCCAGGCCTCGCTGACCAGTGCCAGCAGGGGATTGGCATAGTAGGCGAGGAAATTCTCGGGGGCCGTCAGGCCATGCTTCTGGAAAGCGTTCCAGATGCGATCGTTGCTGCCGGCGGGGGCAAAATGATCGCCCTTGGCGCCGGCCGCCCGCTCCGACTCGATGATGGCGAAGAAGGCCTCGCTGGCGTCATCGATGACCCGGGTATCGGCGAACATCCCCTCGATAACCAGCACCCCGGGACCCTCGAGCAGCCCCTGATGCCATTCGTCGAGCAGTGACGCTCGCGTATCCACCCGCGCGCCGAGCTCGAGGGCACGCCGACCATCGTAGACGGGAACACCGGCGGAGAGGCGCTCTGCCAGAGAATAGTCGGCGGGCTCGGTGTGACGTTCGCACAGGGCAGCGAAGCGAACGAGATCCAGCCGTTCCGAGGCACCGAAGTGACGCAGTGGCGGAGTCATGGCGGTCTCCTTGGCAAGAAGGAAAAGGGCGCCGTGACGCCCGGCGGGGTCATGCGGCCCGGTCCATGGACCGGGCGCGGCTCAATGGCCGTTGGCCAGGCGCACTGCCGGTGCTGCCGACTCGGTTCGCTCTCGGTCGTTGCGCTGGAACTCGGCCAGCTCGGCATCGAGGCTTTCGAGCTCGGCACCGCCGGCCATCATGTTGAGCACCTCCTCGCGACTCACCTCCGACTTGCGGAAGGTGCCGAGGCTGGTGCCCCGCTTGAGCAGGGTGAAGGCATCGGCAACGGGATAGGCATGATGGACGTTGTGGGTAATGAAGATCACCGCCAGGCCATCGGAGCGCGCCTTGGCGATGTAGCGCAGTACCACCGAGGCCTGCTTGACCCCGAGTGCCGAGGTCGGCTCGTCGAGGATCAGCACCTTGGCCCCGAAGTACACCGCCCGAGCGATGGCCACACACTGGCGCTCGCCCCCGGAGAGGGTGCCCACCGGCTGGCTGGGGTCACGGATGTCGATGCCGATCTTGGCCATCTCCTCCCGCGCCACCCGCTCGGCGAACTGCCAGTCGATGCGCTTGAACGGTCCCCAGCCGATGGTCGGCTCGCGGCCCATGAAGAAGTTGCGGGTGATCGACATCATGGGAATCATCGCCAGATCCTGGAATACCGTGGCGATACCGGCGTCCAGCGCCTTGGCGGGATTGCGGAACCGAGTTGGCTTGCCCGCCACCAGCATCTCGCCCTCGGTAGGCTTGTGCACCCCCGACAGGGTCTTGATCAGGGTCGACTTGCCGGCACCGTTGTCGCCAAGCAGACACATCACCTCGCCGCTGCAGACCTTCATCGAGATGTCGTTGAGGGCGATAACGCTGCCGAAGCGCTTGCCGACGCTGCGCATTTCGATCATCGGAGTTTGCGTAGACATCACTTGGCCTCCAGCGCTTTCTTGCGCACATAGTTGTTGAACAGCACCGCGACCAGCAGCATCGCGCCGAGGAAGACCTGGAACCAGTCGGTGTTCACGCCGGTATAGAAGATCCCCATCTGTACGGTGCCGAAGATCAGGGCGCCGAAGGTCGCGCCGATGGCCGAGCCGTAGCCCCCGGTCAGCAGGGCACCGCCGATCACCACCGCGATGATCGCCTGCAGCTCCTTGAGCATGCCGCGCATGCTGTCGGCGGAACCGGTGTCCATGACCTGGAGGGCGGCGTAGATGGCGGCGCACAGGGCGGTAAATGCGAACAGCGCGATCTTGACTCGCTTAACCGGCACACCGACGTTGCGTGCGGCATTGGGGTCTCCGCCGCAGGCGAAGATCCAGTTGCCAAAGCGCGTGCCCAGCAGCACCCAGGTGGCAACCGCGGTCAGTCCGAACCACCACACGATGGACACCGGAATGCCGCTGACCGTGGGATTGCCGGCGAAGTTGGTGGCGATGACTCCGATATCAGCCAGCCATTGGAACAGCCCCGTGCCTACCTCACCCGAGAATAGTGGCGCCAGCCAGTCGTTCTGCATGGCCTGGTGAACGCCACCGACCTGGGTACGATCGGTGAACAACCGTGGGAGGCCGATGGCCAGTCCGCGCAGGATAAACAGAAAGCCCAGCGTGACGATGAACGATGGCAGGCCGGTGCGTACCACCAGCCAACCGTTCAGCAGGCCGACCAGCAGTGCGCAGACGAAACCGAACAGCAGTGCCGACCACAGTGGCCAGCCGTATTCGATCGCCGGGATCGCGATCAGCATGCCGACGAAGCCGATCATCGAGCCGATCGACAGGTCGAACTCGCCGCCGATCATCAGCAGGGCGGCCGCCACGGCGATGATACCCAGCATGGCCGCCACTTCGAGAAAGTTGATGATGCCGGTGCCGGTGAACATGCCGGTGTCGCCGGCGGCAATGAGGAAGAACACCATCACCAGGAAGGCACCGGCGACGGCGCCACATTCGGGACGGCTGAGCAGCCGCTTGAACACGCTGACGTGCTGAACGCGCTCGTCGGCGGGCGGCTGTGGGCTAGGGGCTGTGTCACTCATGGGGAAACCTCCTGATGGCGCGATCAGGGCGCCGGTTCGTTGTTGTTCAATGGGTGTCCGCGTTCAAAGGATCATCCGGCCTTGTGACGCTGGGCTGGAGCCAGCTCAGGGGAACGGGGATGGCATGAAACATCGTCAGCGAACGAAGCAGGGTGGGCATGGCGACGGACCTCTTGTGTTTATGTGGTGGGAATGAGCATGTCGACCGTGCGTCTTGAAATATAGATTCCAATTTCAATCCAATGCAAACTAATCGTTCTATACTTTGGTATAAATAGAATTTTTATTTCATCAACCCTAGGCTCTAGCCGGTACCCGCGCATCCCATAATCGCCGATCCGCGAAGATCGGCCATGCGCCATGGCTCCCTTCCGCATGGCATGTACGGCGTGGGCACAAGCAATCGGATAGCCAGGAGGCGTTACATGGAAAGTACCTTCAAGATCGGAATCGTGGGCATCGGCGACATCAGCGATGTCTATTTCGCCAACCTTGCCCGCTACCGAGATATCGTCGAGGTGGTGGCCTGCGCCGGGCGTCGCCTGGACAAGGCGGAGGCCGTCGCCGCCCGCCACGGTGTGCCACGGGCCTACCCGGACGCACAGGCGCTGCTCGACGACCCCGAGATCGATATCGTGCTCAATCTAGCGGTGCCGGCGGCGCACGCCGAGATCAACCTGGCGGCCCTGGAAGCGGGCAAGCACGTCTATACCGAGAAACCCCTTGCGGCCAGCTACGAAGAGAGTCGGCGCATCATCGAGCTGGCCCGCCAGAAGGGCCTGTACGTCGGCAGTGCGCCGGACACCTTCCTGGGCGGACGCCTGCAGACCTGTCGCAAGCTGATCGATGACGGCACTCTCGGCGACATCGTCGGCGCCAACGCCTTCGTCGTCAGCCACGGCCACGAGTGGTTTCACCCCAACCCCGATTTCTTCTACCAGGCGGGTGGCGGTCCGTTGCTCGATATCGGGCCTTACTACGTCACTGCACTCTTGTCCCTGCTGGGACCCGTCCGGCGCTGCAGCGCCATGGCCAGCCGCGCCTTCGACACGCGCATCATCGAGAGCGAGCCGCGGCGCGGTGAGTCCATCGACGTCGAGGTGGACACCCACATCACCGGCAATCTGGAGTTTGCCAGCGGCGCCATCGGCACGCTTCTCACCAGTTTCGACGTCTGGGATTCCGAGCTTCCACGGCTGGAGATCTATGGCACCAAGGGCACCCTCTGCCTGCCGGACATCGATCCCACCGACGGCCCCAATCTCTTCGGTGGTAAGGTGCTGTTGAGGACACGAGACAACTATCGCTGGAAGGGTATGCCGCGCCAGCAGCCGCTCAGCGACTGGGAAGAGGTCCCCTGCGAGCATCCCTTCACCTCGACCAGCCATGCCGACAACAGCCGCGGTATCGGCCTGGTCGACATGGCTCTGGCCATTGGCGAGGGACGCGAAGAGCGGGCCAGCGGGCGCATGGCCCTGCACGCCATGGAGCTCATGGAAGGCCTGCTGACCTCGGCCAGGGAGCGCTGCTTCCTGGAACTGGCCACGGACTTCGAGCGCCCCGCCCCGCTGCCGGTGGATTTCCTGCAGCGAGGCTAAGGCCTCGACACCTCGCGGTGGGCCGGCCCACCGCGGGGCGGGCAGCTCTGAACTTAGCTCAAGGACATGGCGGCCTGTGGCTGGGGGGTATCCTCGTAGCAGCCCAGCACCTGCTGATCAAAGTCGATGATGGCACCGCTCATCATGCCGGAAGCCCCTGTGACCAGGAACTCGACGCCGCCGGCGACCTCCATCGGTTCCAGCAACCGTCCCGCCGGCTGCTCGGCTTCGGCTTTCGCCCGCCAGTCGTCTGCGGCACCGTGGAAGGTCTTCTGGATCCGATCCTCACCGGGCGTGTTCATCCAGCCGATGTTGAGGCCGTTGACCCGGATGCGGTTGCGCATCAGCGAGAAGGCGGCATTGCGGGTCAGGGTCGTCAGCGCCCCTTTGCTGCCACAGTAAGCGCTGATGAAGGGCTGGCCGCCGTGTCCCGACATGCTGAGGATGTTGACCATGCGCCCTTCGATGCCCTCGCGGATCATCAGCTTGGCGGCATCCTGCATGAGGAAGAAAGGCGCCTTGGTATTGACGTCGAACAACCGATCGAAGGCCGCCTCATCGGTATCGAGCAGGGAGCCACGCTCGGTATTGCCGGCGCAGTTGACCAATACATCGATACGTCCGAAGTGATCGTCGGCTACAGCGATGATGTGCCGGCAATCTGCCACTTGCCCCAGATCGGCGGCCACGAATACCGCCTGGCAGGTCTCGGTCGAGAGCGCATCGGCGAGAGCCTGTCCCTTGTCCCGATTACGACCGCAGAGCACCAGGCCGGCGAGGCCGAGTCCCGCGAGGCGTCGGGCCACGGCCTCGCCGAGGCCCTGGGTGGAACCGGTGACCACGGCGACCTGCCCGGCCAGAGAAGAGGACTGAGACATGGGGATTCTCCTTGGTGAGTCTTGAAAATGGAGTGGCATGGCAAAGGCCATGCGTCAGGCCAGACGCCGCCCCTGGGCAGGGCGGCGTAATGGAGGGGAGGCCGGCGTCGTCCGTCCGATGCGCGGGCCTTTGGGCGCCTAGCGGTCGTAGAAGGCCGGACGCCCGGGCAGCTCGATGGGCTCGATCTGGCCGGAATGCTTGGCCTTGACGCAGGCATCGCTGGTCACCGCGACCACGTAGCCATCCCAGGCGCTGGGGCCATTCATTTGTCCCTGGGTGGTAGCATCAACCCATTCCTGGAACTCGATGTCGAAGGCGTCCATGAAGCGATCTTTCCAGCTGACCAGGATGTCTGAGGACAGCTTGGCCGCATGGCGTACAGACACGCTGGCCGGTTCGGGCAAGCTGGCGGTACCTCTCTCGCCTACCACCTGGCACTGAATGTCATAGCCGTACTGACAGTTGACGAAGCTCTCGATGGAGATGTGGATGCCTGCACGGGTACTCAGCAGGATGACGTGGGGATCCTGCAGTGACTCGTTGCACAATCGCGTCTTGCGCGGTTGGATCACCTGGGCGCTGACATAGTCGTCCTCGAGCAGCCAACGCAGCACGTCGAATTCGTGCACGCAGGAGTCGGTCAGCGCCATGTCGCCGCTGAAGTCCGCGCTCGGCGACTGAGGGTTGCGGTGGACGCAGTTCAGGATCAGCGGAGCGCCGATGGTGTCGGTGTCCAATGCCTGCTTGAGCTGGCGGTAGGAGTGGTCGAAGCGGCGCATGAAACCCACCTGGACCAGCTTGCGTCCGGCTTGCATCTCGGCGTCAACGATGCGGCGACAGCCTTCGGCTGTGACCGCCAGCGGCTTCTCGCAGAATACCGGCTTACCGGCATCGATGGCCGCTAGTACGAACTCCTCGTGGGTCTGCCCTGACGAGGTGACGATCAGAGCATCGACGTTGGGGGCCTGGATGACCTCCACGCCGCTGGCGTAGACCTGGGCGTCGAGGCCAAGATCATCGACCACGGCATGGGCCTGTTCGGGGTTGAAGTCATTGACCGCTACCACCCGAGCGCCCTTGAGCGTGTGAGTGATGCGATGAATATGTTCGCGGCCGATAGCGCCAGTGCCGATCACACCGATCTTGAGAGTCATGAGTTGCGTCCTATGGGTTGTGAAAAGTCGGGTCATGCCGGCGGCATGCTTCTGAATGGGGCTGGAACACGCATGGCAATGTGTTAGCTAATCCGATTAGGACGGCTGGTGCCGAGGCTTGCGACGATTGCGCATCCACAGAGTCGCAGCGAGGAAATAGAGTGCAGTTGGTACCACGATCAGGTTCTGGAAGGCCTCCAGGTGAGCGATAACACCGCCTTCCTCGAGCCAGGCCCAGCCAGCAGCCCCCAAGATGATCAACAGGCATCCGATGGCAATGAAGTACCAAGGATCACGGACGTTGACCGGCGCCTGTTGAGCACTCATGCCAACGGTCTCCTCCGGTTGTACTGGCCCATAGGCATCAAGGTAAACGTCACCGTCATGATGCTTCTCTACGCCAGTGGCCCGACACAGCAGGGGATAGGCGACCAAGCTTGCCAGCCATCCAGGAATGAACAGCGCGAAGAGATGCACGGAACCCTCGAGCAGCAGGGCAACCCCTACACCAATACCGATGATCCACGCCAGGACGGCCGGCTTGTTGTGGCGAAGCCCTTGGGCTTCGCGCCAGAAGGGGCGCATGCCAAGTCGCGGCAGGAGGAAGTGTTCGGCCACGATGATGGCGCCGATCGGTGCGATCAGGATGAAGAAATAGGACAACACGTTCAGCCACTGGGTGAACACGAACGGAAAACAGGCGATGAGTGTGGTCACGACGCCCGCCGCGACGGTGACACTAACGCGGGAGTACTGCGTGAAGACGGACTGGAACGCCAATCCAGCGCGGTACAGGCTCGGGATCGACGTGGTCCAGCCGGCGACCACCACAGCGACCAGGCCCATGGCGCCGAGGATACGGAAAGCGATGCCACCGGGATCCATGCCGAGTAACTCGGACTGAGCCAGCAGTGCGGCGGTGGCACCCATCAGGCCGGCGCAGACCCAGGCCATGTAGTGGCCGATGTACATGCCGGCCGCGGAGAAGTAGCCATAGGAAGACTTGCGGGCGAAGCGCAGGATGCTCATGTCGCTCATGCCAAGGTGCATGGGCAGGTTACATCCCCAGGCCCAGGCCGCGATCACCCACATGGAAATGCCGGGATCGCCCTCTGGCGTCGTACCGGACCACACGAAGGTATCGACCACGCCGGATAACGTCGCGAATCCCTCGAGCTCGCCCATGTGCAGCAGTACCGGAACGGATATGACGCCACTGGCCAGGAACATGGCCGCCATCCATGGCGAACAGACGGTAGAGAAATTGGCGATCAGCTTGAAGCCCTTGATCGTCATCCACACGGTGATGGCGCCGACGAACAGCACCAGCGCGACGAAGCTCAAGCTTTGAGGGTACCAAGCCGTTTGCGGGGGGATGCTGGTGACCACGCGAAAGGCCGAGGCCGATACGGTGATCATGGCGCCGGCGGTGACGGCGAAGATCAGACCATTCAAGAGGCTGTAGACGGCAGCAAGGCGTTTACCGGCGAGGCGCTCCAGGTACCAATAGATGGTCATGCGAGAACGTGTGGCTAGTGGGCTGCAGATCCAGGCCCAGGAGAGCACTGCCATCAGGTTGCCGATCAGCAGGCCCCACAGCAGGTCGACGGTGCTGACTCCCAGCGAGACCAGGGAAGCCCCGATGACGAACTCGGTGCCGGCGACGTGTTCGCCAGCGTAGGCGCCGAGAAAATACTTGCCGCTGAGCTGCTGGCTGGGGGGGATCCTCTGGCGCTCGAATTCTCCGGCTCCGCCGGTGCCATCTACAGGTATTTCGCTGGCGGCGTAGGACTGGGCTGGCGTGCTCATGTGCCTCGCTCCTTTCTTTTGTAAGTAATCCACCGGGGGCGCTACCGGTGAAACAAATGGAATGCTTGTTTTAGAATATAGATTCCATAAATTTTTCATTCAATATAAGCGTTCCATACTTTGGTCTACCCCCTGAGAAGCGGTTCGTCTGGCCGGCAAAGGGAGGCAGCGGTCGAGCGCATGAAAAACGCGCCATGGAGGCACCACCGGTTGCCTTGACGCGCCATGACGCGATATTCCGACTCCTGAGCCGGTGTTTCCCAGCGTTCACGACACAGGACTAGTCTCGCGTTCCGGCCTGAAGAAGCAGCCTGCCGGGACATCGGACTCTTCCAGGAACTGTGCCACGCCGTCGCTGAACGACCAGTCGGCGTCGCGGTTCTCGGTGATCACGATCATCACGTTGGCGGGGTCGATGTCGGCATGTAGGCGAAGATCCTCCGCGATGCGCCGATAGAAGGCCTGTTTGGCCTCAATCGGGCGGCCGGCGCGCATGGTCAACTGCAGGACCACGGCGTCGCCGTTGCGCTGCTGTAGCTCCATGTCTTCGGCCGGCAAGGACTGGAGGAGCTGGTAGCGATCGTCTGCCGGGAAGTCGAGCGTTTCGATCACCGCGGCATTGACCAGGTTGGCAACCTGCTTGCGCCGAGCGGCGGGACGATGGGCGGGTACACTGATGGTCACGAGGGGCATGGCGTAGACTCCTGAAAAAACGCCGGGCACGAGGCCCGGCGTGAAGATGGAACGCGAGATCGGGCGTTGGTCACAGGGTCGGCATGGTGAAGTGGTTGGTCTCTTCACGAATGCCGCTCGGCCAGCGCTGGGTGATGGTCTTCATGCGGGTATTGAAGCGCACCCCGTCCGGGCCGTGCATGTGCAGCGGGCCGAACAGCGAGCGCTTCCAGCCGCCGAAGCTGTGGAAGGCCATGGGCACCGGGATCGGCACGTTGACGCCGACCATGCCGACCTGGATCTGCTCGCAGTACTGGCGCGCGGCGTCGCCGTCGCGGGTGAAGATGGCGGTGCCGTTGCCGTACTCGTGGGCGTTGATCATCGCCACTGCGTCGTCGAAGCTCGCCGCCCGGGCGATGGCCAGCACCGGGCCGAAGATCTCTTCCGCGTGGATGCGCATGCCCGGTGTGACGCGGTCGAACAGGGTGCCGCCGACGAAGTAGCCGTCGCCGCTGCCCTCGATGACGGCCTCGCGACCATCCACCACCAGCTCGGCGCCTTCCTCGACGCCGGTGGCGATATAACCTTTGACCTTCTCCAGGTGCTCCTTGGTGACCAGCGGCCCCATGTCGTTGTCCGGGCCATCCACCAGGCCCGGGCCGACGCGGAGCGTCTCGAGCCGGGCGATGAGCTTCTCGCGCAGGCGCTGGGCGGTCTGCTCACCCACCGGCACCGCTACCGAGATCGCCATGCAGCGCTCGCCGGCGCTGCCGTAGGCCGCCCCCATCAGGGCATCCACCGCCTGATCCAGGTCGGCATCGGGCATGATCACCATGTGGTTCTTGGCGCCGCCCAGCGCCTGGACCCGCTTGCCGTGGGCCGAGGCGGTGGCATAGATGTACTCGGCGATCGGGGTGGAGCCGACGAAGCTCACCGCCTGGACGCGCTCGTCGGTGAGCAGCACGTCCACCGATTCCTTGTCGCCGTTGACCACGTTGAAGACGCCGTCGGGCAGCCCGGCCTCCTTGAGCAGCTCGGCCAGGCGCATGGGCGTGGACGGGTCCTTCTCGGACGGCTTCATGACGAAGGTATTGCCGCAGGCCAGGGCGATGGGGAACATCCACATCGGCACCATGGCCGGGAAGTTGAACGGCGAGATGCCGGCGCAGACGCCCAGCGGCTGCATCATCGAGTAGCTGTCGACCCCGGTGCCGACGTTCATCGAATGCTCGCCCTTCTGCAGGTGCGGGATGCCGCAGGCGAACTCGACCACCTCGAGCCCCCGGGTCACTTCGCCCTTGGCATCGGAGAACACCTTGCCGTGCTCGCGGGAGATCATGGCCGCCAGCTCATCGGTATGGGCCTCGACCAGTGCCTTGAACTTGAACAGGATGCGCGAGCGCTTGAGGGGCGAGACCCTCGACCAGGCCGCGAAGGCATCATGGGCCTGTCGCACGGCGTCCCGGGTTTCGTCCGCGGTGGCGAGTGCCACCTGGGCGCTCTGTTCGCCGGTGGCGGGGTTGTAGACGGGGGCGAAGCGTTGGCTGCGGCCCTCGACGATGCTGCCGTTGAGAAAGTGGTGAATCTGGTTCATGTCGGGTACCTGTATCGTCGAATAGTGAGGTCGTCGAAGCGTCCGTCATCGCATCGCGATGACGCCTGCTATGTGTCGGGGAGTGGTGTCGCGAGTGGCCTATTTGTCGATCGTGAAGCCGGCCTGTTCGGCGAGGGCATGCAGGTTGCGATAGCCCCGCCGGGCATAGGTCAGCGGGTCGGCCACCTTGGGGTCCTGCTCGGCCTCCACCACCAGCCAGCCCTGGTAGCCGTTCTCGCGCAGGTGCTGCAGCGTGGGCAGGAAGTCGATGTTGCCGTCGCCCGGCACGGTGAAGAGGCCATCGAGCACTCCGTCGAGGAAGCTCTTGTCGCGGTTGCGCCATTCATCGAGTACCGGGAAGCGCATGTCCTTGCAGTGCACATGCTGGATGCGGGAGGCGTAGCGGGTGGCGATGGCGAGCGGATCGCCGCCGGCTCCGACCAGATGCCCGAAATCGAGCAGCAGGCCCACCGAATCGCGGGTGTTATCCATCAGGCGTTCGACATCCGCCTGGCTTTCCACCACGGTGCCCAGGTGGTGGTGATAGGCCATGTGCACGCCCTGTGCCTTCA
The DNA here is from genome assembly GCF_043496975.1 of Halomonas sp. B23F22_10. Taxonomy (NCBI): domain Bacteria; kingdom Pseudomonadati; phylum Pseudomonadota; class Gammaproteobacteria; order Oceanospirillales; family Halomonadaceae; genus Halomonas; species Halomonas sp. B23F22_10. The sequence goes on along the minus strand of NZ_JBIEKF010000002.1, from coordinate 101,687 downwards.
GGTAGTCGCCGACCACGTTGAGGCCCTCGGTGAGGCGCACCCAGTCGGCGTCGCTGAGAGTCGGGCGCTGGGAGACCGGGTGGGACTGGTCGCCGTGGATGCAGCGGCTGACCTCGCAGAACACCATGGCCTTGGCGCCGCACTGCTTGAGCAGCTGGAGGTGATCCTTGATCGCCTCGATCTCCTCCTCGGGGCTGCGCTCCAGCAGGCGGCTGGAATACCAGCCGGAGACCAGCGATAGGTCATGGTCACCCAGCACCTTCGACAGGGCATCGGGGGTGCGGGGAAACTTCTGGCCGAGCTCGAAGCCCGAGAAGCCGGCCTCGCGACCCTCGGTCAGGCAGGTCTCCAGGGGGGTGTCGCCGCCGAGGCTCGGCAGGTCGTCGTTGGTCCAGGTCAGCGGGTTGATGCCGAGGCGAATGCTCATGGCGTGCTCCTTGAAGGCGATGCGGCCGCCGGGGTGGCGTCAGGCGACCGCTCATGGTGCGTGTCAGTCAGTGATTGCCGGTGAGTGCGCGGTGGCTCTCTGGTGGCGGTTCAGCGGTGCTGGCGAGCCTTGGCCTCGACGTAGCCGCGATAGGCCGTGTTGACCTCCTCGCGTTCGGAGACCTCCGGTACCGCGACGTCCCACCAGGCGCCCCCCTCGGCGGTGCTCGGCAGGGGATCCGTGTCCAGGGCGATCACATAGGTCGACGAGGCCTGGCGGGCACGCACGAGCGCCGCCTTCAGGGCCGCGATACCGCTGACCGACTCGGCCTGGCAGCCCAGGGCGCGGGCGTGGGCGGCGAAGTCGGTCTTGGGCGCGCCTTCCGGGACCGTGCGGCAGTCCTCGAGCAGGTTGTTGAAGCCGGCGCCGCCGGTGGCGTGCTGCAGCCGGTTGATGCAGCCGAAACCGCGGTTGTCGAGCACCACCACGATCAGCTTGTGGCCGAGCATTACCGAGGTGGCGAGCTCCGAGTTGTGCATCAGGTAGCTGCCGTCACCGACCATCACGAAGACCTCGCGCTCGGGCCGGGCCATCTTGACGCCCAGGCCGCCGGCGATCTCGTAGCCCATGCAGGAGAAACCATATTCCACGTGATAGCTGCCCGGTCCGGCCGGCTGCCAGAGCTTGTGCAGCTCGCCGGGCAGGCCGCCGGCGGCGCAGACCACGGTGCCGTCCTCGCCGGCCTGGCGATTCACCGCACCGATCACCTGGGCATCGGTGGGCAGGGGCAGGCCATGATCGGCGGTGACGCGGGTCACTACCTCGTCCCATTCCCGCTTGAGACTACCGGCCTGCTCGCGCCATGCGTCGTTCGCATGCCAGTCCCCGAGGGCGGCGGTCAGCCCCTCGAGCCCCTCCCGCGCATCGCAGGTCAACGGCAGGGCATGGTGCTTGGCGCTGTCGAAGCGGCCGACGTTCAAGGCCACCAGGGTCAGGTCGTCGCGCTCGAACAGCGCCCGTGAACCGGTGGTGAAGTCCTGCAGGCGCGTACCCACGGCGAGAATCACATCGGCCTGTTCGGCCAGGCGGTTGGCGGCCGCGCTGCCGGTGACGCCGATGGCGCCCACGCTCAGGGGGTGGGCATCGGGCAGGGCGCCCTTGCCGGCCTGGGTCTCCGCCACGGGAATGCCGTGGTCGCGGGCGAAGCGGTCCAGCGTCTGGCAGGCGTCGGCATAGTGCACGCCGCCCCCGGCGATGATCAGCGGCTGGCGAGCGCCGCGCAGGGCCGCGAGGGCCTCGTCGAGCTCGACGGCCTCGGGCACCGGGCGGCGGATGCGGTGCACGCGCCGGGCGAAGAAGCGTGCCGGGTAGTCATAGGAAAAGGTCTGCACGTCCTGGGGAAGCGACAGGGTGGCCGGGCCGCAATGCTCCGGGTCGAGCAGGGTGGCGATGGCCTGGGGCAGGCTGGTCAGCAGCTGCTCCGGACGCATGATGCGGTCGAAATAGCGCGATACCGGGCGGAAGCAGTCGTTGACGGTGATGGTCGGGTCATTGAAATGCTCGAGTTGCTGCAGCACCGGGTCCGGCTCGCGGGTGGCGAAGGTGTCGCCGGGCAGCAGCAGCAGCGGCAGCCGGTTGGTGTGGGCAAGCGCCGCGGCGGTGACCATGTTGGCGGCGCCGGGGCCGATCGAGCTGGTGACCGCCATCATCTGCCGGCGCCCCTTGGCCTTGGCGTAGGCGATGGCGGCATGCGCCATGGTCTGCTCGTTGTGGGCGCGGTAGGTCGGCAGCTGCTCCTGGGCGTGATACAGCGCCTCGCCGAGGCCGGCCACGTTGCCGTGGCCGAAGATGGCGAAGGTGCCGGCGAACAGCGGCACTTCCTCACCGTCGAGCTCGATGTACTGGGCGGCCAGGTACTTGACCAGTGCCTGGGCCATGGTGAGTCGAATGGTGCTCATGACAGGGTGTCCTCTGCAATGGGCTGGGCGCCGCGCAGCTGCTGCCAGGCCTCGATCAGTTCGGCGTAGTTGCCGGCCACGCGGTCGATCAGCTGGCCGTCATCGATGCGGCCGGCCAGCCAGTCGCGGCTGGGAGCGGAGAACAGGGTGCGGCCGACGGTGAAGCCCTTGCACTGGGCATGGCGGGCGGCCGCACTGAAGCCGCGCTTCATGTCCTCCATCGGGGCATCCAGGCCCAGCAGCACGACGCCACGGCAGTGAGGGTCCTGGGCCTCGATGGCCTGGCTGACCGCCTCCCAGGCGGCATCGGTCATGGTCGGCAGCTTCCACCAGTCGGGGCGAATGTCCAGGTGGTAGAGCCGCTGCACGGCGCGGGCCAGGGTCTGGTCGTCGGTGTCTGCCTGGTTGGGCGGAATCACCTCGATCAGCAGCTCCAGGCCGTTGGCGCAGGCGGCCTGGTAGAGCTGACGCAGGCGGGCCTCCTGATCCAGGCGCAGCTCGACCGGATCGTCCGGGTGATAGAACACCAGGCACTTGATGATGTGCTCTCGCGGCCAGTGCTTCAGGCGGCTGCCCAGGTCGTCGCCGTGCTGGAAACGCAGCGGCCGGGAGCTCGGCAGCTCCACCGGGCGGCCGATCCACCAGCCCTTGCCGGTGGCATCGTTCAGGGCATCTTGGCCGAAGACGTCGTCGACCAGGATGGCCGGCGTCTCGAGGCCGGCCCGACGTGCGCCTTCCTCGGCGGCCTTGACCAGCAGCTGCTTGAGGGCTGGGATCCGGTCGGGGTCGCCGTGGACCTCGCGGGCCATGTCGGTGAGCTGGCGGCGGTGATCGAAGGCCAGGCCGCAGACCCGTGGCCACTCCTTGGGCACGCGGGTGGTGACGCGGTGCAGGTGATTGAGCCCGGCATCCTGATCGGGGCGCTTGACCGAGTTCCGGCGGGCCACATAGTCGAAGAGCTCGGCCTCGGTGGGCATGGCCGGCGCGCAGCCGTGGCGCGAGACCACCAGGGCGCCACAGGCGTTGGCATAGGCCGCGCTGGTCTGCCAGTCCTCGCCGCGCAGCCAGCCCCGCAGCAGGCCGCTCATGAAGGCGTCGCCGGCGCCGAGCACGTTGAGCACCTCGACCTTGACGCCTTCAACGAGGATGCCGTCCTCGATGCGCGCGGGAATTTCGCCCTCGAAGACCACGCAGCCCAGGGCACCGAGCTTGCACACCAGAGTGGCGTCACTGACTTCGCGCACCGCGCGTAGGGCGGTGAGGGTATCGGTGCTGCCGCCGGCAATGTGGAATTCCTCCTCGGTGCCGACGATCAGGTCGAAGTCGGCAAGCCAGGCCTTGAGATCCTGCGTGACGGTCTCGTCGGCGATGAAGCGGGTCTCGCCGTCGCCGGGCGAGGTCAGGCCCCACAGCACCGGCCGGTAGTCGATGTCCAGCACCCGCTTGACGCCATGGGCGGCGGCGGCATCCAGCGCCTTACGACAGGCGCGAGCGGTGGTGTCGGTGGACAGGTGGGTGCCGGTGATGGCCAGCGCCTTGGCGCGGGCGATGAAGGCCGGGTCGATGGCGTCAGCCTCGATAGCCATGTCGGCGCAGTCGCGACGATAGAACAGCAGCGGGAAGCTGTCGCGATCCTTGAGCGCCAGCAGCACCAGGCCGGTATGGCGCTCGGGGTCGGTCTGCAGGGCGCTCACGTCCACGCCGGTGCGAGCCAGTTCTTCGCGCACGAAGTTGCCCATCTGCTCGTCGCCGACCCGGGACAGCATGGCGGACTTCAGGCCGAGGCGGGCGGTGCCGTAGGCCACGTTGCCGGAACTGCCGCCCAGGTATTTGGCGAAGCTCGAGACGTCTTCTAGGCGGCTGCCGAGCTGCTCCGAGTAGAGGTCGACGGCGACGCGGCCGAGACAGATCAGATCCAGAGGATTGGCATGATTCATAGAGTCGATTCCTGCTTGAGGCCGGCGCCCGACGGCGGAAGCTCGATCGGTGGGCTCTAGCGGCCGTGGTTGCGTGATACGTCGGCTTTCATTTCGATGCTAGATAAAATGGAACAATAATTCCAGTAATACAATAGTTGGAACGATGGTTCGAAGTATCGTCACACCATCCCTCCCAATGCTCACCAGACAGGGTCTCCAGCCGCGACGGCGTGGCGCCACTGGGTGATGAAATGTGTCACGCAATGGAATAAGCGTTTCGTTGACGCGTCTTGGTACTCCGCTTCCAGCCGTGGGCACAGCCTGCGAAAAAGGCCCTGAACCCCAACTGCTAGAGCGACATCCAGGGGCCATCCTCATCACGCATCAAGTGCGAGGACTCCTGCGCGTTCATTCTGTCGAACACTCAGCTCGACAGCGCGCCGTCGAAGCCGATATCGCGCGGGATCCTGAAGAAGGCATTTCAGTCGATCTCGGCCTCGCCGATGTTCCGATGCCGGTGCGCGCGTGCGTTGGGGGCGGTGGATTGATGCTGTAGTGCACCTGGAGGAGGGCCATGATCCCGCGCAGCACACCTGCGGGGGCGTCCTGTTCATGCACGGTTTTGGCACAGGGGGCGAGAGACACGTCGCCGTCATGGCTTTCGTGCAGCAATCGGCTCGGCTGGTCGAGGTTCTCTAGGCGGGGAAGTCGAGCGGCTCGACGAAGCCCTTTGAGATCATGCTGGCCCGGGATGCTGTTCAGCGACAAGAGCGCCGGCTCGAGTGCGGCGCTCGTGTCGCCCTGAGCGTCGGCATTGACCAGCGGGCACAGCGCCAGGCCGCCCCCCCCGACGCAGGCATGGACCAGCCGGGCCAGCGGTCGGCCCGGGCGGCACGTCCGCATGCTGAACGGGGAGAGGGCATTGATGAGGCTCAGGATCTCGACGCCAAGCGCCCGGGCGCGTTCCCGGCGGCGCGTGACTGGTCGAGATCGACGAGGCTGTTCTGGCACACGCCGTCTCGATCCGCTGCCGAGGCGTCCCCGGGGTCAGGCCATGTGATTCAGTGCAAATTTCAGCGTCGCTAGTGACATGCTGCATCTCTTTGGCATGACAGGGACTCGTGCAATCGGCATCGCGCTATTCTAGACTAACGTGTAAATGGAATTTTTGTTCCTTTTGCCTATCCTGTGTCGACAGGATGCACGGCATCGCACCAGGCCCCACCAGCGAGGCAGACATCATGAGCCAGACACTTCAAGACTTCTCCACGCTGGAGGAGCGCATCACGACGGACTATCCGTCGCTGAGTCGGCGCCTACAGCAAACGGCGCGTTTTTTGCTCGATCATCCGCAGGAAGTGGCCTTCGCGACCGTGGCCAAGCTGGCCGAGCGTGCTGATGTCACTCCGTCGACCCTGATCCGCTTTGCCAATCATTTCGGCTTCTCAGGGTTTTCCGAGATGCAGCAGCTGTTCCGCACCCGCCTGGTGGACGAGCTGCCCAATTACAACGAACGCATTCGTGCCGTGCGTACCGCCACCGGTGAGACCCCCGACAGTACCGAGCTGCTGTGGGAGTTCGCCGAGGCCAATCGTGAGGTGCTCGACCAGCTTCCGGGGCGTATCGATCCCCGTCAGCTGGAGCGGGCGCTCGATATTCTGGAGCGCTCGCGCGCCATCCACGTGATGGGCGCGCGGCGCAGCTTCGTCGTCGCCAGCTACATGACGTATGCGCTGCATCATATCGACAAGCGCACTTTCCTGGTCAATGGGCTGGGCGGCATGTATGGCGAGCAGGTGCGCAACATCGAGCCTCAGGATGCGCTGTTGGTGGTCAGTTTCTCGCCCTATGCCGAAGAGTCTCGAGAAGCGGCCGATGAGGCGCGCAAGCGTGAGATTCCGCTGATAGTGATCACCGACTCCAACCTCAGCCCACTGGCCCGCATCGCCGATGTCTCGCTGGTGGTGCACGAGGCTGAAGTGAAGAGCTTTCGCGGCTTGACCGCTTCGCTGTGCTTGACGCAAACCCTGGCGATCTCGCTGGGGGTTCGCCAGGACAAGGCCCGCGAGCGCAGCGGTCAGCCGGATGACGAGGAACGCGCCTGACCCATCGGGGAAATCAATGCGCGATACCTGCCACTAACAAACCATAGGACACGCCCATGAGACTCGCCCTGATCGGCGCCGGCCGTATCGGCAAGGTGCATGCACAGGCCATTGACGCGCATCCGGATGCCCGGCTGGTCGCGGTGGCCGATTATCACATCGCGGCCGCCGAGGCGCTCGCCCAGCAGTTCGGTGCGCGCGTTATCGACGCCGAGGCGGCGTTCGAGGATGCCGAAGTGGATGCTATCTTGATCGCCTCCAGCACGCCGACCCATGCCGACTACCTCGAACGCGCCGCCCGCAGCGGCAAGGCCGTGCTCTGTGAGAAGCCGATCGCCCTCGACCTGGCTCGCACCGGCGAGGCGCTGCAAGTCCTCGAGGCACATCCGGTGACCTGTGCGCTGGGCTTCAACCGTCGCCATGATCCGCAATTTGCGTCCCTAAAGCGTGCCGTAGTGGAAGGGCGGATCGGCGAGCTGGAAACGCTGACCATCATCAGCCGCGATCCGGCGCCGCCTCCCGCCGAATATGTGGCTGCCTCGGGCGGACTCTTCCGCGACATGATGATTCACGACTTCGACATGGCTCGCTGGCTGCTCGATGAGCCGATTGCCGAAGTGCAGGCCCAGGGCAGCTGTCTGATCGACTCGGCCATCGGAGAAGCAGGCGATGTCGACACCGCCATGGTGACCCTGACCACCGCGAGCGGCCGGCTGTGTCACATCAACAACTCGCGCCGGGCCTGCTATGGCTATGATCAGCGCATCGAGGCCTTCGGCAGCGGAGGCATGCTGCAGGCCCAGAACGAAAGCGAGACCCGCCTGCGCTTCACGGGTGAACCCGGTCAGGTGGAGGACAAGCCCAAGTGGTTCTTCCTGGAACGCTATGCCGAGGCCTATCGCCGCGAGATCGACGACTTTGTCGATGCCTGGCGGCAGGGACGCGAGCCGCGGGCTGGCGCCCGTGATGGTCTTGAGGCGCTGCGCCTGGCCGAAGCGGCCGAGCGCTCGTTGCGGGAAGGCCGCCGTATCGCACTGGCTGACATTCACTGACCCGACAGGAGCGACGACCCATGACCTCACTACTGGTACGCCCGCATGCGCCCGACGATCAAGGCACGGTACTCGATATCACGCCGGAATCTGCTGGCTGGAACCACGTCGGCTTCCGGGTGCAACGGCTGGCCCGAGGCCAGCGCTTCGAGGCCAACACCGGCGGTCGGGAACACTGTCTGGTGCTGCTGACCGGTCGCGCCACCGTGACCTGCGGCGAGCACCGCTGGGAGGACATCGGCGAGCGCATGGACATCTTCGAGAAGGTGCCGCCTTACGCCGTCTATCTGCCCGACGGCGTCAGCTTCGAGGTAGAGGCCACCACCGATATGGAGCTTGCGGTGTGCAGCGCCCCGGGACATGGTAACCACGCGCCGCGGCTGATCGGTCCCGACCAGATCAAGCAGAGCACCCGCGGTGACGGTACCAATACCCGTCATATCCAGGATGTGCTGCCGGATTCCGAGCCGGCCGATGGCCTGCTGGTGGTCGAGGTCTATACGCCGGCCGGCAACTGGTCCAGCTATCCGCCGCACAAGCACGACGTGGATAACCTGCCCGAGGAGTCGATCCTCGAGGAGACCTACTATCACCGACTGAACCCGTCTCAGGGCTTCGCCTTCCAGCGCGTCTATACCGACGATCGCAGCCTGGACGAGACCATGGCGGTGGAGAATGGCTGCTGCGTGATGGTGCCGCGGGGCTATCATCCGGTCGGCGCGCCTCACGGCTATGAACTCTATTATCTCAACGTGATGGCCGGTCCCAAGCGTGAGTGGAAGTTCCAGAACGACCCCGCCCACGAGTGGATCGTCAAGCAATGACCGCGCATCTCTCTTAGCCAAGACGTCCTGACGTCTCTTCGCCCCGCGCTAGCGGGGCTTTTTTCGTCTATGTCGCGCCTCTCAGTCGGCCGCGTCGCCCGGTGTCGCCTCGGGTGCGGCTTCCACCAGGCCCAGCTCCAGTTGGCTGGGCTCGCTGGCCGCCTCCTCGACCCAGGTGGCGCCCAGCGGTGCGGTGCCGGCGGGCACCGCCACGTAGTGACCGTGTTCCTCGACGCCGGTGGCCGGTTGGCGCACCAGGCAATAACCGCCGAAAACGACGATGACGGCATGTATCAGCGCCAGATCCCACAGGAAGCCATCGGGGCCGATGGCATCCATCAGCAGCCCGGTACTCAACGGGCCGAGGATGGCGCCGATGCCCAGCGCCAGCACCAGGCTGCTGCTCGCCGCCACCGTCTGAGACGGTGTGAGGGCATCGTTGGCACAGGCCAGCAGCAGTGAGTAGAGGGTCAGGGTGGTGCCCCCGAGCAGCACGCCGAGCAGCGTCAGCGGCAGGGCATGCCCGGGCTCCAGCAGCAGGCCGGCCAGCGACAGCCCGGTGGCGATGGCGGCAACGGCCACGATGATCACCCGGCGGTCGGTCTTGTCCGAGAGCTTGCCCAGTGGCCATTGCAGCAGGGCGCCGCCGAGGATGAAGGCCCCCATGAAGGCGGCGACCTGATCCACCGCCAGGCCGCTGCCGGTGGCGAATACCGCCCCCATGCCGAAGACACTGCCGTTGGTGATGCCGGTCAGCAGACAGCCCAGGGTCCCCAGCGGTGCCAGCCGATACAAGCGTCGCAGGCTCATGGCCTCGGGGGTGCCGGTGTCCGGCTGGGGGGTGTAGCTGAGCAGGATCGGCACCAGGGCCAGCGACATCAGGATCGACACGATCAAGAACAGCACCATGCCGCTGGGGTCGGCGACATTGAGCAGCAGCTGGCCGCCGCCCATGCCCAGATAGCTGATCACCATGTAGAAGGCCAGCAGGCGTCCGCGCAGGCGATTGCTGGCGTGACCGTTCAACCAGCTCTCGGTGACCACGTAGAGGCCGGCGTAGGCGAAACCGGTGATCAGGCGCATGGCGGCCCAGACCCAGGGATCGATGAACAGCACGTGCACCAGGATGGCCACCGAGGTGATCGAGGCCAGGGCCGCGAACACCCGGATATGGCCGACCTGACGCAGCTTGCGCGGGGTCAGGGTCGAGCCGGCCAGGAAGCCGACAAAATAGGACGACATCACCAGACCGGTCACGGTATTGCCGAATGCCTCCTCGGCGGCGCGAATGCCGAGCAGGCTGCCTTGCAAGCCGTTGCCCAGCATCAGTAGACCGACGCCGAGCAATAGCGCCCACAGGCTCCATGCGGCCGAGAGGGTGGTTGTGGGCGACGAGTCGTGGGCGCTCAAGAGGCTGGCTCCCGGATTGTGTGGGTTAGACGGTTGCGCTGACCCGCCGCTGCCGGCGAGCGCGCTGGACCATGCGGTAGCGGGAGCGGATCTCGTCGCGTTCCATGTAGCAGCCCTGCAGCCAGCGGTGGCCGCTGTCGCCCTCGAAGGCGTCCCGGGCGTGCAGCAGGCGGCGGTTGTCGAAGATCACCAGATCACCGGGCGCGTAGGTGAAGCGGATGGCGAAGGCCGGGTCGCGCAGCAGCCGCTGCAGGGTCATCAGCGCCTCATAGGCCGGTTCCACGTCCTCGAAGGCGGTCTGCAGCGGGCCGCGCAGGAAGTCGGCGATGCGCACCTCGAGCAGCTCGCCGCGGGCGTCGAGGCGAATCATCGGTTCGAACCACACGTAGTCGGTGGCCCTGGCGGTGTTAGCATAGCACCAGCGCACTCGAGTCAGGGTGGCAAAGGCCTCGGGATCGCGCTCGCGCAACGCCTCGGCCACGGCGAAGCCGTCGAGCATCACCGCCTGGCCGCCCTCCACGCTGTTCTCCAGGCAGTGCAGCATCTGCAGTCCGGGATGGTACTCGCGGGTCGGCAGGTCGGTGTGGGGCGGCAGGGCGATGGCGGTGTAGGCGTTGGAGTCCGGGTCCGGCTTGGCCTTGACGTTGAACAGGCCGCCGAAGTTGGTGTCGCGGATCGGGCCGATACGCTGGGCGATGGCCGCGAGCGAGCCGGGGGTGGTGGGCAGGCCGCGCAGTCGTACCAGGCCCTTGCCGAGCACGCTCTCGAGCGCCGGGGCGAGGATCGCCTCTTCGGCTTCGCTGCCCGGGTCGGTCTCCAGCAGGCCGCTGCCGTCGATGGTGTCGGGGCCTTCGCCGGGTCCCCCCTGCCAGGTGGTGACCGTCACCAGTGGCGCCTCGGGATCGGTGGCGTTGTCGTAGTCGTTGGCGCGCAACCAGCCCGGATGGAAGCGCAGACGGCGGTCCTCGGGGGCGAAGGTCACGCACAGGGCGCCGGCGGCGTCGATCTCGGCCTCGACGACCTCCGGCCAGGCCGGCAGCGCAGAGAGGTCCAGGATGCGCTCCCGGGTCGCCGGGTTGACGGTGGTCTCGTCGCCCGCGTTCTCGCGCAGCCAGATGCTGTGATAGCGGCTGACGCGACCGTCGCTCCAGCGCACCGTGACCAGGCGCGGCGTGAAGGAGACGGCGTCGAGGTCGGCGTCGATCGGCCAGGCGTCGTAGTCGGGGGTGAGGGGCAGTGTGTCGTCGGTCATGGGGCGTCTCTCGAGCGATGAATGTTGCGGCTCAGGATGCCAGCACCGCCCCGCTGACTCGCGGCAGGATTCGACACCGGCTGTGCACAATTCGACAGGCAGGCGCCGGGCTAGGCGTTTTCCGACACATGGCCGATGATCAGCCAGTCGTTCTCCAGATGCACCGGCACCGGGTCCAGGGCGCAGCCTGTCCCCAGGCCGCCCACGCCTTCGCCGCTGCGCGTGGCGAAGACGGCGTCGTGGTTGGTGCAGCGCAGCGTCTCGCCATCGTCGCAGAGCAGTCGGTCGCCGCGCTGGTCGAGGGGCAGGTACTGGTGCGGGCAGGCGTTGACATAGGCGACCAGGGTGGCGTCGGCGAGGCGCACCACCAGCAGCGGGAAGCGGCCTCGTTCGCTTGCCACGGACAGGCTCAGGTGCCCGTGCTCGGGCAGGTCGACGGCGTGCGCCACGCGGGTGCCCAGGGATGGGGCGCTGCGGTATTGCTGCCAGGCGGCTGTCATGATGGGGGCTTCTCTTGTCACGGCTCATTTGGTTTCAAGTGAAACCGTGTGGGCGTTCGTGTGTCAACGCGGCGAACGTCTTGGGGTGTCGGAGCGGAGTTCGGGTGTCGGGACTCAGCGGAGCTGTCGAAGTTCGCTGGGCGTCATGCCATGCCGCTGGCGGAAGGCGCGGGTGAAGCTGGAGGCGGAGGCGAAGCCGCAGGCCACGGCGACGTCCATCACGCTGTGCCGGGTCTCCTGCAGCAGCCGCCGGGCGTGGTCCAGCCGGCGCGCCAGGTAGGCCCGTTGCGGCGACGTGCCCAGATGACGCGCGAACAGCCGATCCAGCCGCCGCCAGGAGAGGTCGAGCTCGTCGGCCAGTCGACGAATTTCCAGTGGCGCTTCCAGGTTGGCATCCATCAGGGCCAGGGCGCGGTGGAGCGTCGGATCCTCGGGCATGGGGTCACGCTGTCGACTGGCCGGGCGACGCCCCTGGTCGTGCAGTAGCTGGTCGCGGACCTGCTCCGCCAGCGGCAGCCCGTGGCGGCGTTGGATCAGATCGAGGCTCATGTCGATGGATGAGCTGCCGCCGGCGCAGGAAAACCCCTCCGGTGTCACCTCGTAGAGCGACTCCACTGCGTCGATGCCTGGAAAGCGGGCACGGAATTCGGGCAGTGATTCCCAATGCAGCGTCACCGTCTGGTCGTCGAGCAGCCCGGCGGTAGCCAGCACGAAGCAGCCCGTGTCCATGCCGCCCAGCCGGCAGCCCGCCGCGGCGCGCTCGCGCAGCCAGTCGACCAGCGTCTGGTCGATGGTGGCCTCCGGCTCGAAGCTGGCGCATACCGCCAGGCTGGGGGCGAGCGGTGCATCGGCCAGGGCGTGATCGACCGCCAGGGTCATGCCATTGGAGGCGACCACCGGCTCGCCGTCGCGGCCGATCAGCCGCCATTCGAACAGCGTCTCGCCCCGGATGCGATTGGCGATGCGCAGCGGCTCCACGGCCGAGAAGAACGCCACCATGGCGAAGCGCGGCAGCAGCAGGAAGTCGATCCGCTCCGGGGCGGGGACGTCGGGCGTCAGTCTCATGGGCCTCGTCGCGGCGGCGGAATGGGATCCACGATTGTAGAGCGCGTGCGGGTCGATGCAATCGCGCTCGTGGCGGCTTGTGACTGGGAGGCCGGCCGGTCATGATGAGCGAACCTTTCGTTACCCCCTAGATGTCCATGCGTCTCGACTATGCCGGCCCCTTGCCCGAGCCGATTGGGTTCTTGCTGCTGCCCCGTTTCTCGATGATGGCCTTCTTCTCGGCCGTGGAGCCGCTGCGCATCGCCAACCGCATCAGCGGTCGGCCGCTGTTCGAATGGCGGCTGATCAGCGAGGACGGTGGCCCGGTCACGGCTTCCAACGGGATGACGCTGCTGGCCGATCAGGACATCGAGGCGCGTTATCATCCCGCGTCGGTGGCGGTCTGCAGCGGTTTCGACCCCGAGCGTTACCTGAGCCGTGGGCTGATGCGCTGGCTGCATCGCCTGGACGGGGCCGGCTGCGCATTGGGCGGCCTCGATACCGGCGGTTTCCTGCTGGCCGCGGCGGGGCTGCTGGAGGCCGAGCGCGTGACCCTTCACTGGGAGAGCCTGCCGGCCTTCCGCGAGCGCTTTCCGGCCATCGAAACCTCCGACGAGCTGTTCGAGCTGGGCAAGCGGCGCTTCTCCTGCGCCGGCGGTGCGGCCGCCATGGACATGGCGCTGGACGTGATCGCCCGGCGCCATGGCCAGCGGCTGGCCATCGACGTGTCCGAGCAGCTGATTCACGAGCGCATGCGTACCCGCCACGACGCCCAGCGGATGACCCAGGCGCGGCGCCTGGAGACCCATAGCCCGCGGCTGGCGGAGGCCGTCGATGTGATGGAGCGACACCTGGAGACGCCGCTGACCCTGGACGAGGTGGCGAGACGCAGCGGCGTCTCGCTGCGTCAGCTGCAGCGGTTGTTCGAGCGCGAGCTGGGACGCTCGCCCCGCGACTGGTACCTGGCGCTGCGCCTGACGCGAGCCCGCCAGCTGCTGGAGGAGACCGATCTCGAAGTACTGAGCGTAGGCCTGGCCTGTGGCTTCACCTCGGCCTCAAGCTTCGCCCGGGCCTTTCGACAGCACTTCGGTGCCTCGCCGCGGGAGGTGCGGCGAGGCTGAGGCCATGCATCACACCTCCGCCCACATCCGCAGCAGGTTGGCCAGGCTCTTCGACAGCATGTCGAAGGTGCGAGTCTTGCCGTTGGCATCGAACTCCTGGCGGCGGGTGGTATCCAGGTCGAAGAGAATCTCGCGCTGCTGTGGATCGCGGACCTGGCTCTGGGCCCAGCCGACGGCGGCGAGGCGCTCGCCGCGGGTGACCGGCTCGACGCGATGCAGGGTCGAGGAGGGATAGAGGATCAGTCCGCCGGCCGGCAGCTTGTAGGTCTGCTCGCCCGCCGTGGTGTCCATCAGCAGCTCGCCGCCGTCGTAGCTGTCCGGGTCATTGAGGAACAGCGTGAACGACAGATCGGTGCGCATGGCGCCCTGGGGCGTGGCCATCACCGCGTCGTCGACGTGGTTGCCGTAGGACATGCCCGGCTGATAGCGGCTGAACATCAGCGGCTTGATGCGCTTCGGGCGTGCGGCCATCTGGAACAGCGAATGGGCCTGGAGCACCCTGGCGATCTCCTGGCGCAGCTCGGCGATATCGGGGCGACGCCCGTCGGCCTGTTCGTTCTGCTTGACCGTGCGCGCGTGCCAGCCGGCCGTCTCGCGCCCGTCGCGGAATTCGCTGTCGGCCAGGGTGGCGCGCACGCGGGACAGCAGTTCGGAAGGGATGGCCTGGTCGATGCAGAGAATCACGGTCGGTGCTCCGGCGGGTCGAGTGTGTGCGGCGATTATAAACGACTGTGAATCGTTTGCATTGCTCTTCCTGCGGCGGCAATCTATGACGGTTCGAGTCGGTCCCAGGGCCGTGTGTCCCGGCAATCACAACATTCAAAGGAATCCCGCATGTCTCACAACTCCCGTACCAAGCTTTGGGTTGGCGTCGGTACCACCGTTCTGCTGGGCGCCAGTACCGCCAGCTGGGCCGCAGTCGATGCCTCTGCCGAGTTCACCCAAGGACCCGACGAGCCGATGCTGGCCCACGCCGATCACGGTGGCGAGGGCGGCGAAGGTGGTGAAGGCGGCGAGTCCGGTCATCATGACGGCGGCGAAGGTGGTGAAGGCGGCGAACATGGTCACCATGACGGCGGCGAAGGTGGTGAAGGCGGTGAACATGGTCACCACGACGGCGGCGAAGGTGGTGAAGGCGGCGAACATGGTCACCACGACGGCGGTGAAGGCGGTGAAGGCGGTGAAGGCGGTGAAGGCGGTGAAGGCGGCGAAGGCGGTGAAGGCGGTGAAGGCGGCGCCGATCCTTATGCGGTCTTCTCTTACCTGAACGCTTCTGCCGGTGGTGAAGGCGGCGAAGGTGGTGAAGGCGGCGAAGGTGGTGAAGGCGGCGAAGCCGGCCATGCCATCGACGTCACCAACCCCGGCGTCTATGCCACCAATCTGGCCATGATGAAAGGCCACCTCACCGTGGCCCGTGAGCTCTATGAGGAAGGTGAGCAGACGGCTGCCCAGCCGCACTTCGGCCATCCCATCCATGAGATCTATGAGCCCATGGAGCCGGCCTTCGAGGCGCGCGGCGTCGATGATGTCGAGCCTGCTCTCGAAGCACTGATCGCCGAGACCCGAGAGGGTGGTGAGTGGGGCAGCCACACCGGGGCCTATGAAGCGGCATTCGATGCCATCGACGGCGCCCTGCAGACGGTGGACACCGACCTGCTCGGCGACGTTCGCTTCCAGAGCCGCGTTCAGCTGGCGTTGCTGCGTCAGGCGATGGCCGAGTACGATGAAGCCATCGGCGAGGACGGCGAGTTCGTCAACGTGCTGGAATACCAGGACAGCTTCGGCTTCGTACAGACCGCCAAGGAACTGCTCGAGCAGCATGCTGACCTGTATGACGATGAGACCCGCGAGACGCTGCTGGACGCCTACGATCAGACGCTGACGGCCTGGCCGTCTGCCGTGGCGCCTGAGACGCCGGTGATGACGCCGGGCGAGCTGTCGGCAAGCCTCTTCAAGCTGGAGGCCACGCTCGGCGATTACTGAGCCGAGCCCGAGCGGGCACATGCCCTGAGACGAGAGGCCCGATCCGGCATCGCCGGATCGGGCCTCTTGACGTGGTGGCGTTCAACCGTGTCGCGTCACTGGCGTCGAGCCACGGCAGAACCCTTGCGCGTTTCCCGTACCAGCGAGACCAGCACGCCGGCGGTCATCAGCAGGATCACCACGCTCAGCGGCAGGGCCGCGGCGATCAGCGCGGTCTGCAGTGCCTTGAGGCCCCCGGCCACCAGCAGCACGGCGGCCACCAGGCCGATCGACGTTCCCCAGAAGACCCGGAAACGCTTCGGCGGGTCCTCGTTGCCCAGCGACAGGATGGTGGTCAGCACCAGGGTGCCGGAGTCCGATGAGGTCACGAACCAGCTCATCAGCAGGAACACCATCAGTGCCGACAGCACCCAGCCGAAGGTACCGGTGCCGGCGATGCCGTCGGCGGTGGCGAACAGTGCGGCCGGCAGGTTCCAGGCATTGACCAGCTCGGTGATGCCGGCGCTGCCCGGCCCGCCCGCGGCGGTCAGTTCCTGGTGCAGGGCGTTGCCGCCGAAGATCACCAGCCACACGAAGATGATCAGGGTCGGTACCAGCAGCACGCCGAGCACGAACTCGCGCAGGGTGCGACCGCGGGAGATGCGGGCGATGAAGATGCCGACGAACGGAGCCCAGGCCAGCCACCAGCCCCAGTAGAAGATGGTCCAGCCCTGCTGCCACTGGGCCGTGCCGTCATCGTCGGCGAACCACAGGCCCATGGGGATGAAGTTGAGGGCGTAGTCCAGCACGGTCTCGCCGAAGGTCATCACCAGCCACAGGGTGGGACCACCGATCAGGAAGGTGCCGACCACGGCCACCGAGATCCAGATGTTCATCTCGGAGATGATCTTGATGCCTCGTTGGACCCCCGAGACCGCCGAGAGCACCGACACCAGGGAGATCACGCCGATCAGCACCAGCTGGGTGTTGAGCCCCGGGTCGAGGCCGACCAGGCGGTCCAGGCCCACGGCCATCTGGCTGACGCCGAGCCCCAGCGAGGTGGCGACACCGAACACGCATCCGAGCACGCCGAGGATGTCCACGATATGGCCGATGGGGCCGAAGATGCGCTCGCCGATGAAGGGATAGAGCGCCGAACGCAGCGCCAGCGGCAGGCCCTTGCGGTAGGCGAAGTAGGCCAGTGACATGCCGACGATCACGTAGATCGCCCAGCCGTGCAGGCCCCAATGGAAGACCGAGACGCGCAGCGCGTCGATGGCCCGCTCATGGTTCATGGCGGTGGCGCCGGCCATGTCGGCATGGGGGTTGTTCGGGTAGCCGAAGGCGCCGGTGTTGTCGAAGTAGAAGATCGGTTCGGCGACGCCGAAGAACAGGATGCCGATGCCGATGCCGGCCGAGAACAGCATCGAGAACCAGGCGAAGTTGCTGAAGTCGGGGCGGCTGTCGTCGGGGCCCAGGCGGACGCTGCCGTGGCGGCTGACGACGATGTAGCCACAGACCGCCAGCAGTATCACCACGGTGATCAGGTAGTAGCGGCTGAAGGTGGTCTCGATCCAGGTGCGGGTGGCGCCGAACAGGCTGCTGGCGAAATCGGGCATCACACCCGTGAACAGCACGAAGCCGAGCACCAGCAGTGCGGCGGTGATGGTCATGCCCTTGTGCATGCCGCTGAAGAAACCGTCCTGGGACAGCTCGGTGACCATGTAGTCGGTCGAGGTTTCGACCTCTTGGCTGGCACGGCGTGTTGGCGGGGTGGGGGGGGAAGTAGCGATAGCGTCATCCTCTTGAGCCGGGCGTCGGGCCGGCGTTCCCGAGGCGGCCCTGAAGGCCGCCACCAGTTATTTGAGCGTGTCGGTGTCCCGGGTAGGGACGCAGCGGGCGAGATGGTAGCAGGTTGTTATGGTCCGATGCCTCCCTGGATGCCGGCCCGGCGGGCCCTCGGTGAAACCCTGGAGGGAGCGCGAGGTGGGCAGGACCGGTGAGTCGTGCCACGCGGTGGCCGCATGGCACTGCTCTGGATCAACGTCGCGGCGGCAGGCCGATGCGGCGACCGGCGGCCTTGGGCCACTCCTCGGCACTGGCCGGCTGCGGCAGCGCCGCGATGCGCTCGGCGACGGCATCCGGGCAGGGCGTCGGGCGACCGCCACTGAGGCTCATCGCCATCAGCATCTGCTCGCTGGTGGCGACGGTGTTGCCATCGGCGTCGCTCAGCGTGAACAGCACATGCTGACGCTTGGCATCGTGGTCCAGCAGCAGCACCTCGACCGTCAGTGCCTGGCCTTCGTGCGCCTCGGCCCGGTAGCAGAGGTGCGTCTCCAGGGTGTAGATGGTCAGGTCGTGAGCCTCGCGACCCGCGGCGTCCAGCCCGATGTGAGCCATCAGCGCCTCGACCCCCATCGAGAAGGCGCGGGCATACTCGGCGTCGTTCATGTGGCCGTTGTAGTCGACCCACTCGTTAGGCACCGTGAGCTCGAGCAGCTGCATCAGATGCGGCCCTCCAGGCCCTCGGCTTCCGGCCAGTACTTGCGGGTCAGGGCCAGCAGCTCGACCAGAAAGTCGTCGCGGCGGCGGTCCAGCTCGGCGACCGGGCGACCGGCAGCCTGGAATTCGCAGCCCTCGACGACCTTGTCGATCAGCTCGTCGGTGAGCTCCGGGGCCTCGAGCTTGGTCCACGGCAGCTTCAGCGCCGGGCCGAACTGCTCGAGCATGTGGCGCATGCCCTGCTCGCCGCCGGCCAGGTGGAAGGTCAGGAAGGTGCCCATCAGCGACCAGCGCAGACCACAGCCATAGACCACGGCGGCGTCGATCTCCTCGGTGGTGGCGACGCCGTCGTTGACCAGGTGCAGGGCCTCGCGCCACAGCGCCTCCATCAGGCGGTCGGCGATGTGGCCCTCGATCTCGCGACGCACGATCAGCGGGCGCATGGCCAGGCGCTGATAGTCGTCACGGGCGCCTTCCAGCAGCGCCGGCGAGGTGTGCTCGCCCCCCACCAGCTCGACCAGCGGCAGCAGATAGACCGGATTGAAGGGGTGGGCGACGATCACGCGGCCCGGGGCCTTCCGGCAGTCCTGTTGCAGGTCGGTCGGCTTGAAGCCGGAAGTCGAGGAGCCGATCACCACGTGCGCCTCGGCGGCGGCATCGATGGCGGCCAGGATCTCCTGCTTGAGCGGCAGACGCTCCGGCACGTTTTCCTGGATCAGGTCGGCGCCCGCGACGGCTTCCTCTAGGCTCGGCGCGAAGCGCAGGCGCTCTTGTGAGGCGCCCTCGGCCAGGCCGTCCTTCTCGAGCGATGTCCAGGCATTGTCGACGAAGGCGCGGGTGCGGGTCTCGGCGCCCTCGGCCGGGTCGAAGGCGACCACGTCCCAGCCGTTGGCGAGCGCGCGGGCGATCCAGCCGTTGCCGATGACGCCGGTACCGATGATAGAGAGCTGGCTCATGCGTCACCTCCGGCGATCTGACCGGTCTTGGGGTCGCGCAGCTTGAGGTGGGCGCGGGTCTCGGCCGGGGTCATGACGCGACCGCCGAGATTGTCGATGATGCCGGTGGCCTTCTCGACCAGGCTGGCATTGGTGGCTGGCACGCCCTTGCTCAGGTAGAGGTTGTCCTCCAGACCGACGCGCACGTGGCCGCCGAGCAGCATCGCCTGGGCGACCATCGGCATCTGATGGCGGCCGATGCCGAAGGCGGCCCAGTTGGCGTTCTCCGGCAGCTTGTTGCGCATCGCCAGCATGGTCTCGGTGTCCGCCTCGGCGCCCCAGGGGATGCCCAGGCACAGCTGGAACAGCGGGTCGCCATCGAGCAGGCCTTCCTGCTGCAGCTGGCGGGCGAACCAGACGTGGCCCAGGTCGAAGCACTCGAGCTCGGGCTTGACGCCGGCGGCCTGCACCAGGCGGGCATGCTCGCGCAGCCAGTCGGCGGTGTTGACGTAGACCATGTCGCCGAAGTTGAGGCTGCCGCAATCCAGGGTGCACAGCTCCGGCAGCAGCTCGCCCACCGGGGCGTGACGCTCGGCCGGGGTCTGGATGTCGGTGCCCGGGCCGCCGCGGGTCGGGTCGGTGGCATCCGGGATCCAGTCGCCGCCGCCGCCGGCGGTGATGTTCATGACGATGTCGGTATCCGCCTCGCGTACCCGATCCATCACTTCGCGGAAGTGCTCGGTGGAGTGGCTGATGCCTCCGGTCTCGGGGTCGCGCACGTGGATGTGAGCGACGCTGGCGCCGGCCTTGGCGGCGGCGATGCAGTCGTCGGCGATCTGCTTGGGCGTGACCGGAACGTTGGGGTTCTTGTCGGCGGTGTCGCCGGCGCCGGTGATGGCGCAGGTCATGATGACATTGCGGTTCATAGGGACCTCCTCGCGTGAACTGCAGGGAGTGTCCGTCATGGCGCCGGGAGTAAGTTGACGCTAGGCGACATTGAGTTAACGAAAGTCGCCCGAGTGGTGGAAGGGAAGGGCACCGAGGTCAGGCGATATCGGCGGCGCCCTCGCCAAACATCTCGAACAGCAGCTCTCGGCCCAGGTCGGTGAGCACGAAGCGACGCTGGGCGTTGAAGGTGGCGGCCTCGCTGCGCTCCAGGGTGCGCTGATGGCTCGGCCAGTCGGGCTCGGCTTCGGCCAGTGCGTTCAGGCTGTGACGGTCGAGGCCACGATGCGGGCTGGAGACGATTTCCAGGACGTGGCCCTGGCGATAGAGCAGGACGGCCATGTTGCAGAGGCACTGGCGGAGGCTGCGCTGGGGGATGGTGTCGGCGGAGAGCGTCGTCATGGAAGGGCAGGCTGTATCGTGGAGTCGAATGTTGTGGAGAACTATACCGGCGAGAGAGTGTTAGACCAAGGTCTAAGCCTGTTGCCGAGACGCCGACGACAGGTTGAAGAGCCCCCTGCGCCATGGGCGAGGCGCTCCGCTGCGAACGGCGAGCACTGACCCGCAAGCGGAGCAGAAAGCGAGAGCGCCGCAGTATGGCGGGAGCTATGGGGATGTATACATGCGTCTGCTCGGCGGGTTGGCCGGTTGTGCCGGATAGGCCTGGCGGAGGTTGCGATGGCTTGGGGGATGGGAGCCTGAACGGCGACGCCCCGGCATGGCCGGGGCGTCGTGAGAGCGGGGAGGGCGGTGTCGATCAGTTCTCGACGCGGCCCAGCAGCAGGAACTCGATCAGCGCCTTCTGGGCATGCAGGCGGTTGCCGGCTTCCTGCCAGACCACGGCACGCGGGTCCTCGAGCAGGGTCTCGCTGATCTCCTCGCCGCGGTGGGCCGGCAGGCAGTGCAGGAACAGCACGTCGTCGGCGGCGCGGTCGAGCATGGCCTCGCTGACCTGGAAGCCGGCGAAGTCGGCCTCGCGCTTGGCCTGCTCTTCTTCCTGGCCCATGGAGGCCCAGACGTCGGTGGTGACCAGGTCGGCGCCTTCCACGGCGGCCATGGGGTCGCGGTGGATGCTCACCCGGTCGCCGGCGGCGTCGAGGATGTCCTGACGCGGCTCGTAGCCTTCGGGGCAGACCACGCGAAGGTCGAACTCGAACTGGCGGGCGGCGTTGATCCAGGAGTGACACATGTTGTTGCCGTCGCCGATCCATACCGCCGTGCGGCCGCGCACGCTGCCGCGCAGCTCGGTCCAGGTCATGACGTCGGCCAGCAGCTGGCAGGGATGGTAATCATCGGTCAGCGCGTTGATCACCGGTACGTCGCTGGCGCCGGCGAACTCCTCAAGGCCCTCGTGGGAGAAGGTGCGGATCATCACCGCATCGACCATCTCCGAGAGCACGCGGGCGGTGTCGCCGATCGGCTCGCCGCGGCCCAGTTGGGTGTCGCGCGGCGACAGGAACAGGGCGTGGCCGCCGAACTGGGCCATGGCGGTCTCGAACGACACTCGCGTGCGCGTCGACGACTTCTCGAAGATCATCGCCAGGGTGCGGTTGGCGAACGGGGTGTAGGTTGGGCCGTGGGTCTTCAGGCCGTTCTTGATCGTGATGCCGCGCTGAATCAGGTAGCGCAGCTCTTCCGGACTCAGGTCGAGCAGGGTCAGGAAATGGCGGGTGGCCATGGCGTCACTCCACGGGAAAAAACGACCATCCTAGCCAGCCGGCGGGGGATGCGCAACGCGGCTGGCATCCGTACAATGTCGGCATCGAAGGCCCACCTGCGCACTCGGGTATTATCCTTGGCGCGGCGGCCACCACCGATCCAGAGGGAATGCAGATGAGTACCACCGTCGAGAACATCCAGCGCCAGATCAGCGAAAACCCGATCCTGATCTACATGAAGGGCACCCCCCAGCTGCCGCAGTGCGGCTTCTCGGCCCAGACCGTCCAGGCCCTGATGGCCTGCGGCGAGCGCTTCGCCTTCGTCAACGTGCTGGACAACCCGGACATCCGCGCCGAGCTGCCCAAGGTCGCCAACTGGCCGACCTTCCCGCAGCTGTGGGTCGAGGGTGAGCTGGTCGGCGGCTGCGACATCGTCGTCGAGATGTATCAAAGCGGCGAGCTCGAGCCGCTGATCAAGGAAACCGCCGCCAAGCATCAGGACGACGCCGAGCAGTAAGCGACAAGCGTCGAGCCACAAGAAACCCCCGAAGGTGTTCAGCCTTCGGGGGTTTCTTTTTTTCTTTAGGCAATTTTCAAGCTGCTGATTTGCCGCTTGCCGCTTGCCGCTTGCCGCTTGCCGCTTGCCGCTTGCCGCTTGCCGCTTGCCGCTTACGGTTCTTCGATGCCCTGTTCGCGCTGGGCCAGCTGCCAGCCGCCCAGGTCCTTGTAGCGGTTGACCATGGCGCAGAACAGCTCGGCGGTGCGTTCGGTGTCGTAGCGCGCCGAGTGGGCTTCGCTGTTGTCGAACTCGATGCCGGCGGCGCGGCAGGCGCGGGCCAGCACGGTCTGGCCATAGACCAGGCCGGCCAGCGAGGCGGTGTCGAAGCTCGAGAAGGGGTGGAAGGGATTGCGCTTGACCCCGCAGCGCTCCACCGCGGCGTTCAGGAAGCCGTGGTCGAAGGCAGCGTTGTGGCCCACCAGCACGGCGCGGGTGCAGCCGCTGGCCTTGATCGCCTTGCGCACCGGCCGGAAGATCTCGCCCAGCGCCTCGGACTCGCTGACCGCCACCTGCTGGCGCAGCGGGTCGTCGAGGCGGATGCCGGTGAAGTCCAGGGCGGACTGCTCGACGTTGGCCCCCTCGAAGGGATTGACGTGATAGGCATAGGTGGCGTCGGGCATCAGGTTGCCCTCGGGGTCCATGGTCAGGGTCACGGCGGCGATCTCCAGGATTGCGTCGCCTTGGGCATTGAAGCCGCCGGTTTCCAGGTCCACCACCACGGGCAGGAAACTGCGGAAGCGTTGTGCCATGAGTTCGCGGGCGGCCACCTCGCTCATGCACCTCTCCTTGACTTGGGGTCGGGTTGTCTCGAAACGCGGGAGTCTAGCAGTTTCACCGCGATGCGTCCCGCCGCGCCGGTATTCGCGCCAGGCTCGTCGCGCTATAATCGCTCCTCTACACCGAATAGCTAAAAGGAGCCTCAGCATGTCCGATGTCAAGAAGGTCGTGCTTGCCTATTCCGGCGGCCTGGACACGTCCGTCATCGTCAAGTGGTTGCAGGAAACCTACGACTGCGAAGTGGTGACCTTCACCGCCGACATCGGTCAGGGCGAGGAAGTCGAGCCGGCTCGTGCCAAGGCGGAGGCACTGGGCGTCAAGGAAATCTACATCGAGGACCTGCGCGAGGAATTCGCCCGCGACTACGTCTATCCGATGTTCCGCGCCAACACCATCTATGAAGGCGAGTACCTGCTCGGCACCTCCATCGCGCGCCCGCTGATCGCCAAGCGCCTGATCGAGATTGCCAACCAGACCGGCGCCGACGCCATCTCCCACGGCGCCACCGGCAAGGGCAACGATCAGGTGCGCTTCGAGCTCGGTGCCTACGCGCTGAAGCCGGGCGTCAAGGTGATCGCCCCGTGGCGCGAGTGGGATCTCAACTCCCGCGAGAAGCTGATGGCCTACTGCCAGCAGCACGACATCCCGGTCGACTTCACCAGCCAGAAGAAGAAGTCGCCGTACTCCATGGATGCCAACCTGCTGCACATCTCCTATGAGGGCGGCAACCTCGAGGACCCCTGGACCGAGGCCGAGGAAGACATGTGGCGCTGGAGCGTCTCCCCCGAGGCCGCCCCGGACACCCCGACCTACGTCGAGCTGACCTACGAGAACGGCGACATCGTGGCCATCGACGGCGAGCCGATGCGTCCCCACGAGGTCATCTCCAAGCTCAACCAGCTGGGCGGCGACAACGGCATCGGCCGTCTCGACATCGTCGAGAACCGCTACGTGGGCATGAAGTCCCGCGGCTGCTACGAGACCCCGGGGGGCACCATCATGCTGCGCGCCCACCGCGCCATCGAGTCGCTGACCCTGGACCGCGAGGAAGCCCACCTCAAGGACCAGCTGATGCCGAAGTACGCCGAGGTGATCTACAACGGCTACTGGTGGAGCCCGGAGCGTCGTGCCCTGCAGGCCGCCATCGACGAGACCCAGAAGAACGTCTCCGGCGTGGTGCGCATGAAGCTCTACAAGGGCAACGCCACCGTGGCCGGCCGCAAGTCCGACGCCTCGCTGTTCGATGAGTCCATCGCCACCTTCGAGGACGACGCCGGCGCCTACGATCAGAAGGATGCCGAAGGCTTCATCAAGCTCAACGCGCTGCGTCTGCGCATTGCGGCGGGCAAGGGTCGTCAGCAGGACTGATCCAGACAGCGCCGGCCAGGTCGGCGCTCTTGATCCAGGAGGCTTCGATGCTGAAGAAACTGCTATCCGGTCTGTTCGGCCAGGGAGACACGACGCCTGCCGCCGCGCCAGAGGGCGAGCCGGTGTCCTATCAGGGTTACCTGATCGTGCCTCAGTCCGAGGAGATGGGCGGCCAGTATCGCGTCAGCGGCTGGATCCGCAAGCCCCGCGGCGAAGGGGAGGAGATGCTCGAGCATCGCTTCGAGCGCTCCGACGTGGTGCCCGGGCGCGAGGCCTGCGATGCGCTGATGGTCAACAAGGCCGAGCGGATGATCGACGAGGTGGGCGACGCCCTGTTCGACGATCGCTGAGCCGATCTCAGGTCCTGCCACAGGCTTCCAAGCGACGGCGCCCCCAGGGGCGCCGTCTTTTTTTGGTCGGGCATCCGGACAGGGCACCGGATGACTGTTCCCGGTCAATCGGAAAGCTCGAGGCGCTTGCTACGCTGGAGGCGATCCCCCAACGAGAGCTGTCATGCATCTGCTTCACCGTCCCTCTGCCTGGCGCTCGCTGTTTGCCGACGACATCGTGCCCGATGTCGGACGGCTGCCGGCGCTGCTCGCGCCGCTGGCCGAGGCCATCGAGCGTCTGGGGACGACGCCGGGCCTGGCCGAGGCGCATGCTTGGCAGCGGCATCTTGTGGAGGCGCTGGTGCGCCTCGATCTGCCCGCCTGGCGCATCAGCCAGCTGATCAGCGACCACAACGATGCGCTCTATCGTCGGGCCATCGAGGCGTCACTCGACGCCATGCAGGAGCAGGGCTGGGGCGCGCCGCCGCTGGCGTTCTGCGTGATGACGCTGGGGTCGGCGGCTCGCCATGAGAGCCTGCTGGTGCCGGACCAGGACAATGCGATGGTCATCGCCGACTATCCGGACGCCCGTCATACCGAGATCGATGGCTACTTCCAGGCGCTGGGCTGGCGCTTCACCGCGCGTCTCGACGCCGCCGGCATTCCGCTTTGTCCGGGGCATGTCATGGCGCGCTGGCCGATGTGGCGCAAGCGCCTTTCGGAGTGGCAGACCCAGCTGGCCATCTGGACCGCCGAGCGGCGGGTCAAGCGCGTGCAGCAGGCCAATATCCTGCTCGATGCTTCACCGGTGTACGGTGATGCCGCGCTGTCGACTGGGCTGATCGATGGGGTGATGCGTCACGTGCCCGAGGCCGGACTGTTTCTCGACGAGATGGCGGCGCTGTTGAATGAATGTCCGGTGGCGCTCGACCGCTTTGGACGACTGGCCGGCGGAGGTGAGGGGGCGCCGTCCGAGTCGGCGCTGGATCTCAAACATCGTGGACTGTTGCCGCTGGTCGGCGCCGTGCGCCTGCTGAGCGTGCGTCATCGCGTGCGGGCGATGGCCACCCGAGACCGCCTGGCCGCGCTGGTGCTGGCGGGGGCGCTGGACGTGTCGCATGCGGCCGAACTGCGGCGGGCGCTGGAGCGGTTGCAGGCGCTGTCGCTGACGGCCCAGCGTGATGCCCTGCGTCAGGGCCGCGCCGCCGATGGCTGGATCGACCTCGACGCGCTCGGCGAGGATCAGCGCCTGTTGCTGCGCCACGACCTGGGCGTCATTCGCCGGCTGGTGAAGCGGGCACAGGCGTCGAGCTAGCCGAATCGTCGGGGGCCTCCGGCAGCTCCATCACCAGACAGGCGCCGCCCAGCGTCGGGGCGTCTTCCACCCACAGCCGGCCGCCGAGATGGGCGACGATACCGCGCGAGATTGGCAGGCCCAGCCCGCTGCCCCGGGGGCGCGCGCGCGGGGCGCCGTCGTCCTGATGCTGGATCTGGTGGAACTTCTCGAACACCCGCTCGCGCTCCTCCTCGGCGATGCCGGCGCCGTTGTCCTCGACGGCCAGCCGATAGCCGCGCTTGTGGCGCGTCAGCGCCAGGCGCACGCGCGGGGACGCGCCGTCGGCGAACTTGCCGGCGTTGTCGAGCAGATTGATGATTACCTGTTCCAGCCGGTCGGGGTCGCCGATCACCGGCGCGGCGTCCCCCTCGAGGGCCACCTCCAGCGTGATGCCGCGCTCCTCTAGCGGGCGCTGCACCGCCTCGACGCCTCGGCGGGCCAGCTCGGTGAGATCGAGCCGCTCGGGATGCAGCGTCAGTCGGCCGCTCTCGAGACGGGCCAGGTCGAGAATCTCCTCGATCAGTCGAGACAGCCGCTGGCTCTCGCGTACCACCACCTCGAGGAAGTGCTCGCGCTTGTCGTCGGGCAGGTCGCGATGATCGCGCAGGATCTCGGCGAAGGCGCGGATCGAGGTCAAGGGCGTCCTCAGCTCGTGGCTGACCATGGCCACGAACTCGTCCTTGAGGCGGTCGAGTTCGCGCAGCCGTTCATTGGCCTCGCGCAGCGCCTCGCCGGCGCGCTCGAGCTCGCGGGACTTCTGCTCGAGGCGGCGGTTCATCTCCAGCGTCTCGGAGGTGGTATCGAGCACGCTCAGCAGCGCCGGCAGGTCGAGGGCTTCGCCGCGCACCACCGAGTCGATCAGCACCCGGGCCGAGGCGCTGCCCAGCGCCCCGGCCAGCGCCCGTTCGCCCCGCGCCACCAGCGCCGGCGACGCGGGGTGCCGGTCGTCCTGATCGGGTTCTTCGGCGAATACTCGGGCGGTGGTGGCCGCGCCCAGATAGCGGTCGAGCAGGGCGCGCAGCTCGCCGCGCGGCGTGTGGCCGGCATGCCCCAGCGAGGCCTGGTCGAGGCGCGGATGCAGCGCCTCGGTGAACAGCGCGGCCTGGGTCTGTTCCAGCGCCGACGGCCGCGTGAACAGTGAGACGCCGACCAGCAGGCCGACATTGGCCACCAGGCTCCACAGCAGCGCATGGGTGTAGATATCCCAGCCTTCCAGGCCGAACAGCGCATAGGGCCGGAGCCAGGCGATGCCGAACGGGCCGTCGGTGAGGAAGTCGGCGTCGAGCCAGCCGGACTGGGCGAAGCCCGGGATCAGCAGCGTCCAGGCCCAGACGATGAAGCCGGCCGTGAGGCCGAGTCCGGCGCCGAGCCGATTGGCGCCGCGCCAGTAGAGGCCGATCAGCAGTGCGGGGGTGAGCTGGGCCGCCGCGGCGAAGGACACCAGGCCGATGGTGACCAGGCTGTAGGCGTCACCCACCAGCGCATGGTAGCCGTAGCCCAGCAGCAGGATGGCCAGTATCGCCAGACGCCGCACGCCGAGCATCCAGCCGGCCAGCGCGCCCTGGCCGCCGCGGGGCAGCAGCCGGGCGCGCAACAGCAGCGGCATCACCAGCTGGTTGCTGACCATGGTGGACAGCGCGATGGTCTCGACGATCATCATGCCGGTGGCGGCCGAGAGGCCGCCGATGAAGACCAGCAGCGGCAGCCCCTCGGCGCCGGTGGCCAGCGGCAGCGTCAGCACGAAGCTGTCCGGATCGCCCCCGGCATCGCCCAGCAGGCCGGCCAGGGCGATGGGCAGCACGAACAGGTTGATCGCGAGCAGATACAGCGGAAACAGCCAGGCCGCCCGAATGATGTGCCGCTCGTCGACGTTCTCGACCACCATCACCTGGAACTGGCGTGGCAGGCCGAGGAAGGCCAAAAAGGCCAGGGCGAGGGTGCCCACCCAGCCCAGGGCGCCGCCCGGTACCGCGGCCAGGCCCAGCACCCCGAGCAGGTCCGGGGTCTCGGCGACCCGGGTGAACAGCTCGCCGGGGCCGCGGTAGAGCACGAAGACCGTGAACGCGCCGACCGCCAGGAAGGCCGCCAGCTTGACCAGCGACTCGAAGGCAATGGCGGCGACCATGCCCTCATGGCGTTCGCTGGCGTCCAGGTGGCGGGTGCCGAACAGGATGATGAACACCGCCAGCACCAGCGCCACCCAGAACGACTTATCGGCCCAGAAGGCGGTGGTCTCCAGGGCCTGGCCGGCCGTTACGGGGTAGTCGACCAGTACCGCGTGACTCAGCGTGATGGCCTTGAGCTGCAGGGCGATGTAGGGCGTGATGCCGATCAGGGCGATCAGCGCCACAAGGGCGCCCAGCCCGGTACTCTTGCCGTAGCGGGCGCTGATGAAATCGGCGATCGACGTGAGGCGCTGGGCGCGGGCGATGCGCACCATCTTGCGCGTCACGAAGGGGGCCAGCAGCATGGCCAGCGTCGGGCCGAGATAGATCAGCAGGAAGCTGGGGCCGGTCTCGGCGGCGCGCCCGACGCTGCCGTAGAAGGTCCAGGCGGTGCAGTAGACGGCGATCGACAGCGCGTAGATGGTGGGGGAGCCGATGATCGATCGGCCTCGTGCGGCGCGCCGGTCGCCCCAGGCGGCGATCAGGAACAGCAGGGCCAGGTAGCCGAAGGCCACGGCCAGCACGGTCCACTCGCCGCGCAGGCTCATTCCCGGCGCCCGCCTTCCAGCAGCCAGGCGGCCAGCGCGATCACCGCGGTCCAGACCAGGAAGACATACAGCGTCAGGGCGCCGAGCCCCAGGCGCTCGGTGACCAGCAGCAGCGGCGGTGTGAACAGCAGCGTCGCCAGAACGATCAGGGCGACCAGGCGCTCCTTGCGGCGTGACGTCATCATGAGGCGCTGGCGTCCTCCCGGTCGAAGGCGCTCGCCTGCAGGGCCAGTACCGCCGCCAGGGTGTCGATGCCCCGGGCCTCGAGGCGCGGCAGCAGGGCCAGCCACAGCTCGGCGGTGACCCGGGCATCCCCCAGCGCGGTGTGGCGGCTGCCCGGCGGGAAGGGGAGTCCGTAGCGTTCGGCCAGGGAATCCAGGTCATGGCCGTCGAGGCTGGGGTCCAGGCCGCGGGAGATCAGCAGGCTGTCCAGCACCGGCATGTCGAGGGAGACGCCGCCGTCCGATGGCTGCAGGGCCAGTAGGTCGAAGGCGGCGTTGTGGGCCAGCAGCACGGCGTCGCCGACGTAGTCGCGAAAGCGCGGCAGGGCGACGGCGGCGGGCGGGGCGCCGGTGACGTCGGCGTCGGTGAGACCATGGATGGCGGTGCTGGCCGGCGGAATCGGCCGGCCGGGATCGATGAGCAGGTCGAAGGTCTCGCTGGCCAGCAGCCGGGCGTTGACGATGCGGCAGGCCCCGATGCTGATCACCCGGTCGCCGCGGCGCAGCTCCAGGCCGGTGGTCTCGGTATCGCAGGCCACGATCTCCAGCGCCCGCAGCGGCCGGGCGGCGAGCTCGGCGTCCGGCGGTGGCAGCTCGGCGATGCCGAAGTCATGAAACTCGGGGCGTGGCGGTGGAGCCGGACGAGGGGCGCCCACCCGCTCGAGCGCCGGCAGGGGCAGCCGCAGGCGGGCGTGAGCGCCGTCTTCATCGGCCAGGCTCCAGGCGTCGCTGGCATGCTGGCGCAGCACCTCGCCGAGGGTCGGGGCCAGCGGCAGGGCCTCGAGGCGTTCGCCTCGCCAGGCCGACAGCTCGCGTTCGCTGAGCGCTGCCCCCTGCCAGCACAGGTCGAGGTAGGCGCGCTGCTTGCCCAGGCAGACCTCGCCGTCGAAGCGGGTCTCGCCGGTGCGCTCGGCCAGCCGGGTCAGCAGCCTGTGCAGCGCCTCGAGCAGCACCGGGGCATCGCCCTTGAGCCAGGCCGGCATGCCGATGGGCGTGAGGGTCGGGCCGCCGGCAGGCAGGCGTTCGACGAGGCCGGCCCAGAGATCGTTGGACCACAGCGGGGACAGGCGCTCGGCCTGGCACTGCTGGGCATCGAGCGTCTCGCCCAGCCGCTCCAGGCCTTCGGCCAGCCCGCGTCCTTCCTCCTCGACCACCCCCGACAGGCGCTGGCGCAGGGCGTCGTTATCGGTGCCCGACAGGTGCCCCAGGGCATCGGCGGCGCTGGTCAGGCCGGCGCCATGGCGGCGCAGGGCGGGCAGCAGTTCGGCCAGGGCCGCACCGGCGCCCAGCTCGTTGTGCCAGCTGGCCGTGGCATCCACCAGCGTCAGCAGGGTCTCGCCCTGGCTCTCGGGGATCCGTCTGAGGGTCGCGCGCAGCCAGCGCTCGCCGCAGGGGACCAGCACGTCCCTGGGCGTCGCGTCTTCGGGCAGCTGGCGCAGGGCCTCCTGCAGGCTGGCGGCGGGCAGCAGGGTGTCGAGTCGCTTGCCGAGCCCCAGGCCGGGGGCATCGGCGAACAGGGCCTCGGCGGCGGGGTTGAACAGCAGGAGCCGGCGATGGCGATCGCAGAGCAGCAGCGGCGTGTCCAGCACCTGCAGCAGGGCCTCGAGCTCCTGGCGGATGCGGGCGGCGCTGCGCGCCCCTTCGGCGCGGGCGTTGCCCAGCCGGGCACGATCGTCGCGCCAGGCCTCGCGGATGCGCACCAGGTCGGGCCCCAGGCCGCGCAGCCAGCCCTCCGGGGGATAGTCGTCTACGGCATCGGGATTGGCCACCAGGCGTGCCAGCTGCACCTGCAGATGCCGCAGCGGCATGAACAGCCGCCGTTCGAGGATCAGGCCGGCCAGGAAGATGGTGCCGCCGCCGGAGAAGCTGCCGGCCCACAGGGCCCCGCGGGCCAGGCCTTGCGGCGCGATCAGGCCGTCCAGCCACAGGGCGAAGAGTGCGCCGCCCAGCAGGCTCACGCCGCTGAGCAGCAGCCACAGCCCGATCAGGGTCTGGCGGCGGGGCGGACCGGGACGGCGGCGGGTCATGGTTCGCCCTCCCGTCCGACGTCGCCGAGCAGCCTCTTGACGCGCTCGACGAGCTCGCGGGTCGAGAAGGGCTTGGTCACATAGTCGTCGGCGCCCAGGGCCAGGCCCTTCTCGCGTTCCACCTCGCGCCCGTGAGCGGTGAGCATGATGATCGGGAGGGGTGCGAGGTCGGGATCGGCCCGCAGCCGTTCCAGCACGTCGAAGCCGCCGATGCCCGGCAGGCTGATGTCGAGCAGCATCAGATCCGGTCGCGTCTCGGACACGCGGGCCAGCGCCGTCTCGCCGTCCTCCGCGGTCACCACCTCGAAGCCGGCCTGCTGCATCAGAAACTCCAGCGACAGGACGATATTGGGCTCGTCGTCCACTACCAGCACCTTGCGCATGCCGTCCTCCCCGTGACGCCCGTTGCACGACGCATTGAATCCCTGTTTCTCCAAGTCTAGAGAGGGCTTCTGAGGTGGCAAAGACGACCTTGGGCCAAGCCCGTTACACTGGCGATTCACGAAAGGACAGGGAGAATGTCTCATGATTCGCGTACATCATCTGGAGAACTCGCGTTCCCAGCGCGTGCTGTGGCTGCTGGAGGAGCTGGGTGTCGAGTATGAGCTGGTCGTCTATCGGCGTGATCCCGAGACCATGCTGGCCCCGGCCTCACTGAAAGCGGTGCATCCGCTGGGCAAGTCGCCGGTGATCACCGATGAGGCGCGGGGTGGGCGGGCCATCGCCGAGTCCGGGGCGATCATCGAATACCTGCTCGAGCATCACGATGCCGACGGCCGGTTGGCGCCGCCCGTCGGCAGCGATGAGCGCGAGCGTTATCGCTTCTGGCTGCACCACGCCGAGGGGTCGGCGATGCCGCCGCTGGTGATGCGGCTGGTGTTCTCGCGCCTCGGCAAGCCGCCGGTGCCGGCCCTGGTGCGGCCGCTGGGGCGGCAGTTCGCCAAGGGCGTGGAGCAGAACTTCCTGGGGCCGCGCATCACCGAGCTGCGCGACTTCTGGGAGGCCGAGCTCGAGGGCGCGACCTGGTTCGCCGGAGAGGCCTTCTCGGCGGCGGACATCCAGATGAGCTTCCCGGTGCTGGCGCTCGAGGGGCGCGGCGGGCTCGAGTCGGCGCCCCGGCTGCAGGACTTCCTGGCCCGCTGCCGCGAGCGGCCGGGGTATCGAAAGGCGATCGAGCGCGGCGGGGCGTTTTCGCTGGGCTGATACCCCACCGGGTGAGGTGCGTAATAACTTTATGCGCTTAAATAATTTTGATTGATGCGTTTGGCGTATATTGCAGTGGTGACGCCGACCCGGATAATGGGGTTCTTAAATCCCGATGACAGAGGTCAGGTATATGTGGAAACCCCTTCTGGCAGGCGCTGGATTGATGATGGCGGCTTCCTCGGCGCTGGCCGCCGACGTCTCGCCGCTGGTGGAGGCCGACTGGCTAAGCGATCGCCTCGACGATGACGACCTGGTGGTGCTCGACGTGCGCTCCGGCATCGACGGCGGCGGCGATCGTGGCACCTTCGAGGCGGCGCATATTCCTGGCAGCGTATACAGCAGCTACACCGATGACGGCTGGCGCGAGTCCCGCGACGGCGTGACCGGCCTGTTGCCGCCCGTTTCCAGCCTCGAGCGCCTGATCGGCGGCCTCGGCATCGACAATGACGACACCGTGGTCGTCGTGCCTGCCGGTACCGGTGCCACGGACTTCGGCAGCGCGGCCCGGGTCTACTGGACCTTCAAGGTGCTGGGGCACGAGGAGGTCGCGATCCTCGACGGTGGCTTCGCCGGCTGGCAGGCCCAGGGCATGGACGTGGCCAGCGGCGCGCCGGAGCGCGGCGAATTCGCCGACTTCGAGGGCGAGCTGCAGCCTGAGCTGATCGCGACGACCGAGGATGTGCAGGCCGCCCGCGAGGCGGGGCAGGCCCAGCTGGTCGACGCCCGCCCCGAGGACTATTTCCGCGGCGAGAACCAGTCGCCTGCGGCCAAGGTCCCGGGCACCATTCCCGGCGCGCTCAACCTGCCTCAGCAGACGCTGCTGGTCGAGCGTCAGCAGGCCTGGTACCTCGACCAGGAGGTGCTGCAGTCGCGCGCCGAGGCGGCGGGCATCGAGGCCGGCAAGCCGACGGTATCGTTCTGCAACACCGGGCACTGGGCGGCGACCGACTGGTTCGTGCTCAGCGAGGTGATGGGGCTAGACGACGTGGCCCTCTACGACGGCTCGATGGCCGAGTGGTCGCAGGATGACGGTCGCCCGGTCACGGTTGCCAAGCGCGGCCTCGGCAAGGTGCTCGAGTTCTTCGGCGTCGAGGACTGAGGCGCGATCGTGCCTCCCGAGGCCGTGTGTCCGGGAGGCTTTTATTGAGTAGAGCGAAGACACGATGACTCAAGCGAATACCATGGCCCCGGCGGCGATCCGACCGGGGCCCGATCGTTTTGTGGTGGGGCTGGCGCTGGCCGGCCTGGTGGTGCTGGGCGGGCTGGTGTGGCTCGAGACGGCACCGTTTCTGCTGGCACTGTTCGCCATCGGCGCCGTGCTGGGCGTGGCCCTGTATCACGGTGCCTTCGGCTTCACCGCCGGCTGGCGCAATCTGGTGACCAAGAAGCGCGGCGCCGGGATGCGTGCCCAGCTGTTGCTGTTCGCCCTGGCCGCGCTGATCATGATTCCGATCCTGGGCAGCGGCCGCGACGACGTGATCGGCGCGGTGGCGCCGGTGGGGACCTCACTGGTGGTGGGCTCCTTCCTCTTCGGCATCGGCATGCAGCTGGGCGGGGGCTGTGGCTCCGGCACTCTGTTTACTGTCGGTGCCGGCAACCTGCGCATGATGGTGACGCTGCTGTTCTTCATCGTCGGCGCGGTACTCGGCTCCATCCACCTGCCTTGGTGGCTCGATCTGCCGGCGGTGGATCCGATCAGCCTGATCGACTGGGTCGGCGTGCCGGGAGCGATTGCCGTCCAGTGGCTGGGCCTCGGCGCCGTGACGCTGTGGGTCAACCGCATCGAGCGGCGGGCGCATGGCGACCTGGAGCGCACCGAGCTGCGCCTTCGGCCGATCGAGGGCAGCATGGCGAAGGCCCTTTTCACCGGCCGCTGGCCGTTCCTGTGGGCGATCATCGTGCTGGCCGTCGGCAATGCACTGACGCTGGTGATCGGCGGCTCGCCCTGGGGCATCACCTTCGCCTTCAACCTGTGGGGCGCCAAGGCGTTGCAGGGGCTCGGGGTGGACATGGGGCAGTTCGAGTTCTGGAACTGGGCCTATCCCGCCCAGGCGCTGGCCGACTCGGTGCTGGTCAACATCCCCTCGGTGATGAACTTCGGTCTGCTGCTGGGCGCGATGCTGGCCGCGGGCATGGCCCACCGCTTCAACGAGGCCAGCCGACAGACGCCTCGGGGGCGGCCCTTCCTGGCGGCGGTGGTGGGTGGCCTGTTGCTGGGCTATGGCGCGCGGCTGGGGTTCGGCTGCAACATCGGCGCGCTGTTCTCCGGCCTGGCCTCGGCCAGCGTGCACGCCTGGGTCTGGTTCGCCTGTGCCTTCGCCGGCTCGCTGATCGGCGTTCGCCTGCGGCCCTGGTTCCGCCTGCCCAACTGATCGAAGGAAGACGCCATGACCGCTGCTTACCAACGTCACCGCATCGTCGGCATCCTGCTGGCCATCCTGGTGCTGATCCTGGTCGATCATCTGAATAGCCCCACCTTCGCCTTCAACATGGGGGATGGGCGGGCTCAGTCTGCGCTGGTGCAGCGTGACGCCAGTGCCTGTGCGCCGTGCGGGGCGCCGTGTCCGTCGACGCGAGATTAGGCAAGACCGTCGACGAGCCCTGGCTCCCAGGAGGAACAACGCCGCGGCCGAGCCGCGGCGTTGTCGTGTCAGGGCGGCAACAGGGTGGCTTTCAGCCATTGCGCACCGCGCCCCAGCCATTCATGCAGGGCGCGGGTGCTCTGATGCAGGTGATAGGCGCTGGGCCGCCAGGCCAGGGAGCCACCGGGAGGAGGACTGGCGAACTCGGTGGGGGCCGGCGTGACGGCAAGGCCCGCGCGCTCGAACTCGGCCGTGGCGCGCGGGAGGTGCCAGGCCTGGGACACCAGCGCCACATGGTCGATGCCTTCGGCGGTGAGCATCTCGGCGCTTCGCCGCGCGTTGTCCGCCGTATTGGCGCTGCCGCCTTCCCGCCAGCGGACTGGGACGTCGAACACCTCGCGCAGGGCGGCGGCCATCAGGCTGGCCTCGGCGCTGTGTTCGTCATGGACCCGACCGCCGCTGACCAGGATCGGCAGGTCGCTCTGACGATGCAGCCAGGCGCCGTAGGCCAGGCGTCGCCAGCTGGCGTTGGAGGGGGCATCGCCCCAGCCGAATTCGGGGGCGTCATAGTCACGGCCGCCGCCGAGAATCACGATGGCGCTAGCTCGTTCCCCCTGGGCGCCGTCCATGAGGGCGCCGGCGGCGAGCGGCGGGGGTTCCAGCCCCTGGCGCAGGGCATGACTGGCCGTCGGGGTGGCGAGCACGACCAGGCTGCCCAGGCCCAACGCGACCATCAGCCCGCCGATCACCTGCAGGCGCATCCACAGCAGGCCCCCGATCAGGATCAGCCAGGCGTTGAGCAGCGGGGGCAGCAGCAGCGATTGGAGCAGGGCCATCCAGCGTCTCCCAGGCCGGTCATGTCCGGCGCGTTGGGTGGTGGGTGAAGAGCGCCTACAGGTCCACCTTGTCCGGGAATTCGCACAGATCCTCGATCACGCAGCTGCCACAGCGCGGTTTGCGCGCCACGCAGGTGTAGCGACCGTGCAGGATCAGCCAGTGGTGGGCGTCCTGGCGGAATTCCCTGGGCACGTGGCGAAGCAGCTTCTGCTCCACCTCGACCACGTCCTTGCCCTTGGCGATGCCGGTGCGGTTGGAGACCCGGAAGATATGGGTGTCCACGGCGATGGTCGGCTCACCGAAGGCGGTGTTGAGGATGACGTTGGCGGTCTTGCGGCCGACGCCGGGCAGCGCCTCGAGCGCCTTGCGGGTTCGCGGGACCTCGCCACCGTGCCGATCCATCAGGATGCGGCAGGTCTTCATCAGGTTCTCGGCCTTGGTGTTGTACAGGCCGATGGTCTTGATGTGTTCCTTCAGGCCGTCCAGCCCCAGCTCGAGGATGGCGGCCGGGGTGTTGGCCACCGGAAACAGTCGGTCGGTGGCCTTGTTGACGCCCACGTCGGTGGCCTGGGCCGACATCAGCACCGCGGCGAGCAGCTCGAAGGGCGTCGACCAGTTCAGCTCGGTGGTGGGTTCGGGATTGTGCTCGCGCAGGCGAGTGAAGATCTGCTGGCGTTTCTGGGCGTTCATGGGATGGCCGCTTGGGATCAGTGGGAGGCGGGCGCAAGGGCGGCTCGCGCCTCGGCGAGCATGTGCTCGGCGCGCTCGATCTGCTCGTGGGCGGCGGCGATGGCCTCGTCGTCGCGCTGGCGTTCGGCATGAGCCAGCTGCTGGCGGGCGCGACGCCTGGCCTGTTCGGCCGCGTTGACGGCGAAGCGACGCTGACGCTCGGCCTGCCGGGCGCTCTTGTCCGCATCGTCGTTCGATGCCTGGGGGCCGTCGGCCCCCGCGAGCTGGCGATCGACGTCGGCCAGGCGCTCGCGAAGCTCCGCATCGCGACGCTCGAGCTCGTCGCGCTTGTCGGGCGCGAGATCGCTCGCCTGGCGCTGGCGATCCAGTCGCTTGAGGCTGGCGACCAGGCTGACCCGACTGGCGCGCAGGGCACTGGACGACGCCGCCGGCGCCTGGGACGGTGCCGTGGGCGCCTGTGGCTGGGCCTGATGGGGCGACCGGGCCGGCGCGGCCTGCCTGGCGCTGCGCTGGCGACGACGCTCACGCCGGGCGTCTTCCTCGCGGACGAGACGCGCGTTGCGCGCCTCGAAGCGGCGACGGCCGCGCTCGGCGCGTCGGGCCAGGTAGGCGTCCTGCTCGGCCTCGCTGTCGGCGGCCTGCCAGTCCGGATGCGGCAGCAGGTCGATGCAGTCGACCGGGCAGGGGGCCACGCAGAGTTCGCAGCCGGTGCACTCGGCCTCGATCACCGTGTGCATGTGCTTGGCGGCGCCGAGGATGGCGTCCACCGGGCAGGCCTGGATGCACTTGGTGCAGCCGATGCACTCGGCCTCGCGAATCCGCGCCACCAGCGGCGACTGGGCGGGCTGCTCCAGCGGCACCTCGGCGCGGCCGGTCAGTTCGGCCAGTCGCACCACGGTGGCCTGGCCGCCGGGCGGACAGCGGTTGATCGCCTCGCCTTCCGCGATGGCCTCGGCGTAGGGACGGCAGCCGTCGTGGCCGCACTTGCCGCACTGGGTCTGCGGCAAGGCGGCGTCGACGGCCTCGATCAGGGCGGGCTGCGTCATGCCCGGATCAGCTCACGCGCTGGCCGGGCTGGGCGCCGGAGTGAGGCTCCAGCAGGTAGATGCCGTCGTCGTCGCCGGCGGCCAGTACCATGCCTTCGGAGACGCCGAAGCGCATCTTGCGCGGCGCGAGGTTGGCGACCATCACCGTCAGGTGGCCCTCCAGGGCCTCCGGGGCGTAGGCCTTGCGGATGCCGGCGAAGACGTTGCGGGTCTCGCCGCCCAGGTCCAGGGTCAGCTGCAGCAGCTTGTCGGCGCCCTCGACGTATTCCGCCTTGGCGATGCGCGCGATGCGCAGGTCGACCTTGGCGAAGTCGCCGAAGTCGATCGTCTCGGCGATGGGGGTGTCGGCCAGCGGACCCTTGGGGGTTTCCTTGAGCTTCTGTTCTTCCACCAGATCCTCCTTGGACGCTTCGATCATGGCGTCGATGCGGTCACGTTCGACCCGGGTCATCAGCGGCTTGAACTTGGCGATCTCATGATCGACCAGCAGTTCCTGCCGGCTGTCCCAGTCCAGGGAATCGAGCTTCAGGAAGGCGCGGGCGCCCTCGGCCATCTCGGGCAGCACCGGGGCCAGGTAGACCATCAGCTGGCGGAACAGGTTGATGCCCACCGAGCAGATATCGAGCACTTCCTGCTCGCGGCCCTCCTGCTTGGCCAGCACCCAGGGCTCGGCCTCGGCGATGTAGGTGTTGGCCTCGTCGGCGAGTTCCATCACCTTGCGCATGGCGCGGCCGAACTCGCGGGCCTCGAACGACTCGGCGATCTCGTCGCCGGCGGCGACGAAGCGGGCGACGCGCTGGGGCTCGGCGCAGTGGGCCGAGAGCTTGCCGCCGCCGAGCTTCTTGACGAAGCCGGCGCAGCGGCTGGCGATGTTGACGACCTTGCCGACCAGGTCCGAGTTCACGCGCTGGGCGAAGTCCTCGAGGTTGAGGTCCAGGTCATCGACGCCGGCGGTCAGCTTGGCGGCGAAGTAGTAGCGCAGGTACTCGGGATTCAGATGCTCGGCATAGGTCGCGGCCTTGATGAAGGTACCGCGCGACTTGGACATCTTGGCGCCATTGACGGTGACGAAGCCGTGGCAGTTCACCGCGGTCGGCGTGCGCATGCCGGCGCCGTGCAGCATGGCCGGCCAGAACAGGGCGTGGAAGTAGACGATGTCCTTGCCGATGAAGTGATAGACCTCGGCGTCGGAGTCCTCGCGCCAGTAGGCGTCGAAGTCGAGGCCCTCGCGCTCGCAGAGGTTCTTGAAGCTGGCCAGGTAGCCGATCGGGGCATCCAGCCAGACATAGAAGTACTTGCCCGGGGCATCGGGGATCTCGAAGCCGAAGTAGGGCGCATCGCGGGAGATGTCCCACTCGTTGAAGCCTGACTCGAACCACTCCATCAGCTTGTTGCGGATCTGTGGCTGGACGTGGTCGTCGTTGATCCAGCCCTGCAGGAAGGCCGCGAAGTCGGGCAGCTTGAAGAAGTAGTGCGTGGAGCTGCGCACTTCCGGAGTGGCGCCGGAGATCGCCGAGACCGGGTCGATCAGCTCGGCCGGGGTGTAGGTGGCACCGCAGGCCTCGCAGTTGTCGCCATATTGATCCTCGGCCTTGCACTTCGGGCAGGTGCCCTTGATGAAGCGGTCGGCCAGGAACAGGCCCTTTTCCGGATCGTACATCTGCTCGATGTCGCGGGTGGCGATGTGGCCCTGGTCGCGCAGGC
Source organism: Halomonas sp. B23F22_10 (assembly GCF_043496975.1). NCBI lineage: Bacteria > Pseudomonadati > Pseudomonadota > Gammaproteobacteria > Oceanospirillales > Halomonadaceae > Halomonas > Halomonas sp. B23F22_10. The sequence goes on along the minus strand of NZ_JBIEKF010000002.1, from coordinate 62,678 downwards.
GAGTGTAGATCAGCTCGCTGAAGTGGCGATTTTCCTCGGAGTGAGTCGAGTGATAGTTGTCGAACGCGACCCCGAAGCGCGAGAAGTCGGCCTGATGCTCCTGGCTGACGCGATCGATCAGCGCCTGGGAGGTGATGCCCTCCTGCTCGGCGCGCAGCATGATGGCAGTACCGTGGGCATCGTCGGCGCAGACGTAGTGGCAGTCATGGCCGCGACTCTTCTGGAAGCGCACCCAGATGTCGGTCTGGATGTATTCCAGCAGGTGGCCCAGGTGGATGGCGCCGTTGGCGTAGGGCAGGGCGCTGGTGACCAGGATCTTGCGCGGGGCGGTGTTCGACATGGTGGCTCAGAGGTTCCCGTAGACGTGGAGCACGGCGGCCGACTCGACGCCTGGGCGAAGTCGAGGCCGTCATGCGGATATCCGTGAAATCAGGCTCCGGATTGTAGCATTTTCCTCGCCGGCTGCATCCGCCCGGGCCCTTGCCGGCTCGGGCTCGGGCCGTGCCACAGGCGGTCTGAATGGGGCGTCGCCGCCCCGCGCGGCGTGCGTGACGAACGCGAGCGGGGCGGTCAGTGAGGCCCCTTGGCCCGGCTCGCGAGCCAAGGCGGGATGCGTTCGGCGGGCATGGGGTGGGCGATGGCGTAGCCCTGGGCCTGTGAGGCGCCCAGTTCGAGCAGCCGCTGGCAGTGTGCGGGCGACTCGGCGCCTTCGGCGATTACGTCGAGCCCGAGCCGTGCGCCGATCTGGATGATGCTCTGGACCAGGGCGGCGTCGCGCTCGTCCTCCAGGATGGCACCGACGAAGCGCTTGTCGATCTTGAGGGTGTCGATGGGCAGCTCGCGCAGATGAGCGAGCGACGAGTAGCCGGTGCCGAAGTCGTCCAGGGCGATGCGCAGGCCCGAGTGGCGGCAATGCTGGAGCGTATGGGTGATGGCATCGATATCCGCTACCGCGGCGCTTTCCTGGAACTCGACCTCCAGCAGGCGCCGGTCCAGCCCGGGGTAGCGCGCCAGGGCCGCCGTCAGCCGATCGCAGAACTCGGGCAGGGCCAGGTCGTTGGCGCTGGCATTGAAGCTGATGCGCAGGGCGAGCCCCTGGTGCTGCCAGTCCGCGAGCTGATGCAGGACCCGTTCGATCACCCATTCGCCGAGGGGCGCCTCGAGACGACTGCCGAGCAGCTGGGGCAGGAACTCATCGGGGGCCAGGAGGCCATGCTCGGGATGCTCCCAGCGAATCAGGGCCTCGAGGCCACAGACCTCACCGCTGTGCAGATCGACCCTGGGCTGATAGTGAAGCCGAAACTCGTCGTCGCGTAAGGCCTGCTCGAGGCGATCCAGGCGTCGACGGCCGGGTAACGAATCCTCGCGCTCTTCGGGGTCAAACAAGGCATAGCGGTTCTTGCCACCGCGCTTGGCGCAATACATGGCCTGATCGGCGTGACGCAGCAGGATGCCCGCCTCCGCATCATCCTGGGGAAACAGGGTGATGCCGATGCTGGTGGAGATGCGTACCAGTGCGTCGTCCAGGGGGATGGGCCTGGCGATGAGGTGGCGGACTCGCTCGACGATCCGCAGGCACTCCTCGCGGTCTTCCAGGTCGGTCAGCAGCAGGGCGAACTCGTCGCCGCCCAGCCGGGCGAGCACATCGCCGGCGCGAATGGCCTCGCGTAGCCGCTGGCTGATCGTGATCAGCACCTGATCGCCAGCCGCATGGCCCAGCCGGTCATTGATCGGCTTGAAACCGTCCAGATCGAGGAAGCACACCGCCAGCAGCGTGTCGTCACGACGGGCCCGTGGCAGCGCGCCCGTGAGGTGCTCGGTGAAGTGGCGGCGATTGGGCAGCTCGGTCAGCACGTCGTGTCGTGCCAGGTGATGCAGTTCGTCCTGGTGGCGCTTGAGGTGGGTGATGTCGGAGAAGGTGGCGACGTAGTGGAGTGCCCGGCCCTGGTCGTCGCGTACCACCGAGGCCGAGAGCATCAGCGGGTAGGCCTCGCCGTTGCGCCGGTAGCCGAGGATCTCGCCCTTCCAGCTGCCTTCCGTGTCCAGATGGCGGCAGATCGCCTCGTAGGTTTCCGGGTCATGCTGAGCGGTGCCCAGCATGGCGGGGGTCAGGCCCAGCACGTCTTGCCTGGCATAGCCGGTGATGCGCGTGAAAGCAGCGTTGGTGTCGCAGATGCGCCGTTCGGCATCGGTGATCATGATGGCGTCGGAGCTTGAGGCGAAGACGCTGGCGGCGAGACGCCGCTGGTTCTCCGCCTGGCGCTGTTCGGTGATGTCGTGGCCGATGCAGATCATGCCGCCGCCTGGCAGGGCGACGTTGGCCCACAGGGTGGTGAGCCGTTGTCCTTCACGGGTCGTCGGTGTCCACTCCTGAAACTGCGAGCCGTCACTGGACGACAGGCCGGCCACGACCGCCTGGTATTCCGCCGGATCGGGATAGAACAGTGCCAGGGGGTCGGGGTGTTTCATTACCTCTTCGGCCGTCCAGCCGAAGACCCGTTCGCACTGATGGTTCCAGAGGATACAGTGCCCCTGTTCATCGAACCCGTCGATCATGATCGGGGCATGACCGAACAGTCGCTCGACCAGTGCCAGTATGTCGTCTCGCCATTCGTCCGGCCCCGCGGATGCCTCGAGCGCTTCGAGGCTATCGGCAAGGCGAGCGAGCGGGTGATGTCTGGACGGCGGATTGGAACCCATATCCATATCAGGCAACCCACGGAGTGAAGTGTCCTCACTATAGTGGGACACCGCGGGGGCTGCCTGAGTCTCGGGTAGGAGATTGCTCCATCGACGACTAGGAAAATAGGGCTAACGCCCGCGGGAACCGGGGCCTCAGGCGTCGGGACGGTCCTGATAGACGCCGAAGTGATGCAGGCCGCGGTCGGCGAGGTGAAGCGCCTGCATGCGGCTCATCACGCCCTGGTCGCAGTACAGCAGATAGTGCCGGTCCGCATCGAGCTCGGGGGCCCGGTCCTGCAGCTCGTAGAAGGGGATCTCGATCAGTGGCACCCGAGCGACGGCCTCGGGCAGCGCCAGGGGGGCGGCCTCGCGCTCGTCGGCGCGACGGATGTCGATGATGCAGGGCGTGTCGAGCGAGGCGAGCTCCTCGGGCGTCTGCACCATCGCGACCTCGGCCGGCGCCGTTTCGCGTTCCAGCACCTCATCGATGCGCTTGATGACGGCGGCCTCGATGGCGTCGTCCAGTACCCGACCATCGAATTCGCGCTCGGCGGCCAGCACGTCGTCCAGCGGTGCCTTGTTATGCGGGCGCCGCGAGATCACGCCGCAGTACTCGGGCATCGATTCGGCGATGCGGGCGGTGTCTATCTGCCGGGCCCGGTCGATGATGTCCTGCTTGTCGTCGGTGAGTACCGGGCGCAGGATCGGGCGCTCGCTGACGTCGTCGATCACCGCCAGGTTGGCCAGGGTCTGGCTGGAGACCTGGGCGATGGCCTCGCCGGTGACCAGCGCCGGGATGCGCAGCCGCTGGGCCATGCGATTGGCGGCGCGGATCATCAGGCGCTTGAGTACCACCCCCATCAGGCCATCCGGGATGGTGCGCAGGATCTCGCCCACCACGCCGTCGAAGGGCACCGAGATGAACTTCACCTTGTGGGAGACGCCATAGCGCTCCCACAGGTGGTGGCTGACCTCGCGCACGCCGGCCTCGTGGGCCGGCCCCCCCAGATTGAAGAACAGGAAGTGGGTCTTCACGCCGCGGCGGATCATCTTCCAGGCCGCCACCGGCGAATCGAAGCCGCCGGACATCAGCGCCAGGGCCTGGCCCTGTACGCCCAGGGGATAGCCGCCGAGCCCCTTCCAGCGGGCGCGGATCACCTGCAGGCGCTGGTCGGCGAGCTCCACCGGCACGACCACCTCGGGGTGCTTGAGGTCGACGCGGGCATTGGGGGTGGCGTCCAGCAGGCGACCGCCGAGATAACGCTCCATGTCCGCCGAGGTGAAATCGTGTTCCCCGCGCCGCTTGGCCTGGACCCGGAAGCTGCGACCGGCGATCAGCGGGCCCCACAGTGGCACGATATGGTCGGCGGCCTGCTCCAGCGAGTCGAACCGGCGTTCTTCGGTGGCCAGCACCTGCTGGATGCCGGGGATGCGGGTCAGGCTGTCCTCGAGGGCGGACGTGGTGTCTGCGTCGAGACCCTCCGGCAGGCGCACGCGGATGGCGTCCCACTGGTCCTTGACCCGCACGCGCTCATCCAGGCGGCGCAGGGTATTGCGGATATTGGCCGTCAGGCAGCGCGTCATCTGCTGACGGACCGAACGGGACTTGATGGTGATCTCGGGGTGAAGCTTGAGGAGATAGAGCATGCGAGGCGGCGTTGAAGCGGGGCGTGGCAAAAGGGCGCGCATTGTACCAGCGAGCGGGAGCGCGCGCAGGTCGAGGGAGGCGGTGCAGCGAATGGCCGCCCCCGACCGGGGGCGGGTAGAGGCTCAGTAGAGGGCCTGTTCCTCCCGCACCACTTCCTTGAGCAGTTCCAGGAACAGCCGGTCGGCCTCGGAGTGTTCCTTGGGATCTTCCGGGATGTGCACGCTGGTGGTGTCGGAAATCTCGTTGGCGATCTGGGCCATGACCTGGGTCTGGTCGCCCTCGCCGAGACGTTCCCGGGCGATCGTCAGCGACTGCTCCAGGATCTTGGGGTCCTGCAGCAGCTTCTTGATGAAGCTGCGTAGCTCATTGATGACACGAGTCTTCTGGATCTCCGATGACGACATGCCGATTCTCCTTGGGCGGGCCGTGTGACTGATGGCGCTGACGATAGCACGTTTGGGCTTGCCAGCGAGAGCGGCCGGTACACCGACCCCTTGGTAAGTCATGGATTACATAGCGGTTGGCAAAATTCATACAGAAACACCATGGCGACCTACTGGCGCATCACGGCTTTTTGGTTACTATATGTTACAGAGATTGTGGTAATACGTTCATCGCAGTGGCTGATCTTTTCGCCTGATTGCCCTGCAGCCGAAGAAAGGATCAAGATCGCCATGGCTGGAGCCCGCCTGATCAGGGAGGGCCTCAGTCGGCACAATAACGAACAGTAGCCGCGTGTTTTTGATGCCGGCTCAGCAAGGGGTGGGAACTGCCATGAAACGCACTAGCGTCAAACTCTCTTCGCGCGTCGCGCGAGCGCGCATCGTCCGCGGCCTTGCCGTGGGGGCAGGCCTCGCCCTGCTGCCCATCGCCTCGGCCGTCGCCCAGTCCCTGCCCCAAGGGTTGATGTCCCCGGGGAGCAGCGATCTGCAAAGCGTCGTGCAGCAGGCGATCAGCACCAATCCCGAGGTGCGGGCGGCCTGGCGCGAGCTTCGGGCCTCGGGGCAGGATCGCCGTGCCGCCTGGGGGAATTATCTGCCCAGCGTGGACGTCAACGCCGGTGTGGGGCGGGAGGATCGTGAGTACGACGGTCGTGGCAGCTTCGATACCGACTATGCCGAGGTGGCGCTGACGCAGATGATCTATGACGGTTTCGCCACCAGCAGCGAGGTGGAGCGTCTCGATCGCGCCGAGCTGGTGCGCTACTACGAACTTCTCGACGCCAGCGAGCAGACCTCGCTGGAGGCCGCGCGCGCCTATCTGGATGTGCAGCGCTACCGGGCACTGGTCCGCCTGGCTCAGGAAAACTACGCCAAGCACCTGGAGGTCTTCAATCAGATCGAGGAGCGCACGCTCTCCGGGGCCGGCCGTGGGGTCGATCTCGAGCAGATCAGCGGACGCCTGGCGCTGGCCGAATCCAACCTGATGACCGAGGCCTCCAACCTGCATGACGTGACGGCTCGCTTCCAGCGTATCGTCGGCGGCCTGCCGGCGGCCTCGCTGGCGCCGGCGCCGGACTTCGCCGGTCGACTGCCCGCAGACGTGGCGTCGGCGCTGGATCTGGCCTTCCAGGGCAATCCGGAGTTTCATGCCGCGATCGAGAACATCGCGGCCTCTCGGGCGGCAAGGAGCGGCGAGCGCGCCGCCTTCCATCCGACGCTCGACCTGGTCGCCCGCAGCGGCACCTACAAGGACAGTGACAGCGGCTCCCTCGACGACGTCGACGAGCGACAGGACCGCAGCAGCATCGAACTGGTGGCGAGCATGAACCTGTACCGCGGTGGCAGCGACCTGGCCAGTTTCCGTGCCGCCAGTGAGCGGGTCGAGCAGGCCATCAACCTGCGCGAGAAGGCCTGCGTCGACGTGCGCCAGACCACCCAGATCGCCTACAACGACACCCAGCGGCTGCGCGAGCAGCTCGAGTATCTCAACCAGCATCGGCTCTCTACCGACCGCGTGCGTGGCGCCTACCAGCAGCAGTTCGACATCGGCCAGCGTAGCCTGCTGGACGTGCTGGATACCGAGAACGAATACTTCGAGGCCAGCCGCGCCTATACCGATGCCCGCTATGACGTCGACCTGGCCGATGCCCGCACCCTGGCTGCCATGGGGCAGCTGATGCAGACCCTGGAGGTGCGTCGCGACGACATGCCGACCCTGGCCGAGCTCGGCAGCGATGGGGTCTCCCTCGATCCCGAGACCATCTGTCCGACGTCGGGGCCCACCGGCTTCACCCTGGCCGACTTCACCGGCGGCATCACGGCGCCGCCGACCCGCGCGCCGGACGTCACGCTCTCGGCGGACGCCCTGTTCGAGATCAACAGCGCCGAACTGAGCATGGCATCGCGCGATGAGCTGCGTCGGCTCGCCGAGCAGATCCGCGGCCGCAACGACCTGGTGCGCGTCTACATCGCCGGCCATGCCGATGCCACTGGCAATGACGCCATCAACGACCCGCTGTCTCGGCGTCGTGCCCGGAGCGTCGGTGATTATCTGGTCACGCAGGGCGTGGATGCCTCGCTGATCCAGACCGAGGGCTTCGGCTCACGCCGGCCGGTGGCGTCCAACGACACCGTGGATGGCCGTCGGCAGAACCGCCGCGTGGAGGTCACCCTGGAGCGTGCCGGCGAGAATCTCGACATGGCCGCCTATCGGCCTTAGAGCATGAGGTGGGTGTCGGTCGAGCCCGGCTCGACCGACGTCGCTCTATCGTTTCGACGCAGGGGTGAGAATTGACACAACGTGAAGCGCTCGATGATGGCAGCGGGGCCAGGTCTGCCGTTCGGGACGAGCTGCTCGAATGCCTGCGGAACATTGCGCTGGCCCACGAACATGACGTCAGTGCCGATGCCTTGACGGCGGGCCTGCCGCTGGAGGAAGGGCGCCTGACGCCGGGCGTCTTTCCGCGTGCCGCCGCTCGTGCCGGGCTGTCGGCGCGGATCGTCCGTTCGCGCCTGGTACAGCTCAATCCCGCGCTGTTTCCCGCCGTGCTGCTGCTCGAGCCGGGACGCGCCTGCGTGCTGCTGGCGCTGGATCTCAAGGCGCGCCGTGCCCGGGTGATCTTCCCGGAGCTCGGCGAGGCGGCAACCGAGGTTGACCTGGACGGCCTGCAGGCCAGCTACAGTGGCCAGGCCATCTATGTCAGGCCCCGCTTTCGCTTCGATGCACGCGGCCCCGAGGTCGAGCGCAAGCGCGACCGACACTGGTTCTGGGGCGTCATTCGCGAGAACCGCCGGCTCTACCGCGACGTGCTCGCCGGGTCGGTGGTGATCAACCTCTTCGCCCTGGCCATGCCGCTGTTCGTGCTTAACATCTATGATCGGGTGGTGCCCAATCACGCCACCGAGTCGCTGTGGGTGCTGGCGATCGGCGTCTTCGTGGTGCTGTGCTTCGATCTGGCGCTTCGGCTGATGCGCGGCGCCTTCGTGGACCTGGCCGCGAGCCGGGCCGACGTCAAGCTCTCGTCGTCGCTGATGTCGCAGGTGCTCGGTCTCAAGATGGCCGCGCGGCCGTCTTCCACCGGTTCCTTCGCCGCCATGCTGCAGTCCTTCGAATCGGTGCGCGCCTTCATCGGTTCGGCCACGGTGGTCGGGCTGGTCGATCTACCGTTCGTGCTGCTGTTCGCCGCCATCATCGCCCTGATCGGTCCGCCCCTGGTGATTCCGGTGCTGGTGGGCATCGTCTTCGTGCTGCTCTATGCGCTGGCGGCGCAGGGCAAGCTGCACGAGCTGTCCGAGACCACCTGGCGGGCCAGTGCGCAGCGCAATGCCACGCTGGTCGAGTCGATCTCGCAGCTCGAGACCCTGAAGGCGCTGCGCGGGGAGAGCCGGGCGCAGGGCATCTGGGAGCGGGCCTCCGCCTTTCTCTCGCGGACTACCGCCCAGCTGCGCCTGATCAGCTCCTCGGTGAGCAGCGTGGCGCTGTGGGCGCAGCACAGCGTGGCGGTGGCGGTCGTCATCACGGGAGTCTATCTGATCATCGCTGGCGAGCTGACCCAGGGCGGGTTGATCGCTGCCTACATGCTGTCATCGCGGGCCATGGCCCCGATCAGTCAGGCCGCTGCGCTGCTGGCCCAGTATCATCAGGCCTCCACGGCACTGCGCTCGCTGGATGGCGTGATGGCACTGCCGGTGGAGCGCCACGAGGATCGACCGTACATCGATCGCCCCGTGGTGAAAGGCGAGCTGCGCTTCGACAAGGTCGGCTTCCGCTACCCCGACGAGCAGCGAGAGGCGCTGCGGGAGGTCTCGCTGAACCTCGAGGCCGGCGAGAAGGTCGGCGTGCTCGGGCGAGTGGGGTGCGGCAAGACCACGCTGCACAAGCTGCTGCTGGGGCTCTACGAACCCGATGCCGGCGCGGTACGGCTGGATGGCGTTGACGTGCGTCAGTACGACCCCGTCCAGCTGCGTCGTCATTTCGGCTATGTGCCCCAGGACGTCACGCTCTTTCATGGTTCGCTGCGCGAAAACATCCTGGCCGGCGCCGGCAGCGATGGTGTCGACGACGAGTCGCTGCTGCGGGTGATTCATCTCAGTGGCCTCTCCGGGCTGGTCGACGGCCACCCCGATGGCATCGATCTCGACGTGGGCGAGCGCGGCCAGCGCCTGTCCGGCGGGCAACGTCAGCAGGTGGCCATCGCCCGGGCGCTGGTGCACGACCCTCGCGTCCTGCTGCTCGACGAGCCCACCAGCGCCATGGATCACTCCTCCGAAGAGGCGCTCAAGGCAAGATTGAAGGAAGTGGGAGCGGGCAAGACGATGCTGATCGTGACTCACCGCACGTCCTTGTTGTCACTGGTGGACCGCATCGTGGTCATCGATGCCGGCAAGGTGGTGGCCGACGGTCCCAGGGACAAGGTGATCGAGGCCCTGCGCAAGGGTCAGATCGGGAGGGCCGGCGCATGACGGAAGACGCCCGTACCTCCGAGCAGCGTGGCTTCGAGGCCGTCGGCCGCTTTTCCGAGACCGGCGGCAAGCCGTTTCGTCCCTTCGTCGACCGGCTGTTCTCGCGGCGGGTCACGTCCGCGCACCTGGATCGCGACTGGGCCAGCGATGCCGACTGGGCCAGGCTCCAGCAGGAGCCGCTGCGCGCTCGCCTGATGCTCTATACCGTGGTGCTGGCCGTGGTGGCGCTGATCGTGTGGGCGGCCTTCGCGCCGCTGGATGAGGTGACCCGAGGCGCCGGGCGGGTGATTCCCTCCAGCCAGCTGCAGAAGGTCCAGTCCTTCGATGGCGGTGTCGTCCAGGAGATCCTGGTCGAAGAGGGCGAATCGGTGTCCCAGGGGCAGCTGCTGATGCGCATCGACCCGACGCGTTTCGTGGCCAACTTCCGCGAGAATCGCGCCAAGGCCGAATCGCTCGAGGCGCGAGTGGAACGCCTGCGCGCCTTGGTCACCGATGAGCCCTTCACGCCGTCGCGGGAACTGCTCGAGGAGGCGCCTGACATCGTCGCCCAGGAGCGTGAGCAGTACCGCAACAACCTCGAGGCGCTGGAAGAACAGAAGAGCATCCTCGAGGAGCAACTGTCCCAGCGGCGTGCGGAGCTGGATGAAGCCCGGTCTCGGCGCGACACGGCCGCACGGGAGCTGGGCATGGCCGGGCGCGAACTGAACCTGACCCGACCGCTGCTGGATTCCGGAGCGGTCTCCGAGGTCGAGGTGCTCCGGCTTCAGCGTGAGGTCACGCGCGCCCGGGGGCAGCGCGACCAGGCCGCGGCTCAGGTCGAGCGCCTGGAGTCCTCCATCGAGGAAGCCCAGTCGAAGCTGCGTGAGGTCACGCTCGAGAAGCGCAACGAGTGGCGGGGGGAGCTTTCCCAGACGATGGCGGAGCTGGCGGCGTTGGATGAATCCAGTGCCGGCCTGGAGGATCGCGTGAGGCTGGCGGAGATTCGCTCGCCGGTGGACGGCATCGTCCAGCGCCTGACCCTCAACACCCTCGGTGGCGTGGTGCAGCCGGGTCAGGAGGTGGTCGAGATCGTGCCCACCGCGGATGCCCTTCTGGTCGAGGCGCGTATCGCGCCGCAGGATATCGCCTTCCTGAGGCCCGGACAGCCGGCCACCATCAAGCTGACGGCCTACGACTTCGCCATCTATGGGGGGCTCGAGGCCGAGCTGGTCCACATCAGCCCCGATACCATCACCGATGACGAGGGTGATACCTTCTATCTGGTGCGGGTCCGTACCCTGGAAGGCGGCAGCGAGCACCAGAGACTGGACGTGATACCGGGGATGACCGCGCAGGTGGACATCCTGACCGGCAAGCGCACGGTGATGCAGTATCTGCTCAAGCCGGTGTTGAGAGGCTGGCAGAACGCGCTGGGAGAACGTTGATGAAGCAGATCTTCGTATGTCGTGAGAGCGCCCTGATGCCGCGCTGGCGCGAGGCCTTTCCTGATGCGTGCTGTGTCGACGAGTCCTTCGCCCTGGAGATGGCATCGGCCGAGGTCCAGGCCTGGGTGGTCATCCAGGGAGACACCTGGCCCGTGCTGGTGCGGGAGCTAGCGCGGCACGGGGCTATCGTCAGTGTGTTGAGCTATGCCCCGGACTCCCGCGAGGCGACCCATTCTCTCGAGGCCGGTGCGCGGGGCTACGCTCATGCGCTGTCCCCGCCCGAGCTGTTGAACCAGATGGCCCTGGTCACGGCCCATCAGGGCATCTGGGTGGGGCCTGAACTCATGGCCCAGGTGGTGGGAGGGGCCTATCGCGCTCTCGGCGGGGAAGAGAGGCTGCGCGATGAGATGCTCGACCGCCTGACCCAGCGTGAGCGTGCCGTGGCGGTGGCCGTCGCGGAGGGCAACAGCAACAAGGCGGTGGCTCGTCTGCTGGGCATTACCGAGCGAACCGTCAAGGCGCATCTCGGCGCCGTGTTCCGCAAGCTCGAGGTGCGCGACCGCATGCAGCTCGTGCTAAAGCTTTCCCACCAGGAGCAGGGCGTTTCCTGAGCCCTGCCAGGGTGGTGTCTCAGTCCTGCCTCGTTAGTTTCTGTTACCTGTCCTTCGGTCCAATACCGTGGGGCTGGTCCCCTGACTTAGTGTTACGTCATTAACCACCGGTGTATCCGTTGCGAACGCCGGTTGATGTGACTCCTCAGGGGAAATGACTGATGACCATCGCCACCGTGGTATCCATTACCGGCCAGGCCTGGGCTCGTGACGCCGACGGCAACCTTCGTGAGCTCAGCGTCGGCGACGCGCTGCAGGAAGGGGAGACCCTGGTCACGTCCGATGGCGGGCGAGCCGTGCTGGATTTTGGCGACGGTCTCGAGCCGGCCGCCATCGCCGGTGGTGAAGAGGTCGTGATGACGCCGGACCTCGCGTCGGATCAGTCGCCGGCCAGCGAGGAGGCCAGCGCCCAGGATGGGGATATCGCAGCGTTGCTGGCGGCCATCGACGAGGGTGAGGGTGATCTGCTCGAAGGGCTCGATGCCACCGCGGCCGGCGGAGCCGGTGGTGCGGGCGGCGGCGACAGCGGTCACGATTTCGTGCGTCTGCTGCGCATCAGTGAAAACGTCAGCCCGTTGGCCTTCAACTACGACGTCAATGCGCTCGAGGGGCCGAATCTGGTCGAGTTCGATCCGGCCTTCGTCGCCGAGGAGGACGACTCGCCGACGGTGAGTACCCAGGATCTCAACGGCGATGGTGATGTGGTCTGGGAGTCTGCTCTGCCTGATGGCAGCGGTGGCGGCAACCTGACCGCCAGCGGCGCCTTCCAGATCGATACCGGCGTGGATGCCCTCGAGCTGATCGAGGTGCAGGATGCTAGCGGCGTCTGGATCCCGATCTCCGCCGACGGCACGGCCGTGCAGGGCGCCTACGGCACACTGACGGTCGATACCGATGGCCGCTGGACGTACACGCTGGACGACAACACCCTGGACCATGACGGCGTCGACCAGACCGGCGCCGCCGATCAGGTGCAGGACGCCTTCGCGGTCCGCGTCAGTGACGACGACGGTGATGTCTCGCCGGCCGCGACGCTGACCATCGACGTCAATGACGACGGTCCGACGGCGCGGGACGACAGCGTGACGGACGACGTGGCCGAGGACGGCAGCGTCGACATCGATGTCTTCGCCAACGACACCGCCGGGGCCGACGGCGTGGATCTGCTGACCGGCATCGCCGTCACCACCGATCCCGCCAAGGGCACGGTGACCTACAACGGTGACGGCACCTTCACCTACCAGGCCAATGCCGGCGCCGAAGGCGCCGACAGCTTCAGCTACACCATCACCGATGCCGACGGCGACACCAGCACCGCCACGGTCAGCCTGAGCATCGCCGAGGACTCCACGCCCACGGTGGCCACCCCGGACCTGAACCAGGACGGTGATGTGGTCTCGGAATCGGCGCTCGCCGATGGCAGCGGCGGTGGCACGACGACCACCAGTGGCCAGTTCCAGATCAGCACCGGCGGCGACGCGCTCGCCCAGCTCGAGGTGCAGAACGCCGACGGCAGCTGGGTCACCATCGCAGCCGACGGCACGGCCGTGCAGGGCGCCTACGGCACGCTGACGGTCGATACCGACGGCCGCTGGAGCTACGCGCTGGACGACAACACCCTGGACCATGACGGCATCGACCAGACCGGCGCCGCCGATCAGGTGCAGGACGCCTTCGCGGTCCGCGTCAGTGACGACGACGGCGACGTCTCGCCGGAAGCGACGCTGACCATCGACGTCAACGACGATGGTCCGACGGCGCGGGACGACAGCGTGACGGACGACGTGGCCGAGGACGGCAGCGTCGACATCGATGTCTTCGCCAACGACACCGCCGGCGCCGATGGCGTGGATCTGCTGACCGGCATCAGCGTCACCACCGATCCCGCCAAGGGCACGGTGACCTACAACGGTGACGGCACCTTCACCTACCAGGCCAATGCCGGCGCCGAAGGCGCCGACAGCTTCAGCTACACCATCACCGATGCCGACGGCGACACCAGCACCGCCACGGTCAGCCTGAGCATCG